>CBFIJK010000005.1:0-100912 GCA_965662745.1 uncultured Paracoccaceae bacterium
CCGTATTCGGCCAGGACCTGCCGGATCGCGTCTTGCGGATCGTCCGTGGGCAGTTTCATCGCCCAGTCGAGAAAGATCGAGCGGCATTCGGGTTCCGAAATGCCCTCGATCTGATAGGCGTCCTGCATGAGGCCCGAGGGGTCGATTTGCGTCAGCGTCATTGGAATGCTCCGTCCCATTCACGTCATTTAGGGGGCCTTTGGCCTGCGGTCGAGACACGCGTCGATGATTTCGGCGGCTTTTTCTGCAAAGCGCGCGATGCGGGCCTTCAGATCCTCAAGCGCGCACTCTGTCTCGGGCTGTCCGGTCAGGCGCAACAGAAGCGCGCTGCCACCCTCGCCGATTGCGTCCGGATCAAGCGGGCCGTCAGCCAGAAGGCGCGAGGCCATCTGAAGCTGCCAGAGAAGGTCATAGGTTTCGGTCAGCGTCTGCGCCTCGTCCTGCGTCAGCATACCGAGGCGGGTCCCGGCAGCGATCTGGCCATGTGCTTTGCATGCGGAGTCTCCTGCCAGTAGGGCAAGGGCTTGCGCCAGAAGCTCGATATCCTGAAGACGGCCCAGACCCGGTTTTGCCTCCCATCCTGACTTGAGCGGCTTTGCCTCGGCCAGGCGGGCGCGCATTTCTGTGACGTCCTTCAAGATCTTGTCTGCGTCGCGCGGGCTGGAGAGCAGGTCGCGGCGGAACGCCTCGACCTCGGCGCCGAGTTCCTTGTTTCCGGCGACGGCGCGCGCGCGGGTGAGGGCCAGATGTTCCCAGGTCCAGGCCTCGCTGCGCTGATAGGTCTCGAAGGACGCAAGGCTGGTCGCGACCGGGCCTTGCCGCCCCGAAGGGCGCAGGCGCATGTCGACCTCGTAGAGCCGCCCTTCGGCCATTGGCGCGGTCAGCGCGGTCACGAGCGCCTGGGTCAGCCGCGCGTAATAGCTGCGCGCGGCGAGGGGTCGGCGGCCATCGGATTGATCGACCCCGGAGGCGTCGTAGATCACGATCACGTCGAGATCGGACCCGGCGTTCAGCCGCCCCGCGCCCAGCGATCCCATGGCAAGGATCGCAGCGCCGCGACCGGGCGGATCGCCGTGTTTCTCGGCGAATTCCTCTATCACAACAGGGTAAAGCGCGGCGAGCACCGCCTCGGCCAGATCGGCATATTGCTGACCCGCCTCATCCGCCGTCACAAGGCCGCGCAGAAGATGCACGCCGACGCGGAAATGCCATTCGCGGGTCCAGCGGCGGGCCGTGTCGAGTTTGCGTTCATAGTCGGGTACGCGGGCCAGATCCTCGGCCAGTCGCGCCACAAGGTCCGGCACCTCGGGCCAGGGGGCAAAGAACGTCCCACCGATCACCGCATCCAAGACTTGCGCATTGCGTCCCAGATAAACCGACAAGCGCGGCGAGGTGGCGGCGATGTCGACGATCAGGTCGATCAGCGTCGGGTTCGCCTCGAACAGCGAGAAGATCTGCACGCCCGCCGGAAGCCCCGCGAGGAAAGCATCGAACTGCGCCAGCGCCTCTTGCGGCTGGGCAGCGCGGTTCAGGCGGCGCAGGATTTCCGGCTCAATACGCCCGAAAATCCCGCGCGCGCGGGCCGAGCGGAGGGCGGGATAGCTTTGCCATTTCTCCAGCGTATCACGCGTCGCATCGCTGATATCGGGCGCCGGGACCGGGCCGTCCGGGGCGAAGAAACCTTCCGTGATCTCATGCACGCGGGTGAGGCGCTCGCGCAGCTCTTCCTTGAGGTCCTCGGCGCTGCGGCCCATGAAGGCGGCCAGTCGATCAAAGCCCGCCGCGCTGGTCGGCAGATCATGGGTCTGCGCGTCGCCGATCATCTGCAAGCGGTGCTCGACCTCGCGGTGAGCGCGATAATCATCGGCCAGGGTTTCGGCGACATCGGCGGGGATCCACTCCTTTTGCGCCAGCCGGTGCAGGCCATCCACTGTACCGCGCACACGCAGATCGTGATCGCGCCCGCCGGAAATCAGCTGTCGGGTCTGGGTAAAGAACTCGATCTCGCGAATTCCGCCGCGCCCCAGTTTCATATTATGCCCCTCGTCCAGCCGGATCGGGCCGCCGAGGCTTTTGTGCTCACGGATGCGCAGGCGCATGTCGTGGGCGTCCTGGATGGCGGCAAAATCGAGGTGCTTGCGCCAGACAAAAGGGGTCAGACGCGCGAGGAACCGCTCGCCCGCCGCGATATCCCCGGCAGCGGCGCGCGCCTTGATATAGGCGGCGCGTTCCCACGTGCGCCCAACGCTTTCGTAATAGCTTTCGGCGGCATCCATCGAGAGGCACACCGGGGTGACGGCGGCGTCAGGGCGCAGGCGTAGATCGGTGCGAAACACGTAGCCGTCGGCGGTTTGCTCGCTCAGCGTCTGGGCCATCTTGCGCGTGGCGCGCACAAAGACCGTGCGGGCCTCTTGCGCATCGGTATGATCCTCGAACCGGTCGGGATCGAAAAGCATGATCAGGTCGATATCGGACGAATAGTTCAGTTCATACGCGCCGCCCTTGCCCATGGCGATGGCGACGATCCCGGCGGCGGTGTCCAGATCGGCCTCGCCCTGCCCCGGCACCTTGCCCCGGATCAGATCGGGCGCAAGCGCGGCCTTGATTGCCTTGTCCACCGCAAGATCAGCCAGACGGCTGAGCGTTCCTGTCACCTCTTCCAGCGACCAGACGCCGCCCAGATCGGCCAGCGCCGTCAACAGAGCGATCCGGCGCTTGGCCCGGCGCAGCGCCTTTGGCACATCCGCACGTTCTGCCGCGGCAGCCTCGGCGAACACGGCCTCTGCCGCATTCTCGGGCGTGCCGCTTAGCGCGGGCTCCAGCCAGTCGGCCTCTTTTTCGATCAGGGATTTGAGGTAAGGGCTGCACCCGGCCGCGCCACCGATCATGTCCAGTAAATCGGGCGCAAGGCCGGGCACGCACGCACGCGCCTCGGCCGCGCGCGCTTGTTCGTATGGGATGGGGCAGCGGGTGAGGCGGGACGCGAAATTCATCCCCTAGCCTAGAAGCATCTGCCCCAGCGACGTCAAGCCGCGCGCAATTCGCTTTCGAACAAAGATTCCAGTTCTGCACGGCTGTGTATCTCGTCCGGATCCTTCTTATGGCGGTTTTCTTGGGGCGTCCCCGGCTCTGCCGGGCGGAAGAAGTGCGGAATAAGCTTCGCATTCATATCTGGTGTCGTCCCTCGACTGCGCCCCCACGCGATGGGATACACGGGCGATGCCAAAGGGTAAGTTTCAGCCCCGCAGGAAGAATATTGGACGACGTCGCGTCAACGGAGGATTGAGATGAGCAAAAGCCTGACACGGGTGAAGGCCGCTTTGGCCGATGCAGGGATCGAGACCGAGATTGTCGAGGCCGGCGCCGCGCGCACGGCAGCCGAGGCCGCCGATGCCGTGGGCTGTCATATCGACCAGATCGCCAAGTCGATCATCTTTCGCGGAGAGACCAGCGGCGAGGCTCTTCTCTTTCTGACGTCAGGCGGGCGACAGGTGGATGCCGCCAAGGCAAGCACACTGGCCGGAGAGCCGCTTGGCAAGGCCGATGCCGCGCTAATCCGGGCGCAGACGGGCTTTGCCATCGGCGGGGTCGCCCCGGTGGGTCACCTGTCCCCGATCCGTGCCTGGCTCGACCCCAGGTTGCTGGATTTCGATGTAATCTGGGCCGCTGCGGGCACACCACGGCATGTTTTTTCGATGAATTCCGCCCGACTTCTCGAAATTACAAGTGCACAACAATCTGATTTTACGTCATAAAATAGATTAATGTAAATTTCCTTCACATAGGCCCTTGAAGGTCCACACCCCGGTTCCGATATCGAGTGATGTGAAACGCATTCACATTGACCCACACGGAACTGAAAGGACCATCACGATGAGTACTCTTGCCGATCCCCTGCCGCAGCGGCCAGCAAGCTGGCTTGGCAAAGCAGAGGCCTGGCTCGACGATCGCGGCAAGGGTGCCTGGATCGCGGCCATGGTTCTCGGGTTCATCTTCTTCTGGCCGGTCGGCCTTGCGCTTCTGGCCTACATGATCTGGAGCAAACGTATGTTCAGCGGAAACTGCGCGTCCCGGCGCGCCACCACCTCGCACCGCCGGTACGGCATGAAGACCACCGGAAACACGGCCTTCGACAGCTACCGGACCGAAACGCTGCGCCGCCTCGAAGAGGAACAGGACGCGTTCGAATCCTTCCTGCAGCGCCTGCGCGATGCAAAGGACAAGGCAGAGTTCGACCAGTTCATGGACGAACGCGCCAAGCGCTCGAAAAGCGACAGCGACACCGCAGAGGCGTAAGCCCTGCCGCCGGGTCGGCCCCTATACCAGGGGCCGCCCATCTCTCTTGATCCTGCCCGAAGCCCACACCACATGAGCGATATGACAAGCACCGATATGTATCCCGGCCTGCCCGACCCCGAACGGCACGCCGAATTTTATTCCGACGTCCCGATCAAGCGGTTCTTCGCCTGGCTGATCGACGCGACGCTGATCCTGATCCTGACGATCATCGCGGTGCCCTTCACGGCCTTCACGGCGATCTTCTACTTCCCGTTTCTCTGGCTCGTGATCGGTTTCGTCTACCGCACCGCCACGCTTGCGCGAAGCTCGGCGACCCCCGGCATGCGCCTGATGTCGATCGAATTCCGCAACCGAATGGGCGAGAAATTCGACACCGGGCAGGCCGCGCTGCACACGCTGATCTACACGATTTCGCTTGGCACGTTCCTGATTCAGGCCGGTTCGATCATCCTGATGCTGACCTCCGCGCGCGGACAATCGCTTGGCGATCATCTGCTCGGCAGCGCCGCAATCAACCGCGCGGCGACCCGGTAAGCCGCTGGGGCGCCAATGAAATAAGCCCTTCGCCGCGATCTCCCTCTCGTGGCAATATGGCCCGCATCGCCCTGTCCAGGCTGTGCGGGCCTTCGTTTTATAACGTGCCGGATTAGCCCCTTGGCGGACGCGCGATGCATTGCTAACGTCCCATCGACGCTTGATGGAGTTTCGATGCGCCATACGCTGCCGATCGCGCCCCAGTTCTATGTAACGGCGCCGCAACCCTGTCCCTATCTCGAGGACCGGATGGAGCGGAAGCTGTTCACTGCGCTGCAGGGGGAATACGCGGAAAAACTGAATGACACCCTGTCCAAGCAGGGCTTCCGGCGCAGTCAGAATGTGCTGTATCGCCCATCCTGCGCGGAATGCTCGGCTTGTCTGTCGGCCCGGATCCGGGTCGCCGATTTCCAGATATCGAAAAGCCAGCGCCGCGCGGCAAAGAAGAACGCCGATCTGCGGCGCGAGGCGACATCGCCCTGGGCCACCGAAGAGCAGTACGCTCTTTTTCGTGCCTATCTCGACAGCCGCCACGCCGATGGCGGGATGGCCGACATGGACATCTTCGAATTCGCCGCGATGATCGAGGAAACCCCGATCCGCAGCCGCGTCATCGAATACTCGGCCCGTAACGACGAGGGCGGCAAGGACCTCAAGGCGGTTTGCCTGACGGACGTTCTCGATGACGGGCTTTCGATGGTCTATTCCTTCTACGCCCCCGAGCGCATGGCATCGAGCCTGGGGACTTACATCATCCTAGACCATATCCGCATCGCGCAGGAGGCGGGGCTGCCTTACGTCTATCTCGGCTACTGGGTCCCCGGCAGTCCGAAGATGGGCTACAAAGCCAACTTCTCTGCGGTCGAGGTCTATGCCGAAGGCGGATGGGAGCCTTTGACGGATCCTGACGATTTCTCCGCCCAGACCCATCCCCTGTCGACCGCCCCGATTGCCGAGCAGGTCGCCCGCATCAACCTGCCCGACGGCCGCCCGATCAAGAAGTGACGCGCCGGATTTCCGCCATCGCTCTGGTCGTGCCCGACTACGACGCCGCGATCTCGTTCTATGTCGGCGTCATGGGCTTTGAGCTTTTGACCGACGAGGATCAGGGCGGCGGCAAGCGCTGGGTCACGGTCTCGCCCGGCGATGGCACCGCCCTTCTGCTTGCCTGCGCGGTGGATGACGCGCAGTCGGCGGCCATCGGCCACCAGACCGGCGGGCGCGTCGGATTCTTCCTTGAAACGGACGATTTCGCCCGAGATCACACACGGATGATAGCGGCTGGGGTCACCTTCGAGGAAGACCCAAGGACCGAGCCTTACGGCACCGTCGCCGTCTGGCGCGATCCCTTCGGCAACCGCTGGGACCTGCTGCAGCCCGCCTAGCGATAGATCATGTCGACCTTGTCGAAGGCCCCCATGGCGTGATCTTCGCAAAACATCTCGTGGTCGCGCGACAGGCGGTCTGCGGCTTCTTCGGCAAAGCGGGTGATGTCGGCGGTGAACAGCTTGAACGGGCGCGCGGCGGCGACGATGGACGGCTCTACATCGTAATCGAGCTGCCCCAGATCGTCCGACAGCGCGTGAGACTGCGCCAGCGCCGCGCCGCAGGCCTTGGCGTATTTCCTCCACGTCTTGTCGCTTAGCTCATCAAGGTCGATATCATCTCGGAACGGCGCGCGTTCTCGCGTCATGAAGCTTTCGCCGTCGATCTCGACAGCGCCGTAGAACAGGTCGCCATGGGCCAGGTGCACGCGTTGACCATGCAGGATGCGGTCGGCGCGACTGCCCGCGTCGAAATCGGACGGCGGCGTCAGACCTTCCAGCGCCGAAAGCCGGGCGCGTTTGAATTCGATGATGATATCGTCCGTCGCGTCCTTCGACGGCCCCTCGATCAGCACATAATAGCGCGGCAGCCCAAGCGAGGCCGTCCCCTGCCCGTGCCGCACGCAGACATCCTTGACCTTCAGGGCACCGGCGCGGTCGGGTGGCGTGTCGATCGTCTTTGACTCGAAGAGCCGGTTCATAGCGTCCTGAAATTTTGCGCAGTCGGATGAGATCGGCTGCAACTCATCCGTGGACCGAAAGCCGCGCCCGTTCGGTTTCAGGTAATCGTCCCACAGCCAGTCCTTGCGCTCTTCCCACGCTTCTTCGAACAGGCGCCGGATCACCTTGGGCGAATTGTCGATACGCCAGGATTCGTTCTTCTCGGTCGCGCGGTCGGCGTAGTCCTGCATCGCATCAAGGTAGCCTTTGACGAAATGCCGGACGACCCTGCGTCGCTTCTTGCGGGACAGCCCGCCGACATCATCTGCGGCCAGCCAGAACCCCGTCGCGCCGCGTTTCAGATCCCAGGTGAAGGGCGCATAGATCGTCTCGTCGAAATCGTTGACACCGAAGATCGGCGCGCCGTTGCGGTCCGGCATTATTCCGAAATTTTCCGGGTGCACGTCGCCCAGTGCCATGACCGAGGGCATATGATCATCCTGCCCGACCATGTCGCGATAGAACAACAGCGCGGTGCCCCGGAAGAACTTGAACAGGCTTCCCGACAGCGTATCGAATTTCAGCTGCGCGCCATGGGCGCGTTCCTCGATCCGATGTGCGTGATCCTCGCGCAGGGTGGCGCGAACATGCGTGCGTCTCCGCTGACCGGTCAGCAGGATTGGCGGAACGACCTCGTCGTCGCCGGCCAGCCTCTCGGCCAGTGCGCGATAAGCCTCTACGCGGCTTCCGGCCTTGCGCGCGGGGCGCACGGTCTCTTTCGTCTCGGTCTTGCTGGATGTCTTCGTCTTGCTCGGCCGGGTCTTCGGCGTGCCGCTTGGGTTGGGCAATTGGCTCTCCTTCGTCACTTGGCTGGTAACGCTGGGTCAATGCGAGGGGTTCCCATTTCCGGGCCTCGGTGAAAGGGTTTGAGCGACACGCGCGGCGCTGTTGATCGCCCGCCCCCCTGGGACGACGCAGAGGCAAAGCGATGAAATCTCCATGGTGGATCGACCGGACCGGATACCAGATTTACCCGCGCAGCTTTCAGGATTCGAACGGCGACGGAGTCGGCGACATACAGGGGATCATCAACCGGCTGGACCACCTGTCGGACCTAGGGATTGGATTCATCTGGCTTTCGCCAGTCTATGCCTCGCCTATGGCGGACAATGGCTATGACATTTCGAACTATCGCGAGATCGCGCCAGAATTCGGCACGCTCGCCGACATGGACGATCTGATCGCCGAGGCGCACAAACGCGACATTCGGATCGTCATGGACCTTGTCGTCAACCACACCTCAGACGCGCATCCCTGGTTCGAAGAGTCCAAATCGAGCGCGTCCTCGGACAAACGCGACTGGTACATCTGGCGCGCGCCGGTGGACGGCGGACCGCCCTCGGATCAGCGGTCGTATTTCGGGGGTCCGGCATGGCGATTCTCGCCCGAGACGGGGATGTATTACCTCGCGCTCTTTACGCCCGAGCAGCCCGATCTCAACTGGGCGAATGCCGATATGCGGGCCGAGATCTGGGACATGATGCGCTGGTGGCTGGACCGCGGCATCGGCGGGTTCCGGATGGATGTGATCGACCATATCGGCAAGGACATCGACGCCAAGGTGCTGACCGACGGGCCGCTCCTTCACGACTACCTAAAGGAAATGCACCGCAAGGTTCTGGCAGGCCGCGACGTTCTGACCGTGGGCGAGGCGTGGTCGGCCAGCCTGGAAACCGCGCTTCTTTATACCGGGCGCGGGCGCGGCGAGCTCGACATGATGTTCCAGTTCGCCCATGTCACCGCGCTTTGGGGAAAAGGCGGCAAATGGGATCCCAAACCCTTCGATCTTCCGGCGATCAAACGGGTCTGGTCGGACTGGCAGCGCGCGCTTGAAGACGACGGGTGGAACGCGCTTTTCTGGGGCAATCACGACCTGCCCCGCGCGGTGTCGCGCTATGGCGATGATGGTGAGTATCGCGCCGCATCCGCCAAGGCTTTGGCGCTGGTGCTGCACCTGATGAAGGGCACGCCGTTTATCTATCAGGGCGACGAGATCGGGATGACCAACATCCGCTTCGACCGGATCGACCAGTTCCGCGATATCGAAACGCTGAACATGCACGCCGAGGCGCTAGAGGCCGGGCAGAGCGAGGCTGCTTTCCTTGCCGGCGCAAACGCCAATGGGCGCGACAATGGCCGGACCCCGGTGCAGTGGGACAGCGGGCCGAATGCCGGGTTCACGGACGGCACACCCTGGATCGCGGTGAACGCGAACCATACCGAGATCAACGTGGAAGCCGACCGCGCCGACCCGGACGGCGTATTCGCCTTTCATCAAAAGCTGATCGGCCTGCGCAAGGGATCGGACCTGATCGTTCATGGTCGCTACGCGCCCGCACTCGAAGACCACCCGGCGCTCTGGGCCTATACGCGCCGCCATGACGGCGAGCGCGTGACCGTCATCGCGAACCTGTCGAGCGAGCCGGTGACAGAACCCCTGCCCGAAGACCTGCAAACGCAAGGCGAAACGCTGATCTTCACCCACGTGCCGCGCAGGGCGTTCGAGGCAGAAATCACCCTCGCCCCATGGGAAGCCGTCGCCTTCAAGACCGTCCCCTGATCCACCCCGCGAAATTATCGCAAAGATTTTGGCTGCCAAACGACAGAAAATCCGCATTTACGGATTGACGCCCCCTGCCCCCCTTCATAAGGTCCCGCGCACGGACAAAGGAGCCCGGCTGAATGGCACGGATCGTAGTACTTGTAAGCGAAAGGCGCATGGGACGGTAACGTAACCCTTCTCGTACCTCATGCGCCCCCGATCACCCTCGGGGGCTTTTTTATGTCCAGACAGACGCGTGTAGACGGAGCAAACAGATGACACGTCAAATGACCGGAGCGAAAATGGTGGTTCAGGCCCTGAGGGATCAGGGTGTGGACACGGTATTCGGATATCCCGGCGGTGCCGTCCTACCGATCTACGACGAGATTTTTCAGCAGAACGATATCCGGCACATCCTTGTCCGCCACGAGCAGGGCGCGGTTCACGCGGCCGAAGGCTATGCGCGGTCCACCGGCAACCCCGGCGTCGTTCTGGTGACCTCTGGCCCCGGCGCGACGAACGCCGTGACGGGCCTGACCGATGCCTTGATGGATTCGATCCCGATCGTCGTGCTGACCGGGCAGGTCCCGACCTTCATGATCGGGACCGATGCCTTCCAAGAGGCGGACACCGTCGGCATTACCCGGCCCTGCACCAAGCATAACTGGCTGGTGAAGGATACAGCGCGGCTGGCGGATACCATCCACCAGGCGTTCCATGTCGCCAAGTCGGGCCGTCCCGGCCCGGTTCTGGTCGACATCCCCAAGGACGTGCAGTTCGCCAATGCCGACTATGTCCCGCCCGCAAAGGCCAAGACGTCGCATTACCAGCCCCGCATGAAGGGCGACCCCGAGGCGATCAAGGCTCTGGTCGAGATGATCGAAAAGGCCGAGCGCCCGGTTTTCTACACCGGCGGCGGCGTTATCAATTCTGGCGACGCGGCAAGCCAGCTTCTGCGCGAGCTGGTCGATGGCACCGGCTTCCCCATCACCTCGACGCTGATGGGCCTAGGCGCCTATCCGGCGAGCGGGAAAAGCTGGCTTGGGATGCTGGGAATGCACGGCCTCTACGAAGCGAACCTTGCGATGCATGGCTGCGATCTTATGATCAATATCGGCGCGCGCTTCGATGACAGGATCACCGGGCGCCTGCAGGATTTCTCGCCGGGTTCGAAGAAGGTGCATATCGACATCGACCCGTCGTCGATCAACAAGGTCATCCATGTCGATGTCCCGATCATCGGCGATGTCGCGCATGTCCTCGAAGACGTGCTGCGCCTGTGGAAAGCAGGCGGTCGCAAGACCAATGCCGAGGGCCTCAAGAAGTGGTGGGCGTTGATCGATGAATGGAAAAGCGTCGACTGTCTGAGCTATCGCAACTCCGAAAAGACGATCAAACCGCAATATGCGCTGGAACGACTTGAGGCGCTGACCAAGGATCATCCAAGCCGTTACATCTCGACCGAGGTGGGCCAGCACCAGATGTGGGCCGCGCAATACCTTGGCTTTGAGGATCCGAACCGCTGGATGACCAGCGGCGGGCTGGGCACGATGGGCTATGGCTTTCCGGCCTCTATCGGTGTGCAGGTCGCGCACCCCGACGCGCTTGTGATCAACGTCGCGGGCGAAGCGTCCTGGCTGATGAACATGCAGGAAATGGGAACGGCGGTGCAGTACCGTCTGCCCGTCAAGCAGTTCATCCTCAATAACGAACGTCTGGGCATGGTCCGCCAGTGGCAGGAGCTTTTGCACGGCGAGCGCTATTCGCATTCGTGGTCTGAGTCGCTTCCCGATTTCGTCAAGCTTGCCGAGGCGTTCGGCGCCAAGGGCATCCTGTGCGACAACCCCGACGATCTGGACGAGGCGATCAAGGAAATGCTCGCCTATGACGGGCCGGTGATCTTCGACTGCCTCGTGGAAAAGCATGAAAACTGCTTCCCCATGATTCCGTCGGGCGAGCCGCACAACAAGATGATCATGGGCGAGAACGTCGACACGAAGACCGCGATCAAGACCGGCGGCGCGGTGCTGGTGTAAACCAGCCCGCCCCACCCAAGACCCTGGACCGAGAAGAAGAGTGCCATGACTGACCTGAACATCAAGAAAGGCGCGTCGAAGCATTCCGCCTACGATCTGCGCGATCCCAATGCTTCGGCCGAAGAACGCCATACGCTGGCCGTTCTGGTGGAAAACGAACCCGGCGTTCTGGCGCGGGTGATCGGGCTGTTCTCGGGTCGGGGCTATAACATCGAAAGCCTGACGGTGGCCGAGGTCGATCACACCGGCCACCGCTCTCGCATCACCATCGTGACCACCGGCACGCCTGCCGTGATCGAACAGATCAAGGCGCAGCTTGGCCGCATCGTCGTCGTTTATGACGTCCACGATCTGACGGTCGAGGGCCCATCGGTGGAACGAGAGCTTGCGCTTTTCAAGGTCGCGGGCGAAGGCAACGACCGGATCGAGGCGCTGCGCCTCGCCGAGATCTTCCGCGCCAACGTTGTGGATTCCACCCTGAAAAGCTTTGTCTTCGAGATGACCGGCCCGCCCCACAAGATCGACGCCTTTGCCGATCTCATGCGCCCGCTTGGCCTTGTCGAAGTCGCGCGCACCGGTGTCGCGGCCCTGTCGCGCGGGCCCGAATAAGGCGTGACAGACACCCCGTTCGAGATTTTCCTCGCCGCGCCTCCGGGGCTTGAAGGCGCGCTGGCGGACGAGGCGCGCGCGGCGGGCTTTGATGCACCAAGCCCCGTGCCTGGCGGCGTCACGACCACGGGTGACTGGCCTGAAGTCTGGCGCGCGAACCTGACCTTGCGCGGCGCAGGCCGGGTGCTGGCGCGCATCGGCGGCTTTCCGGTCTTCCACCTGGCGCAACTCGACAAACGCGCACGGAAGTTTCCTTGGGCCGACATCCTGCGCCCCGATGTGCCCGTGAAGGTTGAGGCGGTCTGCCGCCGATCCAAGATCTACCATGCGGGCGCAGCGACGCAGAGGGTGGAAACCGCGATCACCGAAACGCTGGGCGCGCCGATCTCGGATGAGGGTTCGCTGCGCCTTCTGGTGCGGATCGAAGACAACTTCTGCTCCTTCAGCATCGACACATCCGGCGCACCGCTGCACCGGCGCGGATTCAAGGAACAGGTGGGCAAGGCCCCCATGCGCGAAACCCTCGCCGCGTTGTTCCTGCGGCAAGCGGGATACGACGGGACAGAGCCGGTGCTCGATCCAATGTGCGGATCCGGCACGTTCCCTATCGAGGCGGCAGAGATCGCGGGCGGCTTTCTTCCGGGCCGCGCTCGCGCATTCGATTTCGAGCGTCTCGCCAGCTTTGATCCAGACGCATTCCAGCGCATCAGGGGCAGTCAGACCGGCAAGCCGCCGTCCCTTCGATTCTATGGATACGACCGCGATCAGGGTGCGATCCAGGGCGCGACGGCCAATGCAGAACGCGCGGGGGTCTCAGGGAGCGTAACGTTCGCCTGCCAACCCATCAGCGCGCTGGAGCGGCCCGACGGCCCACCCGGCCTTGTCATCGTGAATCCGCCCTACGGCGCGCGGATCGGCAATCGAAAGCTGCTCTTCGCGCTCTATGGTTCTTTGGGTGAGGTGCTGCGCAGCCGCTTCTCGGGCTGGCGCGCGGCGATCATCACGAGCGATGCGGGCCTTGCGAAATCGACCGGCCTGCCGTTCAAACCGCCCGGACCAGCGGTGTCGCACGGACCGCTGAAGATCACGCTTTGGCAGACGGGGACGCTTTCATGACGACGATTGGCACACATCACGACGGAACGCCCATCGAGGCCGTGACGCTGGAGAATGGGCATCTAAGCGCGCGCATCCTGACCTACGGGGCGGTGATCCACCGGCTGGTCTACATACCGCTGGACCGTCCGGTCATCGTGTCCGCATCCGATCCGCTGTCGCCGCCCGACGCGCTGAAATACGCGGGCGCATTGGTGGGGCGGTTCGCGAACCGGATCGGCGGCGGGCGGTTTACCGTTGATGGAAAGACCTTTCAGACCGACCAGAACGAGAATGACAGCACGACACTGCATGGCGGATCGGACGGCCTGCATTGCCGCAACTGGACGCTGGACGAGGCTGGCGCGGATTTCGTCACCCTCAGCCATGCGCTTCCCGATGGTCATATGGGCTTTCCGGGTGAGGCGCGGCTGCGCGTGACCTACCGGCTGGACGGTTCGGCGCTGGATATGCGCGCAGTGGCAGAGGTGTCGGCCCCCGGCCCGATCAGCCTGGCGCAGCACGCCTATTTCAACCTTTCGGGCGGCGGCGACGTGGCGGGGCATTCCGTCCGTATTGATGCGGCGCATTACCTCCCGGTGGATGCGCAGAAGGTGCCGCTTGGACACAAGGCACCGGTTGACGGCACCGCGTTCGACTTCCGCAGCGTGCGCCCCTTGGGCGATGCCGCGCCGGATCATAACTTCTGCCTGTCAGATAGCCCGCAACCCCTGCGTCCGGTCGCCTGGGTCTCAACCGATGACCTTGCGATGACCGTCGAGACGACAGAGCCGGGACTGCAATTTTATGACGGCGCGCATCTGGGCGGCGCACCCGGCGCCGATGGCGTCGCCCTGCCCCAGCGCGCCGGGATGGCACTGGAAACCCAAAGCTGGCCCGACGCGCCAAACCAGCCCGCGTTTCCGAACGCGATCCTGAGGCCAGGCGAGACTTACGAAAACCACACCCGCTACGTCTTCGGCCAATAAAAAGGGGCCCCCGAAGGGGCCCCAAGTTTCGCTGATCAGGCTCATGTCTGTACCGCCCGGTTTTCTGCCTGCGGCCTGACCCGCGTCAGGGGCGAGCGCACCCGCCCCGTGTAAAGGTGGGAAGGCCTTGAAAGAACCAGCCCACCCTATTCGACAGCGGCGCACCCGAAGATGCGCCGCCGAATTCCGTTAGCTACACCCCGACGTTCCGCCGCAGGTGTTGCACTTCATGCAGGTGCCGTTGCGCACCAGCGTGTAGTTGCCGCATTCGCCGCAGGCCTCGCCCTCGTAACCCTGCATCTTGGCCTTTGTGCGCGGATCGACCGCGACCGTGCCGCTGGCCAGCGCCGTCCCCGCCGTGCGCGTTTCCGGCACGATGGACTGAAGCGATGCAACCGGATCGTTTGCATCCAGCGCCACCGCCTGGGACTGACCGCCGCGCAGGACGACAAGCTCATGCGGCACGCGCTTGCGCAGATACCCGGTCGAGGCGACCTGCTTCAGGACCTCGATGGGCGACTGGCCGCCCGAATTGGGCACCTCGGTGAAGTTGCGCACGCCTTCTTCCTCGCCGCGGCCCAGATCATCGAAGGACGCGCCTTCGGGCTTCACATGGGCCAGATCGGTGCGGTCGAGATAGCTGACCGCCAGTTCGCGGAAGATGTAGTCGAGGATCGACGTGGCGTTCTTGATGCTGTCATTGCCCTGCACCATGCCCGCTGGTTCGAACTTGGTGAAGGTGAAGGCGTCAACGAATTCCTCAAGCGGCACACCGTACTGAAGCCCGACCGACACCGCGATGGCGAAGTTGTTCATCATCGCGCGGAAACCGGCGCCTTCCTTGTGCATGTCGATGAAGATCTCGCCAAGCTGGCCGTCCTCGTATTCGCCCGTGCGCAGGTAGACCTTGTGACCGCCGACATTGGCCTTCTGGGTATAGCCGCGGCGGCGCTGCGGCATCTTCTCGCGCTCGCGCGAGATGACTTCCTTGATAATGACCTTCTCGATGATCTTCTCGGCCAGAACCTTGGCTTTTTCATCGGTCGAGCCAGTGGCGAGCACCTCTTCTGCCTCTTCGTCGTCCTCGACGAGGCTGGCTGCGAGCGGCTGCGACAGCTTGGACCCGTCACGATAGAGCGCGTTCGCCTTGGTGCCGAGCGACCAGGACAGCTCATACGCGGCCTGGCAATCCTCGATGGTGGCATCGTTGGGCATGTTGATCGTCTTGGAGATCGCGCCCGAGATGAAGGACTGCGCAGCGGCCATCATGTGGATGTGGCTGCCCACCGACAGGAAGCGCTTGCCCTTCTTGCCGCAGGGGTTGGCGCAATCGAAGATGTGGTAGTGCTCGGGGTCGAGATGCGGCGCGCCTTCCAGCGTCATGGTTCCGCAGACGTGATCGTTCGCCGCTTCGATGGCTTCCTTGGTGAAGCCGAGGTGGCGCAGAAGATCAAAGGTCGGATCGGCCAGCTTTTCGGCCGGGATCCCCAGCGTCTCGCGGCAGAACGCCTCGCCCAGCGTCCACTGGTTGAACACGAAGCGGATGTCGAAGGCCGAGGGCAGCGCCGTTTCGATCTTCTCGATCTCGGCGGGGCCAAAACCGTGGCCCATCAGCGAGGTGTGGTTGATCCCGCCTGCATTGCCGATCGTTCCGTGACCGACGGCGTAGGAAATGATCTCTTCGATCTGGGAGGACGTATATCCGATCTTCTCGAGCGCCGCTGGCACCGAGCGGTTGATGATCTTGAAATAGCCACCGCCCGCGAGCTTCTTGAACTTCACCAGCGCGAAGTCCGGTTCGATGCCGGTCGTGTCGCAATCCATGACAAGTCCGATCGTGCCCGTGGGCGCGATGACGCTTGTCTGGGCATTGCGGAACCCGTGTTCCTCACCCATGCGCAGGGCCTCGTCCCAGCTGGCCTTGGCCAGCTCGACAAGCCGCTTGTCGGGGCAGTTGGCGTGGTCCAGAGCGACCGGCTTGACCGCAAGGTCCTCGTAGCCGTCCGTCTTGCCATAGGCCGCCGTGCGGTGATTACGGATCACGCGCAGCATGTGCTTGGCGTTGCGCTTGTAGCCTGCGAAGGGCCCAAGCTCTCCAGCGATCTCGGCAGAGGTCGCGTAGGAAGTGCCGGTCATGATCGCGGTCAGGGCACCGCAGAGCGCGCGGCCCTCGTCACTGTCATAGCCGTGACCCATGTTCATCAGCAGGCCGCCGATATTGGCATAGCCCAGACCAAGCGTGCGGAAGTCATAGCTGAGCTGCGCGATTTCCTTCGACGGGAACTGCGCCATGGTCACCGAGATTTCCAGCGTCAGCGTCCAGAGTCGCGTGGCGTGCATGTACTCTTCGACCTGGAACTCGCTATTCCGGTAGAAGGTCAAGAGGTTCATCGACGCCAGGTTACAGGCGGTATCGTCAAGGAACATGTATTCCGAGCACGGGTTCGAGCCGCGGATCGCGCCGTCTTCGGGGCAGGTGTGCCAGGCGTTCACGGTGTCGTGGAACTGGATGCCGGGATCGGCGCAGGCCCAGGCGGCGTGGCCGATCTGTTCCCACAAATCGCGCGCCTTGATGGTCTTGGCGACCTTGCCGTCGACGCGGCGGATCAGTTCCCAGTCGGCATCTTCGCGCACGGCCTTGAGGAAGGCATCGGTGACGCGGACCGAGTTGTTGGAATTCTGGCCGGAGACGGACGCGTAGGCCTCGGAATCCCAGTCGGTGTCGTAGGTCGGGAACTCGATCGAGGCATAGCCCTGCCGCGCGTATTGCAGCACGCGGTTCACATAGGTCTCGGGGATCGCGTTCTTCTTGGCCGATTTGATGGCGGCTTTCAGCGCGTCGTTCACCTTGGGATCGGTCGCACCGTCTTCAGAGCCGTCAAAGGTGCGGATCGCGGCAAAGATCTCGTTCAGCTTCTGCTCGTGCATCTTCGAGCCGGCGACGAGGCTGGCGACCTTCTGCTCTTCCTTCACCTTCCAGTTGATGAAGTCCTCGATATCGGGGTGGTCGGCGTCACAGATGACCATCTTGGCCGCCCGGCGCGTGGTGCCGCCCGACTTGATCGCGCCGGCTGCCCGGTCACCGATCTTGAGAAAGCCCATCAGGCCCGACGACTTGCCGCCGCCCGACAGGCTTTCGCCTTCACCGCGCAGCGAAGAGAAATTGGTTCCGGTGCCGGACCCGTACTTGAAAAGACGCGCCTCGCGGACCCAAAGGTCCATGATGCCGCCGTCATTCACCAGATCGTCTGACACGGACTGGATAAAGCAGGCGTGGGGCTGGGGATGCTCGTAGCTCGACTTCGACTTGGTCAGCTTGCCGGTCTTGTAGTCGACATAATAGTGGCCCTGCGCCGGACCATCGATGCCGTAAGCCCAGTGCAGGCCCGTGTTGAACCACTGCGGGCTATTCGGTGCGGCGCGCTGGGTGGCCAGCATATAGCGCATCTCGTCGAAATAGGCCGCCGCGTCTTCTTCGGTGGTGAAATAGCCGCCCTTCCAGCCCCAATAGGCCCAGGCGCCCGCCAGGCGGTCGAAGACCTGCTTGGACGAGCTTTCCCCGACGAAACGTTCGTCTTCGGGCAGGTCCTTCAGCGCGTCCTCATCGGGGACCGAGCGCCACAGGAATTCCGGAACGTTCTTTTCGCGCACCTTCTTGAGACGCGCGGGGACACCGGCCTTACGGAAATACTTCTGCGCGATGACGTCGCTGGCCACCTGGCTCCAGCTTCCGGGCACTTCTACGGCATCGAGCCGGAACACCACCGTGCCATCGGGATTGCGGATCTCCGACACCGTGGTGTTGAAGGCGATCGCCGCGTAGGCGTCCTGTCCGGCAGTGGTGAAAGTGCGTTCGATCTTCATGAGTTCGGTGCCCCGTTTACGTTTTTTGACCTGACCTGCCCTGCCCGGAGCTACGCCCGGTTCGGGATGATGTTCGCGCCGGTCGCGTGGACCACAGGGACCTGAACCCACACACCACTGAAAGGGATGACGGCGGGTGCCTGCCAAGCGGCAGATCGAATTTGATGATGTTCTGTCCCTGCTGACCGCACCACTATATATTGTGGCTCAACGACCGGCCTGCACAAACTGGCGTAGAGAGACCTATAGGGTCAACACCAATTTTTCACATTTGGGCTGCAAAATTGTGTTGACGAACGCTGCTTCGCAAATGGCGCGAAATGGCGTCTTGCCGTGGCATGCCTTGTCCACAAAACAGTCCCCAAATCGTTAACGCTAAAATCCAAGCGAAGCGGCATGGTTAACTGGATCTGGTTGGATTTAGGGCGTGCAGGTCGGGACGCTTATGTCGGCGACTCGGGTTTTTACGACCGGCAGAATCAGAACTTATCCACAGGCGTAATTTCCTGCGGGCATCTACATGAGGTGTGAAATTTGCGGCATCTCTACCACATAATGTGCAGGGCGAGCATCAGACGCACTGACCCGGCGCGCATGCGCGGCAGTTCAGTCACTAGATATGGTGGACTGGTCGGGGCGATAGGATTCGAACCTACGACCTACGGTACCCAAAACCGTCGCGCTACCAGGCTGCGCCACGCCCCGACGAGGTGCTTCCTACATCCGCATCGCGGCGCTGGAAAGTCCTAACCGTCATCGCAGGGCCAAATCGCAAGGTCCTGCTTGATCGAAGGGTGTCGCAGTTGGGTACCCGGCGCGATCCCAAGCTGATCCGACAGGCCGCCATTGATCTCAAGCACATATTGGATGCCGTCGCCGCCCGGGATAGACGTCTCGTCGAGCGGAACAGCGTTCGCATGCACCCGGCGCACGGTGCCATCGGGGCCGGCAAAGATCATGTCGAGAGGAATCAGAGTGTTGCGCATCCAGAACGCCACGCGCTGGGGCTGTTCATAGACGAAGAGCATGCCTTTCGAGCGGCTCATCTTTTCGACGAACATCAGGCCTTGCGCACGCTCATTCGGATCATCCGCCACCGCGACACCGAAACGGGCCGTGCCGAAATCACCGCGCAATTCGATTTGGTCAGGGGCACAATCCGCGAAACCGGCAGAGGCCCAGACGGCGATAACTGCCGCGAAACCGATACTCTTCAAACCGTCACCCTTTCAGTGCAGCATCCCATGCCAGGATCCGCGCCGCCATGCGACCGCGCTTGCCATCAACGATGCGCAGCGTCACCGCTTCACCAGGTTGCAGGTCGGAAAAGCCGGACCGGCGCAACACTTCCATATGTAGGAAAATGTCCTCGTCCTGTCCAAACACGTTCGCGAAACCAAAGCCCTTGCCCTTGTCGAACCACTTCACGCGGGCCGGTTCCATCGGAGCGTCCAATGCCTCGTCCGGGGTGTTGATCCCGGCCTCGTCGAGCGTGGATTGGGACGTTTCGGGCGGCTCGACCTCAAGCACGGTAAGCGCCTGTTCCCCACGCGGGGTCTTCTGCGCTTCAAGCCGGATCATGCTGCCATCGGCCACCGAACTCTGCCCAAAGTTGCGAAGAACGTTGGCGTGCAGAAGGATGTCCTGGCCCCCGCCCTCGGGTACGACAAAGCCGAACCCCTTGGTCGGATCGAACCACTTAACATGCCCGAAAACAACCCGAACGTCGCCGTCGCCATCCACCATGTCGCGCATCTCTGCACCCATACAACCCACCTCTCGCACTTATTATTGCACACGATTAAGTGTATCAAAACAATAAAATGCTATTTGTGGATTTCCGGCTGCATTTCGCGCTTCGCGAATGTCACGGGTTCAGTCGCGTGACGCTCCAGGGATCAGAGACAGTCTTGCGAACCCAGCGAAAACGGTCATGGAGACGGAATTCCCCATCTGCCCAGCACTCTATTTCAATCGGCCTTAACCGAAAACCTCCCCAAAAGGGTGGGCGTTGCGGATCGGCACCAAGTTCACCTTCTAGCTGTGCGGCACGCGCCCTCAGTGCCTCGCGGCTTTCCAAGGGACGCGACTGCCGAGACGCCCACGCCCCGATCCGGCTGCCAAGCGGGCGCGAGGTGTAATAGTCATCGGCTTGCGCGCCGTCTTCTATTTCTATCAAACCGCGCATTCTGATCTGACGCCGCAAGCTCTTCCAATGGAAGTTGACAGCAGCCTTCCCGGCCTGGATCAGTTCCTGCCCTTTCGCGCTCTCGTAATTGGTATAGAAAACGATGGCATCGGGCTCGAAATCCTTAACCAGAACGACGCGCACATTCGGCAGTCCGTCCTTGTCGACCGTGGCCAGCGCGACGGCGTTCGGATCGTTGAGTTCGGCCTCTTGTGCGTCCGTATACCACCGGCTGATGATCTCGAACGGATCATCGCCTGCAAAAATACCGTCCCTCGTTTCGGTCATGATCGCATTTCCTTTCGCCGCTTGGGCCCGCGCTGTCTTGATGAAGGTCAGGGAATGTCCTAGACGACCCACCACCGGAATGTGAGCGAGGGGCATCGAATGTCAACGGAGCTGATGGCAGGCAAGCGCGGCCTGATCATGGGATTGGCCAACGACAAGTCGATTGCCTGGGGCATTGCCAAGGCCTGCGCCGACGCGGGCGCCGAGCTTGCCTTTTCCTACCAGGGTGACGCGCTGAAAAAACGGGTCGATCCGCTGGCCGCCTCACTGGGATCGACGCTGGTTCTGCCCTGCGATGTCGGGGACGAAGCGTCCCTTGATGCGCTCTTCGCATCCCTCAAGGACGAATGGGGCAACCTTGATTTCGTCGTCCACGCCATCGGCTTTTCCGACAAGAGCGAGCTGCGCGGTCGCTATGTCGACACCAGCCGCGACAATTTCCGCGTCTCGATGGATATCTCGGTCTATTCTTTCACCGCCGTGATGCAACGCGCCGAAAAGATGATGGGCCCGGGCGGCAGCGCGCTGACCCTTACCTATTACGGCGCTGAAAAGGTCATGCCGCATTACAACGTGATGGGCGTCGCCAAGGCCGCGCTCGAGGCGTCAGTGCAGTACATGGCTGAAGACCTTGGCAAGGACGGCATCCGCGTCAACGCGATCAGCGCCGGGCCGATCAAGACGCTGGCCGCAAGCGGCATCGGCGATTTCCGCTACATCATGAAGTGGAACGAATACAACTCGCCGCTGCGCCGCAACGTGACGATCGACGATGTGGGCCGCTCGGCGCTGTATCTCCTGTCCGATCTCGGCTCTGGCGTCACGGGCGAGAACCTGCATGTCGATGCAGGCTATCACGTCGTGGGCATGAAGGCCGTCGACGCGCCTGATATCGAGAAGGGTTAAGCGCCATGTCCGATTTCCTGCCCCATGAAAAAGGCTTCCACGTCAGCTGGGACCAGATCCACCGCGACAGCCGGGCGCTTGCGTGGCGGCTTGACGGGCAAGGCCCCGATGACGGCGCTTGGCGCGCGGTCGTCGCCATCACGCGCGGCGGCATGGCGCCTGCGATGATCGTCAGCCGGGAACTTGGCATCCGCACCGTCGATACCGTCAGCGTGAAATCCTACGATCACCAGTCCCAATCCGAGGCGCAGGTGATCAAGTCGCCGGACGCCGAGATGATGGGCGACGGCACCGGGATCCTCGTCGTCGACGATCTCGTCGACACCGGCAAGACGCTGGAACTTGTGCGCAATCTCTATCCCAAGGCGCATTTCGCCACCGTCTATGCCAAGCCCAAGGGCCGCCCGCAGGTCGATACCTTCATCACCGAGGTCAGCCAGGACACCTGGATTTTCTTCCCCTGGGACATGGCCTTGCAATATGTCGAGCCCTATCGCGGGCGCGACTGACGGTATGGCCCCGCTGCGCCCGCTCAACCCCGCGATGGCGGCGACCGGGCGGCCGCCGATCATGGAAGCCTTGCGCTGGCGGGCCGAAGCGCCGCCGCCCGCGGACCTTCCGCTGTTGAATTTCAGCCAGGCCGCCCCGGCAGAGGCCCCGCCCCTGCCCCTTCGCCGTGAAATCGCCCGCATCGCGATGGATGAGCCAGAGGCGCATCTTTACGGCCCCGATCTGGGTCTTCCGGCCCTGCGCGCCGAGATCGCCGCCGAATGGTCGCGCGCCTATGGCGGCGCGGTGCGCGACGCGCAAGTCGCGATCACATCGGGCTGCAACCAGGCTTTCACGGCGGCGCTTGCGACGCTTGCGGGCGCGGGGGATGAGGTGATCCTGCCAGTGCCGTGGTACTTCAACCACAAGATGGCGCTGGATATGGCCGGGATCGGCACGGTTCCCTTGAAGACCCGCGCCGGACTGATCCCGGATGCCGAGGATGCCCGTGCGCTGATCACGGATCGCACCCGTGCCATCGTTCTCGTTACCCCCAACAATCCGGGCGGCGCGGAATATCCGGCGAGTGCAGTGCGCGCCTTCTTCGATCTGTGCCGCGAAAAGGGCCTCGCTCTGATCCTCGACGAGACCTACCGCGATTTCGACAGCCGCGACGGCGCGGTCCACGATCTGTTTCAGGACCCCGATTGGGACGACACGCTGATTCAGATGTATTCCTTTTCCAAGGCCTATCGCCTGACCGGCCACCGTATCGGCGCCATGACCGCCTCGGAGGCGCGGCTCGCCGAGGTCGAGAAATACATCGACACGGTCACGATCTGCCCCAACCAGATCGGCCAGCGTGCCGCGCTTTGGGGAATGCGCAACCTTCGCGACTGGCTGGCCGAGCAGCGGGCCGAGATCCTGGCGCGTCGTGATGCTGTCGCCGCCGAAATGCAGCGCCTGCCGGGATGGGAGCTTTTGGGCCTTGGCGCTTATTTCGCCTATGTCCGGCACCCGTTCGACATGGCCTCCGACACGCTCTGCCGCCGTCTTGTCACAGAGGCGGGGGTCCTGATCCTGCCCGCGACGATGTTCCGCCCCGAAGACGACCGGGACGCGGCGAAAGAAGTTCGGATCGCTTTCGCCAATGCGGACGCAGACGGGATCGCGCAGCTGTTCGATCGGTTGGCGGGGTTCAAGGCTTAGGCAGACGTCGGGCGAAAAGCCCCGCTTGGAAACTGGCCAAAGGCCGCCGCGCATCGGCAATGCCCAGCTTGTGCCAATGACCACGAGTTGAAGTCTCAAGCCAAGCAAAACCCCCTTGTCTCTTGCCCAACCCTTGCTCAGCACCCGCCAAGCGCATAGACATCGCGGGATCAAAAATTCAGGGCGACGGCGCATCATGGCAAGCATCGGAAAGAGCAAGGGATCGAAGGCAGCAGTCTGGGTCATCCTCGCACTTCTCATCATCGGTCTCATGGGCTTTGGCACCGCGAATTTCGGGGGCGGGACGCGCGACCTTGGCACGGTGGGCGACACGCCCGTGCCGATCGACCGCTATGCGCGCGAGTTGAACCAGGAACTGCGCACGCTCAGCCAGCGCACCGGCCAGAATTTCACCTTCGCCGAGGCGCAGTCGCTGGGAATCGACCGCATCGTTCTGGGCCGCGTGGTCGAGCAGGTTGCAATCGAGGATGAAGCGGCGCGTATCGGCGTGTCGGTCGGCGACGAGAACCTGCGCGAGCAGATCGTCCAGATCCCCGCATTTCAGGGCGTCGACGGCAATTTCGACCGCCAGTCCTACAGCTTCGCGCTGGAAAATTCCGGGCTGACGGCGGCGGGCTTTGAATCGACGCTCCGCTCGGAAGTGGCGCGCACCATCCTGCAAGGCGCGGTGATCGCGGGCACCCCGACGCCGGACAGCTATGTCGACGCGCTGATGACCTATATCGCCGAAACCCGCGAGGCGACTTTTGCGGTGCTCCAGCCGTCCGCTCTGGAAGAGCCGGTGGCAGTGCCGACCGAGTCTGACCTTCAGGCCTATTACGATGAAAACCCCACCGAATTCACCAGCCCCGAAACGCGCGTCGTCACCTATGCCGCGCTGACGCCCGACATGGTGGCAGATGAGGTCGAAGTGCCCGAGGACGAGCTGCGCGCACTTTATGAGGACCGGTCAGAGCAATACGACATCCCCGAGCGCCGCCTTGTGGAACGGCTGGTCTTCGGCTCGACCGAGGATGCCGCCGCCGCGAAAGATCGGATCGACGCGGGCGAGACCGATTTTGACACCGTGGTCGAAGATCGCGGCCTGTCGCTTGATGACGTGGACATGGGCGACGTGGCCCGGGGCGATCTGTCCGGCGCGGCTGCCGATGCGGTCTTCGGCCTTGAGGAACCGGGCGTCGTTGGCCCGGTCGACACGTCCCTTGGACCGGCGCTGTTCCGCATGAACGCGATCCTGTCGGCCCGCCAGACCAGCTTTGAAGACGCCCGCGAAGAACTGACCGAAGAGCTGGCAGCCGAAGAGGCGCAGCGCCTTGTCGATGCTCAGATCGACGTGGTCGATGACGAACTTGCCGGCGGCGCGTCGCTCGAAGAGCTGGCAAACACCACGCCGCTGGAGTTGAACCAGATCGAACTGACGCCCGGAAGCACCGAGGGCATCGCCGCAGACGCCGCCTTCCGCGAGGCGGTCAACGCGGCGGCCATCGGCGATTTCCCCGAGGTGCTTAACCTCGACGAGGGCGGCATCTTTGCGCTGCGCCTCGATGAGGTGCGTGAGCCGACCTTGCAGCCCTTCGACGAGGTCCGCAATCAAGTGGCCGAGGCCTGGACGCAGCAGGCGACCACCGACGCACTGGCCGATCTTGCCGAAACCTACGCCGCACGCCTGAATGACGGCGAAGCCTTTGGCGCGCTCGGCCTGTCGAGCCGCTCGCAAGCGGGCATCACGCGTCAAGGCTCGTTGATGGGCGCGCCTCAGGGCACGGTCGAGGCCATTTTCGCGCTGAACGAGGGCGAGGCCGATGTCGTCACTGGCGGCGGCGCTGTCGCTGTGGTTCTCCTCGACGCGATCGACAGCCCCGACCCTGAAGCCTCGGAAACCGCCAGCCTGCGTGGCCAGATTGCCGAACAAAGCGCCCAGTCCCTTGGCGCAGACATGCTGGCGGCCTTTACCCAGGCGGTCGAGAACCGGGCGGGCATCCAGCTCGACCAGAATATCCTCAACCAGGTCAACGCGAACTTCCGCTGACGAAAGACACAAAGATGGCCCTCGTCCCCACTTTCGACGCCTTCGGGGCGGGTTACGCCGCGGGCCAGAACCAGGTCGTCTACACGCGCCTTGCCGCAGATCTGGATACGGCCGTGTCGCTGATGCTGAAGCTGACGGGCGCGCGGCGGGACAGCTTCATGCTGGAATCGGTCACGGGCGGCGAAGTGCGCGGGCGCTATTCGATCATCGGCATGAAGCCCGATCTCGTCTGGCAGTGTCACGGCACGCAAAGCCGCGTGAACCGTGCCGCCCGCTTTGACGAGACGTTCGAGGATGTGGCCGGTGATCCGCTCGACGCCCTGCGCGCGCTGATTGCCGAAAGCCGGATCGAGTTGCCCGCCGACCTGCCCGCCGCCAGCGCGGGCCTCTTTGGCTATCTGGGCTACGACATGATCCGTCTGGTCGAACATCTGCCCGATGTGAACCCCGATCCTCTGGGCCTGCCCGATGCGATCCTGATGCGCCCCTCGGTCATCGCCGTTCTGGATGGCGTGAAGGGCGAGGTGACCATCGTCTCGCCCGCCTGGGTGTCGTCGGGCCTGTCGCCGCGCGCGGCCTATGCGCAGGCGGCAGAACGTGTGATGGACGCCGTGCGCGATCTCGAACGCGCGCCGGGCCAAAGTGAGCGCGATCTGGGCGAGGCCGCCGATCTGCCGGAACTGACGTCGAATTTCACGCATGAGGCCTATCTCGCCGCCGTCGCCAAGGCGAAGGACTACATCAAGGCCGGCGATATCTTTCAGGTCGTACCCAGCCAACGCTGGTCACAGCATTTCCCGCTGCCGCCCTTCGCTCTTTATCGCTCGCTGCGCCGCACGAACCCCTCACCATTCATGTTCTACTTCAATTTCGGCGGCTTCCAGGTGATCGGTGCAAGCCCCGAAATCCTTGTCCGCGTCTTCGGCGGAGAGGTCACGATCCGCCCAATCGCGGGCACACGCCCCCGCGGCGCGACCCCCGACGAGGACCGCGCGAACGAAGCCGATCTCATGAGCGACGAAAAGGAACTGGCAGAGCACCTGATGCTACTCGATCTCGGGCGCAATGACGTGGGCCGCGTCGCAAGGATCGGCACCGTGCGCCCAACCGAGGAGTTCATCGTCGAGCGGTATTCGCACGTCATGCATATCGTCTCGAACGTCGTGGGCGAGTTGTCGGACGAGCATGACGCGCTGTCCGCGCTGCTGGCCGGTCTCCCTGCAGGCACCGTGTCGGGCGCGCCCAAGGTCCGCGCGATGGAAATCATCGACGAGCTGGAGCCGGAAAAGCGCGGCGTCTATGGCGGCGGTGTCGGCTATTTCAGCGCAGGTGGCGATATGGATATGTGCATCGCCCTGCGCACTGCCGTTCTGAAGGATGAAACGCTTTATATCCAGGCGGGTGGCGGCGTCGTCCACGATAGCGACCCGGAAGCTGAGTACATGGAAACCGTCAACAAATCCAAGGCGATCCGCAAGGCGGCCGAGGATGCGGGCCGCTTCGTGCATCACGGGTCGAACCGATAATCCATCGCGGCCGCGCCGAACGAGGTGTCCCAAGGATGACATGCGGCGCAGCCGCTCAATAAGATCAAGCCGGGTTGGTCAGGGACGTGTGGAATCCAGCAAGGCCGCCGACAAGGGCGCAATCGTCACTTGCCCCGCCCGTTGCCCTAGCGCCCATTCACTCAAGGCTTGTAGGGTCTCGGGCCGCATGACGCCCTCGACGATCACTGGCGCGGCAAGCCCCGCCTGGAAGGCCGCCTGGTCCAGGAACCGTTTCATCCCCGACACATTGCGTTCGCCATCGTCGAAAGCGCGAAATACAGTCGCTGCCGCCAAATCTTCTTGCGCCGCGATCTGTAGGCCCGAATTCAGACCCTTCTCATAGGTCAGCAGCCCGTGGCCCGTTTCTTTCAGGATCTCGACCACCTGGATTGCGCGTGGCCTGCTTTCCTGCAACGCGCCATCGGGCCGGTCCATTACCGCGACCGTCTGCGGCAGGTTGCGCAGGTAGACGCCGAACGCGACCTCCACGTCCGACGGCTGCGCCGTGTCTGGCAAATCCGCCGTCAGCGCGATCTCGATGCCCGCCGCCTTGTAAAGCGCCGCCACCTCAGCGGCATCCTCAAGCATCGGGTCGATCGCTACCGTGACCGGGATCGGCAAGGCGCTGAGGGCCTCTGCCCCCGGACGCCGGGCGGGATCGTCCCGCAAGACAATGGCCAGGAGCGGCCCGTCGCCGGTCTGCTCGAAGGGGGTGGAATAGCGTTCGATCGCCGGCGGCGTGTTCTCACCCTCGGCGCTCTCGTCGATCAGGGATCCCGCAGGCTTGAGGATCGGCGCCGTGTCGCTGTCCGGCGGTGACGGCATTTCCACCGATTCTGCGCCAAGGCCGAGCGCGCTGGCACGGGGCGGCGTCACGCTCCGCTCTTCGGTGATCTCAGGTTCGGGCGTGTCGTCCGGGGTTGGCACCTCGAGCGCGGGCGTATCCGGCGCACTCGGCGGCTGCGCATCTTCACGCGCGACGGGCGCATTCGGCGTCTCTGTGACAGGCGGCGGATCGACCTCGCCACCAACGGATCCGGCCTCGTCTTCGCTCAACTCGCCCGTGGGCTCCACCGTCACCGTCTCTGGCGTCTCCGGCGTTTCGGGCATGTCCGTGGCCAATGCCATCTCGGGCGCATCATCCAGCGCAGGCGCTTCTGGCAAGCCGCGCGCAGGTGCGCTTTCCATCTCTTCGCCGGAAGCAGCCTCTTCGGGCGCGTCCTCGACCGGCGCCTCCACATCAACGGCCTCTTCGACCGGCGGCTCAGCCTCGACCACCCCGATATCGGACGGCTCGACCACCGGCGCATAGGCCACCGCGCCGATCAGCCCGAAGGCTGCGACGATTCCCCCCGAAATCAATCCGAATAGAAAGCCCTTCACATGGCCCCCAAGCTGAAGATGTTGCGGTCGGCCGGGTCGCCCTTGACCCCCGCCCCCGCGTCGGACCACATATAGCGCGACCGAAACCGGGGATGCACCCCCTTTTCCAAGGCCGAAGGCGCACACCCGTGATCCTGCTCATCGATAACTACGACAGCTTTACCTACAATCTCGTCCACTATTTCGGAGAGCTTGGCGCAGATGTCACCGTCCGGCGCAACGACGCGCTGAATGTGCAAGAGGCGATGGCGATGCGCCCAGAGGGCATCGTGCTGTCGCCCGGCCCCTGCGATCCCGATCAGGCAGGCATCTGCCTTGCCCTGACGCAGGCGGCTGCCGAGACAGGCACGCCGCTCTTCGGTGTTTGCCTCGGGCACCAGACCATCGGCCAGGCATTCGGCGGCAAGGTCGTCCGCGCCTCCGAAATCGTGCACGGCAAGACCGCCCTGATGATTCACGAGGGCAAGGGCGCCTTCGCCGGCCTGCCCTCACCGCTGAAGGCGACGCGCTATCATTCGCTGATCGTCGAAAAGGAAACGCTCCCGGACACGCTCGAGATCACCGCCCAGCTTGAGGACGGCACTATCATGGGCTTGCGCCACCGCGATCTGCCTATCGAAGGCGTGCAGTTCCACCCCGAATCCATTGCCTCGGAACATGGCCACGCGCTCCTCAAGAACTTCATCGACACGCTGCAGGTCCCGGCATGAGCGACGCGCTGAAACCGCTGATCGCCGCCGCCGCTGAGGGCCCCCTGTCGCGCGTGCAGGCGGAAGCCGCCTTCACCACCCTCTTCGAGGGAGAGGCGACCCCGGCCCAGATGGGCGGCCTGCTCATGGCCCTCAGAACCCGCGGCGAAACGGTCGAGGAATACGCCGCCGCCGCCGCCGTCATGCGGGCAAAGTGCAATAAAGTCACCGCGCCCGAGGGTGCGATGGACATCGTTGGAACGGGAGGCGACGGCAAGGGCACACTCAACATCTCAACCGCCACCGCCTTTGTGGTCGCGGGCGCGGGCGTGCCCGTCGCCAAGCACGGCAATCGCAACCTCAGTTCCAAATCTGGCGCGGCGGATGCGCTGACGGAAATGGGCATCAAGGTGATGGTCGGCCCAGAGGTCGTCGAACGCGCGCTGGCCGAAATCGGGATCGCCTTCATGATGGCCCCGATGCACCACCCCGCAATGGCCCATGTCGGCCCCGTGCGGGCTGAACTTGGAACCCGCACGATCTTCAACATCCTCGGTCCCCTTACGAATCCCGCAGGCGTCACCCGCCAGCTGACGGGCGCCTTTTCGGACACACTGATCCGCCCCATGGCCGAAACGCTGCTCGCGCTTGGCTCGACAAAGGCCTGGCTCGTCCACGGCTCGGACGGCACCGACGAGATCTCGATCGCCGGCCCCACAGCGCTTGCGGCACTTGAGAACGGCATTGTCGAGGATCGTACACTCCACCCCGAAGACGCGGGCCTACCGGTCCATCCATTCGAGGCGATCCTCGGCGGTAGCCCGGCCGAGAACGCCGCCGCCTTCCGCGCGCTGCTGTCGGGCGAAAAGAGCGCCTATCGCGATGCGGTGCTGCTCAACGCCGCCGCTGCGCTCGTCGTGGCCGATCACGCCACAACCCTGACCGAGGGCGCGGAAATGGCCGCGGAAAGCATCGACAGCGGCCAGGCGCGCGCCAAGGTCGAAGGCCTCGCGCGCATCACCTCGGGCTAACCCGCCCCCTCTTTGGTGTTCCCAAATATCCCGGGGGAGTCGCGCGATAGCGCGGCGGGGGCCGAGCCCCCCATCGCCCGCACCGACAGGGGCGGGCCAAACAAAAACCCTGCGGCGCAGCCGCTCCGCTTGGCAAGGCCCGGCTCTCGCGCTACGAACCGGCCATGGCAACCGTTCTCGACAAGATCAAAGCGTACAAGCTTGAAGACATCGCCGCGCGCAAGCAGGCACGGCCCCTCTCGGATGTAGAGGCCGCCGCGAAAGACGCGCCTGCCCCCCGCGCCTTCGCAAACGCGCTCGCCGCCAAGGCCGCCACCGGCTACGGTCTTATCGCCGAGGTCAAGAAAGCCTCGCCGTCCAAGGGTCTGATCCGCGCCGACTTCGACCCGCCCGCGCTCGCACGTGCCTACGAGGCCGGGGGCGCCGCCTGTCTCAGCGTGCTGACCGATGCGCCGTCCTTCCAGGGCGCCGACAGCTTCCTGACCGAGGCACGCAATGCCACAAGCCTTCCCGCGCTGCGCAAGGATTTCATGTATGACACCTACCAGGTGGCCGAGGCCCGCGCGCTGCATGGCGATTGCATTCTGATCATCATGGCCAGCGTGTCCGACGCGCAAGCCGCCGAGCTTGAATCCGCCGCCACAGACTGGGGCATGGATGCGCTGATCGAAGTGCATGACGAGGCCGAACTCGACCGTGCTCTGCAGCTGAAATCGCCGCTCATGGGGATCAATAACCGCAACCTGCACACCTTCGAGACGTCCCTCGATACCACAAGGCGCCTCGCGAAGCGCATCCCCGAGGGCCGGATGATCGTCGCCGAAAGCGGCCTCTCTACGCCTGCCGATCTGGCTGATCTGGCAGGCCACGGCGCGCGCGCCTTCCTCATCGGCGAAAGCCTGATGCGCCAGGACGATGTCGCCGCCGCCACACGCGCGATCCTCGCCGATCCGGTCCCCGCGGCATGAGCGACCTGACCCATTTCGACGCCGAGGGCCGCGCCCATATGGTTGATGTGTCGGGCAAGGACATCACCGCGCGTGTCGCCGTGGCCGAGGGCCATATCCGCATGCGTCCCGAAACGCTTACCCTCATCACCGAGGGCCGCGCGAAGAAGGGCGACGTGATCGGTGTTGCGCGGCTTGCGGGGATCATGGGCGCCAAGAAAACGGCCGAGCTCATTCCGCTTTGCCATCCTTTGCCCGTCACCAAGGTCTCCGTCGATCTGACGCCCGATGAAACCCTGCCCGGCCTTCGGATCGAGGCGACCGTCAAGACCACCGGCCAGACCGGCGTCGAGATGGAGGCTCTGACCGCCGTGACGACCGCCGCCCTGACCGTCTATGACATGGTCAAAGCCGTCGAGAAGGACATGGAGATCGGCGGCATCCGTCTTGTTCTGAAGGATGGCGGCAAGTCCGGCCTATACGAGGCGCCCCGGTGATTTCCGTCGAAGAGGCGCTGTCTCGCGTTCTGGCCCTCTCGGGCCCGTTGGACGCTGAGACCGTCCCACTCCGCCGCGCCAACCGCCGTGTTCTGGCGCATCCCCTGACGGCCAAGCGCCAGCAGCCCCCTTTCGCCGCCTCCGCCATGGACGGCTACGCGATCCGCAGCAGCGATGCCACGCCCGGCAAGATCCTGACGGTCATTGGCGAATCCGCTGCGGGCCTCCGCTTTGAAGGCACCGTCGGCGCGGGCGAAACGGTGCGCATCTTCACCGGCGCCCCGGTGCCCGGCGGCGCGGACAAGGTCGTCCTGCAAGAGGATGTCTCGCGAGACGCAGATTGCATCACGCTGGGCGATAAACTGGAACCGGCCGCCCATATCCGCCCCGCTGGCGCGGATTTCGGGCATGACTACACGCTCGGCGCTCCCCGCCGCCTGACTCCGCCTGATCTCGCCTTGATCGCGGCGATGAACCACGCAAACGTGCCTGTCACCCGCAAGCCCGATGTCGCGATCATCGCGACCGGCGACGAATTGGTGATGCCCGGCGAAGACCCCGGTCCCGACCAGATCGTCGCCTCCAACAGCTTTGCCCTTTGCGCCATGGCAGAGGATGTCGGCGCCGAGGCGCGCCTGCTGCCCATCGCGCGCGACAACGCGCCCGCGCTGCGCCAGGCCTTCGAGATGGCCAAGGGCGCGGACCTCATCGTCACAATCGGCGGCGCGTCCGTTGGAGATCACGACCTAGTCGGCCCGGTCGCGGAAGAGCTTGGCCTGCAACGGTCCTTCTACAAGATCGCGATGCGCCCCGGTAAGCCGCTCATGGCAGGGCGCCTTGGCGCATCGGCAATGCTGGGCCTGCCCGGAAATCCCGTTTCGGCCATCGTTTGCGGGCATCTCTTCATGCTGCCTCTCTTGCGCCGGATGCTCGGACTACCCGGAGACGCGGCTCCGCGCCTCGCCGCACCCCTCACCGAAGAACTCGCCCAGAACGGCCCCCGCGAACACTATGTCCGCGCGCGCCTGTCGGAGGGCGGCATCGCCCCGTTCGACCGCCAGGACTCATCGCTCCTCACGGTACTGAGCGAGGCGGATGTTCTTCTTGTCCGCCCGCCGAACGACCCGGCGCGCAAGGTTGGCGAAATTGTCCGCTACATCCCGTTGTCTTGAAACGGATTCGCACTCGGGCAACGCGCCAAAGGGTGATTCGAAACGTTGACAGCTACAGGGAACAGGTGTAGAACAGAAGCCGAACAGCCCTTTTTTGCAGGCGAGGCACCCGGATGCTCACCAAAAAACAGCTCGACCTTCTCGAACTCATTCACAAGCGGATGCAGAAGGACGGCGTTCCGCCTTCGTTCGACGAAATGAAAGAGGCGCTCGATCTCAGGTCGAAATCCGGCATTCACCGTCTGATCACCGCTTTGGAAGAACGCGGCTTCATTCGGCGTCTTGCGCACCGCGCCCGCGCCATCGAGATCATCAAGCTGCCCGATAGCATCGCGAACAAATCCGCCGGAACCGCGCAGTCGGGCTTTACCCCGCGCGTCATCGAAGGCGACCGCCCGAAAGCGCGGCCCAAGGGCGCATCGGACGTGTCCAGCATCGACGCGCAGGATATCCCGCTTGTCGGCCGGATTGCGGCAGGCGAGCCGATCGAGGCGATCACCGACGCGGGCACCAACGTTCCGGTCCCGGGCGGTATGCTGCTTGGCGGCGGCAATCACTATGCGCTTGAAGTCAAAGGCGATTCCATGATCGACGCCGGGATCAACCACGGCGATATCGTGGTGATCCGCGAAACCTCTGCCGTGGACGATGGCGATATCGTCGTCGCGCAGGTCGACGGGTATGAAGCGACGCTGAAGACGATCCGCCGCAAGGGCAGGACCATCGCGCTTGAACCGGCGAATGCCTCGTACGAGACTCGTCTGTTCAACGAGGACCAGGTCGAGGTTCAGGGCAAGCTTGTTGGGTTGATCCGCACCTACTGACGGTTCCAGAGCCTTTCGCCAGACACCTCGCGCGCCGTCGTGATCTTCGGCGCGCCGTCCTCTAGACGGATCGCAATGGCGCCCGTCTCTCTCAAGCGTGCTTCATCTAAGACTGCGCAGCCCTGATCCAAAGGCGGCAGGACCCGCGCGCTGACGAGCAGCACGCCCTCTGCGCAAGCCAACGCCGCGCGCGTCTCCACATCGCGGCCCGCAAGCTGGCGGATGGACCCATCCTCGCCAAGCGGCGCTTCGATCCAGTCGACACCTTCCAGATATCCTATGCGCACGCTGGCCTCGGCCCGTTCTGCTCCATCCCCGTCATTTTCCAGCCAGACCTCGGCGGCAAAGCCCTGACCGCGCGGCTTTGACAGGGAACGCCCATCCGTCGTCATTACCCCGATCAAGCCGCCATCGGGCGAGATCAGGATATCGGGCCGATCGGACAGGCCCCACAACGTGGACGCGACAAGCAGCGGCGCGGCACCAACCCACCGCCCTCGCCCTTGCCAGAGCACGAGCAGACACCCGCCAAGCGCGATCAGGGGCAGAACAGCCGATGGCGGCGACGGCACCGGCGTCACCGCGCCCTCCAATCCCGCGACCGTCTCTGCCACGCCGAGGATCCACAGGATCGGCCATTTCATCAGCCACAAACCGACCCCGGACAACCCTAAGGGCCAGAACGCGGCGGCCAGAACAGCGGCGGGCATGACCCAGACCCCCATGAGCGGCACACAGGCGAGGTTCGCGATCAGGCCGTAGTCGGACAGCCGGTTGAAATGCGCAGCCGCGAAGGGCGCCGTCGCTGCGCCCGCCACAACCGACGACAGCACGACCGCCAGCACCGGCGACATCCATTTTGGCAGGCCGGTCCGCACATCGCGCAGCGCCGCGAACGCCCCGACCAGAGCCGCCGTTGCTGCGAAAGACATCTGGAACCCCGGCCCTGTCACCGCCTCTGGCCTGAGCGCCAGCACGATAAGCGCGGCGATGGCGACCGCCCTGAGCGTCAGCGCGCGCCGGTCAAGAAGGATCGCGGTGAACGCGACCGAAACCATGATGAACGCCCGCTCCGTCGCGACGTTGCCGCCCGACAGCGCGTAGTAGCCCGCGCCTGCGAGAATGGCCGCGACCGCCGCGATCTTCTTGATCGGCAGGGTCAGAGCCGCGCGGGGCCAAAGCGCCAGAGCCAAGCGCAGCGCGCCAAAGACGACCCCCGTCAGAAGCCCCATATGAAGTCCCGAGATAGCCAGAAGATGCGCAAGGTTCGTGTCACGCAGCGCTTGCAGCGTTGTTTGGGCAATGCCCGACCGGTCGCCCGTGAGGATCGCGGCGGCAAAGGCTCCGGCCTCTCCGGGGATACGCGCCTGAATGGCGCTCGACATCCTATGGCGCAGGGAGTGGATAAGGGTCGACCAGCCATCGGGCGGCCCGCGCGCGCCGGGAACAAGCGGCAGGCGTGCATACCCGACCGCGCCGATCCGATCGAAGAAGGCCTTGCGCTGGAAGTCGAAGCCGCCCGGCTCGACCGGGCCTTCGGGCGGGGACAGGTGGCCGGTGATGGCGACATGCTGGCCGGGCGCGGGATCGAAATATTGCACCGCGTGATGCAGCGACACGCGCACATGCGCCGGGGTGCGATCCGGCGCGACGTTCAAGAGGACCACGCGATCCAGCGTCAGGCGCATCTTGTCCGACGACGAGCGGTCGATCATCACGATCCGCCCCTCGATCGGCCCGTAATAACGAAAGCCGAGGACCGGCGCCTCAACCAGATTCGCCCGTGCCCCGGCAATGCCGTAGCCGGCTGAAAGGCAGGCGCAGACGATCAGCACAGGGCGGCCCAGATCGCCCAGCCGCGCCGCGATCCCGCCAAAAATGACAACCAGGACACCCATAAGAAAAAGCATCCAAACCGGGGGCTCCCAAGGGATAGCGAAATAGGCGGCGATGCCGCTTCCAAGCGCCACGGGGACCCAGGGGAACAGTGCCCCGCGCTGGCGCCCCATCAGCGATGCCGCGACGGAACTGGCGCGCACCTTGTCACCTCGCTTTGGCTTGTCTAGACCATCCCCGACACTAGGCTCCGCCTGGTTTCCAAAAGGTTAACCGGACAAGGCCCCCTCCCCATGTCAGATCGTCCCGTCGTCACCCGTATCGCGCCCTCGCCCACGGGGTTCATGCATATCGGCACCGCGCGTACGGCGCTGTTCAACTGGCTTTATGCGCGCGGCCGGGGCGGGAAGTTCCTGCTGCGGATCGAAGACACGGATCACGCAAGGTCCACCCCTGAGGCGACCGAGGCGATCCTCGACGGGCTGCGCTGGCTGGGACTGGACTGGGACGGCGACGCGATCAGCCAGGCCTCGCGCGCGGACCGCCACGCCGAGGTCGCGAAAGAGCTTCTGGACAAGGGCGCGGCCTATAAGTGTTTCGCCACGCAGGAAGAAATTGAGGCGTTCCGGGAAGCCGCGCGCGCCGAGGGCAAATCAACGCTCTATCGCTCGCCCTGGCGCGATGCCGATCCCGCGACGCATCCCGATGCGCCATATGTCTTTCGCATCAAGGCCCCGCTGGAGGGCGCAACGATCATCGAGGACCGCGTGCAAGGCGATGTGCGCTGGGGCAATGATCAGCTGGACGACATGGTTCTGCTGCGGTCCGACGGTACGCCGACCTACATGCTGGCCGTGGTCGTCGACGATCACGACATGGGCGTGACCCATGCGATCCGGGGCGACGATCACCTCGCCAACGCGGCGCGGCAGATGACTATCTATCACGCGATGGGATGGGAGGTGCCGGTCTGGGCGCATATCCCGCTGATCCATGGGCCGGACGGCAAGAAACTGTCGAAGCGGCACGGCGCGCTTGGCGTCGGTGAATACCGCGCGATGGGGTTTCCGGCGGCGGCCATGCGCAACTACCTTGCGCGTCTTGGCTGGAGCCACGGGGACGATGAAGTCTTCAGCGACGCACAGGCGATGGACTGGTTCGATCTGGACGGAATCGGCAAATCCCCGGCGCGTCTCGACCTGAAGAAGCTGGAAAACATCTCGGGTCAGCAGATCGCGATGCGCGACGACGCCGCCCTGGTAAAAGATATCGACGCCTATCTTGCGGCAGCGCAGCATAATCCCTTGACGGCAGCGCAGCGAAGCGGGCTACTCTCGGGCATGTATTGCCTGAAGGACCGGGCCAAGACCTTGGGGGAACTTCTTGAAAAGGCGCATTTTGTGCTGACAGAACGTCCCATCGTGCCGGACGAGAAATCGGTCAAGGCGCTGGACGATGTATCCCGTGGTATACTGGGAGAATTGACGCCGCAGTTGCAAAATGCTAGCTGGAACCGCGATGCGCTGGAGGGAATTGTGACCCAGACGGCCGAGGCCCATGGTCTTAAACTTGGCAAACTGGCCCAGCCTTTGCGGGCCGCCCTTGCCGGGAGAGCCGTCTCACCCAGTGTCTTCGATATGATGCTTGTCATTGGCCGCGACGAAACCGTCGCCCGCCTCCGGGACGCCAGCGGCGCTTAAGGCGCTGAACGAGATAAACGACACGATCCGCCCGCTGGGATGGATGCTTCAGGGAAAGGGACGATGATGGCCGATAAGGGAAAAAGCGCAACGCTCAGCTTTGACGACAAGTCGATCGAGCTGCCGATGTATTCGGGCACCTCTGGACCGGACGTCATCGACATCCGCAAACTGTATGCCCAGGGCGGCGTCTTCACTTACGATCCGGGCTTTACCTCGACCGCGGCCTGCGATTCCACGATCACCTTCATCGACGGCGACAAGGGCGAGCTTTTGCATCGCGGATATCCGATCGACCAGCTGGCCGGAAAATCCCATTTCCTCGAGGTGTGCTACCTGCTGCTTTACGGCGAGTTGCCGACCGCGACCCAGCTTGAAGATTTCGAAAACCGCGTCACCATGCACACCATGCTGCATGAGCAGATGCAGTATTTCTTCCGCGGGTTCCGCCGTGACGCGCATCCCATGGCGATCATGGTCGGCGTTGTGGGCGCGATGTCTGCATTCTACCACGATTCCACCGATATCAACGATCCCTGGCAGCGCGAGGTCGCCTCGATCCGACTGATCGCGAAGATGCCGACGATCGCCGCCTGGGCTTACAAATACCACGTGGGCCAGCCCTTCATCTACCCGCGCAACGATCTCGACTTCGCGTCGAACTTCCTGAACATGTGCTTCGCTGTCCCGGCAGAGCCGTTCAACGTGAACCCGATCCTGTCGCGCGCCATGGACCGCATCTTCACGCTTCATGCCGACCATGAACAGAACGCATCGACATCGACCGTGCGCCTTGCCTCGTCCTCTGGCGCGAACCCGTTTGCCTGCATCGCGGCCGGCATCGCCTGCCTTTGGGGTCCGGCGCATGGCGGTGCGAACCAGGCCTGCCTTGAAATGCTGCGCGAGATCGGCACGCCTGACCGCATCCCCGAATTCATCGAGCGTGCGAAGGACAAGAACGATTCCTTCCGCCTGATGGGCTTTGGCCACCGGGTCTACAAGAACTTCGACCCCCGCGCGAAGGTCATGAAGGAAAGCGCCGACGAGGTGCTGGAACTGCTGGGGATCGAGAACAACCCGACGCTTCAGGTCGCCAAGGAACTGGAGCGCGTTGCGCTGGAAGACCCCTATTTCTCGGAAAAGAAGCTTTATCCGAACGTCGATTTCTATTCGGGTATCATCCTTGACGCGATGGGCTTCCCGACCTCGATGTTCACGCCGATCTTTGCGCTGGCGCGCACCGTCGGCTGGATTTCCCAATGGAAAGAACAGCTGAACGATCCGCAGATGAAAATCGGTCGGCCGCGCCAGTTGTACCAAGGCGAAGAGGCCCGCGATTACGTCGACGTCGAAAACCGCTGATCGCCGCACAGCCCTAGAATTGAAAAGGCCGCCCCAAACGGGCGGCCTTTTTCAGTTCATGGTGCCGGGAACCAGCATCCGGTGCCGCTGCGGCGCCTCGGCGCCCGCCTTTCGGCGCCCCAGCCTTTCAAGGAGTTCCACCGCCTTGCGCGCTTTCAGCACCGGGTATGCGGGAAGGGGCCGGAATGCCTTGCCCAGAAGTTCCGGAAACAACTCTTCGACCTCACTGCGTTGGCTCTCGGGCAGCGCGGCACGCGACTGCGCACCGAGATAAAGGCTTTCGGCAGGCAGGCCGTTGGCCCAGACGACCTCGTGCCGGTCAAAGACGAAATGGGTATAGCTGACGCCATTCTCGGCCTCGGCCGGTTCGATCCCCGGCAAGGTTCCAAGATGCTTCGTCGCAACAAGCGCCTCTTCAACGCCGCAGACTTCCCTGACGGTCTTGCCGCCCACCAACAGCCGATGCTGAGGCGAGACATACAGCGTGGTCGCGGGCATGTTCCGTCCAAAGGTGCCGGGCGCGATGCGGATCGGCGCAAGACGGGTCTGGCGTTTCAGGCGCTGCCGCGACAGCACAGTGGTGCCGATCCAGCGAATGGCCTGCGATCCGTTCTGAAGTGTCTCGACAAGATCACCCTGCCGCAGCGTCGCAATGCGGCGCGGCCCGTCCGGCGTGTCGATCAGAGTATCCGAGCGATAACAATTCACCGTCGCCGCCCTGTCCCGAACGGTGCCGGCGAAATCGCTGGCCTCTGTCTGGACCACGGCATCGAGGGTCACGCTTTCCGTCCACGCACCAACCCCGTTGAAGCCCGCATCCCAGATATTGAGGAACATCCGCCCCTCGACATCGCGGATCAGGATATGGCGGCCCGATTGCGTGCGCCCGTCCTTCAGATGCAGCGTAACATCCGTTTCGTGCAGTGCGGCAAGATCGGTCGTGACGGGACCGGCTCCAAGATCAAAGGTCACGCTGGCCGCACCCGGCGTACGCGACAGGTCGATCGTCTGAAGTCGCAGAGGATCAGCTTTCGATCCAAAGCGCTGATGCGGGATCAGACCCGTCGCGCGCCCGAGATAGAAGGTCGAAAGAAAAACATTCGTCGCCATAGGACGGCACCCATTAACAGCAGGCCGATACGTGACCTGCAGGAAAATCTATTAGGGGCTAACGTCAGAAATCGGACGGATTAGGGATAATTTCGCGAAGAATAAGGCAGGCCCGGCATGATTGTCCGCCGGGCCGGGGTCGCGACCGCAATTTCGGCTAAACCCTTAACGTCCCTCATATTTCGGCGCGCGTTTCTCAAGGAACGCCAGAACGCCTTCCTTGAAATCGCGGGTTTTTCCGCACGCGCCCTGCAATTTCGCCTCTAGGCTCAACTGCTCGTTGATATCGTTGTCGTAACTCGCCCGTATCGCCTGCTTGATGCGGGTATAGGCCTCGGTCGGGCCGTGGGCGAGTTTGCTGGCTCGGGCGAACCAGTGATCTGCGAACTGATCGTCCGGCACCGCCTCCCAGATCATGCCCCAGTCGGCGGCTTCGGTCGCGGTAACGGGTTCTGCAAACAGCGCCGCGCCCATGGCCCGTGAAAAGCCGACCTGGCGTGGCAGCCAATAGGTGCCGCCAGCGTCGGGGATAAGGCCAATACGGCTGAACGCCTGAAGGAAGACCGCCGATTCCGTCGCGATCACCACGTCACAGGCCAGCGCAAGGTTGGCCCCCGCCCCCGCCGCCGCGCCGTTGACCGCCGCGATGGTCGGCACGCGGGCATCGAAGATCGCGCGCAGAAGCGGCTCATACTCGTCGCGCAGCGTGCGTTCGAGATCGAGGTTGTTCGCATTGCCGCGATCGCCGAGGTCCTGACCGGAACAGAACGCCTTGCCCTTGCCCGTCAGAACCATCACCCGCGCCTCACGGTCGGCTTCCTTGACCGCGTGCAGCAGTTCCGCGCGCATCTGGGTCGACAGCGCGTTCATCACCTCGGCGCGGTTCATGGCGATCGTCGCGACGCCGTCGCGCAGGCTGTAGCGGATGGTCTGATAGTTCATGGCATGGCCTCCCTCGGTCCCGTTGCGGCATCCTAACGCGCAGCGGGCCAAGGGAAAGCGGAACGCGCCGTCAGTCCTTCAGAATTTCCCGAAGCCGCGCCTCTTCCTCGGTACTGAGCCCGGTCTCGACCTCGGCCCGACTGCGGCGGCGCACATAGGCAAGCCCGATTCCCAGCGCGAGAATCAGAAGGATCGGTCCCGCCGCCCAGAGAACAAGGTTCGATCCGGTCAGAGTGGGGCGCAGAAGGACGTATTCGCCGTACCGATCCGTCACCACCTCAAGCACTTCTTCATCGCTGTCGCCGGCGACAAGCCGTTCGCGCACCAGAAGCCGAAGGTCGCGCGCGAGATCGGCGTTCGATTCGTCGATGGATTCGTTGCGGCAGACAAGGCAGCGCAGGCCAGAGCTGATCTCACGCGCCCGAAGCTCCAGCGCAGGATCGTCGAGGATCTCGTCGGGCTGTACCGCAAGCGCGGGCCAAGCCAGGCCAAGCGCAAGGATCAGCGCGGTCAAACAACGTTTCATTCCGCAGGCACCGCGCTTGCCCGATTGCGGCGGGCGCCTGCCGCCACGCGGAACCGGCGATCCGTCAGGCTCAGGACACCGCCCAGCGCCATGATGATGCACCCCGCCCAGATCCAGTTGGCAAAGGGCTTGATATAGGTCCGCACGGCCCATCCGCCGCCATCCTGCGGATCACCGATCACGACGTAGATGTCGCGCAGGAATCCGTTGTCGATCGCGGCCTCGGTCGTCGGCATGCGCGCAACCGGGTAGATCCGCTTTTCGGGGCTGAGGACCGCGACATTGCGATCCCCACGGTCGACGGAAATCGTACCCATGGTTGAGGCGTAATTTGGCCCCTGCACCCGGTCGACCCCGTCCAGCGTCACGGTATAGCCCGCGACGTCGAACCCTTCGCCGATCTGCGCGACGCGGATATCTTCAACCTGCCAGGCGGTGATTGCGGCGACGCCGAAGATGGTGATGCCAAAGCCCGAATGCGCGACCGTCTTGCCAAGGTCGGCGCGCGGCAAGCGCGTGAGGCGTCGCAGCTTGTCCTTAAGGTCGCCGCGCCCTGCGCGCTGCCACAGATCGGCCAGCGCACCGCCGACAAGCCAAGCGCAAAGCACCGCGCCGAAGGGCGCCAGCATCGACCCGCCCGTCTGGATGACCCAGACCAGCGCGCCGAGTGCAATAGACAGGGCAAGGATGCCCCAGAGCGGCCCCATGGACCGAGAGATCCGCGCGCGCTTCCACGGCAGGATCGCGCCAATGGGCAGGATCGCCGCCAATGCCACCATGAAGGGCGTGAAGGCCGCATCGAAGAAGGGCGGACCGACCGACAGCTTGCGGTCAAACAGAAGCTCGGCGATCAGCGGCCAGATCGTCCCGACAAAGACGACAAGGCAGGACACCGCGAGCAGGATGTTGTTTAAAACCAGCGCGCTTTCTCGGCTGACCAGGCTGAAGACGCCCTTCGCCTCCATCGCGCCTGCACGGGCGGCATAAAGCGTCAGCGCGCCGCCCATGAAGACGCCGAGGATCATCAGGATGAAAACCCCGCGTTCGGGATCGTTCGCGAAGGCATGAACAGAGGTCAGCACGCCCGAGCGCACGATGAACGTGCCGATCAGCGAAAAGCCGAAGGCGAGGATCGCCAACAGGATCGTCCAGCTTTTCAGCGCCTCACGCTTTTCGACCACGATGGCCGAATGCAGCAGCGCAGCCGCAATAAGCCATGGCATGAAGGACGCGTTCTCGACCGGGTCCCAGAACCAGAAGCCGCCCCAGCCAAGCTCGTAATAGGCCCACCACGATCCAAGGGCGATACCGATGGTCAGGAACAGCCAGGCGGCCAGAGTCCACGGGCGCACCCAGCGGCCCCACGCTGCGTCGACGCGGCCTTCGATCAGGGCGGCGACAGCGAAGGAAAAGCTCATAGATAGGCCGACATAGCCGAGATAGAGAAACGGCGGATGGAAGGCGAGGCCGGGGTCCTGCAAGAGCGGATTAAGGTCCTGCCCGTTCATCGGCGGAACGGCGAGCCGATCAAACGGGTTCGACGTGAAGAGGATGAACAAAAGGAACGCAACGCCGATCGCGCCTTGGATCGCCAGAACGCGGGCGCGCAGGGCTGGCGGCAAATCCTGCCCGAACCAACTGGCCGACGCACCGAAAAGCGCAAGGATCAGCACCCAGAGAAGCATCGAACCCTCGTGGTTCCCCCAGACGCCGCTGACCTTGTAAAGCATCGGCTTCGCGGTATGGGAATTTTCCACGACGATCCGCAGCGAGAAGTCGGACACCACGAAGGCATAGGTCAGAACGGCAAAGGAGAATCCGATCAGGATCACCTGCGCACTGGCCGCCGGGTCCCCGACCGCCATCCAGCCCCGCCACCGCGTTTGAGCGCCGACAAGCGGCACCACCGATTGCACCACCGCGACGCCCAGCGCGAGGATAAGTGCAAAATGTCCAAGCTCGATCAACATGGCGTTGATCCTACGCCGCATGGCGCGAAATGCCAGTCCCTGCGCGCTTGGGTCGCGTGAATGTCAGGCGGACCAGGATGTCGGCCCGCCCGGTCCCGGCGCGCGATCCTAGACCTGCGCGAAGCCGCCCTTCAGCGCATAGGTAATCCCGGCCATGATCAGCGCCCCGATCATCAGCCGAACGAGCCATTTCAGCGTGTCCTCGATGGCGCTCAGGCGTTTTTCGACATTGACGCGGTGAACCTCGTCGACGGCGTTGCGCAGTTCCAGCGTTTGAAGCCGGTTCTCGACATGGCGCTGCCAGTCGGTGGCGAGGACACCAGCACTTGCGGCGGCTTCTTCGATCATTGCGCTTTCCAATCCGCCAGGGCCGGGTTCTCGCCCGTTGCCGGTCGCGCGGGGGCGCCCGATGCGCCGCGCTGCATCGCCTCAAGGCTCTGGATGTTGTCTTGCACGACCCGCGTGCGCGCCACCGTATCTGCGATGGAGCGTTGGAAGTCCTGCCCCTTCGCCTGATGACGCGCGCCGAAATAAAAGCTGACAATCGCACCAAGAAGCCACCACAGCGGTTCAGGCACCAGCGCGATCCCCTGCATCCGGCTGGCGAACCATACCGGATCGACCATCGCCGCGATGAAAAGACTCAGCGTCCCGAAAGCCAGCGCCGGGCGCGGAATGCGGTTCAGCCCGTCGATTAACCTGTCAAAAAGCCCCACCCGCGGCTGCGCAAACTCGGCGGCGAACTGGCTCAGCGTCGCGGCCTGCAGCGTGATCTCGCGCGTGGCCCCCGCCTCGGCGTTTTCGCGAAACACCTCGACGGTGTCCTTGACCACGTTGCGCCCATTTCCGAAGAGCATTGCGAACAGGCTGCCGATCATCCCCATGGCGCGACCCTCCGCGCGTGTTCGGCCTCGCTGAGGTGATAGCGGCGCGAGATGAATTCTTCCGCGCGCAGAATCCAGCCACCCTTGCCGCCATCGCGGCGGCGCGCGTATTTGCGGCTTTTCGTGCGGCGGTCGGCCAGCGCGTAGTAATAGTTGCGCCGGGCAATCCCGTAGGCGTCCGAGAAATGATCGCGCGCCGCGGCGTTCGCGACGGCAGACGCCTCGATCGTTTCCGGCCCGATGACCCCGTCCACGCCCACGCGCTGGCCCATGTCATTGAGCAGGCGTTGGAGCAGCACGATCGCGTTATTTCCCGCGTTCACATACATGTCGAAGACCGAGGGCTGGATCGCTTCTGGCAGTTTGTCGATCTGCGGGTCGAAGAAATAATGCTGTACGAAAATCGAACGCGCCTGCGCCTTGGTCAGTGCCATCACATCGCGGATATCAGTATCGCCGTCCTCGTCCACATCGACGCCCAGTCGCCGCAGCGTGCCAAGCGTGACACCGTGGTTCGTCGCGCCGCCCGGGTCGTCCGGATCGTTCACGTAACCGCCCTCACGGGCGATGATCTCATCCGCTATCGTTTCGACCGTCTGCATGTCCTTGCCCCGATGCCTGGTTGAACCAGGGGCAAGGATCCTCAAGTTCGGTTAAACCTTTCGGTGTCAGCCGTTCGGGTCTTGAAATACGCCCTGTTCCTTCAGCGCGTCGACGACTTCCTTGGGCATGTAGGTCTCGTCATGCTTGGCGAGAATCTCTGTCGCTTCGAAGACGCCGGCCCGGTAGCTGCCGGTGCCGACCATGCCTTGGCCTTCTTCGAAGAGATCGGGCAAAACGCCGGTATAGGACACCGGCACTGACGCGCCGCCATCCGTCACATTGAACAGGACCGTCTCGCCCTGCCCGCGCACCAGCGTGCCTGCCTCGACCAGTCCGCCGATGCGAAACACTTCGGCCTCGCCAGGGGGCTCTGCGATCACCTGGCTGGGCGCGCGGAAAAAGTTGATCCCGTCCTGAAGCGCGTATCCGATCAGCGCGGTCGATCCTGCAAGCGCCACGAAGGCGACGGTGATGATCTGGATGCGGCGGCGTTTCTTCAGGCTTTTCATCGGTGGATCCTCAGGGGAAGCAAGGGGGCAGCATGAGGCCAAGCGTTTCCTCGCACCCTAGCATCAGATTGGCATTCTGTAGCGCCTGTCCAGAGGATCCCTTGGTCAAATTATCGAGGGCGGCGATAACAATCGCCCGGCCCGCGCGCCGATCCGGCACGACGCCGATATGACAAAAGTTCGATCCCCGGATGTGGCGGGTCGAGGGATGCTCGCCCATCGGCAGGACCTGAAGGAACGGCTCTGCCGCGTAGGCCTTTGTCAGCGAGGCGTGGATCGCATCCGCGTCGCCCGAGACATAGACCGTCGCAAGGATCCCCCGGTTCGCAGGGATCAGGTGCGGCGTGAACTGCACATTGACGGGCCGCCCGGCGATCTTGGAAAACTCCTGGTCGAACTCGCCCAAGTGTCGATGCGTGCCGCCGACGGCATATGCGTGATAGCCTTCCGACAATTCGGCATGCAGCAGGTTTTCCTTCAGCGCACGGCCCGCACCGGACACGGCAGCCTTGAGATCAATGACGATATCATCGAGGTCGATCACCCCATCCGAAATGAGCGGACGCAGTGCGTATTGCCCGGTCGCCGCATTGCATCCGGTGCCCGCCACAAGCCGCGCTGCCGTGATTTCGTCGCGATAAAACTCGGTGAGGCCATAGACCGCTTCGGCCTGGAGATCGGGCGCGTCATGGGGCTTGCCATACCACTTTTCGTACATTTCCGGATCGCGCAGCCGGAAATCTGCGCTAAGGTCGACAACCTTCACACCGTCCGGCAAGGCCTTGATCACACTTTGCGATGTGGCATGCGGCAGGGCGCAGAAGACAAGGTCGATCCCGGCAAAGTCGATCTCTTCGATCTTGACCAATTCCGGCAATTCCAGATGACGCAGATGCGGAAAGACAGAAGCCATGCTTTGCCCCGCCTTGGCATTCGCCGACAGCGCGCCGATGCGGATCGAAGGGTGCAGCGCCAGAAGGCGAACAAGTTCCGCGCCGGTATAGCCAGAGGCGCCAAGAATGGCCGCAGTATGGGTCATCGGGATACCCTTTTTCAGATTCAGCTTTGGAAATAGGTGCTTTCGGGCCGCCCCGCAATCACGCGGGGGTAAACTCGATTTTTCGTCGCAAAAATCGGGTCGCTCCGTCGGACACCTTGCGCGGATTTCCGGTTGTCAGGAACAGGCTGTCCGTCCCGCTGCCATACTTGTCGGGATGCCGCGTCAGATAATCGGCAAGGCTTTCGGCCACCAGGTTCGCCTGGCTGAACACGCTGACGTCAGAGCCCAGCGCGTCCTGAAAGATATCCTGCATCAAAGGGTAATGCGTGCAGCCCAGGATCGCCGCGTCAGGGAGCGGCATCTTCCGCTTCAGCGCATCCACATGGGACCGCACGAGCGCTTCGGCGAGGATCATGTCGCCATCCTCGATCGCATCCACCACACCGCCGCAGGCCTGCGCCTCGACATCGACACCCACAGCGCGAAACGCAAGTTCGCGCTGAAAGGCGCGGCTGGCGACGGTTGCCGGCGTGGCAAAAAGCGCCACGTGTTTCGTCTGCACCTCGCGCGGCGGGGAATTGTCGCCCCACTGGCGTTCCGTCAGCGCCTCGATCAACGGGACGAAAACGCCGAGCACGCGCTTGCCCGGCGGCACCCAGCTTTCCTGCATCCGCCGCAGCGCCGCAGCCGACGCCGTGTTGCACGCCAGAACCACCAGATCGCATCCAGCCTCGAACAGCCGCGATGTTGCGACAGTCGTCAGCGCGAAAATGTCGTCAGCATCGCGCACGCCGTAAGGCGCATGGGCGCTGTCAGCGAAATACGCCAGAGGCACATCGGGCAGCCGTTTCGCAACGGCGTCCAGAACGGTCAGCCCGCCCAGTCCGGAATCAAAAATACCTACGGCCATTATGCCCTGTGCCTGTCCTCGAACTCGAACCCGTAGCCCACTGAAGAAAGGGGCTCTGGGGACAGCGCATACGTCCTTTGACGCAGGAAATCCATCATTGCCTTGGGGTCGTGATACCGCGCCTTCAGCTCATGGTCCGGGATCGGTTCTCCGACCGCGATGCGCACCGGCTCATCCACCCGCGCGCGAAACTCGTTGATCAGCAACGCCATGCGCAAGGTGTAGTGCAGATGGCTCGCGACCTGGAACAGGCGCGAATTGTGCCCGTCGAAATAGACCGGCACCACCGTTGCGCCGCTCTTCGAGATCAGCTTGGCCGTGAACGTCCGCCACACCGGGTCGAGCGGGCGGGCAAAGGGCTTGGGCGCGGTCGATACCGTGCCGCCTGGGAAAATGCCGATGGCCCCGCCGCCGCGCAGATAGTCATGCGCCGTCTTGCGGGTCTCGATATTCAGTTTGAGCGCCTCTTTCGTCTCATCGAAGGCAATCGGCAGAATGATCCGGTTTAGATCGTCGGCTTTGCGGAACACCCGGTGGGCAAGGATCCGAAAATCGCCGCGCACCTGGCTAAGGATATGGCCCATCATCAGCCCGTCCAGAATACCGTAAGGGTGGTTCGCGATCAGGATGAGTGGACCGGTCGCGGGGATGTTCGACAGAGATCCGCCGACAACGTCGAGCGACAGGCCGTAACGATCCGCCATCACCGCCCAGAAATCGCGTCCACCGGCGACCTCGCGCTCATACCCCGCTGCACGTCGGATAAGGCTTAGCCGCCCCGTGGCATTCTCGAGAACGCGAATAAGGGTACGGCCGCCGCGCGTGGACGCAGAGCTGGCATAACTGATCTCGCGGGCGACTTCTTTGCTGGCGTGCATGACCTTTGCCTGATGCCAAACCTCTGAATAGATCCTCTCTAGAGAATGGCCACGGGCAAGGCGAGCGATTTGATATCGCTCACCGCAATGTCATTCCGCCGCCTGTCGCTGCGGCGCATCACCTGCCGCGATCGCCGCCAGAAGTTCTTCGCGCCGTTTCGCCGCTTTGTCCTGGTTCGCCTTCTTCACCGGGCCAAAGCCGCGGATTTGAAGGGGCAGTTCCGCGAGCGCCACGATGGCGTCCATGTTGCCTGTGTTCGCCTCTGGCAGCACTTTGGCCATGTCCGCCTCGTATTCGGCGATCAGCGCGCGTTCCATGCGACGTTCTTCCGTGCGACCGAAAGGATCAAGCGGCGTGCCGCGCAGGCCCTTCATCTTCGCCAGAAGCGGGAAGGCACGTGAAATCCACGGGCCGAACTTGCGCTTTTCGGGCCTGCCATTGGCGTTCTCTTTCGTCAGGAACGGCGGCGCGAGGTGGTAATTCATCTTGAAGTCACCGTCGAAGGTCTCACGCGCCTTGTCCTCTGTCGATTTCAGAAGGCGCGCGACCTCGTATTCGTCCTTGTAGGCGAGCAGCTTGTGATACCCCAGCGCGACCGCCTCTTTCAGGTGCGCGTCCTCGATCCCGTCCAGCATCTTCTGATAGCGCTTGGCGTAACGCTTTGACTGATACGAGGTCAGGTGATCAACGCGGAACGCGATCCGGTCGTCCAGCGATTTGGGCATCTGGGTGACGTTCTGCGGCTTAAGGATATCGGAAACCTCGGCGGGGTTCTCGGCGGCCCAGCGCCCAAGCTCGAACGCGCGCAGATTCTTTTCCACCGCAGCGCCGTTGAGTTCGATCGCGCGTTGCATGGATTCCAGTGTGATGGGCAGAAGACCCTTCTGCCAGGCCGCGCCGAAGATCATCATGTTGGAAAAGATCGTGTCGCCCATCAGCGCCCGCGCGAGATCGGTCGCATCGAACAACATCAGGTCGTCCTTCAGGCGCCGTTCAAGTGCGAGAGACAACTGATCGCCGGGCAGCTTGAATTCCGTGTCGCGGGTGAAATCGCCGGTGACAATCTCGTGGCTGTTGACCACGCCGCCGGTGCGCCCGGTCTTCATCAGACCAAGCGTCTTGGCCCCGGCGCTGACAACCAGATCGCCGCCGATGATGGCGTCGCACTCGCCAGTCGATACGCGGATCGCGCTGATCGCTTCGGGGGTCTCGGCAAGGCGGCAGTGGATGTGAACCGCGCCGCCCTTTTGCGCAAGGCCTGCCATCTCGATCATGCCCGCGCCCTTGCCATCAAGATGCGCCGCCATGGCCAGAACCGCACCCAGCGTCACGACTCCCGTGCCGCCGACCCCGGCGATCACAACGTTATGGGTCGCCTCGATCGGGGCGATCTTCGGCAGAGGCAATTCGCCTACCGTCACCTCGCGCGTGGCGCGCTTTTTCGGGGTCGCGCCGCTGAGCGTCACGAAGGACGGGCAGAAACCGTTCAGGCAGGAAAAGTCCTTGTTGCACGCAGATTGGTCAATCGCGCGCTTGCGCCCAAGCTCTGTCTCCTTCGGGACGATAGCGACACAATTTGACTGAACCCCACAATCGCCGCAGCCTTCACAGACATCGGTATTGATGAAAACACGTGTATCGGGATCGGGAAACTGGCCGCGCTTGCGGCGGCGGCGTTTTTCTGCGGCGCAGGTCTGAATGTAAACAATGACCGACACACCTTTGAATTTCGAGAATTTTCGCTGGACGTCTGGCAGCTCTGCCCGCTCATGTCGGGGGATGTCGGACGGGAACGGCGTCCAGTCCGGCTCTTCCTTTTCGTCATAGACGATGGCGATGTTGCGCACGCCCATGGCTTGTACTTCTCGAACAATCTGCCACGCGTTCAGATCACCGTCGTTCTTCTGACCGCCCGTCATCGCGACAGCGTCATTGTAGAGAATCTTATAGGTGATGTTGGTTTTCGCAGCCAAGGCAAAGCGGATCGCCTGCACGCCGGAATGGTTATAGGTGCCGTCACCAATGTTCTGGAATACGTGGTCGGTGGTCGAGAACGGTGCCTCGCCGACCCAGTTCGCGCCCTCGCCGCCCATATGCGTAAAGCCGGTGGTGCTGCGGTCCATCCACTGCACCATGAAGTGGCATCCGATGCCCGCATAGGCACGGCTGCCCTCGGGCACCTTTGTCGATGAGTTATGCGGACAGCCGGCGCAGAAATACGGAAGCCGCGCGGCGATCTCCTTTGCGTTGTCGGCCTTCTTGGCCTCCGCTAGCTGGCTCATGCCGGCCTTCACACCATCGGTGTCCCGGCCTTCCTCGATCAGGATCCCACCAATCTTTTCCGCGATCCAAACGGGGTCGAGCGAAAAGCGCGTCGGGAACAACTCCTCGCGGTGCATGCCGCCCGCGCCGCCCTTGTACCAGCCATAGACCCGGCGACCCTGGCGGTCGTCAAAAATCGCTTCCTTGATCTGCACCTCGATCAGCTTGCGCTTTTCCTCGACGCAGACGATCAGGTCGAGCCCTTCGGCCCATTCGTTGAAGGAGGTCATGTCCAGCGGGAAGGTCTGCGCGACCTTGTAGGTCGTGATGCCAAGGCGATCTGCCTCGGCCTCGTCGATGCCCAGAAGATGCAGCGCATGCACGAGATCGAGCCAGTTCTTGCCCGCAGCTACAAAGCCAATCTTCGCCCCCGGCTTGCCCCAGATGCGCTTGTCCATCCGGTTGGCCCGGCTGAACGCTTCGGCTGCGAAGCGCTTGTAGTCGATCAGGCGCGCTTCCTGGTCCTTGGGCGTGTCGATAAGGCGGATATTCAGCCCGCCCTCGGGCATGTCGAAATCCGGTGTGACAAAGGACATGCGATCAGGACGCGCATCGACGACCGATGTCGCCTCGATGTTTTCCTTTACGGTCTTCAGCCCGACCCACAGCCCGGCAAAGCGGCTGAGCGCATAGCCGTACATGCCGAAATCAAGGATCTCCTGCACGCCCGCAGGCTGCAGCACCGGCATATAGGCATCTACCATCGCCCAGTCGGACTGGTGCAACACGGTCGAGCTTTCGCCCGTGTGATCGTCACCCATCGCCATGATCACCCCGCCATTGGGCGATGTGCCGGCCATGTTCGCATGGCGCATCACGTCGCCGGAGCGGTCGACGCCGGGGCCCTTGCCGTACCAGAGGCCAAAGACGCCGTCGAACTTGCCCTCGCCTCGAAGCTCTGCCTGCTGGGTACCCCAATGGGCGGTGGCGGCAAGGTCTTCGTTGAGTCCCGGCTGAAAGGTGACATCGGATGCGGTGAGGTGTTTTTCCGCCCGCGCCATTTGCATGTCGACCGCGCCAAGGGGCGATCCACGATAGCCGCAGACATACCCGGCGGTGTTCAGCCCGGCAGCCTGATCGCGCGCCTTTTGCATCAGCATCAACCGCACCAGCGCCTGCGTACCATTCAGCAATACCGGTGACTTTTCGAGATCGAACCGATCCTCAAGCCTCACATCCTGCCGCGTCATTGTGCACCTCCCGTGGATTCCGCCTCCAAACGATTATAGGTCAAAATAGCTGACCTACAAACCGTAATTTATCGGAAGCTTTATTTGCAAATGGGGCTAGCGACCCGCTAAGGCAAATCGTGTATTAGATGCCCCCATTAACAATCAGGTTATATTATGGACTGGGACAAGCTGCGAATTTTCCATGCGGTTGCCGACGCGGGCAGCCTGACGCATGCGGGCGAGTCGTTGCACCTGTCGCAATCAGCGGTGTCGCGCCAGATCCGTTCGCTTGAGGAAAGCCTGAACACAACGCTCTTTCACCGCCACGCGCGCGGGCTGATCCTGACAGAGCAAGGGGAGCTTCTGTTCGACGCCACCGCCGCCATGGTGAAGCGTCTGGATACGGCCGCTGCGCGCATCCGCGACAGCGAGGAAGAAGCGTTCGGCGAATTGCGCGTCACGACCACAACGGGCTTTGGCACACTCTGGCTCGCCCCGCGCCTGCCGACGCTGTACGAAAAGTACCCCGAGTTGAAGATCGACCTCATGCTGGAAGAACGCGTGCTCGACCTGCCCATGCGCGAGGCCGATGTCGCCATCCGGATGAAGGAACCTAGCCAGGCCGACCTGATCCGCAAACGGCTGATGAATATCCGCATGCGGCTATACGCGACCGAAAGCTACGTCGCCAAGAACGGCGCGCCGGCCCATGTCGCCGATCTGAAAAGGCACCGGCTGATCTGCCAAAACACCACAAGTGCGCAAGTGAATGCGGGCGCCAGCCTGATCCAGTCTCTGCTCGCCAACGATATTTCGTCGCTTCTGACGGTGAACAACTATTTCGGCGTACTTCAGGCCGTGCTCAACGATCTCGGCATCGGCGTTCTGCCCGATTACCTGACCGCCGATTTTCCGGCGCTGCGGCGCATCCTGCCGGATGTGGAATCGGCTGAGGTGCCCGTCTTCCTCGCCTACCCGGAAGAGCTGCGACATTCGAAGCGCATCGGCGCGTTCCGCGATTTCGTGACCGAAGAGATTTTCGCCTATCGCCGCAACCGCAAGCCCGACCCGACACCCGGCGACTGAGGCATTCCCAAAACGCATAGCGGGTCTGCACAATCGCGTTCGAAAAGTGCTTGATCGGTTAGCACTCACGCCATAAATCCCGGCAAGGCGCCGAGACATAGTCTTGGCACCTACCTCCCTGTTGGACTTCGGCCGAGCTTTTTGCTCGGCCTTTTTTTTGCGAATATGTCGCGCCACAAATCGCGGCGGCAAAGGAACAAGTGTCCATGGGGCCGGGTTGGTCGCCCAAGCTGTCCGACCCGCGGGCTGCAATGAAACCCACAGGTCCCGTCCAATGAAACGCGCATTGCCCCTAGCGATCGCAATAGCGGCCGTCTTTACGGCCACTGCCGCCGATGCACCGCGTGCGCAAAGCGTGATGACCGGCGAAGGGTTATCCGTGGACGCGGGCGGCATTTCTCGGCAAGAGTTGCGCAGCCATGGGCAAGCCTTTCTGTCCAGCGATGGAACGGAAATCGGTACAATCTCCGGGGTGCGCCTGTCCGACGGTGGCATCGTGCGGCTTCAGATCACTTGCCACGACGGCTTGGGCCTGCCCAAGACCATCGAGGTCGATAGCGGGTCTGTGGAGTTCGACGAGGTCAACGTTGTCTTCAGCCAAACGGCGGACGAGATCTTCGCCGCGCATCGCTGAAGTCGGGCGCATCGACACCAAGCCATACTGCCCCTGCCCTTTTCGCGCGCCGTCCGATGCTCTAAGACCGCGCCAATCGACAGCGCCGGGGAACAAAGATGGACGAGCCGAAGATCACCGATGACCTGATTGCAGCCCACGGGCTGAAACCCGAGGAATACGCCAGCATCCTCGAGATCATCGGGCGCGAGCCGAGCTTTACAGAGCTGGGCATCTTCTCGGCCATGTGGAACGAACATTGTTCCTACAAATCCTCGAAGAAGTGGCTGCGCACCCTGCCGACCACCGGGCCGCAAGTGATCTGCGGACCGGGCGAGAACGCGGGCGTCGTGGATATCGGCGACGGGCAGGCCGTAGTCTTCAAGATGGAATCTCACAACCACCCCTCGTACATTGAACCCTACCAGGGCGCGGCGACCGGCGTGGGCGGCATCCTGCGCGATGTCTTCACCATGGGCGCGCGGCCTATCGCTGCGATGAACTCGCTGTCTTTCGGCGAACCCGAGCACCCCAAGACCCGGCAGCTTGTGCATGGCGTCGTGGAAGGCATCGGCGGCTACGGCAACTGTTTCGGCGTTCCGACCGTCGGCGGAGAGGTACGCTTTCACCCCGCCTATAACGGCAACTGCCTTGTGAACGCCTTTGCCGCCGGTCTCGCCGATGCCGATGCGATCTTCTATTCGGCGGCCAGCGGCGTCGGCATGCCCGTGGTTTATCTTGGTGCAAAGACCGGGCGCGACGGCGTCGGCGGCGCGACGATGGCCTCTGCCGAATTCGACGACACCATTGAGGACAAGCGCCCCACCGTTCAGGTCGGCGACCCCTTCACCGAGAAACGCCTGATGGAGGCATGTCTTGAACTGATGCAGACCGGCGCCGTGATCTCGATCCAGGACATGGGCGCGGCGGGGCTGACCTGTTCGGCGGTCGAAATGGGCGACAAGGGAGGTCTGGGCATCAAGCTTGACCTCAACGCTGTGCCCGTCCGTGAAGAGCACATGACCGCCTATGAGATGATGCTTTCCGAAAGCCAGGAACGCATGCTCATGGTCCTCAAACCCGAAAAAGAGGCCGAGGCGAAGGCGGTCTTTGACAAATGGGACCTCGATTTCGCCATCGTGGGCGAGACGATCGCAGAGGACCGGTTCCTCATTCTGCACGGCAACGACATCAAGGCCGACCTGCCGCTGTCGAAACTCGCGTCCAGCGCACCAGAATATGACCGCCCTTGGAACGAACCCGCCCCAGCGCCAGAGCTTCAGGACGTCCCGCAGATCGACGGGATCGACGGGCTGAAAGGCCTGATCGCAAGCCCCAACCACGCCGCGAAAAACTGGGTCTATGAGCAATACGATCACATGGTCATGGCCGACACCGTGCGCGCGCCGGGCCTTGGCGCGGGCGTGATCCGGGTTCATGGCACCGGCAAGCTGCTTGCGTTCACTTCTGACGTGACGCCCCGCTACGTGCGCGCCAACCCGGTCGAAGGCGGCAAGCAAGCGGTGGCCGAGGCGTACCGCAACCTCACTGCCGTGGGCGCCCTGCCCCTTGCGACGACCGACAACCTAAACTTCGGCAATCCCGAAAAGCCCGAGATCATGGGCCAGTTCGTCGGCGCGATCAAAGGCATCGGCGCCGCAGTTGCTGCGCTGGATATGCCCATCGTGTCCGGCAACGTGTCGCTTTACAACGAAACGGACGGGTCAGGCATCCTGCCCACGCCCACCATCGGTGCAGTCGGGCTGATCGCGTCCGAGGACCAGATGATCGCCGGGGTGGCAGAGGCCGGGATGATGGCTCTGCTGGTTGGGCCGGAAGGCACGCACCTGGGCCAGTCCGCGCTTCTGGCAGAGGTGTTCAACCGCGACGATGGCGACGCCCCGCCCGTCGATCTCAACGCTGAGAAAGCGGTGGGCGAGTTCATCCGCGCCAATCATGCGTATATCTCGGCCTGCCAGGATCTGTCGGACGGTGGCCTTGCTCTGGCCGCCTTTGAAATGGCCGAGGCGGCAGATGTCGGCGTTGCGCTCGATAGCGCGGATACGCCCGTATTGTTCGGCGAGGACCAGGGCCGATACCTGATCGCCGCGACCTTCGATTGTGCCGAAGTCCTGATGATCGAGGCGGGCAAGGCAGGCGTCCCGATCCAGACTGTCGGACGCTTCGGCGGGGATGCGGTAAAATTCGGCGGCTCCGAGGCGCCGCTGTCAGAGCTTTCGGCGATCTATCGCGGCAGCTTTGCCGAACGGTTCGCCTGACCGCGGACGCTTGCGCAAGGGCGCAGGGCACCATACCTCTGGAAACGAAGAACAGGAGAACGGCGATGGCGATCACCGCACAACAGATCGAAGACCTGCTGCGCGACAGCTTTCCCGAAGCCAAGATCACCGTCGAGGGCGACGACGGCGCCCATTTCGCCGCGATGGTCGTCGATGAAAGCTTTCGGGGAAAAAACCGCGTCCAGCAACAGCGCGCCGTCTATGCCGCACTGAAGGGCGCCATGGACGGACCCTCCGGCGCGGTTCATGCGCTGGCCCTGACCACGCGCGCGCCGGAATAGGCGCCGCCCCAGACACACCGGGCGTTCCGCCCGACCGACATTGCAAAGGGAAATGACATGACCGACGCAAAGACCCGTATCGACGAGACCGTGAAAGCCAACGACGTCGTGCTTTACATGAAGGGCACCAAGACCATGCCGCAATGCGGGTTTTCCTCGCGCGTGGCGGGCGTTCTCAACTTCATGGGCGTGGAATTCACCGATGTAAACGTGCTGGCCGATGAAGACATCCGGCAGGGCATCAAGGACTATTCTGAATGGCCGACGATCCCGCAGCTTTATGTCAAGGGCGAATTCGTCGGCGGCTGCGACATCATCACCGAGATGACGCTATCGGGCGAGATCGACACTCTTTTCGAAGAAAACGGGGTGGCCTTTGACAAGGACGCCGCCGAAAAGATCCGCGAACACAACGGCTAAGCGCCAATTGTCGCGGGCCGATCAGGCCCGCGCCTTTTCCTCGATCTCATCCGCCATTGATTCCGCGCGCGCCGCGATCTCGGCCATGGATTCCTTGACCCCCTCTGGCACCACAGGCACCTGAATTCGCTCTGGCGCGGGCGGCGGAGCGTTCTTCAGCGCCTCAAGCTCTTCCTCGCTTTCGCGCGCCTTGCGCTCAGCCATTTGCACACGCTCTTCCAGACCACGAAGCTGTTCTTCCACGCCCGCCGCCTTGTCGGCCAGCATCAGCCCGGCCATCAGCAGCATGCGAGGTTCCGGCAGGCGCCCGATTTGCGCCGATAACGCCGTCGCCTCGGCATCGAGAAGCCGCGCGGCGGCCTTGAGGTACGCCTCTTCGCCGTCCTGGCAGGCAACCTCGAAGCTACGTCCGCCAATCTGGATTTCCACGTCAGGCATGTCCGGTCTCCTTCACCAGCGGTTCGAGCGCTCCAAGAAGCGTGTCGAGTTCGACGCGGTCTGCCTCGCGCAGGGCCGACAAGCCCGCAAGCTCTGCCGCAAGCGCCGCGTTCAGCGCCTCGCCGCTGATCTGACCATCGGTAACAGAGGCGCGCAAGTCGTTGAAGGCACGCCGCATTTCCTCAAGCCGTTTCTTCAGGATTCGGTTGCGCGTGTGCGTTTCCTCGACCTGCGTGCGCAGTGTCTCGACCTCGCGCTTGAGGTCTTCGCCCTCGTTGCTCTGACGGTCCTTGAGAACCTTGAGTCGCTCTTCCAGCTGCGCGTTCGCGCCGCGCTCGGCGTCCAGAAGCTCGCGCAGGGCGACGACCTCGCCTTCGCCCGCCGTTGCGGCCTCGTCTTCATCTTCGGATGGCGGCTCTGGTGCAGGCGCGGGTTTTTCGAGGGCCGCGATCCCGGCCCCGATCCGGTCGAGCGCCTGACTGATCCGGTATTCTAGTTCGGAAATCTCTGTCATGTGCCTGTCCCCGTCGCGCCCTACGGCGTCTTTCGAATCGCTTGTTTCCAATGATAACGGCAACAGGCCCGGTTTGAACGTCAAAATGACCGAAACGGCCCTCTGGCTTGCACTTGGCCCAATGGCTGCTATCAGAAGCGCGACTTTTACCCGACGAAGGATCCCGCCTGTGGACATCGCTACGCTGCGCGAAAAGCACCCCGATCACTGGATGAAGGCGGCTGCCATCCGCACCCTGACGCTCGACGCCGTGGCTGCGGCGAATTCCGGGCATTCCGGCATGCCGATGGGGATGGCCGACATCGCCACCGTCTTGTTCGAAAAGCATATGAAGTTCGATCCCAAGGCGCCTGACTGGGCCGACCGCGACCGCTTCATCGTGTCGAACGGCCATGGCTCGATGCTGCTCTATTCGCTGCTGCACCTGACGGGCTATGAGGACATGTCCATCGAAGAGCTGCGCAATTTCCGCCAGTGGGGCGCCAAGACGGCGGGCCATCCCGAATACGGTCACGCGAAGGGCATCGAGACGACGACCGGCCCGCTGGGTCAGGGCATCTCGAACGCGGTCGGCTTCGCCATGGCCGAGGCGCATCTGCGCGCGACCTGGGGCAAGAAGCTGGTCGATCACCATACTTATGTCTTCGCAGGCGATGGCTGTCTGATGGAAGGCGTCAGCCATGAGGCGATCGCGCTGGCCGGGCATCTTGCCCTCGATCACCTGATCGTCTTTTTCGATAACAACGGCATCACCATCGACGGCAAGGTCAGCCTGTCCGACTCCACCGACCAGAAGTCCCGGTTCGAGGCGGCTGGCTGGGACGTCTTCACCTGCGACGGCCACGACCCCGACGCGATCGACGAGGCAATCAAGGCCGCCAAGGGATCCTCTAAGCCGGCGATGATCGACTGCCACACGCATATCGCGCTTGGCTCTTCGGCGCAGGACACCTCCAAGGGTCACGGCGCGCTGACGGATGCCGATCTGATCGCGGACGCCAAGAAGGCCTACGGCTGGACCGCACCTGCCTTCGAGATCCCGCAAGAGATCAAGACCGCGTGGGAGGACATGGGCAAGCGCGGAACAGCAGCCCACGCCGAATGGCAGGACCGGTTCGAGGCGATGTCGCAGAACAAGCGCGAGCAATTCACCCGCGTCATGACGTGGGAGCCGCCGAAAAAGCTGACCGCGACGATCCGTGCCTTCAAAAAGCAGGTCGCCGAAAGTCAGCCCAAGGTCGCCACGCGCAAGGCGTCCGAAATGGCGCTGGAAGTGATCAACCCTGTCATGCCCGAGACCTTCGGCGGCTCTGCCGATCTGACCGGATCGAACAATACCAAGACCGGTGACATGGACGCCTTCACCGCGCAGGATCGCAATGGCCGCTACGTCTACTATGGCATCCGCGAACACGGCATGGCGGCGGCGATGAACGGCATTGCGCTGCATGGCGGCCTGCGCCCCTATGGCGGCACCTTCATGGTCTTCACCGACTATGCGCGTCCCGCGATGCGGCTGTCGGCGCTGATGGGCATCCCCGTCGTCTACGTCATGACCCATGATTCCATCGGCCTTGGCGAAGACGGACCGACCCATCAGCCGGTCGAACATCTTGCCATGTTGCGCGCGACGCCCAACACCCAGGTGTTCCGCCCCGCCGATGTGACCGAAACTGCCGAAGCGTGGGAAATCGCGCTTGAGACCAGGGACAAGCCGTCGGTCCTGTGCCTATCGCGCCAAGGGCTTCCTGCCGTGCGCAAAGAGTACAAGCCGAAGAACCTGACCCGCCAAGGCGCCTATGTGCTCGCCGATTCCGAGGCCAAGCGCCAGGTCATCCTGATGGCGTCCGGCTCCGAGGTATCGGTCGCAATCGCCGCGCGCGACGCGCTCGAGGCGAAAGGGATCGGCACGCGCGTCGTGTCGATGCCCTCGATGGACCTTTTCGCTCAGCAGGACGAAGCCTATCGCAAGCGCGTGTTGCCCGGCGGCGCGGTGCGCATCGCCATCGAGGCCGGTATGCGCCAGCCTTGGGACCAGTGGCTTCTGGGCGAGCGGGGCCGCGAGGCGAAATCGGCCTTTGTGGGCATGGACAGCTTTGGCGCCTCCGCCCCGGCAGAAGAGCTGTTCGAGAAGTTCGGGATCACAGCGGATGCCGTGGTCGCTAAGGCCGAGGCGCTGTTGTCGTAACCCATTCCGATCACAACGGTATCAAAGGGCCGCCCAAATGGGTGGCCCTTTTCCATTGCGAAGCCTGCGGCCAATCCAGAAGAATGAACCAAGCCCGCACCGAAGGATCGCCTCGTGACCGCCGCTATCAAGATATCCAACCGCGACGCGCGGAGGCTCTGGCTGGGCAGTCATGGTCTGGCGGACACGCCCACAGGACCGCTGGATGCCAAGGCGCTGATCCACACGCTTGGGTTTGTGCAGCTCGACACGATCCAGGTGATTTCCCGCGCGCAGCATCACATTCTCTGGACGCGCAACCAGAACTACCGTGAACCGATGCTGAACACGCTCCTCGCCCGCGAGCGCGCGGTGTTCGAGCATTTCACCCATGACGCTTCGGTCCTGCCGATGGAGATGCTGCCGATGTGGGGTCGACAGTTTCGCCGCATGAAAGAGAAGACCGCGCGCTCGTCCTGGTTCGGGCCGAACCTGACGCCAAAGCTTCTCGATCACATCCGGCAGAGGATCGAGGACGAAGGCCCGCTTTCGACCCACGCCTTTGATACCAAGATCGAAGGCACGCGCGAGATGTGGCGTCGCCCGCCGCACAAGATGGCACTGGATTACCTTTGGTATGCTGGGGAATTGGCGACCTGCCACCGTGAGGGGTTCACGAAGTTCTACGATCTGGCGGAACGGGTTTTTCCCGATCACCTGCGTGAGCAGGACGTGGAGGATGCGAAGCAACTCGACTGGCTGTGCCGCGCGGCGCTGGGTCGGCTGGGCTTCGGCACCACGCAAGAGATCAGGAAATTCTGGGAAGCGGCAGAGCTGCCGGAGGTCGCGGAATGGCTGAAGACCGCAGAGGTGATCCCGGTCGAGATCGAGACGGCGGACGGAAACTGGCTTAAGGCCGTGGCCTGCCCGCAGATAGAGACGCGGCTGCAAGACACGCCCGGCCCCACCTCGCGCCTGCGTATCCTCAATCCGTTCGACCCGGCAATCCGCGACCGCGCGCGGCTGAAACGGCTGTTCGGCTTCGACTACACCGTCGAGATGTTCGTCCCGGCGGCGAAACGGCGCTGGGGGTACTACGTCTACCCGCTGCTGGAAGGCGACCGGTTCGTCGGCCGGATCGAGGCAAAAGCGGATCGCGGCAAGGACACCCTGACACTGGAGCGCATATGGGTCGAGCCGGGCGTGAAATGGACCGCCAAGCGCGAGAAGGCGTTGGAGTCAGAACTGCAGCGCTTGTCGCGGCTTGCAGGCACCCAAACACTGGTCTGGAACGCGGCCTAGACGGTACGCCGTTCGCCAGCCGCAAGGATCAACAGCCCCCCGGCGATCGCCCAGTTCTTCACGAAGATCGACATCTGCCAGCCATCCGACGGGATGAAGTGGAAGGCGCTTGTCACCATGCAATAGGCCGCAAGCGTCAAAGCCACCCATCGCAATTGCCAGCCGACAATCAGCGCCACGGCGGCCAGCGCATTGAAGATCAGCGCAGGCCAGACGAGCCATTCCGGCAAGCCAAACCCGCCCAAAAGCCCCATCGACGCACCGGGCGCCGTCACCTTTTGCACGGTCCCCGCGATAAAGAGAAAGGCGATCAGGATACGCCCGGTCAGATGTAGCGACTTGTCCATTCCCCATACGTGGCGCGGCATCGCCCCGGAACAAGGCGACCCTGTCTTTCCCTTTCGTTTGCCTCGCGCTAGGGTCGCGCAAAATCGCTTCGGGGCCGCGCACTCTCATGACCAACGGTATCGCGTTCATCATGGCCCTCTGCTTCGGCGCGCTCGTCTTGTGGGACCAGCAGATGAATGATGGCGAGTTATTGATCTTTATCGGTCGGCAATTGCTGCGCCTGATTGAATGGATCGCCATCTGGCGCTAAGCCCCCGTCAACGACGTCTTAGCCGCCTCCTCCTCCCAAGCGCGGCCCGTTTCAAAGGAGACCTTTCATGACCGTCAAAGTAGCCATCAACGGATTTGGCCGGATCGGCCGCAACGTCCTGCGCGGGATCATCGAATCCGGGCGCACCGATATCGAGGTCGTTGCGATCAACGATCTCGGCCCGGTCGAGACCAATGCCCATCTTCTGCGCTACGACAGTGTGCATGGCCGGTTCCCCGCGACCGTCACGACGACCGAGGACAGCATCGACGTTGGCCGCGGCCCGATGCGCGTCACCGCCATCCGCAACCCCGCGGATCTGCCCTGGTCGGACGTCGATATCGTTCTGGAATGCACCGGCATCTTCACGTCGAAGGAAAAGTGCCAAGCGCATCTCGACAACGGATCTAAGCGCGTGCTGATCTCGGCGCCCGGCTCTGACGCCGACAAGACCATCGTCTACGGCGTGAACCATGACGTGCTGACCAAGGACGATATCGTTGTCTCGAACGCGTCCTGCACGACCAACTGCCTGTCGCCCGTCGCGAAGGTGCTGAACGACGAGATCGGTATCAACAAGGGCTTCATGACGACGATCCACAGCTACACGGGCGACCAGCCGACGCTGGATACGATGCACAAGGATCTGTACCGCGCGCGTGCGGCGGCCCTGTCGATGATCCCCACCTCGACCGGCGCGGCCAAGGCCGTCGGTCTGGTGCTGCCGGAACTCAACGGCAAGCTCGATGGCGTCGCGATCCGCGTACCGACACCGAACGTGTCGGTGGTGGACCTGACATTCGAGGCGTCGCGCGACACCTCGGTCGAAGAGGTCAACGCGGCCATCCGCACGGCGGCCGACGGCCCGCTGAAGGGCATTCTGGGCTATACGGACGAGCCGCTTGTTTCCATCGACTTCAACCACAACCCGCATTCGTCGGTCTTCCACATGGATCAGACGAAAGTCATGGAAGGCACCATGGTCCGCATCCTGACATGGTACGACAACGAATGGGGCTTCTCGAACCGCATGTCCGACACGGCCGTTGCGATGGGCAAGCTGATCTGAAGGTCGCTGGAGTGATTTAGGAAAGGCCCCGGGTTCGGGGCCTTTTTTCTTTCCGTGCCTCAGGCCCGAATGACACAAGAAGTGCCAGGCCTATCGCAAGGTCGAAGCGGCGGCCTGACAACACGCCATCGGCTTCAAGCGAAGAGGCGCTACCCCGCCTGCTTCGCGATCAGCCTGTCGCGGACCTGCGGCGTCACGAAATTGGTCACGTCCCCGCCAAGCCGTGCGATCTCCTTGACCAGCTTCGACGCAATCGCTTGATGCTCCGCCTCGGCCATCAGGAACACCGTCTCTATGGAATCGTCGAGCACGCGGTTCATGCCGACCATCTGGTATTCGTATTCGAAATCGGCCACTGCGCGCAGTCCCCGCACGATCAGTTGCGCACCGACCTCATGGGCGCAGTCGATCAGAAGGTTCTCGAACGGGTGCGCGACGATCTCGACGCCCGTCTTCTTGGCAATCGCAGCGCATTCCGCCTCGATCATCTCGACCCGTTCTTCCAGCGAGAAAAGAGGCCCCTTGTCTCGGTTGATCGCAACCCCGATGACAAGCCGATCCACAAGGATCGAGGCCCGTTCGATGATGTCGAGATGGCCAAGAGTGACCGGATCGAACGTGCCGGGGTAAAGGGCGATGCGCATGACGGGGCTCCCGTTTGGTTTGCGGCACGCAACATTATTGCGCCGCCCGATGCAAGCGCCTCGGAACGGTCTTTCGGCCTAGTGGCCCATGATCATGCCTTGAAGGGCATCCTTTTCCATCGAAAGCTCCGACAGGCGCGCCTTGACCACGTCACCGATGGAAATCAGCCCGACCATTACCTCACCATCCATCACCGGCATGTGGCGGAACCGGCCCTCGGTCATCTTCACGAGCACCTGATCGGCGCTGTCGGTGCGTTCGCAGCCGATCAGCTTCTTCGTCATCATCGCCGATACGCCGTCGTCGAGGCAGGTCGTCCCCCGTCGTCCCAGTTCTCGCACGATGTCGCGCTCTGACAGAATGCCCATCGGCGTTTCGCCGTCATCCGACACGACGACTGCACCGATCCGCTTTTCGGACAAGAGCGCCACCGCGTCCTTCACCGAAGCGTCTGACTTGATGGTCACGACCGGCTCTTTCGCCTTGTCGTTCAGGATCTGGTGCACGAGCATTCGGGGTCCTCCTCTTTGATGGTAGCGTCTTGAAGGCGCGACATTCTGTCAAGCACTTAGGCGCTCCAGCCGCACCACCTCGCGCCGGACACCGTCGGTCAGCGATTGCGCAAAACGGTTCAGGCGGTCGACCTTGCGGTCATCGGCGTGGCGGATCAGGTAGAAAGCCCGCGTCAGCGCGATCTCGCCGGTCAGGATCGTCTCGACCCCCGGCGCGAAGGGCAGCGCGAAGTCATGGACGATACCAACACCGGCGCCCGCCCGCAAAAGGCCAAGCTGGACCGAGACGGAATTCGACGCCATCGCCACATGCCGCGCGCCGATATCGGAAAGATAATCAAGCTCCGGATCAAAGATGAGGTCGGGGATATAGCCAACGATGGGATGATCATTCAGATCGGCCGGGTCGCGGATTGGCGCGGCGCGCTCAAGATAGGCGCGAGCGGCGGCAAGATGCAGGCGATAGTCGGTGATCTTCTGCACCGTCAGCCGCCCGGTTTCGGGCGGCGAGACGGCGATAGCCATGTCTGCCTCGCGTTTTGACAGGTTGAAGACGCGCGGCAGGGCGACAATCTGGATATCGAGGCCGGGGTTTTCCGCCGCGATCGCCGCCGTCACCTGGGGCAGCAGGTAATTCGCACAGCCATCCGGCGCGCCGATGCGGATCTGGCCCGACAATCGCCCCGCCTCTTCCGCAAGATCGGCCGTTGCGCCCGAAACAGCCGTCTCGGCCTTTTCGGCGTGATCCAGCAGGCGCTGGCCATCCCCCGTCAGCGCGTATCCTTGCGGCGACTTGGCAAAAAGCGGCACGCCAAGCGCCTCTTCCAACCGCGCGACGCGGCGCCCGACTGTCGCCGGATCCATCCTCAGAATCCGCCCCGCCGCCGACAGGCTGTCCCCGCGCGCCACGGCCAGAAACACCCTCAGATCGTCCCACTGCACATCCGCCAAAGCACCGCCCTTTGCAAAAACGCAAAACTGTTTTGGGAAACACAGCCTTTCTCGCGCGATTTTGCAATGGTACACCGCGCGAGACTGAACAGACCCACGAACGGGAGGATTCCATGCAAGAGCTGACTCACTGGATCAACGGCGCACACGTCAAAGGCACCTCGGGGCGCTTTGCGGATGTCATGAATCCCGCCACGGGCGAGGTTCAGGGCAAGCTGCCGCTGGCGACCACAGAAGAGCTGAACGCAGCTGTCGCCGCCGCTGCCGAGGCGCAAGTTGCCTGGGGTGCGACCAACCCTCAGCGACGCGCGCGCGTCATGATGAAGTTCGGCGCGCTCATCAACGAACACATGGACGAGCTGGCCGAGCTGGTGAGCCGCGAGCATGGCAAGACCCTTCCCGACGGGCGCGGCGACGTGCAGCGCGGTCTTGAGGTCGTCGAAGTCTGCATGGGCGGCCCGGCGATGCTGAAGGGCGAATTCACCGACGATGGCGGCCCAGGCATCGACCTTTATTCGATGCGCCAGCCGCTGGGCGTTGTCGCGGGCATCACCCCGTTCAACTTCCCTGCCATGATCCCGCTGTGGAAAATGGCCCCGGCGCTGACCTGCGGCAACGCGATGATCCTTAAGCCGTCCGAGCGTTGCCCGTCGACCTCGCTGCGCCTCGCCGAGCTTCTGAAAGAAGCCGGCCTGCCCGATGGCGTGCTTCAGGTCGTCAACGGCGACAAGGAAACCGTCGACGCGATCCTCGACAATGAAGACGTGCAGGCCGTGGGCTTTGTCGGCTCGACCCCGATTGCGCAGTACATCTATGGCCGCGCGGCGTCGAACGGCAAGCGCGCCCAGTGCTTCGGCGGCGCGAAGAACCACATGATCATCATGCCCGACGCGGATATCGACAAGGCGGCTGACGCGCTTGTCGGTGCGGGCTTTGGCGCAGCGGGCGAACGGTGCATGGCGATCTCGGTCGCGGTTCCGGTGGGCAAGGAAACCGCCGATAAACTTATCGAAAAGCTGGTGCCGAGGGTCGAGAAGCTGAAGGTCGGCCCATATACTGCGGGCGACGATGTCGATTACGGCCCCGTCATCACCCAGGCGTCCAAGGATCGTATCCTCGGGCTTGTCAACTCGGGTGTCGAACAGGGCGCCAGCCTGGTTGTCGACGGCCGCGACTTTTCACTTCAGGGCTATGAAGACGGCTATTTCGTCGGCCCCTCCCTCTTCGACAACGTCACGCCCGACATGGACATCTACAAGGAAGAGATCTTTGGCCCGGTCCTTAGCACCGTGCGCGCCGACAATTACGAAGAGGCGCTGAAGCTGACGATGGACAATCCCTATGGCAACGGCACGGCGATCTACACCGCCGATGGCGACACCGCGCGCGACTTTGCGCACCGGGTGAATGTCGGCATGGTCGGCATCAACTTCCCGATCCCTGTTCCGCTCAGCTACCACACCTTCGGCGGCTGGAAGAAATCGGCCTTCGGCGATCTCAACCAGTATGGCCCCGATGCCTTCCGGTTCTACACCAAGACCAAGACCGTCACGGCCCGCTGGTTCTCGGGGATAAAGGACGGCGGCGAGTTCGCGTTCAAGCAGATGGATTAAGGCTGGGCCACGTGCCAAGCCAATGCCATATCGCCGTCCTGGCCCGTGCCGGGGCGGCGCGCCCTCACCAAAGAGTGAGCGCTTTGGCCGCCCTTCTTCATGGACAAGCGCGGGCCGCTGTCCGCATGACGGGGGAAACGGATGCCCCCCGGCACGAAAGGACCCGCCCCCATGACCCAAAACTCTCGCCGCACGTTCCTTCTGACCGGCGCAGCCGCGCTTCTCTGCGCGCCGTCGATCCTGCGCGCGCAGGGGGCAGAGATCGCGCCCACGGAATTTTCACGCAACAATATCTCGAGCTTTTCTCGCCAGGACTGGCGCGATCATTTCAAGGCGCTGGACCGCGTGTCCATCGTTGCCGACACGCAAAGCCGGGCGCTGCATTACTGGTCGAAGGGTGGCGACGACTATCGCCTTTACCCCACCTCTGTGCCGCTGACCGAAGAACTGACAAAACGCGGCTATACCGAAGTCGTGCGCAAGAAGGTCGGCCCCACCTGGACGCCGACCCAGAACATGCGCGACCGCGACCCGACCCTTCCGACCTTCATGGAAGCCGGGCCGGACAACCCGCTGGGCACGCACGCCCTGTATCTTGGCTGGCCCGCCTACCTCATTCACGGCACCCACGACACACGCAAGATCGGGCGCCGGTCGTCTTCGGGCTGCATCGGTCTTTTCAACCGGCAGATCGAAGAGCTGTTTGCGCTTGTCCCCGTGGGCGCGCAGGTTCGCATCATCTGACACGCCAAACGGCGCCGACCCGGCGCCGGACGATACACCCCCAGAAGGGTCTTGCCGATCATCCGGCGGGCGGTCAGAACCTTGACACAAGGGAGACCGTCCAATGGATTTCGCACTGACCGAGGAACAGACCGCCATCGCGGATATGGCCTTCGCCTTCGGGCAAGAGCATATCGCCCCCCATGCCCGCACATGGGAAGCCGATGGCACCATTCCGAAAGACCTTTGGCCGAAACTGGCCGAACTGGGCTTCGGCGCGCTTTACGTGTCTGAAGACGCGGGCGGGTCTGGCCTGTCGCGCCTTGATGCGACGCTGGTTTTCGAGAACCTCAGCCGCTCCTGCGCGTCGGTCGCGGCTTTCCTGTCGATCCACAACATGTGCGCCGCGATGATCGACAAGTTCGCCAGCGACGAGGTGAAGGCCGAATGGCTGCCCCGCGCCGCGACGATGGAAACGGTGCTGTCCTACTGCCTGACCGAACCCGGATCCGGCAGCGATGCCGCGGCTCTCAAGACCCGCGCCGAGCGCACGAATGAGGGCTACACACTCAACGGCACAAAGGCCTTCATTTCGGGCGGCGGGTATTCCGACGCCTATGTCACCATGGTGCGCACCGGCGATGCCGGCCCCAAGGGCATCTCGACGGTGATCGTTGAAGACGGCACCCCGGGCCTGTCCTACGGCGGGCTTGAGGACAAGATGGGCTGGCGATCCCAGCCGACGCGGCAGGTGCAGTTCGACGACTGCAAGGTGCCCGCCGCGAACCTCATCGGCGAGGAAGGCCGCGGCTTTTCCTACGCGATGGCCGGTCTCGATGGCGGGCGGCTCAACATCGCGGCCTGTTCGCTTGGCCCCGCGCAGACCGCGCTTGATGCCACGATGACCTACATGGCCGAGCGCAAGGCCTTCGGCAAACCCCTGACCGAATTCCAGGCCCTTCAATTCCGCCTTGCCGAAATGGAGATCGAGCTTCAGGCCGCACGCACCTTCCTGCGCCAAGCGGCGTGGAAGCTGGACCAGGGCGCGCCGGATGCCACGAAATTCTGCGCCATGGCCAAGAAATTCGTGACCGAGGCCGGATCGAAGATCGCCGATCAATGCCTTCAACTGCATGGCGGCTACGGATACCTCGCAGATTATGGGATCGAGAAGATCGTGCGCGACTTGCGTGTGCACCAGATCCTTGAAGGCACCAATGAAATCATGCGCCTCATCGTGTCGCGCCAGATGATAGCAGAGCGCGCATGAGTGACATTTCAATCCGCACCGATGGCGTCGCAGGACGCATCACCTTCACCCGTCCGCAGGCCCTGAACGCGCTGAGCCACGACATGGGGCTGGCCGTCGAACGGGCGCTTGACCAATGGAGAGACGATCCGTCGGTTCAGGTCGTCATCATGGACGCCGAAGGCGAAAAGGCATTCTGCGCGGGCGGCGATATCGCCGCGATGTATCACGCCGGGATCAAGGGCGATTACGCTGCCGCGCGTGAGTTCTGGCGCGAAGAATACCGCATGAACGCGAAGATCTTCGAATACCCCAAGCCGATCATCGCCTTCATGCAGGGCTTTACCATGGGCGGCGGCGTCGGCCTTGGCGGCCATGCCTCGCACCGCGTAGTGGGCGAGACGAGCCAGATCGCCATGCCCGAATGCGGTATCGGCCTCATCCCCGATGTCGGCGGCACGCTCTTGCTGGCGCGCGCGCCCGGCAAGCTGGGCAGCTTTCTGGGCCTCACCGGTCACCGCATGCGCGCGGGCGATGCGATCCACGCGGGCTTTGCCGATTTTCGCATCCCCGAAGACCGCTGGCCGGACCTCATCACGCAGCTTTCCCAGACGGGCGATACCGCGCTTCTGGACAGCGCGGCAGAGCCCGATGGCGACAGCGCCCTTCGCGATGCGCAAGACTGGATCGACAGCCAGTTCGACCAGCCGGTCCCGCAGATCGCAGCAGCGCTTGAAGGCTCGGACCACCCGCTTGCCGAAGGCGCGCTCAAGGCGCTGAAGCGGAACTCGGCCATTTCCATGGCCGCGACCCGCGTTCTGATCGCCAAGGCCGCAGAGAAGCCGGGCGATATCCGCCACGCGCTGACCGGCGAATACCGCACCACCTGGCGCGTGCTGGAATCGGGCGATTTCCTAGAAGGTGTGCGCGCGCAGATCATCGACAAGGACCGCCAGCCGAAATGGCGCCATGACAGCCTTGCCGCCCTGCCCGAGAACGAGATCGCGGGCTTCACCGCGCCCTTGGGCGAGAACGACCTGACCTGGGAGGATATGCCATGAAAATCGCGTTCATCGGACTTGGAAACATGGGGCTGCCCATGGCGACCAATCTGGCCCAGGCCGGGCACGAGGTGACAGGCTTCGACGTGGCGGGCGTGACGACGGATGCCTTTCCCCTGGCCAGTTCCGGCGTCAAGGCCGCAGAGGGCGCCGAGGCGGTTATCACCATGCTGCCCAACGGTCAGATCCTGCGCAACGTCGCAGAAGACCTGATCCCCGCGATGACCAAAGGCGCGGTGTTCCTCGATTGCTCAACGGTCGATGTCGACAGCGCCCGTGTGGTGGCTGAGCAGGCGCAGGACGCGGGGCTTTTGCCGCTTGATGCGCCCGTCTCTGGCGGGATCGGCGGCGCCGAAGGTGGAACGCTCACCTTCATGGTCGGTGGCAGCGAAGTCGCCTTCGCCAAGGCAAAGCCACTCTTTGACATCATGGGCCAGAAGGCCGTGCATTGCGGCCCCTCTGGCAACGGTCAGGCGGCGAAGATCTGCAACAACATGATCCTCGGCGTCACGATGATCGCGACCTGCGAGGCCTTCGCGCTGGCCGACAAGCTGGGCCTCGATCGCCAGGCGATGTTCGACGTGGTGTCCACATCCTCGGGTTATTCCTGGTCGATGAACGCTTATTGCCCAGCCCCTGGCATCGGCCCGAAAAGCCCCGCCGACAACGACTACACGCCGGGCTTTGCCGCAGACCTGATGCTGAAAGACCTGCGCCTGTCGCAACAGGCTGCGATTAGCGCGGATGCGGACACGCCGCTTGGCCACGCGGCGATGGATCTTTACACGACCTTTGTCGAAGCCGAAGAGGGCAAGGGCCGCGATTTCTCGGCCATGCTGCCCCGTTTCGAAAAGCGCGGTCGGTCCACCTGATCCCACAATAGACAAAGGCGACGCACCCCGTTCGGTGCGTCGCCTCTGCATTTCGCTTTATCTGGAACGCGCGGTAGCGCGCTTTCTAATTCGTTATGATCTCTGGCCCCATGAAGGTCGTCGGCAAGAAGGTCGACAGCCACGGGATGTAAGTCACCATGATCAGGAAGATGAAGAGGATGCCAAGGAAGGGCAGCGCCGCCCGGACCACGGCCATCATCGACATGCCCGCCACACCCGATGTGACGAAAAGGTTGAGACCCACGGGCGGCGTGATCATCCCGATTTCCATGTTCACCACCATGATGATCCCAAGATGGATCGGGTCGATCCCAAGCTGGATCGCGATCGGAAAGACCAGCGGCGCGACGATCACGATAAGGCCCGACGGCTCCATGAACTGACCGCCGATCAGAAGGATGATGTTCACCACGATCAGGAACATGATCGGCCCGAAGCCTGCCTCGAGCATTGATGCGGCGATGCGCTGCGGGATCTGCTCGTCCGTCAGAACGTGCTTCAGGATCAGCGCGTTCGCGATGATGAACATCAGCATGACCGTCAGCTTACCCGCCTCGAACAGCGTCTCCTTGGTGTCCTTATGGAAGAAGGCGGTGATCAGGACCCAGGGGCGCTGGAACAGGCTGACATTCCCGCCCGGCGCGGCGGCGGCCGACAGGCTGCCCTCGGCGGGCTGGGTATAATCGGACGATTGCGGGCGCTGATTGCCCGCCGCCAGCGGCCCCATGTCGCGATAGACGAAATTCGCGATCAGGAAGGCGTAGACTGCGGCAACGGCTGCGGCCTCGGTCGGGGTGAAGATACCGCCATAAATGCCGCCCAGGATGATGACGATCAGGAACAGGCCCCAGCCCGCGTCCCGGCCCGAGCGGTAGATCTCTCCCCAGCCAAGCCAGTCGCCCTTGGGCAGATCACGCAGCTTCGCGATGACGTAGATTGCGGTCATCAGCATGACCCCTGCAAGGATGCCCGGAATGACACCCGCAAGGAACATCCGCCCCACCGACACGTCGGTTGCCGAGGCGTAGACGACCATGACGATGGACGGCGGGATCAGGATACCCAGCGTGCCCGCGTTACAGATGACACCGGCCGCGAAATCGCGGCTGTAGCCGACTTGCCGCATGCCCGCGATCACGATGGAACCGATGGCAACCACCGTGGCCGGGGAAGATCCCGACAGAGCGGCGAAGAGCATGCAGGCAAAGACGCCCGCGATGGCCAGACCGCCCGGCAGATGCCCGACAAGCGCGATCGAAAAGCGGATGATCCGCCGTGCCACGCCGCCCGTCGACATGAAGGACGAGGCAAGGATGAAGAACGGGATCGCCAGCAGCGTATAGTGCCCGGCCATCGCCTGGTACATCGACTGCGCGATCGAGGCGAGCGAGGTATCCGAATAGGCCAGAAGGAAGATCATGGACGACAGGCCCAGCGAAACCGCGATCGGAACCCCGATCAGCAGAAGGCCGATCACCATGGCAAAGAGAATGACGACTTCCATCGGATCAGTCCTTGTTCTTGGCCGCGACTTCGGCGACGGCGTCTTCGGCTTCGTGGCTGACGATCAGGCTTTGGCGCTCACCTTTGAGCAGGCCGATAGTCGCCTGGATCAGGCGGAACAGGATGAGCGTGCAGGCGAATGGCAGCATGGCATAGGGGATCACACGCGGCAGCTTGTCGTATTCGTCGCCGTAATTGATCAGCCCTTCAAGCCAGCGGAACATATCCAGCATCGGGACCTGGTCGGTCATGTAAAAGGCCCGGTCGCGCACGCCCTCGGTAAAGCCCATCGGAAACCAGCGTCCCTCGGTCGGTTGAAGCGCGGCGAAGGGCGCCCAGTAATCCCAGGCGCCCTTCAGAAGAAGGAGCGCGTAGGCAAGGCAGATCGCGGCAGCCACCAATGCGGCGGCCCGGCGCATCGGGGCGGGCAGGATATTGGTCAATGCATCGACGCCCAGATGCGATGTGACCTTGAAGCCGTAGGAAATTCCGAAAAGGACGAGCCACGCGAACAGGATAAGCGTAACTTCGAGCCCCCATATCAGGGACTGGTTGAACCCGTATCGCAACACGACGTTCGTGAAGGTCACCAGCGTCATCAGGCCCAGAAGAACCGCAATCACGGTTTCCTCGATCTCGTTGATGATCTGGCCGAATTTTGTCTTGGCACGATAGCCGGACGAGCCGCTCATGACAGTCCCCTCCTCCCACAAAGGGGGCGCATCCCCGCGCCCTGATCTTCTTGGCCTGCAGGCCCGGTGCGTGACCGGGCCTGCCTGCTTGTCGCTTAAGCGAGACGCTTACATCGTGCCGTTGATGTCCTGCGCGGCCTGGATGTTCTCGGCGCCGACATCGCCTTCGAACTGGTCCCAGACGGGCAGCATCGCGTCGACCCATGCCTGACGCTGCTCTGCGGTCAACTGGCGTACTTCGCCGCCGGCCTCGATGATCGCCTGCTTGGCTTCTTCGTTCACGGCGGTCGCCTCGGCGTTCCGGACCTCGGTCACTTCGTCGAGGATCGTCAGGAACTGGGTGCGGGTGTCTTCCTCGAGGCTGTCGAGGAAATCGACCGACGTCACGACGAGATAGTCGATGATGCCGTGGTTCGTTTCGGTCGAGCCGTCCTGAACTTCAAAGAACTTCTGGCCGTAGATGTTCGACCAGGTGTTTTCCTGACCGTCGACAACGCCTTGCTGCAGCGCGCCATAGACTTCCGAAAAGGCCATTGGCTGCGGGGATGCATCAAGCGCTTCCATCTGGGCGACCAGCACGTCCGACGGCTGCACGCGGAACTTGAGGCCAGCGGCATCGGACGGCATTTCAAGCGGCTTGTTGGCAGAGAACTGCTTCATGCCGTTGTGCCAGAACGCGAGGCCCTGAAGACCGCGGCGCTGCATGGAATCAAGCATCGCCTGACCGGTGTCGGAGGCCTGGAACGCGTCGACAGCTTCGGTGTTCTTGAACATGAACGGAAGGTCGAAGATGCGGAACTGCTTGGTGAAGGTTTCGAACTTCGACAGCGACGGCGCGGCCAGCTGAACGTCGCCCTGCAGCATCGCCTCTAGGACCTGGTCATCGTTGTAGAGCGTGGAGTTCGGGAAGACCTCCATGCACATGGTGCCGTCCATCTCGGTGTTGATGCGCTCTTCAAGAAGCGATGCAGCGATACCCTTGGGGTGACGGTCGGTGTTGGTCACATGCGCGAACTTCACGACGATCTCGCCGTCCTGGCACGCTTCGGCGTGGCTGGCTGCGTTCGCGGCCGAAACGCCCATGACAAGCGCGATGGCGGTAGCTGCTGTTGTGGTGAATTTCATGTCGTGGTTTCCTCCCTGAAAATCGACAGACTTGCCTGCGAAAGAGGCAGGCGTTGCGCTGCGCAGAAGAGGCACGATTGACCGGCAGCGCAACCTAGCGTCACCCAGAGCCCAAGGTTTTTCGGGAAAACCATTTTTTTCAGCTAGTTACGCGGGCGCCTTCAAAGCCATGCGCAAGGCGCAACCCAGATATGCGCGGAATGCCGCACAACACATCGCCGTAACTGTGCGGATTTCCGCACAGCCGACTCAGCGAAAATTTTCGGGTTTCAGCTCGTAGCGCGCCAGCTTGTCATAGAAGGTCTTGCGCGGCAGCTTCAGTTGCCGGGCCGTTTCGCTGGCATTGCCCTTGTTGCGCCTGAGCGCGTCGATCAAGAGTGATCGTTCAACCTGCGCCAGTTGCTCGACCAGCCCCATCTCACCGCTTTCCGCCGGATCGCCAAGTCCCCTGGCAAAGCGGATTGCCGCATTCATCAGCGCTTGCGCATTGCCTGGCCAGTCCTGCGCCATCATCCGCGCGATGACGTCCTGAGGGATTTCCGGCACCGGCAATCCAGCCTCTTCGCAGGCATTGGCGACGTATTGTCGGAAGAGCACCGGGATATCCTCCTTCCGCTCGGACAGGCCCGGCACGCGGACGCGGATCATGTCGAGCCGATAGTATAGGTCCGGGTTGAACCGCCCCGCCTGCGCCTCGGCTTCCAGATCGCGGTAAGTTCCTGCGAAAAGGCACGCGCCGGATCCCGCCTCCAACAGATCGAGCGTGGCAAGCTGCGCCTCCGGCGACAACGCCGCGACCTCGTCAAGGAATAGTGCGCCACCGCGCGCCGCCTCGAACGCATCTGGCAGAGTGTCCGGCCCCAAAGCCGCGGCCGCGCGTTTCTGGAATGGACGGCCGGGGGCGCCGGACATCAGGTGAATGACCTCGGCCACCTTTGCCGTTCCGGTCCCCGGCGGCCCGGACACCAGAACATCCGTGCCGCTGCGGGCGGCGGCGCGCACCTCATCCCGCATCGCTTCGGCTCGCGCGGAAACGCCATAGATCAGCCGCGCGGCGGCGTCCCCTGCGGCCATGCTTGCCTTGAGTTGCCGGTTTTCCAGCACCAGCGCCCGCGTGCGCATCGCCCGTTCGATCACCGCGATCAGGTCTTTCGGGGCGCAGGGTTTTTCCAGAAAATCGAATGCCCCGTCCGACATACCCCGGACGGCCATGGGGATATCGCCCTCTCCCGTGAGCAGGATCACGGGCAGGTCCACATCGACCGATTGCACATGGCCCAAAAGTGCGAAGCCATCCTTGCCGGGCATCCGGATGTCGGACACGACCACCCCGTCAAAGCCGGGCGCGATATGGTCCTTCGCCTCGATGAAGCTGCCCGCGACGATCGGCGCAAAGCCGGCCAGATCCAGCGTCTGGCCCAAAGCGTCGCGCACTGCGCGGTCGTCATCCACCAAAAGGACACGCCGTGTCATGCGGCGACCTGCTGCGCGACGCGGTCCAGCTCCACGACGAACTCGGCACCGCCGCCATCGCGGTTACGGCCCCGGATCGCGCCGCCGAAACTTTGCACAAGGCCATAGCTGATCGACAGGCCGAGCCCCATGCCCTCGGACGGGCCGACGGCCTTGGTCGAATAGAACGGATCGAAGATGCGGTCCGGCTCTTCGATGCCGGGCCCCGTATCGCGGATGGCAAGCTGCACGCGCGAGGCGTCGCCGCCGATGGAGATCTCGACGCGCCCGTCCTCGGTTTCCGCCATCGCGTCGACAGCATTCGAGACAAGGTTCATCACCACCTGCTGCAGCCGCACATCTCCGCCGCGCACCCAGACGGGACCGCCAGAGCGCTCCCAGCGCAACTCGACGCCCGAGCTCTCGATCTTCGGGCCGACAATTTCAAGCGCCGCATCCACGACCGCCACAAGATCGACATCGGACATCTCTGTCCCTTCCTGCCGCGCAAAGGCGCGCAGGTTCTTGATGATCCGGCCCATGCGCCGCGCCAATTCGCCAATCCGCGCAAGATTGGCGCGCGCCACATCGGGCTGCCCGCGATCCATCAGCATCTCGCCGTTTTCCGCGAAGGACCGGATCGCCATCAGGGGCTGGTTCAACTCGTGGCTGATCCCCGCCGACATCTGCCCCAGCGCCGACAGCTTGCCCGCCTGCACCAGATCGGCCTGCGCCTTTTTAAGCGCGGCCTCGGCATCCTTGCGCTCTCCGATCTCGCGGCGCAGGTCGCTGTTGGCCGTGGACAGTGCCGCCGTCCGCTCGGCCACCCGCGCCTCCAGCCTGGCATTCAGCGCCGCTTCGACCTCCAGACGTTCGGTCAGCACGCGGCGGCGTTCGGTGGCAAGGAACAAGAGCGCGCCGAAGGCCAGGCACAGTGCCGCCGCAACAAGCGCCTGCAACGAGGCAAGGCGCAGCGCCGGTTGCAGATCCAAAAGGATCTCTCCGGTCAGTCCGATCACTGGGATCGGCTGCGTCTGGTGCAGTGCGCGGGATGGCAGATAGCGCCCCCCGTCGAGCGCCCAGATATCATGCCCACCGATCAGCCGCGCCTCGAACCCCGGAAACGCCCCAAGCTGTCGCGGATCATAACGCGCGCTCAGCGTTCCCGGCTCTGCCACGTCGCTGCGCTGTACAAGCACCAGATCGGACCGGTTCGTCAGGAAGACGACGCCGTGTTCATCGGTAAAGAACACCGTCGCGGGGTCGGCAGGCCAGTTCCATTCCAGCGAGCCCATGTCGATGGTCACGCGCACCACGCCGACCACCGGCCCCGCATCCGAAAAGATCGGTGCTGCAAATGTGTACAGCCGCTGACCCAGCGCCTGATCGACGCGGTGGTCGGTGCCAAGCGCCCCGTCAAGCGCGCGTTGGAAATCGGGGCGCGCCGTGGCCGAAGGATCGCTGCCCTGACCCGTCGCCGCCAGCACCTGGCCCCCGCGATCAATGAGAGCAATGCGCAGCGATCCGGTCTTGTCCGCCGTCTCGATCAGCGTCCGCCGCGCCGCGTCTGCGGGACCACCACTCTTGACCAGATCGTCCAGCACCGGGTGATCGGCCAAAAGCACCGCAAGCTCGCGGAAGCGCTGAAGCTGGCCGGTCATCCGGTCAGAGGCAAGCGCGAGATTCGCCTCGGCCCGTTCCGACATCTGGTCGAGCGCCGCGATGAACGCGAACCACCAGATCGCGGCGGCAAATCCTGCCACCACGGCCAGAAATCCGGCGACCCGCGCCGATCGTGTGAATGCACCTTGCGTCATGGCGCGAAAGCTTAGCCATGGGCGCTTGCATTGGCCAGCGCGCTTGGGCCTTCTGCGCGCATGGAACGCCTGTCTCAATCCCCCGCCGATCCGTCCTTTGTGCAAGACCCATACCCGTTCTACGCGCGGGCACGCGCAGCGGGCGATTTGATCCATTGGACGGACTACGGCATGGCCTGCGCGACAAGCTATGCGGCTGTCGATGCCGTGCTGAAGGACCGCCGCATGGGCAGGGCCGAGATCGTTCGGCCAGATATCCCGCCGCATCTGACACCGTTCTACGCGGTCGAGGCGCATTCGATGCTGGATCTCGAACCACCCCGCCACACACGACTGCGCGGGCTGGTGCTGCGCGCCTTCACCTCGCGCCGCATTGCCGCCTTGGGGCCCGAGATCGGTGTTCTGTGCCGCGAACTCATCGACGCGATGCCGGAGGATGAGGTCGATCTTCTGCCGACCTACGCGCAGCGCCTGCCAGTCATCGTGATTGCGCGTCTCTTGGGCGTGCCCGAGGACATGGCCGATCAGCTACTTGCCTGGTCCAACGCGATGGTCGCCATGTACCAGGCCCGCAAGGATCGCGCGATCGAGGATGCGGCGGCCACTGCCGCGCAAGACTTCGCCGACTTCCTGCGCGGCTATATCGAAACTCGCCGCAGCGCCCCGGCCGATGACCTTCTGACCCACCTTATTGCCGCCGAAGAGGACGGCGCGCGCCTGTCGACGGATGAGCTGATCGGCACCGCGATCCTTCTGCTGAACGCCGGGCACGAGGCGACGGTGCACACGATGGGCAACGGCATTCGCGCAATCCTGCAGGCTGGCGGACCGCAGGATTGGATGTCAGAGGCACGGATCGACGCGACCGTTGAAGAGGTGCTGCGCTTCGATCCGCCGCTGCATATGTTCACGCGGATCGTCTATGAACCGCTGGAGATCTTCGGAGAGACGTTCCGGCGCGGTGACAAGATCGCCTGCCTTCTGGGATCGGCCAATCGCGATGCCGCGCGCTTCGATGCGCCGGACAGGTTCGACCCTTCCCGCGATCTGCACAAGCACACGGCCTTTGGCGCCGGCATTCATTTCTGTGTCGGCGCGCCCCTCGCGCGGCTGGAGCTGCGCATTGGCCTGCAAACACTGTTCGACCGGATGCCGACCCTGCACCTGACCGAGGATCCGCAATTCGCGGACACCTACCATTTCCACGGGCTGAAGCGCCTCATGGTCGCGCGCTAGGATCAGACCGGCAGGACCGTCGTCGCCTTGATCTCTTCCATCGACAACAGCGCCGTGACGTTGAAAATCCGCACCTCGGAAATCAGCGCCTGGTAAAAGGCGTCATAGGCGCGGGCGTTGGCGACTCGGACCTTCAGGATATAGTCGATCTCGCCCGCAAGGCGGTGCGCCTCCATCACCTCGGGGCGGGCGCGCAGCGCTGCGAGGAACTTTTGCTGCCAGTCGGCCTCATGCTCTGACGTGCGCACCAGAACGAAGAAACACGCGTCGAGTCCCAGCTTTTCGGGATCGAGAATGACGGTCTGCTGACCAATCACCCCCGCCTCGCGCATCTTGCGAATCCGGTTCCAGACCGGCGTCTTCGAAGACCCGATCCGCCCGGCGATATCGTCCAGCGACTGGCTGGCATCGCGCTGAAGCTCTGCAAGGATTTTCCGATCTATCGCATCAAGGCGAACAGCCGTCCGCGTGTCTGTCTTATCTTGGGACATCTGTGCTGCTTCCCCTCACGAACGGAACATGCATCCTTAAATCCACCAGTTACTGGCGAATTACCAGAACAAAATTCTATATTCCAGTGAAGCAAAAGAGGCCAGACATGCAGCATTTTCCGATCTTCATGGACCTCGCGGGGCGCCGCGTCATCGTCTCGGGCGGAGGCGAGACCGCGCTTGCGAAGCTGCGGCTGATCCTCAAGACCGAAGCGCATGTGACCGTCTTCGCCGAAGACCCCGTGCCGGACCTGGAACGGCTGGCCAAAGATGGCCGCCTGACGCTGACCCGCCGCGCGCTGGATCATGGCGATGCGCTCTGCGCCGCACTGTTCTATGCGGCCAATGACGACGAGGTCGAAGACGCCCGCGCCGCACGGCTGGCCCGCGCCGACGGAGCGCTTGTGAATATCGTCGACAACCTGCAGGACAGCCACTTCATCACCCCCGCCATCGTCGATCGCGATCCGGTAACCGTGGCCATCGGCACCGAAGGCGCGGCGCCTGTGCTCGCCCGGAAGATCAAGCGCGACCTGGAAGAGGCGCTTCCCGCCTCGCTCGGCATCCTCGCGCGGATCGGCAAGGCATTTCGCCCCATGGCCGACCGGCTGCCCATGGGCAAGAAGCGCCGCGATTTCTGGGGCGATTACTATTTTTCCGATGGCCCCCGCGCGTTCGAGGGTGAGGGCGAAGACGGCGCGAACGACACCCTGCATCGCCTCCTCGACAAGCACCTGAACGCCGAGACCGCCACGGGCCGTGTCGATTTCGTCGGCGCTGGCCCCGGCGATCCTGAGCTTCTCACGCTGAAGGCGCGCGCCGCGCTCGATACAGCCGAGGTGGTGATCTACGACCGGCTGGTAACGCCTGAAATCCTCGAACTCGCGCGGCGCGAAGCGGTGATGATCGACGTCGGCAAGACCGGCTTCGGCCTCTCGACCAGCCAGGATCACATCAACGCACTGCTCGTCGAACACGGCACCAGCGGCGCGCAGGTCGTGCGATTGAAATCCGGCGATCCCACTGTCTTCGGTCGGCTCGAAGAGGAAATTGAAGCAGTAGAGGCCGCTGGGATCGACTGGCGCATCGTGCCCGGCATCACCGCCGCCTCTGCCGCCGTCGCGGCCCTTGGCCAAAGCCTGACGAAGCGCGACCGCAATTCTGAAGTGCGCTTCATTACAGGCCATGACCTTAAAGGCTTTGCAGAACAGGACTGGCGCGCGCTGGCAAAACCGGGCGCTGTCGCCGCGATCTACATGGGCAAGAAATCCGCACGCTTTGTGCAGGGCCGCCTGATGATGCACGGCGCCGCGCCCGATACGCCCGTCACCGTGATAGAAAACGCCTCGCGCTCCGATCAACGCATTCTCAGTGCAACGCTGGGCACGTTGGCCGATCACCTTGGCGCGAAAACCCTGACCGGCCCCGCCCTGACCTTCCTTGGCCTCGCGCCCCGCGCTGCGCTGGACGCAGCCGACACTCTCAACGTGCAGGAGCTTGCATTATGAGCCGCCGTTTCACCCCCAAAGTCGTCACCGCAAACGATCTCATCGAAGGCGATGTCGTCTACCTGTCTGCCGATGACACCTGGGTCCGCGACCACCATGAGGCCGAATTGATCGACGACGAGGCCCACGCCGACCTGCGCCTCCTCTACGGCATGGGACAGACGGGCCGTGTTGTCGGGGTCTATCTTGCCGATGCCGTTCCGGGCGCGAATGGCCCAGAGCCTGTGCATTTCCGAGAGGCGTTTCGCGCCACCGGCCCCTCGAATTATCACCACGGCAAGCAGGAAGGCAGCGCAGCCTAGGGCCGCGCCGCAACCGGAAGGATACCGCAATGTACAGCTATTCCGATTTCGACACCGCCTTTGTCCGTGAACGTGTCGCGCAGTTCCGCGCGCAGGTCGAACGACGCTTGGACGGCTCTCTCACCGAGGATGAATTCAAGCCGCTGCGCCTGATGAACGGGCTTTACCTGCAGCTTCACGCCTACATGCTGCGCGTGGCGATTCCCTATGGCACGCTGAACGGCACGCAGATGCGCCAGCTTGCCGATATCGCAGAGCGTTGGGATCGCGGCTACGGCCATTTCACCACGCGCCAGAACATCCAGTACAACTGGCCCAAGCTGAAGGACGTGCCGGACATGCTCGACGCGCTGGCCGATGTCGGGATGCACGCCATCCAGACCAGCGGCAACACGGTGCGCAACGTGACCTCGGACCAGTTCGCGGGCGCCGCGAAAGACGAGATCGAAGATCCCCGCCCTGTGGCAGAGCTTTTGCGCCAGTGGTCTACCGACCACCCGGAATTCCAGTTCCTGCCGCGCAAGTTCAAGATCGCCATCACAGGCAGCCCGAATGACCGCGCCGTGACCCGCGCCCATGATATCGGCTTGCGGATGGTGCAGAACGACGCAGGCGAGCCCGGCTTCGAGGTGATTGTCGGCGGCGGTCTGGGCCGAACCCCCATGGTCGGCAAGGTCATCCGCGACTTCCTGCCCAAGGCCGATCTGCTGCCCTATGTCGAGGCGATCCTGAGCGTCTACAACCGCCTTGGCCGCCGCGATAACAAGTACAAGGCCCGCATCAAGATCACGGTGCACGAGAACGGGCTCGACACGTTCCGCGACGCCGTCGAGGCACGCTTCGCCGAACTGCGCCCCGCCTTTTCCGGCGTCGATCAGGATATCCTCACTGGGATCGAAGCGCAGTTCGCCCCGCCCGCATGGCAGGACGTGCCGGAAGATGCATATGAGACCGCCTATGGCGCCGACCCGATCTTCAGCAGCTGGGCCGATACCAACCTGACCGACCACCGCCAGCCGGGCTATTCGATCGTATCGGTCTCTCTCAAGGCCCATGGCGCGACACCGGGCGATGCGAGCGCCGATCAGATGCGGCTTCTCGCCGATCTCGCGGAACGCTACGGCCATGACGAGCTGCGCATCAGCCACGCGCAGAACGTGATCCTGCCGCATATCCCCAAGGGCCATCTGCCCGAGCTCCACGCCGCGCTGAAAGCGGCAGGCCTCGCCACAGCAAATATCGGGCTCGCCTCGGACATCATCGCATGCCCCGGCATGGATTACTGCGCGTTGGCCACGGCGCGGTCCATCCCGATCGCACAAGAGATCGCGACACGGATCGACGATCTGAAGATCGAGCATGATATCGGCCATCTGCAGATCAAGATTTCGGGCTGCATCAACGCCTGCGGGCATCACCATGTCGGCCATATCGGCATTCTCGGGCTCGACCGGGCCGGGGTGGAAAACTACCAGATCACCCTTGGCGGTGACGCCACTGAAACCGCAGCCATCGGCGAACGCGCCGGTCCCGGCTTTCCGGCAGATGAAATCGTGCCCGCCATCGAGCGTCTGATCCTCGCCTATCTCGATCTGCGGGACGGCGAGGATGAAGAATTCCTTCAGAGCTACCGCCGTCTTGGCGCCGCGCCGTTCAAGGCGGCACTTTATCCGCAGGAAAGAGAGGCTTCTCGTGCCGCTTGATCGCCCCCTCGCCCCGGTCCCGGACCGCGTCACAGCGCTGAACGATCGCTATCGCCACCACGGCGCGACGGCGGTTCTGGAACGCGCGCTGTCCGACCCCGAGGTCGGGCGCATCGCGCTTGTGTCGTCTTTCGGCGCGGAGTCGGTTGTTCTTCTGCACATGGTGTCGGTCATCGCGCCCGCGACACCTGTGCTGTTCATCGACACGGAGATGCTGTTCGAGGAAACGCTGACTTACCAGAAGGACCTGTCGGACAAGCTGGGCCTGACGGACGTACAGGTGATCCGCCCGAACCGGGCAGAGGTTTTCGCCCGCGACACCGACGCGCTTTTGCATCAGGCCGATCCCGATGCCTGCTGCGCCCTGCGCAAGACCGAACCGCTGCAAAACGCGCTTCGGCCCTATGACGCCTGGATCACAGGGCGCAAACGGTTTCAGGGCGGCGCGCGCGAGGCGCTTCAGTTCTTCGAATCCGAAGGCGATCTGCGGATCAAGGTCAATCCGTTGGCCCATTGGGCCAAGGACAATATCGCCGAATACATCACCAACAACCGCCTGCCCCGGCACCCGCTTGTGTCCAAGGGTTTTCCGTCCATCGGGTGCTGGCCTTGCACCAGTCCCGTGGCCGAGGGCGAGGATGAACGCGCAGGACGGTGGCGCGGCAAGGACAAGGATGAATGCGGCATCCACTTCGTGGACGGCAAGATCGTGCGCGGCAAGGCCGCCTGACCCGCGTGAAGGAGACATCAAGATGAGCGTTATCGTGACCGATCAGGGCTTTGCCCTCGATGACTGGACCGCCGGCTTTGTCGCGCCCGAGGACGCGCAGGCCGGCGCGGCGGCGCAAGCTGTCGATCTGGCCTCTGATGCCGATCCCGAGGCGTTGCGAACCCGACTGGACAGTATTGACCTGATCCGCGTGGATTTCCCCAGCTTCGCCGACGGCCGCGGCTTTACCATCGCGCGGCTCTTGCGGCTGATGGGCTATCACGGTCGTCTGCGAGCCAAGGGCCATGTGATCGCGGATCAATACGCCATGGCGCGCCGATCCGGGTTCGACGAGGTCGAGATCGACGACGAGCTCGCCGCCCGGCAGCCCGAAGACCAATGGCTCGCCCGCGCGAACTGGCAGGAGCACGACTATCAGTCGCGGCTACGCGCCTGATCCCAAGCTTTCACCCGGCATCCTCACAGGTTAGAACAAGGGCGGGCCGCAAGGCCCTCGCAGCATCATGACCGAGCACAAGACATTGACCGAAACCGCCGCCACCCCCGTCCGCACCCTGCCCGACGCGCAAACCGTGACGGAGGTCGAGCACTATACAGACCGCCTGTTCCGCTTCCGCGTGACACGACCTGCATCCTTGCGCTTCCGCTCGGGCGAGTTCGTGATGATTGGACTCATGGGAGAGAACGGCAAACCGCTTCTGCGCGCCTATTCCATCGCCAGCCCCGCCTGGGATGACGAGCTGGAATTCTACTCGATCAAGGTGCAGGATGGCCCGCTGACCTCGAAGCTACAGCATATCGGCGTCGGCGATCAGGTGATCCTGCGCCCCAAGCCCGTGGGCACGCTGGTCCATGACGCGCTTCTGCCCGGATCACGCCTGTGGTTTTTCGCCACCGGCACCGGAATCGCGCCCTTCGCCTCGCTTCTGCGCGAACCAGAGACGTATGAGCGGTTCGACAAGATCATCCTGACGCATACCTGCCGCGAAGTGGCCGAGCTGCGCTATGGGGCCGAGCTGATCGAGAGCATCCGGAACGACGAGATGCTGGCCGAACTGATCGGCGAAGGCTTTGCTGACAAGATTGTCTACTACCCCACGACCACGCGTGAAGAGAGCCCCAAGATGGGCCGCGTGACCGATCTTCTGAAAGACGGCACGCTGTTCCGCGATCTCGGTATCGACGGCATTCACCAAGACACCGACCGCGCAATGGTCTGCGGGTCGATCGGGCTGAACAAGGATCTCAAAGAGATCCTGGAAGGATACGGCCTGCGCGAAGGCGCCAATTCAGAGCCTGCGGAATACGTGGTCGAAAAGGCGTTCGTCGGGTAGCCGATCCCTCGGCAGAGACGCTGCTCTGGCGATCAGCAGCAGGTGAGGTCATCGCACCTGCGCAGACTCAAGGCTGACTGCCGCCGGGCCTGTCCTTGGCACCGATTCACGATCCTCAACTCAAAAGGGCCGCCCAACACGGGCGGCCCTTGAGCATTTCAACGCTTAAAGAAACCCGGCTTACTCCAGCCCAAGCTTCTCACGCGCCTGAACCAACGCGCCTTGCAGCAGTTCGGGGTTCGACGCCGCCTGTTGGATCATCGCGATCAGACCCGTCTGCTGGATCTCGCTCAGATCGCTCTCTTCGATAAAGGTCCTGGCCTGATCCAGATCGAACCCATCCGCAGTGAACAGCACCTCCGGCGCGACATCGCCGGCGTCTGACGTTACCTCGGCAGCGGTCTCCGACATGTCTTCGGACATCTCGGTCGCCTCGGCCTCTGCGGCGTTGACCGCTTCCTCTTCGGCTTCGGTCGTGGCGGTTGATTCGGTATCGACCATTTCGACCGTCTCGTCGGTGACCTGATCGGTGAGCGATGTGGCCTCTTCTGCCGCGCCTGTCGCGGCGTCCTCGGCGCCCTCTGCCATGTCGGTCGCCGCAGCATCGCCGGTATCGACAGCGTCGCCCAAGGCTTCGGCGGTGTCCTCGGCAGCCTCTGTCACTTCGGCCGCAGTCACTTCGGCCGCATCGGCGGCGCCTTCGGCCGCAGCTTCGGCGGTCTCGCCCGCTTCGGCCATCGCCGCGTCTGCGCCCTCAGCTGCATCAGCCGCCATCGTCTCGGCAGTTTCCGCGGTTTCGGTCATCGCGTCTTCGGTTGCCTCTGCCGCATCCGTGGCGGCCTCTTCGGTCGCCTCTGCAGTGTCCTCGGCCATCGTGGCGGCGTCGTCGCCTGCCGCCTCAATGGTATCGCCCGCGTTCTCAGCAGTTTCCGCAAGACCTTCGGCCACTTCCTCGACTGCGGCAGCGCCGTCTTCGAGAAGATTGTTCCCGGCGTCTTCCGCCGCCGCCATGCCTTCATCCGTCGCAGCCGCCGCATCTTCACCGGCCTCGCTCAGCGCCATGCCCGCGTCATCCAGCGTCTCGCCCGCATCCTCAGCCGCGCCTTCAGCCGCCTCGGTGGCCGCGTCCAACGCCGCGGTCGCGTCCTCGGTTGCGTTCTCGATCGCCTCTTCGGCCATTTCGGCGCCCTCGGTCAGCGACATCGTATCGCCGTCCGTGTCTGTGATCTCGACTTCGGGCTCGACGACGGCTTCGGCCTCTGCCTCGGCAGCTTCGGTCTCGGCCAGCGCATCCGCGTTCTCAATCGCGTCGCCTTCGGCGACAGTTGGGGCCTCGGCCTCTGGCTGCGACTCGTAGTAAACATACGCAGCGCCGCCGGCTGCGATCAGTATGGCAATAACGCCCCACAGCTTTCCCATTGACCATTACTCCTTGAATTTCGGTCCTTGCCGGTTACATAGCGCCTTCCTCGGCGGAACCACAGACCCCATTCTCCGAAATCCGTTGTGAACAGGGCGATTTTCCGCGATGATCGCCGTTGATACAGGCATCCTGCCCGCGTATCTAGCGATCGAGACCCAAGCGTTAATCACAGAAGGAAACGCACCATAGCCCGCAGACCCCACAATGCCCCGCCGACCCGTGACACCGGACCCCGCGTGAACGATCGGATCAGGGCAAACGAGATCCGCCTGATCGGCGCAGAAGGCGAAAATGTCGGCCTGATCGACCCGCGCCGCGCCCTGGAAATGGCCGAAGAAGCCGGTCTTGATCTGGTCGAGATTTCACCCAATGCCGATCCGCCCGTCTGCAAGATCATGGATTTCGGCAAGTTCAAATATGAACAGCAGAAACGTGAATCCGAAGCGCGGAAAAAGCAGAAGACCATCGAGGTCAAGGAAGTCAAATTCCGCCCCAATACGGATGTGCACGACTACGAAGTCAAGATGCGCAACGTCTTCAAATTCCTTGAGAATGGCGACAAGGTGAAGGTCACCCTGCGCTTTCGTGGCCGCGAAATGGCGCACCAGAATCTGGGCCGCGAGCTTCTTGAACGCGTGGCTGAGGATACCAAAGAAGTCGGCAAGGTCGAGAACATGCCGAAGATGGAAGGCCGCCAGATGGTCATGATGATCGGACCGGCCAAATAACCCGCGATCCGCGCGCGGTCCCGTCGAGCGCCGCCACCCCCCGCTACTCGGCGGGGGAGCATGGCAGCCCCGGAGATGCGCGGCTGTCATCCGATGTTTTTGCCCGCGTGAATCCCGCGCTCGTCGCGGCGCTTAGCCCGATATTCGGAACAGTGCCTGGCACCGTGGTCGAGATCGGCTGCGGCACCGGCCAGAACGCTGCCGCTTTCGCGCGGGCCTTCCCGGCCCTGCGCTGGGTCGCGAGCGATATCGTGGACGAGCACCTGGCCTCGGCCGTGGCTTGGGCGGAAGAGTTGCGGGTGTCCATTGAAACAATGCCTCTCGACGCGTCGACGCCTTGGTGGGACGGTAGCCGGATCACGGCGCTTGGGCCTCTCTCGGCTGTTTTCGCCTCGAATATCACCCATATCGCGCCATGGGAGGTGACGCAGGGCATCCTGGAGGGCGCCTCTGCCCGCCTGACACAAGGCGGCATGGTGATTCTCGCCGGTCCGTTCCGTGTCCATAACGATTGGATCAGTGAAGGCAACGCGGCCTTCGATGAGACGTTGCGAGGCCGCGATCCAAGCTGGGGAATTCGCGATATCACGGACATCGAGGCCGAGGCAAAGACCCATGGTCTGGCGTTCGCCAGCCTGCAAAGCCTGCCGGCGAACAACCGTCTACTGGTGCTCAGGAAAACCTGATCAGAACGTATCGTTCAGGAACCGCAGCAGTCCGTCCCAGCTTCCCTGATCGGCATCAAGATCGTAATCGTTCGATCCCCACACCGTGAAGCTGTGCCGCGCGCCGCCAAAGATCTGCGCGTCATGGCTGACACCAGACTCTTGCAGCTGATCGAGCAAGGCGGCGAGATCGGACATGCCTGACACCGGATCGGCAGAGCCGTGGAACAGCATCACAGGCGCACTCGTCTCGGCATAGCTTTGCCCCTCAGGCGTGCCCAGCCCCCCGTGGAAGCTGACGAACCCGTCAAGATCCGCGCCCGCGCGCGCCGCTTCCAGAACGGCCGCGCCGCCAAAGCAATAGCCCATGATGATGGCATTCTCGGTCGCGCCAGGGATGTTCGACGCTTCCATGATCGACCCCATCAGGCGTTCGCGAAACAGGTCCCGGTCGGAATAAAGCGCGCCGGACAGCGCACGGTTTTCATCAACCGATTGCGGGTTTTCATCGGCGCCGTAGACGTCGATGGCGAAGGCGGTGTAGCCAAGAGCGGCGAGCATCTCGGCGCGGCGCTCTTCATAGTCGGTCATGCCGTCCCAGTCGTGGACGATTAGGACCGTGCCTTTCGACTCCTCCAGGTCAGAGTTGTAGGCAACATATCCTTCGAACTCGGTCTCGCCGACGGTGTAGCTATGATAATCGGCCTCGATCCCGGCGGTTGCGGATGTCGCCAGCAGTGCGGCGAAGGCGGTCGTCGTCATGAAACGCATCGTGTGTCCCCTGATTGGTTCGGTTGAATATCAGTGGAACTAGGGCGCGGGCGGCGTGCGCACAGCGTCAGGAGGACGCGCCGCGCCTTGGATGCGGGCGGCTGGGCGCCTCTTTCAGAAGACCCCCGACCCCCATCGCGGCGATATCGGCGTCATCGGGATCGAGCCCGCAGATCACCCGGTCCATCACCCAGTCGGCCCCGTTCGCCGCCATAGACCGCGCGCAGCCCGGCAGGCCGATCACCTTCGCCTGTCCCAGCGCGCCGAGGAACAGAAGGTTCCCCGGATCGACAGGCATCCCGTAACGCAGCACTTCGCCGCCCACCTGCCGCAGAGCGGCCGGCGCGGTATCGGCGCTGTCGGACGTGGCCGATGCGGTCAGGATCAGGATCAGGTCTTCGCGCGCACTCTCCAGCGCCGCCGCGATCGCCGCGGTCTCATGCGCCACCACCTCGCGCGGGGCAAGCGAGACGCCCAGCCGCTTCAGCCGCGTTTCCGTCGCGCGGCGGCCCTTGATGGATGGGACAGCTTCGGCGATGCGCGTCTCGATGAGACGGGCAGTCTTCAGCCGAGGCGCGGCAATCGCCATGGAATGGGCCGCGTTCTGTGACGCGCGCAGGACGGCGTCGCCCGGGACACCATAGGAAATGATCTTGATCGTCGCGACCATCTCGCCCGCCGTCACGCGGCGATAGGGCGGCAGGGTGGCGATGGTCACCATGGGATCGACCCGGTTCGCAGCATGGATGCGGTCCGCGTCCATATGCAAAAGCCCTGCTTGCATCGCGTAGAGGTTCACGCGCCCCGTGGCGGCCTTGCCGATGCGCAGATGCGTTGTCTCCGGCACCGGAGCGATGGCGGCAGCCAGTTCGGCAGCGGCACGATCCTCGTGCAGATCGCCGTCTTCCAGCCGTGCGACATCGACCTCTGCGATGCCCGCTTGCCGCAGCTTTTGGATATCCTCCGCCCCCAGCACCCGGCCCTTGCGCAGGCGCGCGCCGCCCGACAGCGACACCGAATGGGCGAGGATTGCACCCGCCGCGGCATCCACCGGAACGGAACCAAAAAACATCAGCCCTGCCTCAGCCTTTGGGTGATTTCCGCCATGACCGAAATCGCGATCTCGGCCGGGGATTTCGCGCCGATATCTAGGCCCACGGGCGCATGGATGCGTCCGATCTGATCGGCGGTGAATCCCTTCTCGGTCAACCGATCCACCCGCTTTGCATGGGTGCGCTTGGACCCGAGAGAGCCAAGGTAGAATACGTCAGATCGCAACGCCGTCTCGATGGCCGGATCGTCGATCTTGGGATCATGGGTCAGCGTCACGACACATGTGCGCGCATCCAGGCCAAAGTCGTCCAGCGCCTCGTCCGGCCAATCGTTGGAAATCGTCTCACCCGGAAAGCGCGCCGCCGCGCCAAAGGTTTCGCGCGGGTCGATCAGCGTGGCGTCATAGCCCGCCAGCCGCGCCATCTGCATCAGGGGCTGGGCGATATGCACAGCACCGACGACCGCCATCCGCAGGGGCGGATTGTGGATCGCGACGAAGGTCTGTCCATCTTCCTCGAAGCCCGAGCGATCCATGCGAAACCGGTCCGGGAAGGCATCGGCGCCCTGCAAGCTGCCCGTCCAGCTGCTTGTATCGACGACATACGCCACCGCCTTGCGTTCTGCCCGCGCCGCTACCAGCGCCTCGAGCATCTCGACATCCATCGTCTTGCCCACCGGCTCGACCATCACGCGAATGCGCCCGCCGCAGGCAAGGCCCACGGCAAACGCCTCATCATCCGACACGCCGAATTCGAGAATGCGCGCCTTGCCGTCCTCGAGCGCGTCCATCGCTTCGACCACGACTGCGCCCTCGACGCAGCCGCCAGAGACCGATCCCTCGATCTCGGCGTCGCCGGAAATCACAAGCTGGCTGCCCACCGGGCGCGGGGCAGAACCCCAGGTTTCCACGACGGTCGCCAACGCCGCACCCTTGCCCGCGCGGTGCCAGTCGAGTGCTGTCTCGGGGATATTGTCCATCGAAGCCTCCGGGCCCAATCTAATCCATCGCCGCCATCAGCCGCGCCTTTTCGCCCGCATCATCGGGCCGCGAGATCGCATCCGCCAGCGCCTCCAGCGAGGCGATGTTGTGCCCGGCGCGGAAACTGTCGACATGGGGCAACATCGCCTTCACGCCTTGCGCCTTCGGCAGGAACCCGTCCCAGCGCAGCAGCGGATTGATCCAGATAAGCCTCCGCGCTGAAAGATGAAGCCGTTCCATTTCCCGTTCCAGATCGCCCGCGCCATCCCGGTCAAGCCCGTCCGTGATCAAAAGGACGACCGCCCCCTGCCCGAGTACCCGGCGCGACCAGTCGCGGTTGAAGCGGTGCAGGCACTCGCCGATGCGCGTGCCGCCTTCCCAATCCTGCGCCTCTGCCCCCGCCGCCGCAAGGGCTGCATCCACATCGCGTGCGCCCATGTGGCGGGTGATATTCGTCAGGCGCGTGCCGAAGGTGAAGGCGTGCACCTTGGCCCAGCCCGCACCCTTGGCGTTGGCCACCGCATGCAGGAAATGCAGCACGATCCGGCTGTATTGAGACATGGAGCCGGAGATATCGCAAAGAACGACAAGGTTCGGCCAGCGCAGCCGCTGGGATTTGGTCGACAACTCGCCCAGTTCGCCGCCCCGTCGCATCGCCGCGCGCATGGTGCCGCGCCAGTCGGCCCGGCTGCCGCGTGGATCGGACATCGTGCGCCGCGATTTCAGCGGCTTCACTGGAAGTGTCATGCGGGCGATCATGCGTTTGGCTTGCGCAACCTCCGCCGTCGACATCTGTTCGAAATCGAGGCTGCGCAAGCGTTCCTCGGTCGAGGTGGTCTTGGACGCGTCGATCTGGATCTCGACCTCATCTTCGCCCTCCGCCTCAGGCAATTCCGGCGCATCGCGATCCACACCATCGAGCAGCGCCTCTGCCGCGCGCTTTTCTGCGGCCTGAGTCTGGCGCTCTTCGGCCACGCCGCGAACGGCGGGCAGCATGTAGGACATCATATGCTCCAGATAGCGCGGGTCGCGCCAGTAAAGGCGGAAGATCTGGCCAAAGATCGCGCGATGCTCGGGGCGCGAGACGAACACCGAATGAAGCGTCCAGTAGAAATCAGCCTTCTCGGTAAAGCCGACAGCGTTGACCGCCCGCACGGCATCCAGCGTGCGCCCCGGCCCGATGGGCAGCCCCGCCTTGCGCAGCGCGCGCGCGAAATGGGTGATATTCTGCACCAGCTTGGGGTCGTCCGGGATATCGAGCGCGGCGTATTCGACCATCAGACCGGCCCGAGACTGCCGCGCACCTCGTCAAGAATGCGTTTGGCTTCAGACCCTTGCAGCTTTTGGATATCGTCCTGGTATTTCAGGATCGCGCCCAGCGTATCGGCGATCACCTCGGGCGAGAGGTTGATGACGTCGAGCGCCAGAAGGCATTTCGCCCAGTCGATGGTTTCGGCCACACCGGGTTTTTTGAACAAGTCCTCGGTCCGCAGCCGCTGGACAAAGGCAACGACCTCACGCGACAGCTGACCCGCCGCCTCGGGCGCACGGGCGTTCAGGATCTCGATCTCGCGGTCAAAGGCGGGGTAATCGACCCAGTGATACAAGCACCGACGTTTGAGCGCGTCATGCACCTCGCGCGTGCGGTTCGAGGTCAGGATCACTATGGGCGGCTCGGCAGCCTTGACGGTGCCAAGCTCGGGGATCGTCACCTGAAAATCGCTGAGCGCTTCGAGAAGGAACGCCTCGAACGGTTCATCCGTGCGGTCCAATTCATCGATCAGAAGGACCGGCGCGCCGCCCGGCTGCGGGCGCATCGCCTCCAGCAACGGGCGCTCGATCAGATACTCGTCGGTGAAGAGTTCATCCTTCAACTTACCCCGCTCTGCCCCGCCGGATGCCTCGGCAGTGCGGATCGCGATCATCTGCGCGGCGAAATTCCATTCATAGACCGCAGACGACGCATCGAGCCCCTCGTAGCATTGCAGGCGGATCAGGCGGCGGCCCAGCGCCGCAGACAGCGCCTTGGCGATCTCGGTCTTGCCGACCCCAGCCTCGCCTTCCAGAAACAGCGGGCGTCCCAGCGTGAGCGCCAGGAACACCACCGTCGCAAGCGCCCGCCCGCACACATAATTTTCCGCCGCGAGGGCGGCTTGCACATTGTCGATGCTGTCGATCTTTGCCGTCACGAAGGGCCTCCCGCTATCCAACGCCCGCCCATGCTGCACGGGGCGCGGGCGGGGTCAACCGGGGCTTTCGCCCCATGCGGTCTCAGGCGGAAATCATGCGCACGCCGGGGATGCGCGCGATCTCTTCACAATCCTCGTCGTAGGTGGCGGTCAGTTCCTCGACCACCTCGGGCGTCCAGCCGGGAAGATCGACCTCTTCTTCCAGCTCGTCATCCAGCGCGAACTTGTCGAGAAAGGCCGATAGAACCCTGCGTTTCTGGGCCTCGTTCGCCGGAGGACGCGTCGCAAGATAGCTTTGCATCCGCGCGTAACCTTCCGGCGACATGATCGATTCGATGATGTCAAAGCCCCCATCGAGCGGGACAGACGCATCAAGATCGCAGATCTCACGCATGATTTCGGGCCAGATGAAGGGGGTATCCTCGTTACACCAGACCGTGATCGGGGCGTCTGGATTTTCGGCCCTCAGCCGCGCGATGACGGTGGACCAGCGGATATCCAAGGGATCGACGCCGTTCACCAGGTTCTCATAGGTCGTCCCGCGCGGCAGCGTATCGAGAAGCGCGGGCACAAACGTCGCCGGGTCACGGATCGACAGAAAGAATTCCGGCGGGTGGTCGGGAAAGATATCGGCCAGCCAACGCGCCTTGAACCCGCATTTGGCGTACAGATCGCCCTCGTCAAACACGCGCCCCGGCCCGCATATGAAGTTCTGGAAGGACAGGATCAAACGCTCTGCATGCGCATCGCCCATCATCGCGCCCAGCACGCGCTCCTGCGTCTCGTCATCGGCCACGTTGCCGCGCAATTCGAGCACGGTATCGCGGATCACCGTGCGGTAATGGCGCGGGCGCGGGGCGAGCACGCCATGCTCGCGCAGCCGCGCGTCGTTCTTGAGAAGCGACCGGACAAGCTTGTCCTCGTCGGTGCAGTGAACGCCGAGATGGAAAACGACCCTCATCGGTCTCCTTTCCGAATATCAGGCGTTCTATAACGCGTCTTTGAAGGTGGGCGAAAGGGCCAGTGGTCCGGCCCTTTGCCGCAATCCGCCGCCGCCTTGGGCGTTAACGTTTGTGAACGACAAGCACCTGATCCTTGCGGCGTTTTTCATACCGCACCTGGAACATGAAACAGCCCGAAATATCGGCCCGGTGCGCATCGAATTCCCGCGCAACCGCTGGGTCGGAATGGGTGAAATAGCCGTCATGGATATAGGTCTGGAACAGATCCGCAGTCTTGGTGATGCCGGGCTTTTCCATGACATCGGGCTGCCAGCGCAAATCCTCGATGATATAAAGCCCGCCCGATTTCACGCGGCTGAACAGCTCGAGGAACCCGTTCTGCTGGTGGTGGCTGGCGTGGCTGGCATCGTCGATGATGATATCGAATTCCGGCATCGGCTCGGCGGCGGAGCGGATATTCTCGCGCGTGTCCATGTCGCAGCGGTGGAAATCGAACCGCTCATGCTCGAACCACGAAAAATCCGACACGTCGAGCCCGTGAACATGCGCCTTGGGGAAATACTCCAGCCACATGCGCACCGAGGGCAGATCATCGGTCTTGCGATCCGCGCTTTTGCCATGTTCCGGCCCGCCGATCAGCAGGCCCATTTCGAGAAAGCGGATCGCCCGGTTGCGATAGGGCAGGAAAAGCATCTGGTATAGTTCGGTGTAGCGGTGCTTGGACGATCCCTTGTCCGATCCGAAACGGTCGGCAAGGTCAGTCAGGTTCATCTGGCCGCGACCATAGCGATCGGACGCGGGCAGCGGCGCCGGAGGCCCACTGGCAATGGCCGCCTGCACTGCGGGGGTGCTGGTGCCGGGGCGGGTGCAGGCGCGACAGGCTGCGGCGCGCGCAGTTCCGCCGGGCGGTTGGCGTGCAGTGCGGCGATCTCCGCGATAGTCTTGTCGGGCTTGGGCGCTTTCACGCGGCCTTTGTCCGCCGGGCGCGGTTTCAGCGGGACGGGGGATTTATGCGGGTCGATCCCGTGCTTTTGCACCAGTTTCTCGATCAGCGAATTGCGCGGCGGCACGCCCCCGTCCTTTTCGGCGATCCGGGCGCGCACGCGGCGTCCGTAAAGGTGGATCGAATAGGTGTTCTCGGTGATGTAGGGCGACATGTCGAAATTCGGTTTGAACATGAAGCGCCGGTCACGGAACGTCAGCGGATAAAGCCCTTCCTGAGGCAGCGCATATTTCGCCTCGCCCGTCTTGTGAAGGAAATAGGTCAGCGCATGCGGACCCCACACGCCCCAGGGCTGGTCCCCGGCATGAACCGGATCACCCCGGTCGCGCGAGTCGAGAAGCTGCTGTTCATACTCTTCGCCATACCACGGCGGGATCGAATATTCGTCAGCGGTATAGGCCAGAAGCTCGCCCAGCGTGTCGCTGTCGGCAGGCAGGCCCAGTACACCGCCGTTGATATGCTTGGACGATTCCCAGCCGTAGAAATGTCCGTTGGGCGTCTCGAACGGCTTGCGGCAATAGGCGTCCGTATCGGCCCAGATCGTGCGGTCTTCCTTGGCGAGCATCCGGTAGCGGAAAATGTCGGAATGCAGCGCCGGGCTGCCCGTGCGCTCATGCTTGATTTCGCCCGCGCGGGGCAGGATATCCTCGGCCGATTTCAGCTCGACCCCCTCTGGGACATTTTCGAGCGGGCCGTAGTGGTAGAGAACCACGTGATGCCCGTTGTCGACGAAGGACTTGAGACACAGCTCTTCAAGAAAGCTAAGCCGCCCTTCCATCCAAAGTGCGGCGATCTGATATTCGGTAGCCATCGGCCTTGCCCTTTCTGCCCCTCGGACCCCCCATAGCAGGCCCCAGCTTCGCTTGTCCGCGAATTGTTAGTGAACCTGCGCCTTGTTCTGCACGGTGAAAAAGAAATTGTCCGGCGGATCGTCCTGTTGCCAGACGTGATCGGGGATCGCCTCTGGCCCCGCCAGAAACACGCCCGCGCCGAAATGCTTCAGCATCTTCGACAGGCGTTCCATCTTGTCGCCGGTCAGTTCGGCGTAGAAATTAGCGTAGTTCTCGGTCGCCTTCAGCTCTTCGATCTTGGCGCGGTGGCAAGCGACCGAATAGGCGTGGGCGGTTGCGATTTCGGGATCGGCCATCAGACGCGCGAATTCCTCGTCCGCGCGGCCAAGACGTTTCTGGATCGACAGGTCCTCAATCGCGTTGTGGTTCATGCGGAACCAGTAGGCGAGCCCCTGATCGCGGTCGACATGGTTCACACGGCCACGGTCGCGTTTCACGAGGAAGCTTTCGGCGCTGCGCACAGCGTAATGGTTCAGCGTCACCAGATCATACCCGTAGGTGTCGGAATTCGTGCGCCAGGCATTGCGCCACATGGATTGCGGCAGGGGCTGGCCCGACCCGTTGACCCAATTCACCTCTCCCACAAGCTGGGGCTTGAGGCCTTTGGGCCGGTGGACCCCCATCTTCTTGAAGATCCCCCTGTTGCGCGACAACGTCTTGAAGCCCCAGGCCTGATGCGGCTTGTTGCAAAATTCCGGCGCGCAAAGGGTGAATTGCCGTGTGATGAACCGGTCTTCGAATTCATGCACATCTGCATTCCCGAAAAGCCGCCAGTTCAGCGAAATCAGGTTGGCATCCGGTACGGCATCGTAAAGATCGTCAAGCGTGCCGTCCCCCACATGGATCGTGATGAATTCATCCACGTCCATGCAAATCGTCCAGTCCTGCGCCTTGACGGTCGGTTCGGATTCAGCCGCCTGAAGCGCGGCGTGCTGGGGTTTCAGCCCCGTGCCCTTGAAGGGATTGTCGCGGTGCTGAACATAGCCCTTGTCTTGCAAGAGATCGAGCATCGTGTCGGTGCCGTCATTGCAATCGTTGGTGTAGACAAGGAAATCCTCGACCCCGATGGACCTGTGATAGGCGAGCCATTCCAGGATGAACGGGCCCTCGTTCTTCATCGTCGTGACAATGCCGGTGCGCCCCCGCTCAACCTTTTTCATGGGTTTCAGCTTTTCGACCGGCGCGCGCACGGGATCGGACCCGAAGCGATCCGTCATCATCGCGATCAGCTCGTCATCTTCCACCAGCGAGGTCTTGGGCACGATCGCCGCAACCTTCTGGCCCGGATGGCGCAGAGCGGTGCAGCGATAATAGAGGTAAGGAGTATCGTCTGCCTCAGCGCCCACCACGCGGATAAGCCGCAGCACGGTCGCATCCGGCAGTTTGCCTGGCGCGATGCACCAGCGCGGGTTCGACGGCTGACCGTCGAAGCGGCGGCAAATGTGATCACCAAAGGTCGCCTCTTTGCCCTTGCGCAAGGCCCAAGGGTAGACGCGCCGGGCAACAAGCTGCGCCAGGCCCTGTTTCGACTGGACGGCCCGGTCGAAGATGGTCGAGCCGTCGATGGGCGCGACAAGGTCCGACAGGTCGACATTCATGATCGCGCGGGCCTTTGACAGATACCGCGCGCGGAGGTGTTCATAGAGCGTGAATTCGACAAACGGCGCCGTCCAGGGATCGGGCGCGGGTTCTTCCATCCGGTCCTTGCCGGGCGCGTCGGGCGCGTAATAAGGATCGGTCTCGGGGCCCATGTTCGGATGGCCCGTCGGCAGGCCGGGATAAAGGAGGATGACCTTTTTCAGCCCGGTGATCTCTGCCCGGGCCAGCGAAAGGTCAAGCGCCGGGCCATCGGCCCCCGCCAGCCGGTCGATGATCAGCGCCGCCTGCATCCCGTGCTCGCGCGCGTGGTAGGTCAGCCAATCGAGAACGACCTCTGGCGGCTCGCCGCAGCGCACGGCGATCCCGACATTCAGGCCTTCGAAGAGTTCAGGCTGGGCAATGCTTGGCTGGATCCAGAACTCTTGCTCCAGCGGCAGGCGCATGGCCCCATCGCGCAGCTCGACCTCGGCATCGACGATCACACCGCCATTGATCGAACGGGCATTGACGGGCTTCGTGCCCGGCACCTCTCGAAGGTCCGTCGCCTTGAAACCGGTGCGGAATACGATCATCGCGCGCGCGGCATCCGGCGTCTCGATTACCGTGTCGAGATGCACACCCGCCCCGACATCGACCGGGGTCAAACGCTTGCGCGCATAGTCCAAAAGGAACGCTCCTGTCCGGGTCTCACCCGATATGCACTGCCTCGATGCGCCCTTTTCGGACGCGTTCTTGTATCATGGCCATGCTAGCCCATCGTAAACAGCCGGGCAAATCCTACGCGTGTGCGCCTCTGATTTTGCGTCCGGCGTTGCCAATATGCGGACAAAGCTCCCTAAAATCGCCATTTTTCGCGAATATGTTTCCGGCAACGGAGGGCGAAATGACAGGCGACGCTGATATGGCGGCGGACCAGACATCCGACGCGACCACACCGATCCTGACGCGATTGCAGGGGATTTCCGCAAAGCGGCGCTTTGTGCGTGCTGTCGGGGACGGGCATTGGGCGGCCTTTGCCGAAGGTTCTGAAACGCTGGTCGTCACCTTTGAAACGGTGGACGATATCGCCAACGGGGCCGATCCCGACCTGCCGCGCGCCCATGCGCTGCGCGATGCGTTCGGCTGGTCCGCGCTGTCGCTGATCGCCGCCAAGACGGACTGGTTCCGGGCGGATGTTGTGTTCGAGCTGTTTGACGAGCTGACGGAAAAGGGCCTGTTCGATGCCTTCGAACGGGTGCTGTTTTTTGGCGCTGGCACCTCGGCCCATGCCGCCTGCGCCTATTCCGTCGCTTCCCCCGGCGCGACGGTCTTTGCCATCGCGCCGCAAGCCACGCTGACGCCCGCGCGCTCAGGCTCCGATGCGCGGTATCCTCAGGCCCGCGTCCTCGATTTCACATCGCGCTATGGCTATGCGCCCGACATGCTGGACGGCGCGGACGAGGCACATGTGTTCTACGATCCGGCCGTCGTCGCCGATGCCGCCCACGCCGCGCAGTTCAACCGCCCACATATCCGCCACCACCCGCTGCGCCATTTCGGCGATACGCCGCAGGCCATGCTGGAGGAAGGCGGGATGCTGCACGGTCTCTTCGCGCTTTACGACGAGGATAACCTGACACCCGCCCGCATCGCCCGCACCTTGCGTGCACGGCGCACGACCCGCAGCTATCTTCTGGAACTGACCCGCGTTCTGTCGGCGCGAAAGCGAGACTATCTCAACGCCATCGTCTGCAACAACGTCGCCGACCGCATGGGCGCGCCGCGTTTCCGCAAGCGCGCCTTGCAGATCGCGGAAGAGCTGAACAAGGCGGGCATCACCCTGCCCTTCCAGCAAGAACAGCCCGAAGCAGAAACCGGAACAGAGGCGGCCACGCCCTAGGCGACAAGGCCCCCTTCGCGTTCGATCAGCGCGACGATTTCATCCACGCCCTGCCCCGACCGCAGCGCTGCCATGACGAAGGGCCGGGTTTCGCGCGCAGTTGCGGCATCCTTGGCCAAGAGTTCAACATCGACCCCCACATGCGGCGCAAGATCGGTCTTGTTCACCACCAGAATGTCGGACCGCGCCAGCCCCGGTCCCTTCTTGCGCGGAATGTCCTGACCAGCGGCCGTGTCGATCACGTAGATCGTCAGATCGGCCAGTTCCGGGCTGAAGGTCGCGGCCAGATTGTCGCCGCCGGACTCGATCAGGATGATATCGAGGTCTGGAAACGCGGTTTTCAGATCGGCCACGGCCGCGAGGTTGATCGACGCATCTTCGCGGATCGCGGTATGGGGGCAGCCCCCCGTCTCGACGCCCCGGATCCGGTCCGCAGGCAGCACCTGCGCGCGCATCAGGAAATCGGCATCCTCGCGCGTGTAGATGTCGTTGGTGATCACAGCGACCGAATAGCGATCCGTCAGCGCGCGGCACAATTTTTCGGTCAGAGTTGTCTTGCCCGCGCCGACGGGACCGCCGATCCCGACGCGCAAGGGGCCATTGGGGCTGCTCATGTTCTGAAAATCCTGACCTCTTGGGTTTCATGGGCCATTGCGGCGATGTCGCTGGCGAAGACGCTTGTCGCGATGTCTGCGGGATCGGCTGTGGCCACCTGCGCTGCCGTCTCTTCGATCCGCCCATGCAAACGCGCCAGAACGCGCTGCCCCTCGGCTTGGCCAAGCGGCACGAAACGCACCGCCGCCGATACGAGGTTCGACGAGAAGGCGTGCAGGTAAAGCGAGGCGACGGTCGCTGTCGGCAGGTCCAGCCGCCGCGCCGCAACGCCGACAGCGACAGGATAGGCCATCGGCGCAAGGGGTTCGCCCAGTGCAGAAACGGCCTCGGCAAAGGCGCGGCCCTGGTCAAGCGTTTCCTGCGCGCGCTCTTTCGACGCGGCGAGCGCCAGCGCGGTTTGCGCCAACGCTTCGGCATCCTCACCGCGATGGGCCGCCGCCAAAAGGATCGCATCCGCCTGCCCGGCGCCAAAGCGGATCACATCTGATAACCAGTCGAATAGCGCATCGCCGGACGTCACATCGCCCTGCACCACTGCCGTCTCAAGCCCGTGCGAATAGGCGTAGGACCCGACCGGGAAGGCGGGCGAAAGCCATTGCGTAAGCGTCAGAAGATCAGCCGTCATCGGGCACCTGTTCAAGGCGAAGGAATTGAAGTTCCCGCATCAGCCGCAAGGTCGGCTTGACCGCGAAAAGAACCGATCCGATCAGGAAGTTCCAGGTCGCAAAGCTTTGCCAATCTTCGAAAAGGAACGCCACCGACCCAATGATGAAACAGACCGCCGCGCCGAAATCGACCAGCGTATGAGCGATCTCATAGGCGGTGTAGACTTTGCTGTGGCGATCGGATTTCTGCCGGTTTTCCGGGGCGAAGAGGGCCATTCTGCGCGCTCCCTAGTGCTGATGGGAATGGGCCGAAGGGTCGTGATCATGGCCAAAAGTTCGGCCATGGCCATAGGCGCCGCCCTCGGGCGTGAAAGGGCCGTGCGTTTCGGTCACGTCTGCGCCAAGGCGGGCCAGCATGTCGGCAAGGACGTGATCCCGGCGGATGACAAGGCGGTCGTCATGGACCTCGCAGGGGGTGTGACGGTTGCCGATATGCCAGGCCAGCCGCGCAAGACGGGGGCCGCGCACCTCGATCAGGGGCTCGTCCGCCGCACGTACGGCAACGAGGCCAGCCTCGCAGGACAGCGCATCGCCTTCATCCAGGCTGATCGTTTCGGGAAGATCGACCAGAAGATCACCGCCGCCCTCAAGCGTCAGTCGCTTGCGGCGCAGGATGCGCGCCTCGTAATCGAGTCGCACCTCGCCGATGGGGACGCCAGACCAATGGCCCGCGCGCAGGACTGAGCGCGCAACGATCATCGCGCGCGCCCAGCCGAACGGTTCAGATGCCCATCAGGTCGCTGAAGACATGATGCACGATCCGGTCCCGCTCGATCCCAAGCTCTTTCAACTCGGCATCCGATTTGGCCTGAAGACTGCGCACCTCGTCGATCCGGCCGGCGCGTTCGAGATAGGCGTTGAAGCCCATGCCAAGGCTCGCAAAGAATGCGTCGATGCGCGCGCGAATGCCATGATCCGTCGCCGCGTGCTGCGTGGTGATATCTGTCATTGGAAACCTCCTGTGGGGTCACATCCGGTTTCCTCCCTTGGGGCACAAGATAGGCGCGCAGGGGCGCTATGACCAATGCCGGTGCTGCATGACCGGCTTGCGCGAAGATTGCAGGGGCCACCGAACCGGTCATTCGACCGCCTCGATCGCGGTATATTCGAAGAAATAGTCAGAGTTCCCGGGCTCGGAGATGCCGACGAAGACGGCAAAGCCAAGTTCGGGAATGTAATACATATGCCCGATCCACTCGCCCAAGTCGGCTTCCCCGGGCGTTGCAGGATACAGCACGGAAATATGCATCCGGTCGTAAGTGCATGGACCAATGGCCCAAGGCTCGGTCGGTCCGAAATAGTAAACCCGCATCTCGGTCTCGGGCGGCATTTCCCCTTCGTGACGGATGAGAGGCACCTGCCATGTCGTTCCTTCTTCAGGGCGCGGCATTTCGGCAAAACTCATCGGGAAATCATAGCGTGAAACGCCGCTGGGGTCGGTCAAACCCTCCTCGTCCAGTTTCTCGTAGCTAAGAGCATAGACCCCTTTCGCGCGCACAGTCAGCAGGCCCGTCGTGCTCGACATGGAACGCACCGAGACAAGATCAGGCGCGATGCGGCGATAGGTTTCCGTTGTTCCACTGGACAGAAGAAGACGTATGCCGCCGTCCATATCGGCGGCTGTCGGACAGTCTGCAGCCACCGGAGAGGCGGCCAAAGCGATGAGAACAAGCGCGCGCATGTCCAATCAATACATGAAATATCGCTGCGCCATCGGCAATTCCTTGGCGGGCTCGCAAGTCAGAAGCTCGCCATCCGCTCGGACTTCGTAGGTTTCGGGATGAACCTCCATCGCGGGGGTCGCGTCGTTCATCACCATGTCCGACTTTCCGATCTTGCGCGTGTTCGACACCGCAAGCACCTCTTTGCGCAGGCCGAGTGCTGCGCCGATGCCCTCGTCGGCGGCGAGCGCCGAGACGAAAGTCACCGAAGAATGTTCGACCGAGCGTCCCATCGCGCCGAACATGGGGCGCGAATAGACCGGCTGCGGCGTGGGGATCGACGCGTTCGGATCGCCCATCTGCGCACAGACGATCGAGCCACCCATAAGCACCAATTCAGGCTTCACGCCGAAAAACGCAGGTTTCCATAGCACCAGATCGGCGCGCTTGCCGACCTCGAGCGATCCGATATGGGCGGACATGCCATGGGTGATCGCGGGGTTGATCGTGTACTTCGCGATATAGCGTTTGACGCGGAAATTATCGTTCTCGCCCGTTTCCTCGGCCAGACGCCCCCGCTGTT
>CBFIJK010000006.1:0-90970 GCA_965662745.1 uncultured Paracoccaceae bacterium
TCGCCCGAAGACATCCTCAGTCCCCGCGAGATTGAGATCGCCAGCGCCTATGCGCAGGGGGATACCTATCAGGCGATCGCCGCCCGGCTGGGCATCGCACCGTCGACTGTGCGCACCCATCTCGCCACGATCTACCGTAAGCTCGAAGTGTCATCCAAGCTGGAACTGCATGCCCGGCTGGGTGGTGCTCTGCCTACATCGGAGATGCTCACCGACCACGCGGCCGTCATCTCGGACCTCGCGCTGAGCCTTGAGGAGTCGCTGCGTCGCGAGCAGGCGCTCGCCGAGGTGCTGCGCATCATCAGCCGGTCGCGCGGCGACATCGACGCTGTGATGTCGTCGATCCTCGGTTTTGCACTTGACCTCTGCGAAGCGGAGTTCGGCATTCTCTTTGATTATCGTGGGCAGGGGAGATACGCGGCCAGCCACACACGGGGCATCCCCAAGCCGTTCAGGGACTGGCTCGACACGCAAGGCATCTTCATGGCCAGCCCACGCACTGGTCTCGGTCGACTGGCAACAAACCTTGCCGTTGTGAACATCTATGACGTTCGGGCCGAGGAAATATTCCAGACCGACGATCCGCTGCGCTATGCGACCGCTATGCTCGGCGGCGCCCGATCCTTCGTCGCCATCCCGATGATGTCAGGCGATAGCTTGGTCGGCGCCTTCACGATTTACCGGCAGTCGGTCCGGCCCTTCGGTGCGCAGGCCACCACGCTTGCGCAGACCTTTGCCGACCAAAGTGTCATCGCGCTCGACAACGCACGGATGATAGATGCCTTGCGGCAAGACGCACCGTCAGCATGAACGTCACCGGTGATCCTCTGAGCCCTCGTGAGCGACAGATCGCCGAGGCTTTCGCGGGTGGCGAAACCTATCAGCAGATCGCCGACCGCCTGAACCTCGCTCCATCGACCGTGCGCACCCATCTTGCGACGATTTACCGGAAACTCGGGGTCTCCACCAAGCTCGACCTGCGGACGCAGATCGAGGTATCAACGCCCGCTAATCCATCTTCAATCCTGCCGCCCCGCCTCGACAAACCTTCCATCGCCGTGCTGGCCTTTGAGAACATGTCGGATGATCCTGGTCAGGAATACTTCTCGGATGCGATTACTGCCGACATCATCACCGCCCTGTCGCGGTCGCCATGGCTGTTCATCATCGCCCGCAACACAACCTTCACCTACAAGGGCGAAAGCGTTGATGTCCGGCGCGTGGCGGCCGAGCTTGGCGTGCGTTTCGTTCTGGAGGGCAGTGTGCGGCGCGCGGGCGAGCGGGTGCGCGTCACCGCGCAGCTGATCGACGGGCTGACCGGCGGGCATGTCTGGTCGGATCGTTACGATGGCTGCATCGAGGACGTGTTCGACCTGCAAGACGAGATCACCCGGCAAGTCGTCGCGTCGATCCAGACCATCGTGCATCTCAGCACCGTCGAGGCGCCTGTTGAACGCCTGAACCGTCCAGACCTGACTGTCTGGGAGCTTACCATGCGGTCCTGGCACCTGCTCTACGATTTCACGCCCGAGGCCTATGCTTCGGCCAAGACTTTGCTCGAGCGCGCTCTTGCGATCGACCCGGAAAGCGCCGAGTCCAACATGGTCCTGTCGCTGATCAACCACCACATCGCCATTCTGGGCTTCGCCCAAGACCCGGGCCCTTCGATGGAAGCGGCTTACGCCCTTGGCCGTCGCGCCACGCAGCTCGACGACCGCAACGAGTATGCACATTGGGCGCTTGGCATCAGTTGCTGGGGGTTGCACCGGCTTGATGAAGGGATAGCGGCCTTGGAACGTGCGGTCGAGTTAAACCCCAACTGCTCGCTCGCTTACGGCAACCTCGGCACCGCTCTCGCCATCGTCGGCCGGGCAGAGGAAGCCATCGCGAACCAAGAAATCGCGATCCGGATGAACCCTCGTGATCCCAGCATCTTCTTCCGCTTCTCGGGTCTGGCGCTGGCCCATTACACGGCGGGCGACTACGACGCGTCGATCCACTGGGCCGAACACGCCATCCACCGCATGCCGCGCTGGTATCTCGCGCATTTCCTGTTGGTGGCAAGTCACGTCGCACTCGGGCGACCCGAACCGGCGCGTGCCGCAGTCGCGGCCGCCCGAGATGTTCTGCCCGACATTTCTGTCGCAGATGCCAAGCGAATGCCGCTGAGGGACCCAGCGAAGATGCAGGAGCTTCGAGACCGGCTTTGTGCTGCGGGATTTGCGGCGGAGCCGCTAAGCTGACATTCGAACAGCGTGCAGCGAATGACCGGAATCCGCCCACTCTGTAGAAAAACTACCGTTTGCGGGCGCAGAAATAGCTGTTCCAAATCCGGTGCGCGCGCCTTTCCTATCGAGCTTTGCGCATTTGCTGCGGTGCAGGAAAGATCTTCGCCAGTTTGCGTAGGTTCTGGGCGGTGGCGGCGAGGAGGAATTCGTCTTTTGCGCCGCATGGACCACGTAATCGGAGCCGCCCCAAGCCAAGGATGCGTTTGAGGTGCGCGAAGAACATCTCGACCTTTTTCCGGAGCTTCACCGAGATGGCGTATTGTCTGGTCTTGGCGATGTCGCGAGCGACCTGGCGGGCATCTTCGTGTTCTTCGCGGGTGATGGAGCGGAAATCGGCGTTTGGACAGCATCGTGACTTCGAGGGACAGGCTTGGCAGGTGAGCTTCAGGCAACGGTATTTTGCGACGCCCTTGCCGGTTGGTCCCCGGTTCGGGTCGGAGTAGTTCCGGCGAAACTGCTTTAGCTCATGGCCCTCCGGGCAGATGAATTGGTCGTTCTCGGCGTCCCACTCGAAGTCTGCCCGCGTCCAGGTGCCATCGTTGCGCCCGGACTTGTCGAAGACCGGTATGTGCGGCGCGATCTTGCGGTCGACCAGCCAGCCCAGCATCGGCCCGGTGCCATAGGCCGTATCCGCGATCAGGCGTTCGGGGTGCAGGTCGAACCTGGTCTTCACCCGTTCCAGCATGGTCCTGGTCGATCCGACCTCTGCCTGCCGGACAAGCCCGGTCGCCTCGACATCAATGATGACGCCATGGTCCGTGTCGATCAGGTAGTTGTCGGAATAGCTAGAGAATGCCGGCCCTTCACAGGCCGCACCCACTGGCTTGCCGGGTCAGAATGCGACGTGAAAACGGGCTGGACCTTGCTTGCCGCACCGAACGCGGCCTCGTCCAGCGTGTCAAGATACTCGCGCGGGGCGCGTCGGCGGGGTCGATCTGCCTCGCATCCCAATCCTCATTCGGAGTTGAGTTCTGCTTATTTGCATCCGCCTCCCCTCTCGGCACATTGCTCCGCAATGCCCTGCCAGGCAGCGGATCAGGCTGGCATCGATGGCCATGCGCTGGCCGCTGACGAGGCCTTCCTCGATGCACCGCGCAACGGTCGTCTCGAACAGATGCCCCAGAAATTCGCTGTCGCGGTTCACATACGGGAGCCCAAGACTTCACGCTCTACCGCTGAGACCGCACACGTTCTTAGTGACTTCGAGTGGCGTTCATGTTCACTGAGCGTGATCACCTATGCACGGTGTTTTTTCTCCTCCGATCAATGTTTATTGGAAAGGCATGCTTATCCATGCACGTTTTCCAACAAGATTGAAAACGGATCGACCAGCAAAACGATCCTCATGTGACAGGACGACGGCAAGGTCTGGATAGCCCCTAGCCACGTCCACACCTGCCTTGTTCAGCCCATGATGTCCAATCTCAAAATCTAAGGGCTGCAGCGTTGCGTGGTTCGTGTTTTTGCGCATCAGATTGTAAGACAACACGATGTACGCGAGCACGTCTTGCCTGGCGGCGTCGCGTGTCGTGCAGCTGGCCAGTCATGAGGGAGCTGACTATCCGGTGAGACCGAAGGCTAAGCAATGTAAGCGGATTGGAGGATTGGAGTGGGGCCTACGGCTCGCGGCGCCTCGGCGCGTGGCCGATCCGATGTACTTCGCCAAGCTTGCACCGGAATTGAAGTTGGACAGTGCTAGACCGCAAATCGACGCGTGTTTGGAGCACTAACTCGCAACGAGAGACGAGTAATTGGCCGACATATTCCGGCAAGCTCCAGAGCGGTCGCGGTTTCGATGGGGGACAAACTGGGGGACACGAAAAACTCTTACCTGAAAAGTATCAACCAAAACAGGTATATGCTCAACAATAGTGGCGGAGACGAAGGGATTCGAACCCTCGAGACCCTTCCGGGCCTACTCCCTTAGCAGGGGAGCGCCTTCGACCACTCGGCCACGTCTCCGCTTGCCCGTTTATCGACCGGGATCGGGGTGGGCAAGGAGAAACTGGCGTGCGGGATGGCCCGAATTCAGACCAGTTTCGGGGCACCGGGAAGCGGCACGCTTTGGGCGACCTTGTCGGCCAGGTCGAGGCTGAAGCGGGCGATGAGCGCGTTCTCGAGGGCCTTGTTGCGGGCCATCAGGCGCTTGAGGTCGGTGACCTGCCAGACGATGTAAAGCGTGCCCGCTGGCAGGATGACCGAGGCGCTGGCGCTGCCGCCGCGCAGGAACATGATCTCGCCCAGAAAGGACGGGCCCGCCGCGTCGTAGCGGGTGCCGCGTTTCTCGATCCAGAAGGTCTTTCCGTCGACATAGAACAGCTGATCGGACGCCGAATCCTCGCGCAGGATTTCGCGTTCGGTGTCTGCGATGTGCCACAGGCCAAGACGATTGATTCGGCGGAATTGGCCGGGCGACAGCGTACGGAATTGCTCGAACAGGGTTTGATCGCGCTTGGTCATCCCGAAGGTCGTACGCTCCAGCAGAACGAAGACGACGAGGACGAGGTTCACAAGGACCAGAAGCGCATTGGTGCCGACGGAGATCCAGATCGGCTCAGCCCGAAGCGCGTAGAAGGCGATGTCGAAACACAGACCCGCGCCGACGACGACGCGCAAAGCAAGCTCGTCGCGCAGGGTAAAGCCGAGCACCTGAAGCCCGAGACCGATCATTAGAAGCAGGAAGAGTGGATCATCGGTCATTTGGTTATCCTTCTGCGCCACGCTGCGTTTTGCGCAGGTTAGGCCAAGGCTCCTGCCCGCTTGAAGCGGTTTCGCGCCAGTGCGTTACGACGCGGGCGGGCTGTGGCGTGGATGCGGCGGTGGAGGCACTGTAGAGGCGTGCGGCTGACGTCCGGATTCAGATGATCGCGCCGCTTCTGTGCAGACCTATGCGTTGAAGAGAAAGTGCAGAACGTCCCCGTCCTTCACCAGATAGCTCTTGCCCTCGACCCGCATCTTGCCAGCATCTTTCGCGCCTTGTTCGCCGCCCGCTGCGATGAAATCATCGTAGGAAATCGTTTCGGACCGGATGAAACCCTTTTCGAAATCGCCATGGATCACACCGGCGGCCTGCGGGGCCAGTGTGCCCTCGCGGATCGTCCAGGCGCGGGCTTCCTTGGGGCCGACTGTGAAATAGGTCTGGAGGCCCAAGAGCTCGTATCCCGCGCGGATCAGGCGGTCGAGACCGGCCTCTTCCAGACCGAGTTCCGACAGGAACATCTCGGCCTCGTCGGCGTCAAGCTGGCTGATCTCTTCCTCGATCTTGGCCGAAATCACGACGCAGGCGGCGCCCTGCCGCTCGGCCATTTCGGCCACGGCGGCGGAATGGGCGTTGCCCGATGCCGCCTCATCCTCGGCCACATTGCAGACGTAGAGGATGGGTTTGGTCGTCAGCAGCTGCAGCATTGCCCAGGCCTTGGCGTCTTCGAACGACACGTCGACAGTGCGGGCTGGCTGGCCGTCTTCCAGCACCTTGCGCGCCTCATTCAAGAGGCGCTCTTGCTGAACCGCCTCCTTGTCGCCGCCGCGCACCTTGCGGACGATGTTCTGCAAGCGCTTTTCGATGGATTCAAGATCAGCGAGCATCAGTTCGGTCTCGATCGTCTCGGCATCGGCCACCGGATCGACGCGGCCTTCGACATGGGTCACGTCGCCGTCCTCGAAACAGCGCAGCACATGGGCGATGGCGTCGCATTCGCGGATATTGGCGAGGAACTGGTTGCCCAGCCCTTCGCCCTTCGAGGCGCCTTTCACGAGGCCCGCGATATCAACGAAGGTCATGCGCGTCGGGATTACCTGCTTCGACCCGGCAAGCCCCGCCAGTTCCGACAGGCGCGGGTCGGGCACGGCGACATCGCCGACATTCGGTTCGATGGTGCAGAAGGGAAAGTTCGCGGCCTGCGCCGCGGCCGTGCGCGTCAGCGCGTTGAACAGCGTGGATTTGCCAACGTTCGGCAAGCCTACGATCCCGGTCTTGAAACCCATGATGCACCTATCGGAAATTGCCCGCCGCTCATATCGGCGCAGGCGAGGACTGACAAGGCGCGGCTTGGTGGTAGACTGCTCGCATCAGCGGGGGAGACTGACATGAAACCGATTCCATACGTCTTTTTTCACGGCAACTGCCGCGAGGCGGTCGAGGCCTATGGCCAGATTTTCGGAAGCGCGCCGCAGATCATGACGCTGGGGGACATGCCGCCCGAGGCGCGCGAAGGCATGCCGGACGTGCCCACGGACGCCGTCATGCACGCGATTGTCAGGGTCGGGAACGGGATGATCTATGCCAGCGACGATCCGTCCGAAGACGCGCCCCAGATGGCAGGCTGCAGTATCGCGCTGGAACTTGAGGGCGAGGCCGAAACCCGCCGTGTCTGGGACGCGCTCGTGGAGGGCGGCGAGGTTCGTATGCCACTTGCGCCGACCTTCTGGACACCGCTCTTCGGCACGCTCAGCGACCGGTTCGGCAAGCGCTGGATGATCATGACCGCAAGTGGGAACGGCGGCGCTTGATTTCCGTCTGGGCATGCGGCACATCGGTCGGGCTTTAGAGATAGGTAGCCCATGTCCCGCATCGACGCCAAATTCGCCGCCCTCAAGGACGAGGGAAAGAAGGCCTTCGTCGCCTACATGATGGCGGGTGATCCCGATTATGACACGGCGCTCGAGATCATGCAGGGCCTTCCGGGCGCAGGCGTCGACGTGATCGAACTGGGTCTGCCGTTCACCGATCCGATGGCGGACGGCTCTACCATCCAGCTGGCCGGGCAGCGCGCACTGGAAGGCGGGCAGACACTGGAAAAGACGCTAGAGATGGCGCGCCGCTTTCGCGAGGGCGACGATACCACGCCAATCGTGCTGATGGGCTATTACAATCCGATCTATTCGCGCGGCGTGGACCGGTTCCTTGCCGACGCAAAGGCGGCCGGGATCGACGGGCTGATCATAGTGGACCTGCCGCCCGAGGAAGATGACGAGCTGTGCATCCCCGCGCAGGCGGCCGGCCTCAATTTCATCCGCCTCGCCACGCCGACGACGGATGACAAGCGCCTGCCCAAGGTGCTGCAGAATACATCCGGCTTCGTCTATTACGTCTCGATCACCGGCATCACCGGCGCGGCCGAGGCGCAGGCGGCGGATGTCGCGCCCGAGGTCGCCCGCATCAAGGCCAAGACGGACCTACCGGTGATCGTCGGCTTCGGCATCAAGACGCCCGAGGCCGCTGAAAGCATCGCAGGAATCGCCGATGGCACGGTCGTCGGCAGCGCCATTGTGGCGCAAATCGCCGAGGGCAAGCCGGTGGCAGAGGTCCTGACCTTCGTCGCCTCTCTCGCGGACGGCGCCCATCGCGCCTGAGCCGCGCTTGCCCTGCCCCGCAACCGATGCCAGTTTGATCCGGCATCGCGGCGGGGAGGGCTGCACATGACACCACAGGATATCGACGGGATTGCGCGGGATCTTTTGGACGCGCGCGCTGGTCTGCGCCAGATCACGCCGCTGTCGGACACCTTTCCACAATTCACGATGGCGGACGCACAGGCCGTGTCCTTGCGCCTGCGCGCGCTGCGGCTTGATGCGGGCGAGGTGCCGAAAGGCCGCAAGATCGGGTTCACGAACAGCACGATCTGGAAGAAATACAACATTACCGGCCCGATCTGGGGCGATGTCTGGGACGACACGCTGGCGTATCTGGATAGCGAAACGGCGACGGTCGCCCTGCCCCACCTGACCGAGCCGCGCATCGAGCCAGAGATCGTATTCGGTTTTTCCTCGACCCCGTCTGCAGATATGGACGACGCCGCGCTGATGAAGACCATCGACTGGGCCGCTCATGGGTTCGAGGTTGTCTTCTCGCCCTACCCCGGCTGGCGCTTCGTCGCGCCAGATTGCATGGCCGGGTTCGGATTGCACGGCAAACTGTTCATCGGGCCACAGCACGAACTGGCAGAGCTTGGGCCTGATCCCGTCGCCACCCTGTCGGCGCTGACCTGCGATCTGTATTGCGGCGAGATGCTGATCGGCACGGGTCGCGGTGAATACGTGCTCGGAGGTCCGGTGCAGGCGCTGCGCTTTTTGTTGGACGCGATCCAGGGCACCGATCACCCACTGATCCAGCCGGGCGACGTGGTCACAACCGGCACGCTTCTCGACGGGCATGAAATGCAGCCGGGCGAGACGTGGCGCACCCAAATTCACGGCGCGCCGTTCGAGCCGCTGACCGTCACGTTCACCTGAGACATTCGCGCCGTTGCGCAGGCCCCGCCGCGCCGCTAACACAAGAAAAAGTCGCCCGAAAAGGACCCGTCCAATGCCCGTGATCACCGAAATCGAGGACCTTCGCCGCATCTACAAGCGCCGCGTGCCGAAGATGTTCTACGACTACACCGAATCCGGGAGCTGGACGGAACAGACCTTCCGCGAGAATTCATCCGATTTCGACCTGATCCGGCTACGCCAGAAGGTGGCGGTGGACATGACCGGACGGTCGACCGCGAGCCAGATGATCGGACAGGATATGTCGATGCCCGTCGCGCTGGCGCCGGTGGGCTCGACCGGGATGCAATGGGCAGATGGCGAAATCCTCGCCTGCCGCGCGGCGCACAAGTTCGGCACGCAGTTCACGCTGTCGACCATGTCGGTCTGTTCGGTCGAGGCGGTGGCGGATGCGGTGAACAAGCCGTTCTGGTTCCAGCTCTATGTGATGCGCGACTGGGATTTCGTCACCCGCATGATCGAGCGCGCGAAAGAGGCGAAATGCTCGGCGCTGGTGCTGACGCTGGACCTCCAGATCCTCGGACAACGGCACCGCGACCTAAAGAACGGGCTGACCGTTCCGATCAAGCCCACCGTTGCGAATATCGCCGATCTGTCGACCAAGTGGTCGTGGATGATGGCGATGGCCAAGACGAAGAACAAAAGCTTCGGCAATATCGTTGGCCATGTGACCGGCGTCAGCGATCTCAGCTCGCTGTCGGTCTGGGCCGCCGAAAGCTTTGATCCGTCGCTTGATTGGGAAAAGATAAAGAAGATCAAGGAAATGTGGGGCGGTCCGCTGATCCTGAAGGGCATACTCGACGTCGAGGACGCCAAGAAGGCTCTGAATGTCGGGGCCGACGCAATCATCGTGTCGAACCATGGTGGCCGCCAGCTTGACGGCGCGCTGTCCTCGATCCGGATGCTGCCGCAAATCCTCGATGCCGTGGGCGACAAGGTCGAGGTACATCTCGACAGCGGCATCCGATCGGGTCAGGACGTGCTGAAGGCGCTCGCCATGGGCGCAAAGGGCACCTACATCGGCCGCGCCGCTGTCTACGGGCTAGGTGCAATGGGCGAGCAGGGCGTGACCCGCGCGCTCGAGGTCATCCATAAGGAACTCGACACAACCATGGCGCTCTGCGGCGAGAAATCCGTGAAGGACCTGTCCCGCGATAACCTGCTTATCCCGAAGGATTTTGAAGGCGACTGGATGTAGTCCGCGACAGTGCAAGAAGCGCCAGCGGCATCAGTAGCGTCAGCACCGCGATCCAGCCAAAGGCCGCGCGCAGTGTCAGTGCCTCGCTGATCCACCCCATCAGGGGCGGGCCGATGAAGAACCCGGTGAAGCCAAGAAGCGAGCAGCGCGAGACAGTGACCGCGCGCTTGCCGGGCGGCGCCAGGCGGCCCGCCAGTGAAAAGGCGAGTGGCGCGGTGACCGACACGCCCAGCCCAAGGATGCCGAAGCCGAGATAGGCCATCCACGGCGCGGTCGCGACCGAGGCCAGCGCGGCCCCCGCCGCGCAGACCAGCGCCGCAACGACGATGACCCGGCCCTCTTTGCCGCGGATCGTCAGAAGGTGCCCGGCAAAGCGCCCGGCGAACATCGTCAGGCCCAGCACCGCGGGGCCCAGCGCACCCTCTGCCGCGCGCCCGCCCAGCGTGCGTTCGACATGGAGCGCCGACCAACCCTCGGTCGCGTTCTCGGCCAGAAAACCGATCAGCGTGATAATTCCTGTCCAGATGGCAACCTGGTTGAACCCGCCCATGCCCGAGGGTCCGGTGTCGTCATCACCCGTCTCGACCCGGCTTTTCATCCGCGTCGACAGGCCCGCGACGATCAGCGCGATACCGAGAAATACCCAAAGGGGCGCGATCCCCGCCTCGCGCGGGACTGCCATGCTGGCCGCCGCGATGCCGTAGATCAGCGAATATCCGGCGTGGTTGAGGTTCATCAAGGACCGGCCAGAGGAGGATTCAGCTGCCGCGACGCGGATATTGACCAGCACGTCCAAAAGCCCCGTACCAAGGCCCGCAAAAAAGATCGCCACGACGAACAGGGCCACCGATCCAGCCCCCGCAACCCCCGCGAAGGCCACAGCCGCCAAGAGCGCCGCCACAACCGGTGCATTGGCCCCGATGCGCTTGTCGATCGCGGGTGCGGCCCACATCGCACCGATGGCGCCGATGGCACCTGCCAGCATCGCCGTGCCGAAGATGCCATCGCTCATCCCGAGGCTGGATTTGATATCGGGGATGGTCGCGGCAAAGCTGCCCCAGAAGAGGCCGATGGCTGCAAAGCCGGGGAAGGTGCGCGCGCTGAGGCGAAGATCATTGGCAAGACCGGTCATTGGCTCGCTCTGCCCGCTTCGCGCCGCGCGCGCAACCCGTCAAGAAAGGCCTTTTCAACGGGGGTCTATCGGACTATACGCCACGCCTTGTGAAACCCGGGCATACACCCTTGGAGGATGCCCGACCAATGCAAACAGGAGTTATGCATCATGGCTGGTGAGATCCCAGATCTGCACGCCACGGAGCGCACGGGGACAGGCAAGGGGGCCGCCCGGCAAGCACGCCGTGAAAATCTCGTACCGGGAATCGTTTACGGGGGCGGTGTCGATCCGCTGCCGATCAACCTTCCGTTCAATGTCCTCATCAAGAACCTGCGCGCTGGCCGGTTCCTGGCAACGCTTTACAACCTCAAGGTCGATGGCCACGAGGATGTCCGCGTGATCTGCCGGAACGTGCAGCGCGACGTGGTGAAGGACCTTCCGACGCATGTCGATTTCATGCGCCTGCGCCGGACGTCGAAGATCGCGCTGTTCATCCCCGTCGAAATCACCGGCGAAGAGAACTGCCCCGGCATCAAGAAGGGCGGCATCCTGACCATGGTGCGCCCCGAGGTCGAACTTGTCGTGACCGCGGGCGATATCCCCGAGAAGATCACGCTCGATATTTCGGGTCTCGAGAATATCGGCGACACGGCAACGATCTCGATGATCGACCTGCCCGAAGGGTCCAAGCCGACCATCGACCGTGATTTCGTCATCGCGAACATCTCGGCGCCGTCGGGTCTGGCAAGCCAGGCCGATGACGACGAGGAAGACGTCGCTGCGGACGAAGTGCCCACCACGGAAATGGGCCCGCCCGATGACGCCACCGAAGGCGATCAGAACGAAGATTGATCGGACCACAATCCGGTTTGCAGCGGGGCCCTTCGGGGCCCCGTTTTACATTCGCGGGGTCTTTGGCTATCTTCACACCCCAGACGCGGCTATCCTTCGGCAGTTACGCAGCAAGGCAGTTCCCGCATGTCCGGCATCAAGATCGCCGTCACGCAACCGTCGCCGCCCCTCTCCAACATGTCTGGGAGGTCCATACCGCCCCGAATGCTATTGCCCTCGCACCGGACGGTGGCAGGCAGTCTCGGACGACCTTTGCCCCGTCCGAGGACGGGACGGAGGTGACTATGGCTTTCGATGTCGAAACCAAGAATCCGGTTGAGATGCAGCGGGGCGGTTGGACGGCAATCCTGAACAATTTCAAGGCTTACGCGGAACGAACATCGCGCTGACGAATAGGGGACGACGCGAATGGCAGGCAGACTTCTGAGAATTGGCGCGGCCGGATCGGCCATTGCTGCGCTCTGCTGTTTCACTCCGATCCTGCCCGCTGTCCTTACCTCACTCGGGCTGTCGGGACTGGTGGGGTTCTTGTATACAGATGCTGTTTTGCTGCCGGTTCTGGCCGGATTTCTCATGCTGACGGGGTATGCGCTATGGAAACGCAAAACGAGGGGGTAACACTTGAAACCGTTCTGACCTGCCCCTCCTGCGGGCATGTCGCGACCGAGGCAATGCCGACCGATGCGTGCCAGTGGTTCTATGAATGCACCGGCTGTCACACGGTCCTCAGACCGCGCGCCGGGGATTGCTGCGTCTTTTGTTCTTACGCAACCGTCCCCTGCCCGCCCATCCAAGTGGGCGGCTCTTGCTGCGGCTGAACCAGCTTCACGCTGTCAGACCGATCAAACCTCGATATCCAGCACGATCAGCCCGTCCACGCCGCCTTCGGCCCGCTCGACGATCTTGGACCCAAGCGCGCGGTGGTCGGGATGGTCGGCATAAGTTTTCAGATCGTCCCAGCTGGCAAAATCAATCGTGAAGGCGTGCAGGTACCCGCGCTCGATCTCTTCGGGGCTGGTCGACCGCCCTCCGGTGAACCTGCGTGCACCCGGCAAGGTATCGACGAGCGCGGCGAGGCCGTCGTAAATCCCGGCGATCTGCTCCTCCGGAACATCGTCGCGGAATTTCGTCAGGACGATATGGCGGATCATTCCAGTTCCTGCACGCTTTCGAACAGCTCCAGTTCCGGCGGGCCAAGGTAGAGGCCCTTGTTCCCGCCAGCGCCCTTGTGGGCCTCACGGAAGGCTTCGGATTTCGTCCAGTCGATGAAATGCGCCTCGCTCTCCCACATCGTGTGCGAGGCATAAGCGCGGTAGGTGTCTTTCTCTTCGCCCTTCAGCAAATGGAATGCCTTGAAGCCGGGCACCGATTTGAGGTGACTGTCGCGGCTGGACCAGACCTCTTCGAACGCCTCTTCCTGTCCAAGCTTCACCTTGAAGTGGTTCATCGTCAGGTACATCGCCGCCTCCTCTGGCAAATTTCGTCTCGATACGACATGTAAGGCCCAGACACCCCCTGCAAAGGAGCCCGCCATGAAGCTCTTCGTCGGTCTAGGCAATCCGGGCGCGAAATACGCGCGCAACCGGCACAATATCGGGTTCATGGCGCTTGACCAGATCGCAAGCGATCACGGCTTTCCCGCATGGCGCGGCAAGTTTCAGGGACAGGTGACCGAAGGACGGCTGGGCCGCGACAAGGTGCTGCTGCTGAAGCCGGGGACCTACATGAACAAATCTGGCCAATCGGTCGCCGAAGCCGCGCAGTTCTACAAGCTCGGCCCGGAAGACGTCATCGTGCTGCATGACGAACTGGACCTCACGCCGGGCAAATGCCGTGTGAAGGATGGCGGCGGACATGCGGGGCATAATGGCCTACGCTCGATCCACGCGCATCTGGGGCAAGATTATCGGCGCGTGCGGCTGGGCATCGGGCATCCGGGACACAAGGATCAGGTCGCAAATTACGTGCTGCATGATTTCGCCAAGGCGGATGAGGCGTGGCTCGATGACCTGATCCGCGGGATTTCCGATGGCGCGGCCGCGCTTGCCGACGGCGATGGCGGGCGGTTCATGAACGCGGTCGCGCTGCGCACGGCCCCAGCACGGTCGTCGGAAAAGCCCAAGCCCAAGCCCAAGGTGGAAGAACCCCACGCGCGCCCCGCGCCAGAGGATGCCCCGGCCGACGACCCATCCCCGCTGCAAAAGCTAATGGACCGCTTCAAATGAGCGTACGCGCCGCCTTTGCCCAGCAGGCAAGGGCATGTGCGGCGCTCGGATCGCCCTTCACCGCGCGCGTGCTTGCGCTTGCGGGTGACCGGCTGACACCCAAGACGGCGGCGGGGCGGATGATCCTTGATTGGCCGGGCGATGCGGCGGGCGCAGCGGATTCGGTGCCTCTTCGGTTCGCCGGTGCGTTGCACCGGTTGGTTCAGCGGCGCGAGGCCGGTTTGGCCGAGCATTGGCCGCCCTTCGAGACAAAGGATGCCGCGCTTTGGGCGGCGGTCGAACACGCGATGGAGACGCAGTCAGAGGCACTATTCGACTGGCTCAGGTCTCCGCCGCAAACGAACGAAGTGCGGCGCGCTGCTGCTCTGGTCCCGGCGCTGCACCTCGTGGCGGCCCATTCCGAGGGCGATCTGCATCTTCTGGAACTTGGCGCCAGCGCGGGCCTCAACCTGTTGCTCGACCGTTTTGCCGTGCAGGCGGGCGAGGTGTCCTATGGGCCGGAGGAACCGATCCTGACCCTTGCGCCGGACTGGACGGGCCCCGCTCCGCAGCCCTCTGCCGTGCGCATCGCAGCCCGGCGCGGTGTGGACTTACAGCCCATCGACCCGAGCGACCCCGAGGACAGGGAACGGCTGCTGTCCTACCTCTGGCCCGACCAGCCGGAGCGGCGGGCACGCACCCTTGCCGCGCTGGACGCGGCGCAGAAGATGCGGCTGACGGTTGAGACAGGCGATGCGGGCGGATGGCTGGAAGACGCGCTAGCCAATGTGCCAATAGGCCAGATGCCAATCGTCTATCACACCGTCGCGTGGCAGTACTTCCCCGACGCCACGAAGGCCAAGGCGATGGGCGCGATGTCTCGCTTCGGTCAGACCCGTCCCCTCGCCCGCATCGGGCTGGAGGCTGATGGCGAGGCGCCGGGCGGAGGCCTGACCCTGACCCTATGGCCGGGCGAGCAGGTTATTCCCCTTGGACGCGCCGATTTTCACGGGCGCTGGGTGGACTGGCAGGGCCCGGCGGCTATCTGAGGGACATGAGCACATCGCCCGATCCTTCCTTCAACATCCTCGGCGGTCGGCTGGAGCCTTGCTCGACCGAACCGCTGACCGGTTTCTTCCGCAATGGCGCCTGCGACACTTGCGCGGCCGATCAAGGCAGCCACACCGTCTGCGCCGTCATGACAGCGGAATTCCTCGCCTTCTCGAAATACGTGGGCAATGACCTGTCGACTCCGCGCCCGGAATTCGGCTTTGCGGGGCTGAAGCCGGGGGACAAATGGTGCCTTTGCGCCGGGCGCTTCCTGCAGGCGCATGAGGACGGCTGCGCACCGAAGGTCGATCTGGCCGCAACGCATATCCGCGCGCTCGACATCGTGCCGATCGACGTTCTGCGGACCTACGCGCTGGACGATGCCACGGGTTGAGCGGCGGGTACGATCGCGTCGCCCATCAGATCGTCCAGAAACAGGCTTAGCAGCTGCGGCCGCCCGCTGACCCCGGCCTTGCGGTATACGGCGTTCGTCTGTGCCTTGACCGTGCCTTCGGACGTGCTGCGCACTGACGCAATTTCCGAAAGTGAGAGGCCCTTGATCGCGAAGAGGGCCACCTCGCGTTCCGCTGGGGTCAGACCCCAATCGGCGAAGCGTTCTTCAAGAATTTCAGCGAAGGCCCCCGACGCGACGCGAAGCTGCGCCTCGATCCGGGCGCTGCGCCGCTCGGCCCGAATGAGGGTGATCGCGCCAAAGCCCAGTCCAATGATCAGGCCAAGCGCTGCGCCAAGTTCCATCAATTCGCGGGTCTGCCAGCTGATCGGGCTGGCGCGCAGGCCAAGCACAGTTGCGATCAGATCCCACATGAAGATGATCGTGCAGACCGCCTGCACCGCCAGCCCGGCGTAAAGAAGCGCAGGCCTAATCATCATCGTCGCCCTTGCCGCGCTTGTCGTCGTCTTCCTCTTCGTCGTCGTCGTCATCCAGATCGACCACCCAGCCCAGGGGCAGTCGGAACCCGCCATCCTCGGCCTCTGAATAGTCGCGCAGAACCTCTCCGGTGGCGCGGTTCAGGATGATCTCTCGGTCGATATCGTCCTTCTCGGCGACGATGCGAATGCGTCCAAGCCAGGTACGTTCGACCGAAATATCGTCATAGCCATCGGTCTGAAGCTGCGTGATCCAGGCCGACACGAAATCCTGCGCGGCGGCGGGTGCCGCCATCAGCATCAGGCCAAGGGCAAAGAGAATGGGGCGCATGGGCCGATCTCCAACAGGTGGTCCCGGTCTAGGCGACCGGGACCCTTGCGACAAGCGCGGGCTCAGTCGTCGTCGCCGTCGCGGCTGTCGTCGTCGCCATCGCGGTCATCGTCGTCATGGCTCTCGATCTCGGCCATGTCGTAGAGCACTTCTCCCGTCGCGGCGATCATGACGATCTCGCGCTCTTCGGTGCCGTTCTCGGCTTCGATCTTGATCTTGTCATCGCGTCCGCTCTCGACTTCGATCTTCTGGTAGCCGTCTGCACGCAACTGGGCGACGAGATCCTCGACCGGACCGGCAAACGCGGTGGTTCCAATAAGGGCGGCGACGGCGGCGGTGAGGGTGAAGGCTGTCTTGGTCATGAGGTATCTCCTGTCTGGGGCGCCACACCATGCGGCGCCTCGTGACAGCGAGATGGACCAGGACGGCTGGCCAATGCCATTGAGCAGGGGTTTAGCAAGGGCGGGACCAACCAAAGGCCCCTGCCCCTAAACGCAGGTTTAGGCGGGCCTAGTACTTGCCCATGTCAAAACCGAGATGCCGCGCGACAGTGAAGATGTCCTTATCGCCGCGTCCACACATATTCATGCAGATGATATGATCGGCGGGCAGGTCCGGCGCAATCTTGGCGACATGGGCAAGGGCATGCGACGGCTCCAGCGCGGGGATGATGCCCTCGGTCTCGCAGCAGAGCGTAAACGCCTCAAGCGCCTCTTTGTCGGTGATCGAGACATATTCCGCCCGGCCGATATCGTGCAGCCAGGAATGCTCTGGCCCGATGCCCGGATAATCGAGGCCCGCCGAAATCGAATGGCCTTCGAGGATTTGCCCATCATCATCCTGCAAAAGATAAGTCCGGTTGCCGTGCAGCACGCCGGGCCGCCCGCCGGTCAACGAAGCGCAATGTTCCATCTTGTCGTCGACACCCTTGCCGCCCGCTTCGACGCCGATGATGTGGACTTCCTTGTCGTCTAGGAAGGGATAGAACAGGCCCATCGCGTTCGACCCGCCGCCGATGGCCGCGATGATCGTGTCGGGAAGGCGCCCTTCGGCGGCCTGCATCTGTTCCTTGGCTTCCTTGCCGATGATCGACTGGAAATCGCGGACCATAGCCGGATAGGGGTGCGGGCCCGCCACCGTGCCGATGCAGTAGAACGTGTCGCGGACGTTGGTCACCCAATCGCGCAACGCGTCGTTCATCGCGTCCTTCAGTGTGCCGCGGCCAGAAGTCACCGGGATGACCTCGGCCCCCAACAGCTTCATGCGGAAGACGTTGGGCGCCTGGCGCTCGACATCATGCGCGCCCATGTAGACCACGCATTGCAGACCGAACTTGGCGCATACAGTCGCCGTGGCGACGCCATGCTGGCCCGCGCCGGTTTCGGCGATGATACGCTTCTTGCCCATGCGGCGGGCGAGGATGATCTGGCCCAGCACGTTGTTGATCTTATGCGCGCCGGTATGGTTCAGCTCGTCCCGCTTGAGATAGACCTTCGCGCCACCAAGCCGTTCTGTCAGTCGCTCGGCAAAATACAAAGGGCTGGGACGGCCGACATAATGGGTCCAGAGATAGTTCATCTCGTCCCAGAAGCTGTCATCGGTCTTGGCGCGTTCGTATTGCTCTTCCAGCTCAAGGATCAGCGGCATGAGCGTTTCCGAAACGAAGCGTCCGCCGAAATCGCCGAAACGGCCCTTTTCATCCGGACCGGTCATGAAGCTGTTCAGGATATCGTCGGGCATGATTGGCGCTCCTCGTGCTGCGCATGCAGGTGTATCGCCCGGCGCGGGGGCGGTAAAGCGGGCAGACGCATCCTGCGCTGCGGCAAATTAAAGGTTGGTGACAGAGGCGCCGAAGGCAGCGATCTTGCCCGCGTCCTTGACGCCCGGCGCGGATTCAACGCCGCTGGAGACGTCGATCTGCCGCGCGCCGGTCAGGCGCACCGCCTCTGCCGCGTTCTCGGGCGTCAACCCGCCTGCCAGCATCCAAGGCACGGGCCAGCGCCGCCCGGCGATCAGGCGCCAGTCGAAGGACACGCCATTGCCACCGGGCAGATCCGCGTCCTTCGGTGGTTTGGCATCGACGAGGATCTGATCGGCGACCTTGGCGTAGTCATCCAGTGCCGCAAGATCCGCGGCATTTTCAACACCAACAGCCTTCATGACCGGAAGGCCATAGCGCGCCTTGATCTCGGCCACGCGGGCCGGTGTTTCGGACCCGTGAAGCTGCAGCATGTCGATCCCGACGCGCGACGTGATCTCGTCCAGAAGCGCGTCGTCGGCATTAACCACCAGCGCGACCTTGGCGATGCCCATGGGCACCTCGGCAGCAAGCGCCGCGGCGGTTTCGATGTCGATGTTGCGGGGCGATTTGGGGAAGAAGACGAACCCGACATAGGCCGCGCCCGCATCCACGGCCGCGCGGATATCGGCGGGCTGTGTCAGCCCGCAGAATTTTACCCGGATACCGGACATCAGGCGGACCTTTTGGTCCCCGACGTGTTTGCCGTGTTTTCCAGAAGGGCGATCACGTCATCGCCCTTGTCCTCGCGCAGGCCCGCCTTGCGGACTTCGCGTTCCAGACGCTCGCGTTCGGCGCGCTCGCGCGCTGCTTCGGCGCGGTGGCGATGTTCGCGCAGCCATTCCCAGACGAAGCCGATGAGAAGGCCTGCGAGAACGCCCGCGAATATCGGAACGAATAGCGGCACAGCGATCGCTGGCGCAAAGCCCAGAAGATTGCCCAAAGCGGTCGGCAAGAGCTGCAAGGTCACCGTCTCGCTGTTGGCGAGGGCGACGGCGATCAGACACACGGCCAAGGCGCCTAGGAAGGCGTAACGCAGATAACGCATCAATCGATCTTTCAGTCGTTTCCGTTCATCCGGTCCCGCAACAGCTTACCGGTCTTGAAGAAAGGTACGTGTTTTTCTTCAACTTCAACCGATTCGCCCGTGCGAGGGTTCCGTCCGGTGCGCGCATCGCGCTTTTTCACGGAAAACGCCCCGAAGCCGCGCAGTTCCACGCGATCGCCTGCGGCCATGGCGTCGATGATTTCTTCAAAAATCGTGTTCACGATGCGCTCGACATCGCGTTGATAGAGGTGCGGATTCTCGTCGGCGATCTTCTGGATCAGTTCGGAACGGATCATCGCCTTCTCTCCCTCTTTCGGCCCCGGTTGCCCAATCAGCCTTTTAACCAACTATACTGAAGAATGCATCGTGCAGAAACTAAATCCCGCCCCATCAGGGAACAAACTACCCGAATGGCCACAAGAATCAGCATTTCAAGGCGCGATTGTTAACGTAGCGTCACGCGCCCTTCGGCGAGATGGACGCCAAAAGCGAATCGCGCGGGCCGACGAAAAACGGCCCCGCAATCGTCTGCGGGGCCGTCTTTTTCTGGTCGCAAAGGACCCTTAGTCGTCGTCGCCCTTGAGCGCCGCGCCAAGGATATCGCCGAGCGATGCACCCGAATCCGAGGACCCGAACTGCTCGACTGCTTCCTTCTCTTCCGCGATCTCGCGGGCCTTGATCGACAGACCCAGACGGCGCGACTTCATGTCGACATTGGTGACGCGCACGTCGACCTTGTCGCCCACGCCAAAGCGCTCGGGGCGTTGTTCGGCACGGTCACGCGACAGGTCGGAGCGGCGGATGAAGGACTTCATGCCTTCGTATTCCACCTCGATGCCGCCATCCTCGATCGCCGTCACTTCGACGGTGATGATCGAGCCGCGCTTCACGCCGTCTGCCGCTTCGGCAAAGGGGTCGCCGTCAAGCGCCTTGACGGACAGCGAAATCCGCTCTTTCTCGACATCCACTTCGGTGACAACGGCCTTGACCACGTCGCCCTTGCGGAAATCCTGGATCGCATCTTCGCCGCGCTGGTCCCAGCTGAGATCGCTGAGGTGGACCATGCCGTCGATGTCGTTCTCAAGGCCGATGAACAGACCGAATTCGGTGATGTTCTTGACCTCGCCCTCGACCTCGGTGCCGGTCGGATGGGTTTCCGCGAAGACTTCCCACGGATTGCGCATGGTCTGCTTGAGACCAAGGCTGACACGGCGCTTGGCGGTGTCGATCTCGAGTACCATGACTTCGACTTCCTGAGAGGTCGAAACGATCTTGCCGGGATGGACGTTCTTTTTGGTCCAGGACATTTCGGACACGTGAACAAGGCCTTCGACGCCCGGCTCCAGCTCGACGAACGCACCGTAGTCGGTGATGTTCGTGACGCGGCCCGTGTGGGTCGAATCGAGCGGGTACTTGGCTTCCACATCGTCCCACGGATCGGCCTGAAGCTGCTTCATGCCAAGCGAGATACGATGGGTTTCCTTGTTGATCTTGATGACCTGAACCTTGACCGTCTCGCCGATCGCCAGGATCTCGGAGGGGTGGTTCACACGCCGCCAGGCCATGTCGGTCACGTGCAGCAGGCCGTCGACGCCGCCGAGATCGACGAATGCGCCGTACTCGGTGATGTTCTTGACCACGCCGTCAACCGCGTCGCCCTCGGTGAGCTGAGCGATGACTTCGGCACGCTGTTCGGCACGCGATTCTTCAAGGATGGCACGGCGCGAGACAACGATGTTGCCACGGCGGCGATCCATCTTGAGGATCTGGAACGGCTGCTTGAGACCCATGAGCGGGCCGGCGTCGCGCACGGGGCGCACATCGACTTGCGAACCGGGCAGGAAGGCCACGGCGCCGCCGAGATCGACGGTAAAGCCACCCTTCACACGGCCGAAAATCGCTCCTTCGACGCGAGCGTCGTCGGCATAGGCCTTTTCCAGACGGTCCCACGCTTCTTCACGGCGGGCCTTGTCACGGCTGATGACGGCTTCGCCACGCGCGTTTTCGACACGGTCGAGATACACCTCGACTTCGTCGCCCACGTTGATGTCGGGCGTCTCGCCGGGATTTGCGAATTCCTTGAGATCGACGCGGCCTTCCATCTTGTAGCCGACGTCGATAATGGCTTGGCCCGCTTCGACAGCGATGACCTTGCCTTTGACAACAGACCCTTCGTCGGGCGTGTCGATTTCGAGGCTTTCATTAAGGAGGGCTTCGAATTCCTCCATGGATGCGTTCTGAGCCATGTGGCTTTGATTTCCTTTACGACGTTGTTTTCTGGCCGGGCGGTTGTCTCCGCCGGTCTTGGGTTGGTCATTGGTCCGTCCTGACCAGATACGAAAACAATCAGGGCCGGAGATTTCCGACCCTGCCCGCTTATCCTATCCGAGGTTCTAACGACCCGTTCGACGCGCGCCTCATACGCCATGGTCGCCTGTGAGGCAAGTCCCGAAGGCTTTTTCAGCCGTCCGCACGGGCCAGATAAAGGCTGACGGTGGTGCCTTGCCCCGGAGTGCTGTCGAAAAACACCCCGCCGTCACAGCGCCGCGCAAGGTCAAAGGCCGACCCAACGCCGATTCCGGTGCCCGCGCCGCGCGGCTTGGTGGTGAAATAGGGCTTGCCCAGGCGCTTTTGCACATCGGGCGACATACCAAGGCCTGTGTCGCTGAGCTTGATGCAGATGTAATCACGCCGGGCCAGGCTATCGGGGGCATTTTCGCTGGCAACCGCCTTGACTGACAGGCGCGCCTCGCCCCCATTCGGCATCGCGTCGCGCGCGTTGGCCAAAAGGTTGAAAAGCACCGAACTGATCCGCGACCGTTCGCAGCTGACTTTCCAGCCTTTGTCGTCGAGGTTCAGATTAAGAACGCTCGCCGCTCCCAGAAGCCGCGTCAGCAGCAGCTTGTCTCGCTCGATCACCTCGGACACGGAAAACAGCCCGGTCTCGTCGCCATCGGCGCGACTGAAATCCAAGAGCTGTCGGAGCAACTGGTGACCGCGCGCCACGCTGTCATCGAGTTCCTCGTAGATCGGGCGCACATCAGGCGTGTCGACCTGCCGCCGCATCAGCCGCGTCGCGGATTGCATCACCGACAGAAGATTGTTGGTGTCATGAACGATCGCGCCCACGAATTCGCCCATCGCATTCATCTTCACGGCATGGGCCAGCTTTGTCTCAAGATCAGCGATCAGATAAGACTGCGCCGCGACCTGCGCTTTCAACAACGCAGTTTCGGCATCGGCAGACGCAATCGCCGCAGGTGCGCGAAAACGAGTGATGTCGGACATCACGACCAGAACGGCTGGCGGGCAGTCTTCAATTTCCTGCAGGGGAAGCATCCGGACGTCCCACCAACGTTCAACACCGGCCGGGTCGAAGCCTTTCGCCTGGAAGCTGGCGGGCAAGCCGGTCACCACCTCAGCCAGAGCACGCCTGACCTTCGCGCGTTCGGCCTGTGGCCAAAGCTTGTGGAACGGCGCTGCCTGGATCGATGTGACAGAGCTTGCGTCCAGCCCGACGAGCGCAAGGCCCTCGGCGTTGATCGAATTGAACCGGCCCTCGGAATCGAGGATCGCGACGCAGAGACCGCTGACCGAGAGCTCTTCGTGAAATACGCCAGAGGACCGCGCCAACTTCGAAAGGCGCGCCCGATCCTGACCTACGAGTGAAAGTGCGTCCAACACAGGTTTTCCTTTCAGACGGAAACCTTCGGGCAATACCTTATTTTAGTGTGAATCCAACTTTACAGTCAAGTGTGACCATTTTGATGACAGAGGCGTAACTTATTATAATTAAACCATTTTATCTGCGGAAATGGCTTCCGCTGGGTCAACTATACGTGACCGTGAACGTGCGATTTCATTGCCTTCAGGATGCGGGCGACGGGGCGTTCACCGCGCTGCCCAGCGCGCAAATGCGCTAGTCTTTCGCAAGTGAGACAAGCCTCACCGCTTCTTCCAGCGCCTCGTCAATGGACATCTCGGTGGTGTCGAGATGGACCGCATCATCGGCGGGCTTCAGCGGCGCATCCGCCCGCCCCGCGTCACGCGCATCGCGAGATTTGAGGTCGGCCATCACAGCCTCGACCGTGGTCTCGTGACCGGCGGCCACCAGTTCCTCGAACCGCCGCCGCGCGCGCACGGTGTCTGATGCGGTGACGAAAAGCTTCACCTCGGCCAGCGGGCAGATGACCGTGCCGATATCGCGCCCGTCCAGCACCGCGCCACCCATCCGCCGCGCAAAGGCGCGCTGAAAATCGATCAGCGCAGCGCGCACCTCGGGGATGGCCGCGACCTTGCTGGCCGCTTTCGCCACGGCGGGCGTGCGCAGGTCGGTGCGGTCGAGATCCTCGGGCACCAGCGCGCGGGCCGCATCCAGCGGCACGAGCCCGTCGAGCACCCGTCGGCCCGTTGCACGATACAACAGCCCGGTATCGAGATGGGCGAAGCCGAAGCGTTCCGCCAATGCCTTGGAAATCGTGCCCTTACCAGCCGCAGCAGGACCGTCGATCGCGACGGTGAAGGAAAAGCGCTCAGTCATTCAGGTCCCTTTTTCGGAACGTCGCGCGGCCATTCGGGCCGCAATCAGCGCAAGGATCGTCAGAACCGCGATCGCGCCAAGCATGGTTTTTCCAAGTGTCGCAGAATTTGCGGCGACGATCGCCTCGGGTGGGATGGTGTCGGGATCGGCCAGCAACAATGCGCGCACCCGGGCGTTTTCGAGATAGTCAAAGCTCATCGCGATCAGCGGAAAGACCGACAAGACCGCGCGCAGGATCGGCGTGATGGTCCCGCTCAGCCGCCAGATCGCCATGGCCAGCAGGCCTCCATAAAGCACCGGAAAGGCGTTATCCATCCGATGCTGGACGCCAAGATAGATGCGCCGCCCCTCGTCGCTGAGCGCTGTAAGGAAGGCGCGCGCCTCGTCCACCGAATAGCCCAGAAGCCGCGTATCAAGCGGCGCAAGCCCGTCCGCCGCGCGCGTAATCGCCGGAACCGTCCAGACGGCCATGGCGACATAAAGGCCAAGCGCCGCCAGAAGCAGCACCCAGAACACCACGCGCGCCCGTCCGGAATTTTCCAAGAACCGCCTCAACATATGTCAGAGGCTAAACGAGCGCACTTGCGTTGTCAGGTCGGGATCTGCGCCCGGCCGCTGCGGAAGATCGTCGGCGATCTCATAGTAATCGCCCTTTTCGGCACAGAAGATATGACCGGCGAGGCTTTGGCCCGTCGGCGTGTCGAACGCGCCCGCGAAGATCGACAGGTTCACACCCGGCCCGTCCCAGAACAGCGGGCAGCCGCAGGTTCCGCAAAAACCCCGCTTCGCGGTGTCTGACGTGGCATACCATGTCACCTCGCCCTGCACCTCGACATCGCCCCGCACGGCGGATGTGGCAGCGACGTGATGGCCGCTCATCTTGCGGCACTGGGTGCAATGGCATGCCACGACTGGACGTAGGGGGCCGTCCACGGCAAAGCGGACCGCACCGCAGAGGCAGCTTCCGGTTTTCACGACGCAGCTTCCAATGTGGCCCCCAGCGCGGTCATCAAAGGCTCGAAGATCGGGAAGGACGTCGCGATGGGGCCCGCGTCATCCACTGTGACCGGCTGTTGCGACGCCATCCCGAGGCAGAGGAAGGACATCGCGATCCGATGGTCAAGATGCGTGGCGCAGGTCGCGCCGCCGGGCACTCCGCCTGCGCCCATGCCGTGGACGGTGAAGGTGTCTTCGGTTTCTTCCACGGTCACGCCACACGCCTCCAGCCCGCGGGCCATGGCATCGATCCGGTCGCTTTCCTTCACGCGAAGTTCCTTGACGCCGCGCATGACGGTCTTGCCCTGCGACAGGGCCGCGACGACCGAAAGGATCGGGTATTCGTCGATCATCGACGGCGCGCGTTCAGGGGGCACCTCGATCCCTTGCATAGCGCCCGAGAAGCGCGCGCGCAGGTCTGCGACCGGCTCTCCACCTTCTTCGCGCTCATTCTCGAACGCCAGATCCGCGCCCATCTCGCGCAGCGTCGTGAAGAGGCCCGCGCGTGTGGGATTGAGGCCGATATTGGGGATCAGAACGTCCGAACCTTCGACGATCAGCGCAGCGCAGACCGGGAAAGCCGCCGAGGACGGATCGCGCGGCACCGCGATGGTTTGCGGTTTCAACTCCGGCTGCCCGGTCAGCGTGATGACGCGGCCCTCTGCTGTCTCATCGGTGTGCAGGGTTGCGCCAAAGCCCATCAGCATCCGCTCGGTATGATCGCGCGTTGCTTCAGCCTCGATCACCACGGTCTCGCCCGGTGCGTTAAGGCCCGCCAATAACACGGCGGATTTCACCTGCGCCGAAGGGACAGGCACCGTGTAGCGCACCGGCATCGGACTGGCCGCGCCAACCATCGTCAGGGGCAGCCGCCCGCCTGCGCGCCCGTGGGACGCCGCACCAAACAGGGCCAGCGGGTCCGTCACGCGGCCCATGGGCCGTTTGCGCAAGGACGCATCGCCAGTGAAGGTCGCCGACAGATCGCTGGTCGCCATGGCCCCCATGATCAGCCGCACGCCGGTGCCCGAGTTGCCGCAATCAATCACGTCTTCCGGCTCGGCAAAGCCGCCTACGCCGACACCATGAACGGACCATGCGCCGCAGCCGTGATCGGTGACCTCGGCCCCGAATGCGCGCATGGCCTTCGCGGTGTCGATCACGTCCTGGCCTTCCAGAAGCCCGGTGATCTTCGTCTCGCCCACCGCCATCGCGCCGAGGATCAGCGAGCGGTGAGAGATCGACTTGTCGCCCGGCACATCCGCCGTACCCCTCAGGGGCCCCGCGCGGTGAGAGGTCATCGGAACTGGGGTGCCGTGGCCGGACATGGCGCGCTTCCTTGTGGTTTGCGGTAACGGGGTTCGGATTATCCGGCCTCTGGTCGCACGTCCACGGGCAATTGTCCCTCGCGGCGGCGGAAGGTGAGGTAATGCTGGGGCCGCCCTTCGCGGATTGCCTTTTGCTCATAGCGGGTCGAAATCCAGTCGCCCCACGGCACGCGCCAATCGGCGGGGCGTTCGGCCAGCCAGTCGAACCCGTGGCGCGGAACCTCTTCAAGCGTCTGGCGGACGTAATCGGCGATATCGGTCGCCACGCGGAATTCCGCGCCCGGTTTCAGGACGCGGTGCAGCGGGACGAGGTATTCGTGCGTCACGAACCGGCGGCGATGGTGGCGTTTTTTCGGCCATGGGTCAGGATAGAGAAGGAACGCCCTGTCGATCGACCCCTCCGGCAACACGTCGAAAAGATCGCGCACATCGCCAGGATGGATGCGGATATTGCTCACCTCGGCATCGCGGATCTTGCCCAGAAGCATTGCAACCCCGTTGATGAAGGGCTCGCAGCCGATGAGGCCGACATCGGGGTTCCCGGCGGCCTGGTGCACCATGTGCTCTCCGCCACCAAAGCCGATCTCCAGCCAGACGGGCCGGTCGCCGAACAGCGCCTTCAGGTCTAGCGGGGTGCGGTCCGGGTTCGCGTCCCAATCGACCGCGCCGGGCGACAGGGCGTCCAGATCTTCGGACAGGTATTTCTGCTGGCTGTCGCGCAGCGTCTTTCCGGCGCGGCGTCCGTAGAAATTGCGCCAAGGGGCGCCTTTGGGGGATGGGGTGTCGGTCATGCGCCCGGCAGGTGCCAATACGGATGCGCGCCGTCAAGCCCCCGATCAAGCCCCGGCGTCGGCCTGTGCCGGGGCGAAGGCATCGGCGACACCGGCCTCGCTCACCGCCTCACCGATCTCGGCCTCGGTCACGGCGGCCCATTTGCCAGACTTCACGAACCCGCCCTCTTTCAGCGCGCGGCCCAGCGCGGGCAGATCCAGAATGCCAAGGGTCACGCCATGATATTGACGCTGGCCTTCATCCAAAGGCTCCCAGATCGCGCTGAGATGGTTGAGCACCAAGGGCGCGCGGCCAGTGAATCCCCCGATCTGGGTAATCGGACCCTCGGTCCAGAAATCGCGGCGCAGGATATACGCGACCTGCTGATCGTTGCGGCCAACGTAGGCGAAGAGATGCCGCCAAGGCCAAAGCCCTGCCCCGGCACCACCAGTTCCTCGATCTGCAAAGGCGCGCCCTTGACGATGAGCGCGCGAATGCCCGGCTGCATGAGATCCAAGAATGCCTGTTGGTAGCCCTCAAGCCGATCCGAATGGCGCGGGCGCGGCGCTGTCGCCTTGCCGCAAAAGCAAAGAGCGGGCAGCAGGCACATGATCGGGAAATACAGGTTCGGCGATGGCGACATCGCCGCGATAACTATGGCTATGATGGGAAGATGCTGGACATCTTCACCGGCAACACCGGGCCGGTCGTGCACAAATGGCATCACTACACCCGGCTTTATGACCGCTATCTTGGCCAATTCCGGAACACCGATTTCAAGTTCCTCGAGCTTGGCGTCGCCAAGGGCGGATTTATGCAGATCTGGCGCAAATTCTTCGGCAAGAAGGCCACGATCTTCGGCATCGACATCGACCCAGAGTGCGCCCAGTTCGACGGCAAGGCGGGCCAGGTTCGGATCGGCAGCCAGGACGATCCCGAGTTCCTGAAGGATGTGGTCGCAGAAATGGGCGGCGTCGACGCCATCCTCGATGACGGCTCGCACCACATGGATCACGTCCACAAGAGCCTTGAGGTGCTGTTCCCGATGCTGTCCGCGCCCGGTGTCTACATGATCGAGGACCTGCACACCGCCTATTGGCCCGATTACGGTGGTGGTCCACGGTCGGCGAACAACTTCTTCCATACGGTCGGCGGGCTGATGCACGACATGCACCACTGGTATTACAACGGCAAACCGCACCACGAGGCGACCAAGGGCTGGGTCAGCGGGCTGCATGTGCATGACAGCGTCGTCGTTCTGGAAAAGCGCGAAGTGCCACGCCCGGTGCATTCGCGGGTGGGGTCGGTATAAGGCTCGACGCCCTGGGCTCGAATAGCGCAAATGGCGAAAGGCCCTTAACTCTCGGCGTTGCCGTGCAAGGCTGCTATCCTGAACTTGGCTCGACCCACAGGAGGCACGGATGACACCCCGAAAGCTCTACCTTGGCCCCCTGACCGACAATCGGCGCTGGGACAGGGTGACCATCCGCCCCGATGACGTGATCGTCGCTACGCCACCGAAATGCGGCACCACCTGGATGCAGACGATCATTGCGCTGCTGTTTTCCGGCGACCCCGAGGTCGAGACAGAACTGTCGGTGAAAATGCCATGGGTCGACATCCGCTTGCGGGAGATGGAGGAGGTCGCGAAACGGCTGGAATCGATGCCTCACCGCCGCAGCATGAAGAGCCATACGCCGATGGACGGGCTGCCAATGGGCGGAAAGGCGCAGTATTTCTGCGTGTTCCGCCACCCTCTCGACGCGCATTTTTCGTATCGCAAACATGTACGGAACATTCCGCTCCGCTGGTTCGACATGTGGTATCCCGAGGACGATCCGGACGGCATCACCTTCCGGCGTTTTCTGGATGGCGGCCCCGAGGGGTTCGATACCGACGCGATGCCGCTTGCACATATCCTGCGTCACTATGAGGCCGCACGCGCCGCTGTGGGCCGTCCAAACGTGACGCTCTTTCACTATGCCAACATGACCCGCGATCTGGCGGGCACTTTCGCGCGAGTGGCCGATCTGCTGAACATCTCGCACCCGACCGAGGTCATGGATGCGTTGGTTCAGGCGGCACGCTTCGACAACATGAAATCCAACGCAGAGCGCTTTGCGCCCTCGGGCGGCAAGGGCTTCATGAAATCAGATTCAGACTTTTTCCACAGCGGCACGAGCGGCAAATGGCAGGGCAAGCTGACGGATGAGGAGCTGGCAGCCTATGACGCGATGATGGACGCGCATCTGACCCCCGAAGATCGCGCTTGGCTGGAATACGGATCACCCGCATAGCCAAGACGAAAAAAAGGGGCCCAAAGGCCCCTTTTCAATCCAGTCAACCGAGATCAGATCGCGCTCTTCAATGCGTCCACAAGGTCGGTGCGTTCCCACGAAAAACCGCCATCGGCATCGGGGGCGCGGCCGAAGTGGCCATACGCCGCCGTACGCGCAAAGATCGGCTTGTTCATCCCCAGATGCTCGCGGATGCCGCGCGGGGTGAGGTCGATCACCTTGCGGATCGCGTTCTCGATCGCCGCAGGCTCAATTTCACCGGTTCCGTGCGTGTCGGCATAGATCGCAAGCGGACGCGCGACGCCGATGGCATAGGCCAGCTGGATCGTGCATTTCGTCGCCATGCCCGCAGCAACGACATTCTTGGCGAGATAACGCGCGACATAAGCCGCCGAACGGTCGACCTTGGTCGGGTCCTTGCCGGAAAACGCACCGCCGCCATGTGGGGCAGCGCCACCATAGGTATCGACGATGATCTTGCGCCCCGTCAGGCCCGCGTCGCCATCAGGGCCGCCAATCACGAAGGTGCCGGTGGGGTTCACGTGCCATTCGGTCGCTTCGCTGATCCAGCCCGAAGGCAGGACTTCGCGGATGTAAGGTTCCACGATGGCGCGGATGTCGTCCGAGGTCTGGTCGGCGCTTTCATGCTGCGTCGACAGAACGATATTCTCGACATGGACCGGCTTGCCGTCCTCGTAGCGTAGCGAGAGCTGCGACTTGGCATCGGGGCGTAGTGTGGGTTCCTGACCCGATTTGCGCACTTCGGCCAGACGGCGCAGGATCGCGTGGCTGTAGTGGATCGGGGCGGGCATAAGCTCGGGCGTCTCGTCGACGGCAAAGCCGAACATGATGCCCTGATCGCCTGCGCCTTCTTCACCGCGCTCGCCTGTCACGCCCTGGGCGATATGGGCGGATTGTTCGTGCAGGTGGTTCTGGATCTCGCAGGTGTTCCAGTGGAACTTGTCCTGCTCGTAGCCGATATCCTTGATGCATTCGCGCGCGATATCCGGGACACGTCCCATGAAATCCTTGAGCTTGGCCTGGTCGGTCAAGCCAACCTCTCCGCCGATCACCACAAGGTTGGTTGTCGCGAAGGTTTCGCACGCCACGCGCGCCAGCGGATCCTCGGCGAGGAACGCGTCGAGAATGGCGTCGGAAATGCGGTCGCACACCTTGTCGGGATGACCTTCGGAGACGGATTCCGAAGTGAAAATATAGTTCTTACGGGACATGAAAGTGCTCCATTAAGGGTCAATCCGCCACGCCAGGAAGCCGTTGTGGCAGTCAGATGATAGGCCCTAGGCCCGCGCCTGGTAAAAATCAATCACTGTTGCGCAACCCGCGCAGAAAAAGGCCAAGGGCGGCGAGAAGCAGCAACAGCGCCATCGGCCCGTCGCCCGTTGCCGCGTAAAGCGTGGGGGCCAGCGGCGCAGGAACGGTGACGTCGATCATGCCCGCCTCATCCAGCGGGATGCGCGCGATCACCCGGCCCTTTGGCCCGATAACGGCTGAGACGCCCGTGTTGGCCACCCGCACAACGGGAAGCCCCTGTTCCACCGCCCGCAACCGCGCCTGCGCGAGGTGTTGATAGGGGCCCGAGATATGGCCGAACCATGCGTCATTGGTGATCTGCACGATCGCCTCGGCGCGCACGTCGACCCGGTGGATGTCTTGCGGGAACACCGCCTCATAGCAGATCAGCGGCAGGATCCGCCCCAACGGCCCGCCGTCGATCAGCCGCAGGCCAGAACCGAAAGAATACCCATATCCCGCATCGGCGGTGAAGATATCGAGGCCGATGGTCGTCAGAAGCCACGGCGCGGGGACATATTCGCCGAACGGTACAAGGTGCACCTTGTCATAGACGTCCCCGACCCGGCCTTCGGGGTCCATCGAAACGAGACTGTTGAAATAGCGCCCCGCTTCCCACCTCTGCATCCCAAGGATCACCGGCGCATCCGTGACACTGGCGATGCGGTTCAGCACCGGCTGCGCATCGTTGAGGAAATAGGGCAGCGCAGTTTCAGGCCAGACGACGATATCGGGGGTGCCGGGCGCGCCGGTCAAATCAAGATATCTGCGCAGGTGCTCTTCGGCCAGGTCCTGATCCCATTTGATATCCTGCGGGATATTGGGCTGGACAAGACGCGCGGTCGGGCGGCCTTCGGTGATCGGCTTTGCCGCCCCCAGCAGCATTCCAGCGCCATAGAGGGCGACAGCGATAGCGGCGACACCCATGAGGTCTCGACGCCGGGGCCAGAGTGCGACGCTGGCAGCGGCAAGTGCAATGGTCAGGAAGGTCAGGCCGTGGGCGCCGACGAAGGCGGCAAGCTGCATGGGCGGCCAGCCGATCCATGCGTGGCCGATCAGCGCCCAGGGGAAACCCGTCAGCATGTACGACCGAAGCATTTCGGCAATCGTCAGCGTGACGATAAGTGATGCGGCGCGCCACACGACCGATGGACGCCCGAACCGGTGTGCCAGCCCGAATGCCGCGCCCCAGAACAGCGCCAAGCCCGCCGACAGGAACACAAGCGCAAATGGCGCCATCCACCCGTGGCGGGCGATATCGACGAGGAAGGGCTCGACGATCCAGCTGAGTGTCAGGGTGAAATAACCGGTCCCCGCAGCCCAGCCGAGCCATGCAGCGCGGCGCATCGTCGGCGCGCGCGTCAGCATGATTGTCAGCAGGCCAAGGCCCAGCAGCGTGAAGACAGGGATCGACACCGGCGCCTGCCCCAGCCCCGACATCGCGCCCAAGCCAGCGGCGACACCCAAGCCGCGCCAGCCGACCGCGATGCCGAACCTGTCAGCTGCTGGCAGGGACACGGACACGCAGACGCTTGATCCGTCGGGGGTCGGCATCGACCACTTCGAACTCGACCCCGTTGGGATGGGGGATCACCTCTCCACGCGCGGGCACGCGCCCCGCCAGCATGAAGACAAGACCGCCCAGCGTGTCGATCTCTTCCTCTTCCTCGGCCTCGAGCAGGTCGAGCCCGGTTTCGGACTGGAATTCATCAATCGGCGTCTTCGCGAGCGCAAGGAAGGATCCGGATTTCTCGACCGTGAAAAATCGATCTTCCTCGGTGTCGTGTTCATCCTCGATTTCGCCCACGACCTGTTCGATCAGATCCTCGATGGTCACAAGGCCGTCCACGCCGCCATATTCGTCGATCACAAGCGCCATATGCATCCGCTGGCTTTGCATCTTTTGCAGCAGCACCCCGATGGGCATCGAGGGCGGCGCGTAAAGCAGCGGACGCAGCATCTTGCGCAGCGAAAACCGGCCGCCTTCGCCGTTAAAGCCGTAGGACAGCGCGAAATCCTTGAGGTGCACCATGCCGGTGGGGCTGTCGAGCGTGCCCTTGTAGACCGGCAGACGCGTCATGCCGCTTTCGCGGAACACGCCGACCAGCGCATCCTTGCGGATATCCTGCGGGACCGCGACAATTTCCGCCTTGGGCGTCGCCACATCTTCAACCCGCATCCGGCGCAGGTTCGACAGGCCGAGCGCCAGCCCATTGCCGTAGATCTTGTCATCGGAATCCTGTGGCTCTTCATCCGGGGTATCGGAATCGCCGCCGCCGAACGCATCCGTAAGCCAAGTGAAAAGGCCCTTCTTCTGGCCGTGATCCGCACCCGTTTCGTGGCCCGTCTCGTGATCTGTCTTCTGATGCTGCGCGCCACGCGCCGCTTCAGACGATCCGTCTTCGCTGTCGCCCATCTTTCCTTTTCCGTTTCACACCGCCCGTTGGGCCTGTTCCGAATATGGGTCCGGAACGCCAAGGGTGGCAAGTATTTCAACCTCGAGCCGTTCCATCAGGGCGGCATCAAGGTCTGTTTCGTGGTCATATCCCAGAAGATGCAAGGTTCCATGAACGATCAGATGCGTCACATGGTCTTTCATCATTTTTCCCGCATCTGCGGCCTCGCGGGCGCAGGTTTCATAGGCGATCGCGATATCGCCAAGCTCGGGATCGCCCATAGCTTCGGGCAATTCGGGGCGCGCGCCGTCGGTTTCGGCGCTGCGTTCTTCTGACGGCCAGCTGAGAACGTTCGTGGGCAGGGATTTGCCCCGGAATTCGGCGTTCAGCGTCGCGATCCGCGCATCATCACAGGCGAGCAGGCTGATCGCCCACGCCTCGGGCGCAAGGCCCAGATGCGAGAGAGCAGCCGCAGCCGCCGTCTCGGCCAATACCTCGAGATCCAGCTGCGCCCAGTTGTCCTCTTCTATGATCGTTTCGACCGTCATGCCGCGCTACCTAATGCGCGCGGGCGGTCCTTGAAAGGTGCGGGTGCTTTCATTCGGCAGGTTCCCGCACGTCGAAGAAGCCTGAGGGGCCGTCGCGCGCCGTCCAGGCAGACAAAAGAGTGTCTGAGTTTTCGACCGGGTCGCATGCACCATCCAGCACGAGGTCATAGGACAATCCGTCATGAATTATCTCATGATCCCGCACCGCACTGCCCCGCGCGCGGTTGCTGCGGGCAGCTTCCCGCTCGACGAGGAGTTTTGGGTCGATTTGAAGCCCGACAAAGAACACATCCCTGTCCTCCAAAGCTCTTGCAAGCGAAGTATGCCAGCCCGGCGTGTCGAGCATGTGCTCCACGGTGAGGTTGTTCCCCTCGCCAAGCTACGCCACCAGCCCGGTGTGAAAGTCCGAAAATGATTTCGCCCGATGCGCCTTCCAGTCGAAATCCCCGGCCCCGAAGCGATCCATCGGCAGCGCACCGGTATCGCGCAGCAGGTCAAACGACACGCACCAGAATGGCAGCGGGGCGCGCGCCTGAACACTGCGGGCAAGCGTGGATTTTCCGGCACTAGACGCGCCGTGCAGGAAGATCAGGCAGCCGGGTTCATGCGGGCGGGGTGTCGGCGTCATAAGCCTCGATGATCTTGGCCACGAGGTGATGGCGCACGACGTCTTTCGCGGTGAAGTAGTTGAACGAGATATCTCGGATATTGCCCAGAAGGCGTTCGGCATCCGCCAGTCCCGAGGACACGCCGCGCGGCAGGTCGACCTGCGTTCGGTCGCCGGTGATGACCATTCGGCTGCCCTCGCCCAAACGGGTGAGGAACATCTTCATCTGCATGGTCGTGGCGTTCTGCGCTTCGTCCAGCACAACGAAGGCATTCGACAGCGTCCGCCCGCGCATGAAAGCCAAAGGCGCGATCTCGATCTTCTTTTCTTCGCGCAGCTTGGCGACCTGTTTGCCCGGCAGGAAATCATTCAGCGCGTCGTAAAGCGGCTGCATGTAGGGATCGACCTTTTCTTCCTGCGTGCCGGGCAGAAAGCCAAGCCGCTCGCCCGCCTCAACCGCAGGGCGGCAGAGGATGATCTTGTCGACATGCCCTTCGATAAACATCGACACACCTACGGCGACGGCCAAATAGGTCTTGCCGGTGCCCGCAGGCCCAATGCCGAAAGCCATCTCATGCTGAAAGAGGTTCGTCACATAGGCCTTCTGCGCCGCCGTCCTCGGCTCGACCGTCTTCTTGCGCGTACGCACCTCGACACGGCCACCCTTGAACATCTCGATCTGATCGCCGGCGCGGGTGCCGGTCCCGTCGGCCGAGCCGCCCATGCGGATTTCACCGTCGATCTCGCCCGGATCGATGCTGCGGCCCTGTTCCAGCTTGCGGTAAAGGCCCGAAAGAACCCCTGCGGCGCGCGCGCGGGCGTCGGCATCACCGATGATCGCAAGAAGATTGCCGCGCCGGTGGATATGCACCTCTAGTTTCTGCTCGATCTGGGCGATGTTGCGGTCGTATTCGCCGCACAGGTCAATCAGAAGCCGGTTGTCCGAAAACTCGATCAGCGTTTCGGGATCGGTCTCCGCCGCGGGGGGCGGGGTCACGGTGCTAAGGGCCAACGAGGTCTCCTTGAGGATAGGTCACAGTCGAAGGGTGGCGCGGGACGCGTGGCTGTGCAAGCCATTGCGCGGGAATGTCATCAGGCTTTAACGCAAAAGGCCGCGGTGGAGGTTCCACCGCGGCCCAAACTGTTGCTGGCGTGTTCAAGACCCGCGCGATCAGATGGGATCGCCGATGCCCGAGCCGGACTTGAACGGTCCAATGGCGGTATTCGGCGGGGCGGCGCCAGAGCAGACCGGCTTGCCATATTTGTCGAGACGCTGGGACAGGTAGCCCTCGATCCCGTCGTCGATGATCCAGTGATCGCAGCCATTCGGGTCGATCCAGATACCGGCCTTGAGCTGGCTGAGATGCTTGGAGTCGAACCCGCGGTCCACGGTCTTGTCGGTCTTGTTGTCCACGCAACCCGCCAGCGTGGCAGCGGCGGCGAGAAGGCTGAGGCCCTTGATGAGTTTCATTCGACGATCCCCTTATCGAATGCAGATGATTTCGACACGGCGGTTCTGCGCCATGCCCTGATGGGTGGCGTTCGACGCCATCGGCATCCGTTCGCCATAGCCGCGCACATCCGCGATTCGCGCGCCGGTTGACTGGGCGACCTGCGCCACCGCGTTGGCCCGGTTGATCGAAAGACGCATGTTGTAGTCGTCGCTGGCGCGGCTGTCGGTGTGACCTGCGATCACGAAGGATGTGGCGCGCGCGCTGCGGAAAAAGTTCTGAAGGTAGGCCACGCCCTGGTGGCTCAGCCGGTGGCTGCCGGTCTGGAACAGCACGTCGGAATTCAGCACGCCGCAGGTGTTGCCCCGGCGGCAGACCGGAATGCCCTGACGCGTGACATGGGGGGTCATATAACCTTCCCAGCCATCGTCCATCACCCAGTGCTCGCACCCATCGGGATCGACCCAGATTGTCGGGATATAGGCCTCGCCGACGACGGTGCGGGATACGCCCTGCGCGTCGGCATTTGCGGCGGCAAGTCCAACTGCCATCGCTGCCAGCGCCAAACCACCGCGGATCGCGTTGTTGATCTTGCTCATTACGGAATCGTCCTCTGCCCAGTTTCGCCGTTCACGTGGTCCTGGATTTTTCCAGTGACCATACTGCCTCACAGTATTTGGGGAAGCATAGCAAACATGGTGGATCTGTGAAGACCCTTTCACCACATATGGCGTTTATTTCGCCCCTGTGGCAGTGGCGCACGGCCTTGGGAAAGGTCAATCAGGTACCGCGTCGGCGGATCGCTGGTACTGATTGTTCGACAAAGGGAAACGACGGCAAATCTCTGGACCCACCGGCATCCTCTTTGGTGTTGGAAAGTATCCTTGGGGGTTTGGTGGTAAAGCCCCTACGAGGCTAGCCTCGAACCACACGCCCGCCGAGTGAATTCGGGCCGCTTTCCACGATCTCTACAGGCAGGATGTCCCCCGGCGCCGCGCCGCTGCCGGTCACATGGACGGCATGCAGGTATTCGGATTTGCCGACCATCTGATCGTCCAGTCGCCCGGTCTTCTCAAAGAGGACCTTGACCTGCCGCCCGACCATCCCATCCTGGATCTCGCGCTGCTGACGGCCCAGCAGGTCCTGCAGCCGCGCCAGCCGGTCCGACGCCGTTTCGGCATTCACATAGGAACGCTCTGCCGCGGGCGTGCCGGGGCGGGCGGAATATTTGAACGAATAGCACTGGCCGTAGCGCACCGCCTCGACGAGGCGCAGCGTGGCCTCGAAATCCTCTTCGGTCTCGCCGGGAAAGCCGACGATGAAATCGCCGGACAGCAGGATATCCGGCCGCGCGGCACGGATACGCTCGATCAGGCGAATGTAGTCCTCGGCACTGTGCTTGCGGTTCATCGCCTTCAGCACCCGGTCCGATCCCGACTGCACGGGCAGATGCAGGTAGGGCATCAGCTTGTCACAGGTGCCGTGAGCCTCGATCAGGTCGTCGCTCATGTCGTTGGGATGCGACGTGGTGAAGCGGATACGCTCCAGCCCGTCGATATCATTCAGCGCCCAGATCAGCCGGGCAAGCGACCAGTCGCCGCCTGCGCCCGCGCCGTGATACGCGTTGACGTTCTGACCCAAGAGCGTGATCTCGCGCACCCCGCGTTCTACCAGATCGCGCGCCTCGCTCAGGATGCGATCGGCCGGGCGCGACACCTCGGCCCCGCGCGTATAGGGCACGACGCAGAAGGCGCAGAATTTATCGCAGCCTTCCTGCACGGTCAGGAAGGCGGTCGGTCCGCGCTTTGCCTTGGGGCGCTGGATCAGCTTGTCGAACTTGTCTTCCTCGGGGAAATCGGTGTCGAGCGCCTTGGCCCCGCCCTGTACCGCATCTTCCATCTCTGGCAGGCGATGATAGCTTTGCGGGCCAACCACCAGATCGACAAGCGGTTGGCGACGCATGATTTCCGCGCCTTCGGCTTGCGCGACACAGCCCGCGACACCGATCTTGAGGTCGGGCCTTGCGTCCTTCAAAGGCTTCAGGCGGCCAAGTTCGGAATAGACCTTTTCGGCTGCCTTTTCACGGATATGGCAGGTGTTCAGCAGGATCATGTCGGCGTCTTCGGCGTTCGCGGTCGTGACATATCCCTTGCCGCCCATGGCCTCGGCCATGCGTTCGCTGTCATAGACGTTCATCTGACAGCCATATGTCTTGATATAGAGCTTCTTGGGATCGGACATGACCAAGGGTCCCTGCGGCCGGTGATGGGTTGCAAGGGCGGTGGCCTACCGCGAAACCCCTTGCGGCGCAACGCTTGAAAAACCGCGCGGGCCAGCACACTCTGCCCGCGCGGCACAAACAGGACGACACGATGCGATACGCCTCTCTCGACGCTTTCCTCACCGGCCAGACCTCTGCGCTGGGAAAGGGGCCCATCGCGATGATCTTTTGCGAGGATTTCGTCGAGATCGAAAGCACTGTGCGCCACCACCTCGACGCAGGATTTCTCGAGGTGCTGCTGTTTACCCCGCCGGAGCTTGATCTGTCGCGCCTCATCGAAGAGGAGGTGCAGCGCATCGATTACAACGTCATGCGGGACGGCGCGCTTCAGGAGGCTGTGAACAAGGTCATCGCCGCCGCGCCAGGCATCTGGATGTATTACTGCTACAACGCCGAGTACCTGTTCTACCCGTTCTGCGAAAGCCGAAGCGTGACCGAGATGCTGGCCTTTCACACCGAAGAACGCCGCGACGCGATGCTGAGCTATGTGGTCGATCTTTATGCCGGGAACCTGCAGGATCGCCCGAACGCCGTTGATTGCCAGGCGGCCTGGCTGGACCGAACGGGATACTACGCGCTGGCCCGTGCAGGCGGTGCGATCAAGGAACGGCAGCTCGATTTCTTCGGCGGGCTGCGCTGGCGGTTCGAGGAACACATCCCGCAAGAGCGCCGCAAGATCGACCGGGTTTCGCTGTTCAAGTCCAAGCCGGGCCTGACCTTGCGCGACGATCACACGTTTTCCGATGAAGAATACAACACCTATGCCTGCGCGTGGCACCACAACCTGACGGCGGCGATCTGTTCCTTCCGCACCGCCAAGGCGCTGAAAAGCAACGCGGGATCGACCTATGACATTTCGCATTTCAAATGGCACAACTCGACCCGGTTCAACTGGAATTCGATGCAGTTGATGGAGCTTGGGCTGATGGAGCCGGGGCAGTGGTTCTGAACGGCTTGAACAGACACCGCTCTATTCCACCCAAGACCGAGCCTTAAGGTGTTGCGGTAGATGGCGGCTTCGATCCCGGACTCAGGGATGATTCAGGGCGCACGATTGTCAGCTACCGGGGTCCAAGGCCTGCCGCCGGACCAACACCAGGGTCAGCGTCGCTGCAATCAAAAGAAACCCCGCGCCTAAGATCCAGGCGATAGGTGTGGAGTACGTTTCGGCGACGGCTCCGGTCAAAACCAGACCCAACGCGGCCCCCAACTGTTGTATCAGCGATCTGAGCGACAGCATGGTCGACCGCTGACGGTCTTCCACGCAGCTATGCAGAATACTGCTTGCAGGTGTTTCGCTGACACCAAGGATCACCGAATACAGGACGAATACCGCCACAAAGCCGATGATACTGCCTTGCACTGCCAATGCGATCTGAACGCCTGCCAGGCAAGCAAAGGTCGCCGCCAGCGTCATGGCATGCCGCCGCTTGAAGATCCGGCTGATGAACGGGGACAGAGACGCGCCGAGAGCGATCGAGAAGAAATAGGTCGCAGTTACGACGCCTATAACGGTGTTCGCGTAGCCAACATCCAACATGGGTTTTGCATGGGTCGGCCAGATCACCTCGACAGGATTGGTGGCCATCAAGAAGAACGCCAAGGCTGCCAGAAGTATCGATAATGCAGGATGCTTCAGTGCCAAAAGAGCTGCGTGCTTGATCACCGTTGGGACATTCGCGAAGCCGTGCCTGAGAGCAGAGACCTTCATCGGGCGGGCCTCTTCGACAATGGCCGACATCGTGAAGACAAGCACACCCAGCATCACAACAAAGCTTGCCGCGTAGGACACATCATAGATGCTGAACCCGACGCGTTCCGCGATTGAACCCAGCATATCAGGCAGAAGGCCTCCGACGACGGCCCCGGTAGCCAGCCCGACAGCATTGGCCCATTGCGCTTTGGCCAGCGCGGGCTGGACATCCACATTCGGTGCGTGAGCCCGAAACGTTTCGACAAACCACGCATCCAACGTGCCCGACCGAAGAGCCCGCCCAAACCCTATGAATGCAAATGAAAGCGCCAGAACATAGAAGTCCTTCGTCGAGAGAAAGAGCGCGAGTGAAATCAGGCTGGCGACACCTGCCGCCAAGAAGACCGGCTTGCGGCCAATGCTGTCAGCAAGGCCGCCAAACGGCAGCTCCATCGTCATCGTCGTGAGCGAGTAGACCCCGAAGAGAACCGAGACTTGGAAAAGGTCCATGCCTCGGTTTGTCAATGCCAAAGCAACCACAGCAACCGTCAATCCCATCGCGAAACGGTCAAGGAATTGGTGTATCTGAAACACGCGGATGTGCCGACGCGCCGAACTGGTAAGCGCTGCGAAGGAAAACTCTATTTCAGTTGCCATGCTTGCAGCATCAACTTTGCTGCTGCCGCCTACAATGCATTAGATTGCAGACCCTATCCAGCGTAAGCTGTCACGGTCGTTAGAACAGGCGCCGCGGAATTTTGGTTTGTCCGAATAGCCAACCTGTATGCGCGCCTTCGCGAATGATCGCCTCCCCTCTACCCTTCGAATGTCGGCAAGATCTCATCCGCCAGAAGCCGCGTGAGCGCGCCAAAATGGCCCTCGCTCTCGCCTGCCGCTTGCCCTGCATCCGAGGTCGCAACGACCGTCACGCGCAGCGATGGAACGACCCAGATCATCTGGCCTCCATAGCCGCGGGCATAGCGTGTGTCATGGCCCGCAGGCTGGAAGGCATACCAGCCATAGCCGTATTCATGTCCCGATTCCGGGCTGCGGGTGCGCGGGATCCAGCTTTGGGTGACCCAGTCCGTCGGGATCACCTGCGTCACCCCATATAGCCCGCCCTGCCTGTAGGTCTCACCCACGCGCAAGAGCGCTTCGGGCGACAGCCGCATATCATTGCCACCAAGGTAGCGCCCTTGCGGATCCTGCGTCCAGGCAGGGATCTCGATCTCCAGCGGCTGACCCAGCCGCTCCCGCGCCAGGGTCAACAGATCGCTTTCTGTCACCTGCCCCAGCACCGCGCCCAGCATATGGTAGCTCGCCGTCGAATACAGCATCTCCGTCCCCGGATCGGCGATCATCGGCTCGGACAGCGCGTCATAAATCCAGTGCGTGCCTTCGACCCAATCGCCATAAGCGGAGCCCGACAGGCGCGTCAGGCCAGAGCGCATCGTCAGAAGATCGCCAACCGTAATGTCACGCACGCGTGGATCAGCGCGGCGGGGGACCCAGCGCCCGATCAGGGGCGCGATGGGTTGGTCGACGCCCGTCAACTCTCCACGATCTATGGAAATGCCCACAAGCGCAGAGATCAGCGATTTCGAGACTGACTTAATATTGACCGGCACATCAATGGCCGGCCCCCGAAAGCGCACCGCTTCCAGTACGTCGCCGCCCTGCGCGATGGTCAGCGACCAAAGCTGGTCCATGCCCTCGGCGGACTTCAGCGCGGCGCTGAAATCGAGCGCATCGGCCGCGCGCAATGCAGGCGCACACAAAGACGCGCCCAGACCGGCCAGAATCGTTCTGCGGGACAGTTGGATCATAGGGCGAACCCTAAGCGCGGCCCGCCCCTGATAGCGATCAGAAATCCGCGATCACAGGTTTTCCGGCTGCGGCATGCCCAGCACATGATACCCGCCATCGACATGGATGATCTCGCCCGAGGTGCAGGCGCCGTAATCCGAGGCCAGATAAACCGCCGTGCCGCCGACCGCATCCAGTGTCGCATTGGCGCGCAGGGGGGCGTTCAGATCGGTGTGCTTGAACGTCTTGCGCGCCCCGCCGATGGCCGCGCCAGCAAGCGTTTTCATCGGGCCGGGCGAGATGGCGTTCACGCGGATCTTCTCGGGGCCCAGATCGTTGGCCAGATACTGCACCGCCGATTCCAGCGCCGCCTTGGCCACGCCCATCACGTTGTAATAGGGCGTCACCTTGTTCGAGCCTTGGTAGGTCATCGTCAGGATCGTGCCGCCATTCGTCATCAGCGGCCGCGCGCGGCGCGCCACATCAATCAGCGAGAAGCACGAGATCGTCATGGAGTTCTTGAAATTCTCGCGCGTCGTGTTGATGAACCTGCCCGTCAGTTCGGCCTTGTCCGAAAACGCGATCGCATGGACCAGAAAATCCAGCTGGCCCCATTCCTGTTTCAGCGTCTCGAACGCCTCGTCCATCTTGGCGTCGTCCAGCACATCGCAATCGACGAGGATATTCGACCCAAGGCTTTCCGCCAGCGGCTCTACCCGTTTGCCAAAGGCCTCGCCCTGGTAGGTGAAAGCCAGCTCTGCCCCCTCGGCGGCCATGGCCTTGGCGATGCCCCACGCGATAGAGCGGTCATTCGCGACGCCCATGATCAGGCCCCGCTTGCCCTTCATCAGATCCGCCATGGCCCTAACCCCCTACCTTGCTCAGAAGCATCGACCCGTTGGTGCCGCCAAAGCCGAAGCTGTTGGTCATCACCGTGTCGAGGCCTGCGCCGGTCACCGTTTTCGTCGCGATCTCGGATGGGTCAAGCGCCGGGTCCAGCGTTTTCACGTTGATAGATGGCGCGATGAAATCGTCCTTCAGCATCAAAAGGCAGAAGATCGCCTCTAGCGCGCCAGCCGCACCTTGCGCGTGGCCGGTCATCGATTTGGTCGAGCTGATCAGCGGCGTGCTGCCCTGTCCGAAGACCCGGCGCACCGCTTCGACCTCGCCGACATCGCCCACGGGCGTCGAGGTGCCGTGCGCGTTGATGTAGCTGACCTTGTGTCCTTCGGGCAGCGTCTTCAGCGCCAGCCGCATCGCGCGCTCGCCGCCTTCGCCTGAAGGCGCGACCATGTCGTGCCCGTCAGATGTCGCGCCAAAGCCAGTGACCTCGGCATAGATCGTCGCGCCGCGCGCTTTCGCGCGCTCCATGTCCTCAAGAACGACCATGCCGCCGCCGCCCGAGATCACGAACCCGTCGCGATCCGCGTCGAAGGCGCGGCTTGCTTCGGCGGGCGACTCGTTGAACTTCGACGACATCGCACCCATCGCGTCGAAGAGACAGGAGAGCGTCCAGTCGAGTTCCTCTCCGCCGCCCGCGAACATCACGTCCTGCTGGCCCAGCATGATCTGCTGCGCCGCCATGCCGATGCAATGCAGCGAGGTTGAACAGGCCGAGGTGATCGAGAAATTCACGCCCTTGATCTTGTAGGCGGTCGACAGGTTCGCCGAGACGGTGGACGACATGCATTTCGGTACCGCGAAGGGACCGATGCGCTTGGGGCTGCCCTTTTCCAGAACAGTCTGATGCGCGGCCAGCATGGCGCTGGTCGACGGCCCGCCGGAACCTGCGATCAGGCCGGTATGGGGGTTCGACACTTCATCTCCGCTCAGCCCCGCATCTGCGATGGCCTGCTGCATGGCGATATAAGCATAGGCCGCACCCGGCCCCATGAAGCGCAGAAGGCGCTTGTCGATCTGTTCAGCGACATCGATGTCGATCGCGCCTTTGACCTGGCTGCGAAAGCCTTTCTCGATGTAATCCTCGGCCCGGACGATGCCGGACTTGCCCGATTTCAAAGAGGCGGTGACCTCTTCGGCGGAATTCCCGATGGACGAAACGATGCCCAATCCGGTGACGGCGACGCGGCGCATGGGGTGTCTCCTTGTCGCGTTGGATCAGCTCTCGGAGAGAGCGACTTTCATATCTTTCACTTGATAGATGACTTCGCCGTCCGCTTCCACTCGGCCATCAGCGACGCCCATGGTCAGGCGGCGGGTTTGCACGGCCTTGGTGAAGTCGACGTAATAGGTCAGCATCTTGCGGTCGGGACGGACCATCCCTGTCAGCTTCACCTCGCCGACGCCCAGCGCATAGCCGCGTCCCTGCCAGCCGCGCCAGCCAAGGTTGAAGCCGGTCAGTTGCCACAGGCCGTCAAGGCCAAGACAGCCGGGCATGATCGGATTGCCGGGGAAATGGCACTCGAAGAACCACAGATCCGGCGTGATATCGAACTCGGCAACGACATGGCCCTTGCCGTTCGGCCCGCCATCGCCCGAAATATCGGTGATGCGGTCCATCATCAGCATGGGCGGCTCTGGAAGTTGCGCATTGCCGGGGCCGAACAGCTCTCCGCGTGCGCATTTGAGTAGGTCTTCCTTGCCGAAGCTCGTTGGATATCCTGCCATGTGACGCTCTCCTCCCGCCGGGGCCCGTCTTGGACGTTGTTTCGCGTTCCGCCGGGTCTAACACCGGCCATCGAAGACTGGCAATACGCATCGGGCGTCAGGCGGCCCGTCGCGCAAGACCTGCTTTTTGTTTGAAAAGTGCAGGCTTCGCTGCCTATATACTAAGCGGCTAACCCGGCAATGGACAAGATGACACCAACCGAGCAACAGATCGAACGCGGAACCGAATGGCTTGCAAAGGCAGACCTGCGGCCGACCCGGCAGCGGGTGGCGCTTGCGGCGCTTCTGGTGGGGGATGGGCATAATCGTCATGTCACCGCCGAAAGCCTGTTCGCGGCTACGTCGAATGTCGGGGAAAAGGTGTCGCTGGCCACCGTCTACAACACTCTGCGCGCGTTCTGCGACGCGGGGCTGATGCAGGAAGTCACGGTCGACGGGAACAAATCCTACTTCGACACGCGCATGGACGATCACCCGCATTTCTACTGGGAAGACGAGGGTCGCCTGTCGGACGCCCCGGCAGACCAGCTTGAACTGGCGCGCGTGCCGGAAGCGCCCGAAGGCACCGAGATCGCGAAGATCGACGTTGTGATCCGCCTCAAGCGGCGGTGAACGTCAAACGATCTCGACAAGCTCTACGTCAAAGACAAGATCCTTGCCCGCAAGCGGGTGGTTCGCGTCGATGGTGATGGTTTCGTCGCTGACATCCGAAATCACGACCGGGATGGCCTGACCTTCGGGCGATTGCAGCTGTAGTTGCGTGCCGACCTCTGCCGGAATTTCATCGGGAAGCTGATCGCGCGGAACGGTCTGGGCGCGGTCGGCATCATGCGCGCCATAGGCCTCTTCCGCCGGGATCTCGACCTTCTTGGTATCGCCGGGCGTCATGCCGGGCATCGCCTTGTCGAGACCGGGGATGATCTGGCCCGAGCCGACCGTGAATTCGAGGGGTTCGCGGCCCGCGCTGGAATCGAACGTGGTGCCGTCCGTCAGGGTGCCGGTGTAGTGAAGGCGAATGGTGTCGCCGGTCTTGACCTCTGCCATGAAGTTTCCTTGTGGGTAATCTGTGGGGGGTGAATTGGGGGGGCGGGCCATTCTGCGGCCGTCCCGCGCGGGGTGCGAGCCCAAGGTAAGGTCGCTGCCGCGATTGTAAACCCTGCCGTCCGAAAGGCCCGAGGAAACGGCTTTTCCTTGCGGCAACGCTCTGCCATCGTTCAGCGGAATGAAGGGGAGGATGGCAATGCCGATCAAGGCCTGTGTCTTCGACGCCTATGGCACGTTGTTCGATGTCGCGGCGGCCGCGCGCGAGGCGGCGGAAGAGCCGGGGCGCGAAAGCTTTGCCGCCCACTGGCCGCAGATCGCGGCGGACTGGCGGACCAAGCAGTTGCAATACAGCTGGCTGCGCGCGGTCACGGGCGAATATTGCAGCTTTTGGCAGGTCACGCAGGATGGGCTCGACTGGGCGATGGAGCGTGCAGGCCTTGACGACCCCGAACTGCGTGAGCGGCTGTTGGCGCTCTATTTCGAGCTGTCGGCTTACCCAGAGGTGCCGCAGATGCTGGCCGATCTTGCGAAGGCAGGATTCAAGTCCGCGATCCTCAGCAATGGCTCTCCGGATATGCTGGAAGGCGCGGTCGACAGCGCGATGATCGGCGACTGGCTGAGCGATGTGATCTCGGTCGAGGATGTCGGAATATTCAAACCCGCCGCCGCAGTTTACCAGCTTGTGCCGGACAAGATGGGCGTCGATGTCGAAGAAGTGCTGTTCGTCTCGTCGAATGGCTGGGACGCCGCCTGCGCCAAGGGCTTTGGGTTTCGCACAGCCTGGGTCAATCGCGCGGGCGATCCGCTTGACCGTTTGCCCGCCGCGCCCGACGAGATCCTTGCCGACCTGACCCCTATTCCTGAACTCGCAAAGAGGTTCTGATGCCCGAATACCAAAGCGCCGATGGCGTGAGCCTGCATTATCTCGATGAGGGCGAGGGCCTGCCGGTTCTTTGCCTTGCGGGCCTGACGCGCGATGCGCGCGACTTCGATTATCTTTCGAAGCATCTGAAAGGCGTGCGCCTGATCCGCCCCGATTATCGCGGGCGCGGCAAGTCGGGCTGGTCGGGTGCGGACACCTATACCGTGCCGGTCGAGGCCAATGATATCTTGGCGCTGATGGACACGCTGAAGCTGGACAAGGCCGCCGTGATCGGCACCTCGCGCGGCGGTCTGATCGCGATGATGCTGGGGCATCTGGCAAAGGACCGGCTGATGGGCGTATGCCTCAACGATATCGGCCCAGCGATCGAGATGGCAGGGCTGGAGCGAATCAAGGATTATGTCGGGCGCGCCCCGAACGCCAAGACCCACGCAGCACTGGCAGAGGTTCTGCCCAAGGCCTACCCCGAATTCAGCAACATGCCCGAGGGCCGTTGGCTGGAAGAGGCCCAGCGCCACACGGTCGAGACGGCAGACAGTCTGAGCCTGACATATGATCCGGCCTTGCGTGATGCATTCCTCGCCGCCTTCGAGGGGCCGGCGCAGACGGTCTGGCCGCTATTCGACGCGCTGGACGGCCTGCCACTCGCCCTGATCCGGGGCGCAGAGTCGGACCTTCTTTCGCCCGAAACCGTCGCCAAGATGCAGCGCCGCCGTCCCGACATGATCTTCGCCGAGGTGCCGGGACGCGGGCATATCCCGTTCCTTGATGAACCCGAAAGCCTGGAAGCGATCCACGCCTGGCTGGAGATTCTGCGGTGAATATCGACATGATCGACGCGGCGGCGGACCGGCTTGCGGGCAAGGCGCTGCGCACGCCGCTCTTGTCATCGCCCTATCTTGACGAGATCGCCGGGCGGCGCGTGCTGGTCAAACCCGAATGCCTGCAACTCACCGGCAGCTTCAAGTTTCGGGGCGCGTGGTCCGCGATTTCGGCGCTGGATGCAGATGTTCGGGAAAAGGGTGTTCTCGCGTTTTCGTCGGGCAACCATGCGCAGGGCGTTGCCTTTGCCGCGCGCGAGCATGGTATCCCGGCAGTGATCGTGATGCCGTCCGACGCCCCTGCCCTGAAGATCGCCAACACCCGCGCGCTCGGCGGCGATGTGGTTCTCTATGACCGCGAGACCGAAAGCCGCGAAGAGATCGGCACGGCGCTGGCGGCAGAGCGTGGGTTGCACCTGATCCGCCCCTATGACGACCCGTTCGTGATCGCCGGCCAAGGCACCTGCGGGCTGGAAATCGCGGCACAGGCAGCAGAGCTTGGCGTGCGTGAGGCGGATGTTCTTGTCTGTTGCGGCGGCGGCGGGCTGACCTCGGGCATCGCGCTTGCCTTGGCAGATCGCGCGCCGGGGCTAACGGCGCGGCCCGTGGAACCTGTGGGTTTCGACGATGTCGCCCGGTCGCTGGTCTCGGGCCAGATTGAACAGAACGCACATAGGAGCGGGTCGATCTGCGATGCGATCGTGACGCCCTCGCCCGGAGAATTGACCTTTCCCATCATGCGGGCCCATTGCGGCCCCGGCATCGCCGTGTCCGACGAAGACGCCCTGCGCGCGGTCGCCGCCGCCTTCCTGCGGCTCAAGATCGTCGCCGAACCCGGGGGCGCTGTGGCGCTCGCCGCGGCCCTCTATCAGCCCGAAGCGTCAAGCGGCGATACGGTCATCGCGATGGTCTCGGGCGGGAATGTGGACCCGGCAGTGTTCCGCCATGCTGTGGATAATCATGGGGGTGAAACATGACGACTTTCACGATCGCAACATTCAACGTGAAAAACCTTATCGGCCCGGACGCAGAATACTACCGCTTCGAACAATACACCCCCGAGGAACACGCCTGGAAAGAGGATTGGCTGGCCGATCAGCTCTTGTCGCTGAATGCCGATATCGTCTGCTTTCAAGAGATTTTCGACGAGGCTGCCCTGCGCGCCGTGATTGAAGAGACCGACCGCCGGGGCGCCGATCTAAACGCGTCGGCTTTGCCCGACAAGTCCAAGAGATACCACAAGAAAGCGATCTTTCGCCGCCTTGCCTACAGCGATTACGACGGTGCCGCGATGGCCTTTGCGCCCAATGTCTCGGATGGCGAACCGGGGCAGCGACGCCCCGGCCTTGCCACCCTGTCGCGCAACGGGTTTGCCGAGCCGCCCGAGATCATCCAGCAGTTGGAAGAACCGCTCGATATCCCCTTTCAAGATCTCACCGGCGATGATGCGGGCAGCTACCGGATCACGCGGCTGTCACGCCCGATCCTGAAGGCAAAAATCCCTGTGGATAATTCCACCGTGACCGTCTTCAACTGCCACCTGAAATCCAAACTGGGCGAATTCGACCGCCCCGAAGGCGCGGCCTTTGCGCCCGCCGCCGACCTTCTGAATTATGACCCGGCTGCCCGCGCGCTGGGGTCTCTGCGCGCCGGATTGCGCCGCATGGCAGAGGCCTGGGTGCTTCGCAAATTGGTGCTGGACGCGCTGAATGCCGGAGAGCCTGTGATGGTCCTTGGCGATCTCAACGACGGCGAACACGCTGTGTCGACCGAGATCATCACCGGCGAGACGCCGTTCCGCAACTACGCCTGGATGCGCCGCCACGACGCGACATCGCGCGATGACCGTTATTCCAAGGACGAGGCACGCCGTATCCGCGAAGACGTGGAACGCGTGCGCCTGCATTCCGCCGAAAAGCTTTTCGTGCGCAAATCCCTGCGCGACATGGTTTACACTGCCGCCTTCGGCGGTGTGTTCGAATCCATCGACCAGATTTTGATGTCGCGGCATTTTCACCCCGATTTCGACGGGCGAATCGGCGAGATGGAATATTTCTCGGTTCTCAACGATCACCTGACCGACGGCAGCCACCCCGAGGCGCCGTATAACAAGCTCGCTTCGGACCACGGGCAGATCATGGCGCACATCCGGATGGGCAAGGCCGAGGATTGACCCTTGATAGTTGACAGTGACAACTAGTTTGAGCCACAGTCGACACAGGGAGAATCCAATGCGCACACAGGTCTGCATCATCGGCGGGGGACCCTCGGGTCTTTTGCTCAGCCAGCTTCTGCACAAGGCGGGGATCGACACGGTCGTTCTGGAACGCCGTACGCGCGACTACGTGCTCAGCCGCATCCGTGCGGGTGTTCTGGAATGGGGCTCTGTCGAGCTTTTGCGGGATGCCGGGATCGGTCCGCGGATCGACGCCGAGGGTTTTCCGCATACCGGCACTTATCTCGCGCTTCAGAACCGCGGCTTCCGCGTGGATTTCAAGGAAACCACCGGCAAGCAGGTTATGGTTTATGGCCAGACCGAGGTGACGCGTGATCTTTACGCCGCGCGCGCTGCCATGGACGGCGTTGTCATCCATGAGGCCGAGGGCGTGACGCCCCGATCGCTAGACAGCGATGCGCCCTATGTGACCTACTCCAAGGACGGCACAGAGCACCGGATCGACTGCGATTTCGTCATCGGCTGCGATGGCTACCACGGTGTCTCGCGCCGTTCGATGCCCGCGAATGTGCTGAAGGAATACGAACGGGTTTACCCGTTCGGCTGGCTCGGCATCCTGTCCGAGACCCCGCCCGTCGATCACGAACTGATCTACGCCAACCACAATCGCGGCTTCGCACTCTGCTCCATGCGAAACGCCAACCTGTCGCGCTACTACGTCCAGGCTCCCGTTGATGACCCGCTCGAAAAGTGGACCGACGAAGCGTTCTGGGACGAGCTGAAGCGCCGCATCCCCGAAGAGGCCGCCGACCGTCTTGTCACCGGCCCATCCATCGAGAAATCCCTCGCGCCGCTGCGGTCCTACGTGGCGGAACCGATGCGCTGGGGCCGCCTGCTTCTGTGTGGGGATGCCGCGCATATCGTGCCGCCCACCGGCGCAAAGGGCCTGAACCTCGCCATTGGCGATGTGAAGTATGCCAGCGACGCGCTGATCGCGCATTTCAAGGATGGTGACGACAGCGGGCTCGATCAGTATTCCCAAAAGGCCCTCGCCCGCGTCTGGGGCGCGATCCGCTTCTCGTGGTGGTTCACCACGCTGATGCACCGCTTCCCGGAACAGTCCGATTTCGATCAGCGCATCCAGGAAACAGAGCTCGAGCAACTCGAAGCGTCCCTTGCTGCGCAGACGGTGATGTCCGAGAATTACGTCGGCCTGCCCTACTGACGCGGCGGGCACGATAGAGGAGAGACACCATGCAGATCGCCAAGTTCGACGATGTCAGCATCCACTACCGCGAAGATGGCGACCCGAAAGGCGCGCCGATTGTCTTCGCCAACTCGCTCGGCACCGATCTGCGGCTCTGGGACAAGATTATTCCGATGCTGCCGAGCGGCCTCCGGATCATCCGCTACGACAAGCGCGGTCATGGCCTTTCGTCCTGCCCGCCCTCCCCCTACGCGATGGGCATGCTGGTCACGGATCTCGAACGCCTGCTCGATCACCTCGAGGTCAAGGATTGCCTGCTCGTCGGGCTCTCCATCGGCGGGATGATCGCGCAGGGGCTTGCCGTCAAACGCATGGATCTCGTGCGTGCGATGGTGATCTCGAACACCGGCGCCAAAATCGGCACGCCCGAGATGTGGCAGAGCCGCATCGACGGTGTGCGCGATCAGGGGATAGAGGCGCTAGCCGATGCCGTCATGGAACGTTGGTTCTCTGGATCGTTTCGCGAGACGCTCGAACTCGAAGCCTGGCGCAACATGCTCACCCGCACCCCGGCCGAAGGCTATATGGGCTGCTCGTCGGCGATCTCGGGCACGGATTTCTTCACGACAACGGCCAGCCTCACGCTTCCGACCCTCGCCATCGCCGGATCCGAAGACGGCTCCACCCCGCCCGATCTCGTGCGCGAGACCGCCGATCTCATCAAGGGCAGCCGCTTTCACCTGATCCGCGGCGCGGGTCATCTTCCCTGCGTCGAGAACCCCGAAGATTACGCCAAAGCCCTCACCGACTTCATCAAGGACACCGGCCATGCCTAGCGCCCTTCGCATCCACTTTGGTTCTTCAAATACCTCAGGGGGGTCTGGGGGGGCAGAGCCCCCCCAGCGGATCGGGCGCAGAGCGCCCGAAACGAAAGGCCAGCCCGAATGAGCCGCTTCGATGATGGCATGACCACCCGCCGCCGCGTGCTGGGCGATGCCCATGTGGACCGAGCCGAGGCGAAGAAAACCGCCTTTGATGAACCCTTTCAGACGCTGATCACCGAAGGCGCCTGGGGCAGCGTCTGGTCGCGCGATGCGATTAGTCCGCGCGAGCGCTCGATGCTGACCATCGCGCTTCTTGCTGCCCTCGGGAACCACGAAGAGGTCGCGATGCATATCCGCGCCACGACCAACACCGGCGCCAGCAAGGACGACGTGATGGAGGCGCTACTTCATGTCGCGATCTATGCGGGTGTGCCCCGCGCCAATCACGCAATCAAGATCGCCAAGGAGACTTACGCAGAAATGGAGGGACAGGATTGATGGATCAGGGCCCGCTTATCCCGAGGAACCGCGCGGCGCATCCGCCCGCGTACGACGTCGATTACAAGACCTCTGTCCCGCGCAGCCCGCGCTGGCCGCTTCTGTCGATGGACGCGACGGTCACCGAGGAAACCGGCCCTACCTTCAGCCATTCCATCCTTGGTAAATATGACAACAATCTCATCGTGAACTACACCCAAGGCGAGCACCTTGCTGTAGGGGAACGCATTCGCGTTCACGGCCGCGTTCTCGATGAAAATGGGCGGGCCGTCCCCAATGCGCTGGTCGAGATCTGGCAGGCCAATGCGGGCGGACGGTATCGTCACGTCAAGGACACCTATTTCGCCCCGCTCGATCCGAATTTCGGCGGCTGCGGACGCACGATCACCGACGAGAACGGCTTTTACGAGTTCATGACCATCCGTCCCGGCGCCTATCCCTGGCCAAACCGCGCCAATGACTGGCGGCCGATGCATATCCATTTTTCCATCTTCGGCCATGCCTTCGGTCAGCGTCTCATCAGCCAGATGTATTTCCAGGGCGATCCCCTGATCGACCTCTGCCCCATCGCCGCGACGATCAAGGACCGCAGCCAGCTTGACCGGCTCGTCGCGCCGCTCGACATGGCGCGCTCGAAGCCGATGGACTACCTTGCCTACAAGTTCGACATCGTCCTGCGCGGTCGCCGCCAGACCATGTTCGAAAACAAGCCCGAGGGGATGTGAGATGACCCAAGCATTGGACACGCTGATCGAGACGCCTTCCCAGACGGGCGGTCCCTATGTCCATATCGGCTGCATTCCGTCATTTGCCGGGGTGAACGGTATCTACCCGCACGATCTTGGCCTTTCGCCCTTCGAGGACGGCGCAAAGGGAGAGGTCATCACCATCACCGGCGAAGTGATCGACGGCACCGGCTGGGCCCTGCGCGATGCCATGCTGGAAAGCTGGCAGGCCGATGCCAGCGGCGTCTATCCCGGCCAAGACGGCGCTGATCCCAAGGTTAGCGGCTTTTGCCGGTTCGCCGCCGACAAGGACAGCGGCAAATTCACCCTGACCACGATCAAGCCGGGCCGCACGCGGTTTGGACAGGGCCGCGAACAGGCCCCCCATATCGCCGTCTGGATCGCGGCGCGCGGCATCAATATCGGCCTTCTGACACGCATCTATTTCGAGGATGAGGACAACGATAGCGATCCGCTCCTTGCACGGATCGAACAACGCCAGCGCGTCGAAACCCTGATCGCAAAGAAATCCGGCGATGGCGCGTATACTTTCAACATCGTGCTGCAAGGGGACAGGGAAACCGTCTTTCTCGATCTCTGATGGCGCGCTTCGTCCTGATCCACGGCGCCTGCCATGGCGCGTTCTGCTGGCGCGACCTGATCCCCCCGCTCAGCGCGGCGGGCCATGAGGTCATCGCCATCGACTTGCCGGGCATGGGCGCCGATACGACACCGGTGGACGACATCGACCTTGCCGCCTATGCAAACACCGCCCTTGCCGCCTGCACCGAGCCTTCGATCCTCGTCGGCCATTCCCTCGGCGGGCTGACCATCACCGAGGCCGCAGCGACGGATGCCTCGCACCTGCGCGGCATCGTCTATCTCGCCGCCTGGGCCCCGAAAGAAGGCGAAAGCGGCGCGAGCCTGCGCAAGACCCATGGCTGCGAGGCGCTTCAGGCCGCGACCATCCTGTCGGAGGACCGCAAGACCTTCAGCTTCCGCGAAGAGGCGCATATCCCCGTCTTCTACGCTGACTGCCCGCCGGAAACCGTGGAGTTTGTGCGCAAGGGCCTAAAGCCCCAGCCTGTGCTGCCCAGCCAGGCCCTGGCCAAATCCCTGCCCAAAGACCTGCCGAAACATTACATCCGCTGCACCGGCGACATGGCGATCCCCCATGCCGCACAACTCGCCATGACCGCCGATTGGCCCAAAGGCACCGTGCATGCGATGGACAGCTCCCACTCGCCCTTCTTCGCCACGCCCGATAAGCTGGCGGCGCTGCTCGACCACATCGCGAAAGAGATACCATGACCCAGAAGCCTTGCATCATCTGCTGCGCCATCACCGGTTCCGTGCCCCGCAAGGCCGACAATCCGGCGGTTCCCGTCACTGTGTCCCAGCAAGTCGAATCAATGCATGAAGCCTTCGAGGCGGGCGCATCGATCTGCCATGCACATGTGCGCAACGACGACGAGTCGCCAAGCTCTGACCCCGAAAAATTCGCCGCTCTCAAAGAGGGGCTCGAAAAGCACTGCCCGGGTCTGATCATCCAGTTCTCGACCGGCGGCCGGTCGGGCGCGGGCCGCGAACGCGGCGGCATGATCCCGCTGGCGCCCGACATGGCCTCTCTCACGGTCGGATCGAACAACTTCCCGACGCGCGTATATGAAAACTCGCCGGATCTTGTAGACTGGCTCGCCTCTGAAATGCTCCAATATGACGTGAAGCCCGAAATCGAAGCCTTCGATCTGTCGCATATCCACCAGGCCGCCAAGATGGCGGGCGACGGGCGTCTGAAGGGACCGCTTTATATCCAGTTCGTCATGGGCGTGAAGAACGCGATGCCCACCGACAAGCCCAGCTTCGATTTCTATATCGAGACCGTCAAACGCCTTGCCCCCGATGCCGAATGGTGCGCCGCAGGCATCGGCCCCAGCCAGATTGTGTTGAATGAATGGTGCGTTGCCCAGGGCGGTCATGCGCGCACGGGGCTCGAAGACAACATTCGTCTCGACAAATCAAACCTCGCGCCGTCCAACGCCGCTCTCGTCAAGCGCGTCACGGACCTTTGCGAGCAATACGAACGTCCGGTCGCAACACCCGCCCAGGCGCGAGAGATCCTCGGCCTGAAAGCTGCCTGATGGCCGCCAGCGTCTATGACAGCGCACTCTACCGCGATCTCTTTCGTGACGACGATTGCGCCAAGCTTTTCAGCGACACGGCCGAAATCCGCGCGATGCTCATCGTCGAGGGCGCGCTGGCCAAGGCGCAAGGATCGCTCGGCCTGATCCCGGAAACGGCAGCGAAGGCGATCCACCGCGCAAGCCTTGAGGCGCAGATCGACCCCGTCGCGCTCGCGGAGGAAACCGGGCGTAGTGCTGTGCCGGTGCCTGCTCTCGTCTCGGCCTTTCGCACGGAAATCGGCGCGCCGGATCACGCGCAATACGTCCACTGGGGCGCGACATCGCAGGACATCATCGACACCGGCCTTATCCTGCGCCTGCGCCAGGTCATAGCGATCTTTGAGGCACGCCTCGCCGCGATCCTGTCCGCGCTCGGCACGCTGGCAGACACGCATGCCGACCTGCCCATGGCTGCGCGTACCTATGGCCAGATCGCCTCCCCCACCAGCTTCGGCGCGGTCGTGGCCAGCTGGGGCCGGCCGCTTCTGCAACTGCAAGTCACCCTCCAGCCTGTGAAAGAGGCGCTTTTGTCCGTAAGCCTTTCGGGCGCGGCTGGCACGCTGTCGGCCATGGGCACTGATGGCGCAAAGGTTCGCGCCGCCCTCGCGGGGGAACTCGGCCTCGCCGATCCGGGCGCAAGCTGGCACAGCGAACGTGGCCGGATCACAGGCTTCACCTCCTGGATGACGCAGACCGCAACATCGCTCGCGAAGATGGGTGAAGACCTGATCCTCCTGACACAATCGGGCCTGCAAGAGGTCACCCTCGCAACCGCGGGCGGCTCGTCCACCATGCCGCAGAAGCAGAACCCTGTGCAGCCGACCCTGCTCTCGGCCATCGGATCGCAGATGATCGCGCTCTCCAGTGCGATGGACACGGCCGCCATCCACCGCCAGCAACGCGACGGCGCGGCCTGGTTCATAGAATGGATGACTTTGCCGCAGATGTGCCTCGGCCTCGCGAAAGCGCTGGCGATCGCAGAGGACCTCGCCAAGGGGCTGACACCAAGGCCCGACGCCATGCGCGCCCAGATCGACGACGGCCTCGGCCTCATCTACGCCGAAGCGCTCAGCTTCGATCTGGCCAAATCCATGCCGCGCCCGGACGCGCAGGCAAAGATCAAAGCCCTCTGCAAGACCGCGCTGGCCGAAAACACCCCGCTCGCCGATCTCGCCGCGCGCGAATGGCCAGACAAGGACCTCTCCGGCTTCTTCGATCCAGCCAGCCTCCTCGGCACCGCCCCCACCGAGGCCCGCGCCTTCGCATCAGCCGCAAAGGCGCGCTGACCCACCCTCTTTGGTGTTCCAAAATATCCGGGGGAGTCCGCGCCGCGCGCGGACGGGGGCGAAGCCCCCCAACCGCCGCGCAAAGCGAAGCGGCGCGCGGCGGGCATGTCTTGCGCCGCAGGCGCCCATCTTCTCGAAAAACCACACAAAACCCACCATCTCGACCCTTGCCGGATCGGCGCGCTGCGGCCACTCTCGCCGCAGCCACGACGACAGGACGATCCAATGCCCACAACCCTTCGCGCCGCGGTCTGCCGCGCCTTTGCCGAGCCACTGTCCATCGAGACCGTCACCCTCGCCGACCCTGGCCCCGGAGAGGTCGAGGTCACGCTCGACGCCTGCGCGATCTGCCATTCCGATATCTCGCTGGCCGAGGGGGGATGGGGCGGCCATCTTCCCGCGATCTACGGGCATGAAGCGGTCGGGCGGATATCGCAGCTTGGCCCTGGTGCAAAGGGCGCGGGCATCGGCGATACGGTCCTCGTCACCTTTCTTCGCAATTGCGGCACCTGCCCGTCCTGCCATGGCGGGCACCCGGCCAATTGCGAAACACCCTTCGATCGGCTCGGCCGCTTTACCGATGCGGACGGCACCCCGATCGAGCAAGGCCTTGGCTCGGGCTGTTTCGCCGAGAAGGTCGTCGTGGACACCAGCCAAATCGTGCGCATCCCGGGCGATCTGCCTGCCGCCTCCGCCTCCACGCTCGCCTGCGGCGTCATCACCGGCATCGGCGCTGTCGTGAACACCGCAGGCCTGCGTCCGGGACAATCGGCGGTGGTGATCGGCGCGGGCGGCGTTGGCCTCAGCGCCATTCAAGGCGCAAGACTGGCGGGCGCGTCCCATGTCATCGCCGTCGACATGACCGAGGAAAAGCTTGCCATCGCACGCGAATTCGGCGCCACGGGCGGCGTTCTGGCGACCGAGGCAAAACCATGGCGGGGCGCGATGAAGATCATCGGGCGCGGCGCCGACTACGTCTTCGTCACCGTCGGGGCCATCGCGGCCTATGACACGGCGATGCGGTATCTCGCCAATCACGGCAAGATGGTCATGGTTGGCATGCCCCATTCGGGCGAGACGACAAGCTATGAGCCAGTGATCGCCGCCTTCACCGGGCAGCAGATGATCGGGTCCAAGATGGGCGACGTGGTCATTGCCCGCGACATTCCCTGGATGATCGAGCTTTATAAGCAGGGTCGCCTGATGCTGGATGAACTTGTGTCGGCCACATGGACGCTCGACCAGATCAACGAGGCGATTGCCGACACCAAATCCGGCGGCGCGCGGCGCAATGTCATCCTGTTCGGAGACCGCTCATGAAGCTTGCCGATCTCGACATCATCGTCACGGCCCCGCCTGCGCCGGGCTGGGGCGGGCGTTACTGGATCCTGGTGAAGGTGACGACTGATACCGGCATCACCGGCTGGGGAGAGGTCTATGCCGCCTCGGTTGGCCCCGATGCGATGTGCGCCGTCATCCGAGATGTCTTTGCCCGGCACATGGAAGGCACGTCGCCCGAGAACATCGAGCTGATGTTCCGCCGCGCCTATTCCTCGGGCTTCACACAACGCCCCGATCTGACGGTCATGGGTGCGTTTTCAGGGCTAGAGATTGCGTGCTGGGATATCCTTGGCAAGGATCGCGGACGGCCCGTCTGGGCGCTTCTGGGCGGGCTGATGAACGAGCGTATCCGCGCCTATACCTATCTGTATCCGCAGGCGGACGATCCCGATTTGGGTGGATTCTGGAACGATGCGGACCGGACGGCAGAAGCGGCATCGCGCGCAGTCGCGGACGGCTGGACGGCGGTCAAGTTCGACCCCGCGGGCCCCTACACGATCCGGGGCGGGCATATGCCGTCCATGTCCGACATCTCGCGATCCGCCCGGTTCTGCGCAGCGGTGCGCGAAGCCGTCGGCGACAGCGCCGATATTCTTTTCGGCACTCATGGCCAGTTCACACCCGGTGGGGCGATCCGGCTGGGCCAGGCGATAGAGCCCTATCAACCGCTTTGGTTCGAAGAGCCGATTCCCCCCGACAACCCACTCGATTTCGCGCGCGTGGCGCAGGCGGTGCGCATTCCGCTTGCCACTGGCGAACGGGCGACGACGCGCGGCGAATTCGCGACCCTTTTGCGCGCAGGCGGCGTCGAGATCCTGCAACCGGCGCTGGGACGCGCTGGCGGGATCTGGGAAGGGCGCAAGATTGCCGCGCTGGCCGAATCCTTCGGCGCGCAGGTTGCGCCGCATCTTTATGCCGGACCTGTGGAATGGGCGGCGAACCTGCAACTGGCGGCCTCGATCCCCAATTTATTGCTGGCCGAAACCATCGCGACGCCGTTCCACGACGCACTGATCAAGGGTACGATTCGGGTCGAGGACGGGCATATTCGCGCCCCGCAAGCGCCGGGGCTGGGCATTGAGATCGACGAGGATCTGGCCCGCGCGCATCCCTATCGCGGCGATGCGTTGCATCTTTCGATGCAGGAAGAGCCGTGCAATTATGCGTCTGAGAACCGGTTCGAGGGCGGCGCCCCGCCGGACTGACCCTGCGATTGCTGCCCGATCCGGGACAGTTAGCGGCGTTCCGTAGGGGACGTTTCCCGGTCCGGAAACGGCTGCCCTATTCTGGCCGCATTTTTGTGCAAAATTTAATCAAGGCGCAAACCGTAGCACTTTCTCTACGAATAGCGTTGGTGAAGTAACGAGTCCTCCCTGACTGGACGGCCGCCACACTGGCGGCCATTTTTTTGGCGGAACGCGTTCTTCATCGAAGACACAGGGTCAGGCGGCGATCGGTTCGATCAGTTCGGCGCCGCTCGCCCGGTTGGAATTCACCGCAGGATCGACCCGGTGCCAGATGAACCGATCTTCGGGCGCGGCGGTCATCAGCGTTGCCGCCCCTTTGCCTTCCTCGCCCAGCCAAAGCCCGTATTGATCCGGCGCCAATGTCACGGGCATGCGGTGATGGATGCCCGACATCGCGTCATTGGCCCCCGTCGTGACGATGGCGCAAGTGACAAGCTGGTCATCGCCCTTGTCCCAAGTTTGCCAGATGCCGGCGAAGGCGATCAATTCGCCACTTTGGGCGCGGATATACCAAGGCAATCGCTTGCCCTCGGGATCCTTGGTCCATTCATAGAAACCCGTGGCCGGAATGATGCAGCGCCGTTCGCGGCAGGCGGCGCGGAAGGCGGGCTTTTCGGCAATCGTTTCGGCCCGCGCGTTGATCAGCAAGGGACCATCGGTCGGGAATTTGTACCAATGCGGGATAAAGCCCCAGCGCATCCGCGTCAGACGGCGGGGGCCATCACCCTGTGCGGTCACCACATGGACATCCGTGGTTGGGCAGACATTGTAGCGCGGCAGGTCCGGCAGGTCGTTGTCTGGGGCGGCCTCGAACAGGCGCGCCATCTCGTCATTGGCATGCGTCAGAACGAAACGGCCGCACATGGGATCAGCGCGCCTTACGGGCGATTTCGATCCGGGCTTCAAGCATCGACATCTCGGTCACGATCCGTTTGCAATCCGGCTTGCTATCGGCGTCGCGCAGCTCTGCGCGCAGGCGCGCAAGTTCCCGGCTTAGCGTCACGAATTCCGGCGCGCTGCCGTTTTCCTTCAAAATCCGGTTAAGGACCGCGTTTTCCGGATCGTCGACTTTCGGCAAGGGCTTGCCCGCGCCCGGCAGATTGTCGAACTCACCGCGCGCCTCGGCTTCGCGGATTTTGGCAGAGATCAGGTCGATGAGCGGATGATCCATGGGCGCAAACCTGCCACAGACAGGCGGCCCGGCCAAGTTCGTGTGGCGCGGTCTTAAAGCAAATCAACCTATCCCAATGATCCTTGCATCCATTCTAAGAGCGGACATGCCGGAGCCGTTTGGCAGATTGTGTCATAAAGGAGCCACCAATAATGCCATCCTCAGAGCTTGTTGTCCCTGCTCGAATGCCCCGAAACGAAGCCAAGCGGCTGCAAGCGGTGAAGCGAAGCGGGATGATGGACAGCGAAGTCGCCAGCCGTTTCTCGATCTACGTCGACATGGCCAAGCGGATTGCCGACTGCCCGGTCGCCTATACCGGACTGCTGGACGAGCACCGTCAGTACTTCCTTGCGCAATCGTTCGAAGGATCAATCGAGACCCTGACCGAGGTCGCGCGGGACAAGACCCTTTGCCAATACGCCCTGCTGCATACCCAGCCGCTGGTCGTTCCCGACCTGCGCGAACACCCGCAGCTCAAGCACAACGCGCTTGTGACGGACGATCCGCACTGGGTGTTCTGGGTCGGCGTCCCGCTGGTGACCTCAGACGGCCTGGTGCTCGGGACGCTTTGCGTCGTTGACTACAAGCCGCGCACGCTGGACGACGAAACGATCGCGCTGCTGCAGCGGCTTGCCGCAAACCTGACGCTGGTGATCGAGTTGCAGGCCGACCAGCGTGATGCCACCGCAGACCGGCTGGGCGACCTGCTGAAGACGCTCGACAAGGAAGTGCCGGGCGTGGATTTCGTCACCGCGCGGGCGTTCGTGGACCTGTGCCTTTCCAAGCCGCTTTCAGGCGCGGGCAAAGCCGCCCTGCAGGCTGCCGGGCTTGCGGATGAACACGCAGCCATCACCGCAGAGGGCCGAAAGGTTCAAACCAGCACCGGGTTGTTCATACCCGACTACAACAGCGCCCCGCGCGTTTTTGCGCAGCACAATATCGATGAATTGCTCTCAGGGCTTTGAGGAACTCAGATGTACGCGAAGCTATACAATATGAAATTTGCCACCATTGGCGATGCGAAGATCGCCGTCTCCTACGTCACCGAGGAGTTTGGACACCTGATCAGTGAATACGACGTTGCCAGCATGAACGTCACCCTAAGCGCGGATGGCGAGATGGGGATCTCGGTGCGCTTTGACGACGCCGAAACGCTCAAGGCCTTCGACAAGGAAAGCAAGAAAATGGTGGCCGAGCTTGAGACCTCGTTCGATTGCCGGACGTCGCAGAAGACCGGCGTTGCGGTGTTCACGTTCGACCGAGAGGCCACTTTCGTCTCTGCGGTCTGATCAGGCTGCACCGAACAACAAGAGGCCCCGGACAGGTTCTGTCCGGGGCCTTTTTTCGGGTCCATTCGGACCTTTACTTTATGGTAATGCGACCATCGGTATACGGCTCGTACGGGCCGTTCGCGGCGAGGTATTCTGCGGTGACATCGGCAAGGTCGGGGCCGAAGTCATAGGCGTTCTCGGCATCGACGAACATGCTGTAGCCGTCACCGCCGTTGCGGACGTAGTTGTTGGACACCACGCCATAGGTCGCGTCCGTGTCGATCGGCTCGCCGCCGATCATCACGTCCGAGATGCGGCTGCCCGGCTCTGCGGTAGGATCAACCGCGAAGGACATGCCCGAGACCTGCGGGAAGCGGCCCGCGCCTTCCTCGATCTGGCTTGCGCCGTTCTCGAGCGCCTCGACAAGCGTCGCGCCCGTGACCTGGAAGGTCGACAGCGTGTTCTGGAACGGCAGGACCGTCAGAACCTCGCCCATGGTAACCTCGCCTTCGTCTATGGACGCGCGCAGACCGCCGCTGTTCGAGATCGCGACCTGGATGCCCTGATCGGCGACGCGGTCGAGCATGGCGTCGGCCACTAGGTTGCCCATCTCGCATTCCATCGCGCGGCAGACCGACCGGTCGCCCTCGATGCTGGCAGAGGTCTCTGCCACGACGCGGTTGCGGATTTCGTCGAGCGGCTGGGCCGCTTCGGAAATGCGCGCCTTGGTGCCTTCATCCTCGGCCACCGAAGCGTCCATGATGATCGGTGCGCCCGAGGCTTCGGTCACGTTGCCCTCGTCGTCGAAGGTCACGTTCAACTCGCCCAGAAACTTGCCATAGGCATAGGCCTGAACGATCTGCACGCCGTTCACTTCGGTCGGATAGGGGCCTTCCGCGCCCTCCATATCGCCCAGCAGCGTGTTCGAGTGGCCGCCAACGATCACATCCACTCCCGTGGTGTTCTCGGCAACGGTCTGGTCCACGCGGTAGCTGGAATGCGATAGGACGACGATCTTGTTGACGCCCATCTCGGTCAGCTTGTCGACTTCGCCCTGAACCGCCTCGGACGGATCGGTGAAGATGACATTCGGGCCGGGCGAGGCAAGCTCGTCCGTGTCCTGCGGCGTCAGGCCAATGAGGCCGATCTTTTCGCCGCCCTGCTCGATCACCACGGATTTCTGGATGGCATCGGCCAGCAGGTCTTCACCCGAGACATCGGCATTCGACATGAGGACCGGAAAATCGACAGCATCGACGAAGCCGCGCAGAACCTCGGGACCATCGTCGAATTCGTGGTTGCCCACGGTCATCGCCGTATAACCCATCTGGTTCATCATCTCGGCGGCCAGCTTGCCCTTATAGTAAGTGTAAAACAGCGTGCCCTGGAACTGATCGCCCCCATCGACGAGGATCCAGTTGTTCGACCGGCTCTTGGCGTCCGAAATCGCGGTCATCAGCCGCGCAGAGCCGCCAAAGCATTCGCCGGCGTCATTGTCTTCCGCCGAACAGCCCGAATCAAAGCGCGAGATCGGCTCGAACCGGGCGTGAAAGTCGTTGGTGTGCAGGATGGTCAGCTGGTAATCGGCCAGCGCGGCGCCCGAAGACAGCGCAAGCGCGGCTGCCGAGGCGAGAAAACGGTGTAGCATGGGAAGCTCCCTGTCTGGTTTTGTAGCGGCACTTTGGCGAGGCTTTGGGTGGGTGTCAAAGTGCGCTTGCGCTTCCTTGGCGTCGCGGCCGTGGTTGCGCAGCGCGATCCGCACCCATCGCCTGAAAGATGGGCGCTTGACCCCGGCGCGGGGCCGGGGCATCCCCGATACATGCTGATTTACAAGATATTCCGCACCGATGAATGGGCCGCGTTTCAAGCGGCTGGATCGACACGCGGCGCGCCGATCGACCTGACCGATGGCTATATCCATTTCTCGACCGCGGATCAGGCGCGTGAAACCGCCGCCAAGCATTTCGCAGGCGAGGACGGCCTGTTCCTTGTCGCGGTCCCCGTGGACGGGCTGGGCGATGACCTGAAATGGGAAATCTCACGCGGCGGGGCCGAATTTCCGCATCTTTACAGGGTGCTCGACATGGACGACGTGGCCTGGGTGCGGCCCTTGCCGCTATCGGGGGACGCGCATGAGTTTCCCGATGACATGGTCTGACGCCCTGTCGGCTTGGCCAGGATGAGCCTCGTCGAACAGGTCGGCCTGCGCGTTCTGCGCGCCTTCGATCCCGAGCGCGCGCATGGGCTTGCCCTGACCGCCTTGCGCCTCGGCGCCGGGCGCAGTCCAGGGCCTGTCACCTCGCCAAGGCTGGCCACCGAGATCGCAGGCCTGTCCCTTTCCAACCCGGTTGGCCTTGCGGCTGGATTTGACAAGAACGCCGTCGCTCTGCGCGCCCTGATGCGCTCGGGGTTCGGCTTTCTCGAGGTCGGCGCCGCCACTCCGCGCCCTCAGCCAGGAAACCCCCGCCCGCGTCTCTTTCGCCTGACCGAGGACCGCGCCGCGATCAATCGCTTCGGGTTCAACAATGACGGTGTGGACGCCATCACCAAACGCCTCGCTGCGCGGCCCAGCGGCATCCCTGTCGGCCTGAACCTTGGCGCGAACAAGGACAGCGAGGACCGCGCCGCCGATTTCGCCCATGTCTTGAAGGCCGCAGGCCCCCATGTCGATTTCGCCACGGTAAATGTCTCTTCGCCCAACACCGAAAAGCTGCGCGATCTTCAAGGGGCCGCGGCGCTGCGCGCGCTTCTCATGGGCGTGATGGAGGCGCGCGAAAGCCTTGATCGCCGGGTCCCGATCTTCCTGAAAATCGCGCCCGACCTCTCGGATGACGAGATCGGCGATATCGCGGGCGTCGCCATCGGCGCAGGGGTCGACGCGATCATCGCCACCAACACGACGCTGGCGCGCAGCGGGCTATACAGCCCCCATTCCTCGGAAAAGGGCGGACTGTCGGGAAAACCCCTCTTCGAGAAATCGACCCGTGTGCTGGCGCGCCTGTCCTGGGAAACCGGCGGCGCGGTGCCCCTGATCGGCGTCGGCGGGGTCGCGACGGCCGAAGACGCCTATGTCAAACTGCGCGCCGGGGCCTCTGCCGTGCAGCTTTACACCGCGATGGTCTATGACGGCCTGTCGCTCGCCACCTCCATCGCCGAAGGTCTCGACACGCTCCTCAAGGAGGACGGCGTGCTAAACATAAAGGATATCGTGGGAACCGGCCGCGACGTCTGGCTCTGATCCCCTTCCCCTTTGGTGTTGAAAAATATCCGGAAGAGCACGAGAGGGAACCTCTCGTACGGGCCGCGCGGGCTCGATGCCCGCAAGGACCGTTCTGCCCGGCAAACATCGCTGAAGCACGCGATCTGCGCTTGCCCCGGCCGAAGAAAAAACAGTAACGCAATTTCCATGACCGGACCCAGCTACACCCCCCTTGTGCAAACCCTGCCCGCTTCTGTTCCCTTCGTGGGACCCGAGGCGCAGGAACGCGCGCGCGGCCGCAGCTTCGCGGCGCGGCTTGGCGCGAATGAAAGCGTTTTCGGCCCCTCTCCTCGCGCGATAGAGGCGATGGCCGAGGCGGCGCGCGATGTGTGGATGTATGGCGATCCCGAAAACCACGACCTGCGTCAGGCGCTTGCCGCCCATCACGGCGTCACGCCCGGCCATATCATCATCGGCGAGGGGATCGATGGTCTTCTGGGCTATCTCGTGCGCCTCATCACGGAACCAGGCGATGCGATCGTCACCTCGCTGGGCGCATATCCGACGTTCAACTACCACGTCGCGGGCTTAGGCGGCGTGCTGCATTCTGTGCCCTATGCGGGGGACCGCGAGGATATCGCGGCGCTGATGGACAAGGCGGCAAAGACCCGCGCGAAGCTGGTCTATTTCGCCAATCCCGACAACCCGATGGGCACCTGGCAGACGGGGTCCGAGATCGAAGCGGCGCTGGACCGGTTGCCCGAGGGCGCGCTCTTGATCCTTGATGAGGCCTATAGCGATTTCGCCCCGGAGGATGCCGTTCCCGCGGTCGCCCCCGATGATCCCCGCGTGATCCGGATGCGCACCTTTTCAAAGGCGTATGGCATGGCGGGCGCGCGGGTCGGCTACGGGATCGGGGCGCCAGACCTCATTCGCAGCTTCGACAAGATCCGAAATCATTTCGGAATGAACCGGATCGCGCAGGCGGGCGCGCTCGCCGCGTTGGCCGACCAACAGTACCTTGGAAAGGTCGTGCAGGCCGTCGTCGAAGCGCGTGCAAGGATCGAGCGGATCGCGGTCGACAACGGTCTCAAAACCGTCCCGTCGGCCACCAATTTCGTCGCCGTCGATTGTGGCGCGGACGGGGATTTCGCCAAGTCCGTGCTGGACGGCCTTATCGCGCGGGATGTCTTCGTGCGCATGCCCTTTGTGGCCCCGCAGAACCGCTGCATCCGTGTCTCGGCGGGACGAGAAGGCGATCTCGACCGGCTGGCCGAGGCACTGCCAGAGGCACTGGCAGCCGCGCGCGGGGCATGATCGCGAAAATTTTTGCTCGCCGTTCACTGCCTTGGTGCTAACCTTTCAGGATAGCCAATTGCGCGAACGGTGATTGCCCATGAACCGTCACAAGCTGGATGAACGCCCCGCCCTGCCCGGTTCCGGCCGGGTCGAGGATTACACAACCGCTTTTCTGTGGAGCTTTGGCGGCGTTCTCTTTATCGGTCTCTTCGCAATCTGGGCAATCTGGGGCCTGCCGGTGGCCCTCGCCGCTGGATGGCTTGGCGACAAGGCAGTGCAAAGGCTCATCGGGCAGAGCGACGAGGCCTGAACTTACGCGTTCGCGCAGACGGCCGCAGCGGCACTTAGCGCGCCGGTGCCATGCGGGATATCCAGCGCGGTCAGCCCGGCCTCTATCGTGCCCAGCACGCCCAAGACCATATGAGCGTTCACATGGCCCATATGCGCGATGCGGAAAAAGCCATGCCATGCGGGGTCTGTCGGTTCGGCCATGCCAAGGCCGATGCCCAGCGTCACGCCCATATTCGCCTCGAGCCATTTGCGCAGCTGGGTGCCATGGGGCGCCCCGATCCGAACCGATGTAACCGCATGACTGCGCTGCGCGGGATCGGCGATGTTGATTTCGATCGGGCCGTCCTTTGACCATGCGTCCAGCGCCGCCCAGACAGCATTGGCCAGTGTTTCATGCCGCATCCAGACGTTTTCCAACCCCTCCTCGCCGATCATGTCGAGCGCGGCGCGCAGGCCGTAGATATGATGCGTTGGCGCGGTGCCACAGAAATACTGATAGAACTCCGCCGGTTCGGACCGCACAGTCCAATCCCAATAGGCCGACACGAGGTCCAACCGCTTCCGTGCTGCCCGCGCCTTGTCGTTGAAGAACACAAAACCCAGCCCTGGCGGTGTCATGAGCCCTTTCTGGCTGGCCGCGATCATCACATCGACGCCCCAGGCGTCCATCTCGAACCGGTCGCAGGCGAGGCAGGCAATGCAGTCCACCATCAAGAGCGCCGGGTGGTTCGCCGCGTCGAGCGCGGCGCGAATCGCAGCGATATCGCTGCGCACGCTCGTTGCCGTGTCGACCTGCACCACCATCACGCTGCGGAACCGATGATCCTTATCCGCCTTCAGCGCGTCGGTTAGCCGGTCCATATCCACTGGCGCGCGCTTCCCGAAATCGAGAACCTCCGTCTCGATCCCCATCGCATTCGCCGCATTCGCCCAACCGACGCCAAAACGTCCGGTTGCCAGCACCAGCGACACGTCCCCCGACGCATGGGTATTGGCAAGGCAGGCATCCCACAGTGCATGACCGTTCCCGATATACATCGCGACATGCCCTTCGGTGCGGGCAACGGCCTTGAGATCGGGCACGAGGCTTGCCGTCATGTCGTGCAGCGCGCCTTCGTAGATATTGGGCGCGGGGCGGTGCATGGCCTGAAGCACCCGGTCGGGCATGACCGAAGGGCCGGGAATGGCAAGATAGGGACGACCATTGGCAAGGGACATGACGTAAGCTCCGCTAAACACGGCGACAAAAGCGCGGGTCGGCGGGCGCGTCAATCTCTGGCGGGGGGTTTTTGAGACGCGGCGCGGTCCCTATATCTGGCACTGACCGGATTGAGGGCGATATGGCAGGCGAACAGGATACTTCCAGAACGGTGCTGCGGATTGGCGGCGCGGATCGCGTCAGCTTTTTGCAGAACCTTGTGACGAATGATCTGGGAAAGCTGGCCTCTGGCGCGGTCTATGCCGCCATTCTGACGCCACAGGGAAAATACATGGCCGATTTCTTTCTTGTGGAGGATGGCGATGCGATCCTTCTCGATATCGATACCGGTCTTGCGCCCGGAATTGCCCAGCGGCTGAAGATGTACAAATTGCGCGCGGATGTGACGGTGGACGAGACCGATATCGTCGTCACACGGGGCTTGGGCGATCCGCCAAAGGGCGCGATGGGCGATCCGCGCCATCCCGATCTTGGCTGGCGGGCTTATGGCCCCGAGGCTGGCGGCGATGAGGTAGTCGATTGGGATGCGATCCGGGTCGCGCATTGCATTCCCCAGACGGGGATCGAGTTGATACCGAACGAGACCTTCATCCTTGAGGTCGGGTTCGACCGGCTGAACGGCGTCGATTTCCGCAAGGGCTGCTATGTGGGCCAAGAGGTGACGGCGCGAATGCGGCACAAGACGGAACTGCGCAAGGGGCTGCGTCGCGTGGGCGTCGAGGGCGTCGCGAATCCGGGTGACGAGATTCGCGTCGGGGACAAATCGGCAGGAGTCTTGCACACCCGAGCGGGCGATCAGGCCATCGCCTATCTCCGGTTCGACCGTCTAGGCGGCGACTTGCGGGCGGGCGACGCGCGGATCCTGCCGGACCCGGCCGCCTGATCGCCGCACAGGCAGGGACAATCCGGGCGATTGGGCGAGAGTATTGCGGCATCGTAAAAAGCGCCGCTGAGACCCCGCATCGCTGCCCAACGAGTGCCTTTCTTTGCCTTCAAGACGGCTTCGTCGGGGGAAAAACACCGCAGAACAACAGGTTTTCGATATGTGGCAAAACCTTGTCAAAAGGTTGATCGCTTCTTGTTCGGACCTATATCTTGAATAGCGAAGGGCGATCCGGCGACTACATACGGGTGCCATTTTGGAGAGCCATGCACCAAGCGCATGGATGGTATTCCAAAATCGCAACACAGAATCAGGTGAGAATGGGCATATTGCCCGTCACGCCAGAAAGACAAGAGCAATAATCGAAGGACGCGACATGGTCGATTTCGTTGACGGCACTGCATTCAATTGGGAACAAGGACAGCGCGCGCGCAAGCTGTTTGCCGCCGTGGTTCTTGCCGCGTTGGATGACGCTATTGCCGACGACAAGAAGTATGGAAACGGCCCCGAGCAGATCGCCCGCTGGGCGCGCTCGCGCGATGGCCGTGAAGTCTTGTCCTGCGCCGGTATTGATCCCAACGAACGCGTGGTCAACGGCTTGATGGAATTTGTCTCGAAGGGTGTGCGGACTTCGGTTGCGCTGTCCCGCGAGGAAAGCGAACGTCGCCAGCTTGCGCTTCAGGCCGAAGCCGCCTGATCCAGACCGGCACACTCATTCGCAAAAACGCGCGTTCCCTTCGGGGGCGCGCGTTTTTCATTGCGGGGCTTCAGAAGATGAAGCGCCATATCCCCGTTGTCGCAAGTTCTGCCGCCCCCAACAGCACGACGATTCCGCGCATCGCCCACGATCGAAAGCGGATCAGAAGGAACACGCAAAGCGCCATCGACAGGATCAGCTCTAGCGGGCCGATGACCCCCGCGTGGTACGTGCTGTCCCAATAGCTGAACGGGCTGAAGAAAACCCAATCGCTGATGGGCCAGAACTGCCGACGCGCGTCGTGGTTGTGCAGCGCGAAGTCGAACACCAGGTGCAACAGGCCCGATCCGGCAAAGGCTATCAGAACGGGCCATTTGCGCCAGATTGCGACGCCCAGCAGCGCGCCCCAGAGGATGAAGCTGTTGTCGATGGCAAAGACTGCCTGCCACGCGTCTGAATAATAAAGCTCTCGAAAGACCGTCTGCGCCGGGATGCCTTGGACATACAGCGACCAGCCCACCATCAGATAAAGCGACAGGTCCGGCAGCAGCGATCCGCCCAGCGCAGCCGCGGTCAGTCGTGGCGCCCCGGGGCGCCCAAAGGCCGCCGCGCCGAAGATCAGGTGGGCAGGCGTGTTCATCGGGTCTTTCCCCTCGGGCGGCATCGCGCTACCGCTCTGACTTAGCGCGGGGAAGGGCCATGGCGAAAGCGATAATGATCCAGGGCGCCGGCTCGAACGTCGGCAAATCCATGCTGGTCGCGGGCCTTGCGCGGGCGCTGACCCGGCGCGGCCTGTCCGTCGCGCCGTTCAAGCCGCAGAACATGTCCAACAACGCCGCCGTAACTGTCGATGGAGGCGAGATCGGGCGCGCGCAAGCGCTGCAGGCGTTGGCGGCGGGGCGCGATCCGGTGGTCGATATGAACCCGGTCCTGCTCAAGCCCGAAACCGATGTCGGCGCGCAGGTTGTGGTTCAAGGCAAGCGCATCGGCACGATGAAGGCACGCGAGTATGGATCGCAGAAGTCGACGCTGCTGCCGAAGGTTCTGGAAAGCTATCACCGGCTGGCGGCTACAGCCGATATCGTCCTGATCGAGGGCGCGGGCAGCCCGGCGGAAATCAATCTGCGCGCGGGCGACATCGCCAATATGGGATTCGCCGAGGCCGCCGATTGCCCTGTCATCCTGATCGGGGATATCGACCGGGGCGGCGTCATCGCGCAGCTTGTGGGCACGCATCGTGTATTGGCCGCGAACGATCGTGACCGGATTTCCGGGTTCGCTGTGAACAAGTTTCGAGGCGATGTACGCCTCTTCGATGGTGGGGTGCAGGCAATCAAGGATCACACCGGCTGGCGCGCGCTTGGGGTTCTGCCGTGGTTCGCCGATGCCTGGCGTCTGCCCGCCGAAGATATTCTGGATATCACCAACCGACCCGGCGGCGCGGTAAAGATCGCGGTCCCGCGCCTTGGCCGGATCGCGAATTTCGACGATCTTGATCCCCTGTCCGCCGAACCCGGCGTGACAGTCGAGATCGTCGATCCCGGGCGCGCCCTGCCGGGCGACGCGGCGCTGGTGCTCATCCCCGGATCAAAATCCACGATTGCCGATCTGGAAGCGTTCCGCGCGAATGGCTGGGATATCGACCTTCACGCTCATATCCGCCGCGGCGGCCATGTGATGGGCATCTGCGGCGGCTATCAGATGCTGGGCCGCGAGATCGCCGATCCCGAGGGGCTTGAGGGGCGACCTGGACGGCATCTGGGCCTCGGCCTTTTGGACGTGACGACGGTTATGCGGCCAGAAAAGCGGCTATCGCTGACCCGCGCCGTCTACCGCCCGACCGGCACGCCGCTTCAGGGCTACGAGATCCATCTTGGCACGACCGGCGGCCCCGATTGCGGTCGCGCGTGGCTGACCATAGACGGCGCGCCCGAGGGCGCGGCAAGCGCGGATGGGCGGGTGAAGGGCTGTTACCTGCACGGGCTTTTCGGATCGGATGAGTTCCGGGCGGAATATCTGGGCCAGCTTGGCAGTGCGCAAAGCGGTCTCGATCACGGCGCATCGGTCGAGGCCACGCTCGACGCGTTGGCCGAGCATCTCGAGACGCATTTCGATATCGACGGTTTGCTTGCGCTCGCGCGCCCGGTCAGGACCTAGTCGAGCGACTTCATGCTGAGCGCGCGCTGCACCTCGCGGCGGACAAGACGCTTGACGTTGCGCGTGATCCGCTCGCCGACATTGCCCTGCAGTTCCTCGCGGATGACCTCGGCCACAAGAGCGCGCAGGGCGTCCTCATCCATCGCGATGGCATCGTGATCCGACGGCTCTGCAGGCGCGGCGACGGCATGGTCGTCTTGGCGGTCTTCGGCCTCTGCCAATTGCGGCTCTGGGTCCGCGGTCGCCTCTACCGGTTCGACTTGCTCGGGTTCAGTGTGCTCAGGCTCGGGCTTTTCTTCCGCATGAGGCTCTTCGACCTCTTCGGCAGCATCTTCATCCTCGGCTGCCTCTTCAGGCTCTTCGGTGTGCGCTTCAGCCTCGGGTTCCGAATGGTCCTCTTCAGGCTCTTCGTCCGGCGCGTTGAGGAAGGCGGTCAGCGCATCGCTCGTGCTTTCCTCTTCCGGCTCGGGCGCGGCCTGTGGAGTCGCTTCGGCCGCGTCTTCGCCGTCTTCCTCGGATCCGCCCCATAGCTCTGACGACAGCGAGTCTATGTCGAACGCGCCCGATTCTGGCTCGTCCTCGCTGCCAGTGTGACTGTCGAAGACCGGCGACGACTGCGTCACTTCCTCGGCGGTTTCGCTGCCATCCGGCTCCCACTCACCCGAGGTGCGATTGATCGCGGCTTCAAGTTCGGCAATCCGTTCTTCGAGGGTCAGGATGCGCTTTTTCTCGGGGATCTCTGCCTCGGGTTCAGGCTCTGCGGCGATCTCTTCCTGCGGCTCTTCGGCATGCTCCGGCTCGGCCTCGGGTTCCGGCTCGGCATAAAGCGCGGCAACGGCGTCCTCGGAAAAGCCCGGATGATCCTCGGCGACGGCCGTCTTTTCTTCCTCATGCGCAGGTTCGGGCACTTCGACTTCGGCCACCTCTTCAGGAACCTCCGTCTCGCCCCCATCTTCGCGGAGAGATGCGATCAGCGCGTCGGTGTCATCGTCCGTCTCGCCCGTATCGGCTGCGGCCTCGCCGTCCGACCAAAACGCGGCTTCGGGGTCGGTGACATCGCCCGAATCAAAGCTGTCCTTCATCACCTCGGCCAGTCGCAATTCCAGCGCTTCGTCTTCAGCAGACTCGGCGTTTTCTTCGCTCTCTGTCTCGGGTGCGTCGAGGCGATCCTCGTCTCCCAGAGACAAGGGTGGCAATTCAGCGGTCTCTTCCGCGTCGCTTAGCGCCTCATCGTCATCCCCTGCTGGTTCGACCACGCGCAGGGCGTCCGTAAGGACAAGCTTTTCAACCGTACTCGGGCGTTTGTGCGCGCGGTCGAGGGAAGCCGGATCTTCGGACACGAGTCGCCGGATCGATGACAGGACGTCTTCGATTTCGGCGTTGGTCACGGGGTCGGACATGTCGGCTTTCCCTTTGTCAGGGCTATAGAATACCCGCGCGGCGTGGTTCGCACAACCGGCACGAGACGGCATTAATTCTTGCCGAGGCGTTCCATCAGGCTGTCGAGACGCTCACCCTGCGGGCTGACGACGCCGTTCGGTGCGCGCTTGACCGCGTTGTAATAGGCGGCCGGATCGTAGGTCGTGATGCCCAGCTTGAGGTGGTCGACGGTCAGAAGACCCATCGACGACAAGAGCGAATAAGTCGCGACGTAGCGGTCGACATCGGCCGATACCCGGTTGGTGCGTGCGTCGAGAAGTTCCTGTTCGGCGTTCAGCACATCCAGCGTGGTGCGCGCGCCAAGCCGCGCCTCTTCCTGTGTGCCTTCATAGGCAAGCTGCGCGGACTGCACCTGCTGGTCGCTGGCCTGCAGCACCGCTTGCGCGACCGCGAGCCGCGCCCAGGCGTTGCCGACATTCTGGCGCACGGTCAGGACGGTCTGGTGAAGGCCCGCGCGAGAGGCATCGCGGCGGGCGGCGGCCTGCCGGATCGCCGAAGAAATCGCACCGCCGGAATAAAGCGTCTGGTTCAATTGCACGCCCGCCGACAGATTCGCAGGCCCGGTCGAGGTTAGCCCCGCGCTGGCATTGCCGGTGATGTTCGGCTTGCGGGCCGCATTGGCGCGCAGGATGTTGAATTCGGCGGCCTGCGCCTCGTGCTGAGCCTGCGCGATGCTGGGATGGTTGCGTTCGGCGACGACCTTGGCCGCGTCCTCGGTCCGCGCGCCCATGGGCGGCTGGCTGGGACGGCTGAGCGTGCCGGGATATTGCCCGACCGCGACCTTGTAGCCTTCGCGCGCCACGTCGAGGTCGCCCAGCGCACCCGACAGGGCAGAACGAGCGGCCGCAAGCCGGGCGTCAGCGATGGCGACGTCGGTGCGCGTGACCTCGCCGACCTCGAACCGCTCGCGCGCGGCGCGCAGCTGTTCGGTGATAAGCCGCACGTTGTTCTGGCGCAGGCGGACGAATTCCGAGGCGCGGATGACTTCCATATAGGCCTGGACGGCGGTCAGAAGGACCTGTTGTTCCACCTGGCGCAAACCGTCACGCGTGGCGAGCACGGTTTCCTTCGCCGCGTCGATGGCGAACTGTGAGCGCCCGAAATCGTAAAGCGTGATCTGCGCGGTGATCTGCGCGGTGCTTGAAAGGGTGTCCGGCAGCGCCACGGCGGGAAAGACGCGGTATGTGGAATTGGCGATGAAATTGACCACAGGGCGCAGTGCGGCGACGGCGGTCGCCACATCTTCATCGGCAGCACGCAGAAGCGCACGGTTCTGTTCCAGCAGGTTCGAGTGCTTGTAGGCAAGGACCAGCGCGTCGGCGAGCGTTTCGGACTTCGCCGGGGCTGCGCCGAGGCTCAGGGCCGTCAGACCGATGGCAAAAAGCGATTTCAGGCCGAAACGCATGGAAAGTGTCCCTTGTCGGTACTCTTCAGAATTCGAAGGCGAAGTCTTTGGCAAAGCCCGGCAAGACCGGCGCGGTTGCGTTGAAGGCAAAACGCCAGGTGATCTTGCCATCCAGCTTGTATCCCACGCGGCAGGTGCCGACCGCGCCATCCATGAAAAGCGCGCCGATGCGTCCGCCTTCCTTGAGTTGTTCGAAGATCACATCGGGGATCGTCTCGACCCCGCCTTCGATCAGGATCACGTCATAGGGCCCGTGCTGTTTCGCGCCCTCGGTAAGGGCGGCCTGCACGACAGCGACATTGTCCGCGCCATATTCCGACAAGGCCGTCTGCGCCTCGGTGGAGAGGTCTTCATCCTCTTCGAGCGCGACGACGGCTTCGGCGAAATGCGACAGAACGGCTGGGCCATAGCCAAGGGCGGATCCGACATCGAGCACAAGGCAATCGCCGCGGATATCGAGCACCTCGACCATCTTGGAAAACGTCCGAGGCTCCAGCACCACGCGCGCCTCAGGGCCGAGAGGGATATTTCCGTCCATATAGGCGGTGTCGCGGCGATCACTTGGCACGAACCGTTCGCGCGGAACCGCCAGCATGGCGTCGATCAGGGGATATTCGGTTACATCCGCGGGGCGCACCTGGGTGTCCACCATCTGCGTGCGGCGGGCAGCGTAATCGGCCATATCTAAACTCGTTCGTTCAGTTCGTTCCCCTGCCGGTTTGCCACAGATGCACGGGGGCGGCAACGGGCGAGGCGCGGTTATCCACGGCCGCGTTGCCGCGCGGTTTCGGCGCGGGCGGCGCGTGCACAGAATTCGTGCAGTGAGGCGTCAGGCGGTGGCGCTTTGGTGGGCCTCTAGGCGCGCCTCGGCCAGGATATCGACGCCCTGCATCATCAGGAAATGCGGTATGTCTATGAAAATCCAGTTCTCCGCCAGCTTGTCCCCGTCGCGGCGATAGAGATCGACAACGCGCATATCGGCGCGGGTCTCGCCGTCTCCGGCACGGCCCATATAGGCGCCCGAGTTTGTGAGCGTCAGATTTGGCCAGCCGAAAAAGCCGCCATAGTTCCCTTCGGCAAGACGCGCGATGTGGCCATTGAAGGACCGGCCTGACAGCTCTGCCCGGAAGGGCCGTTGATGCTGTTCGATATAGCGCGGGATCGTGTAGGTCGCGCCGATGCCTTCCGGTCCCCACCACAGCATGTCGTCGTGCCAGGTCAGCGAAAGCTCTTCCTCGGGGCAGTTGAAGGTGGCGGAGGTGTTGATATGGCCGATCATCCGCTCGATCAGGTCAAGCGTTTCTGCCCCCTGCGCAGGATCGGTATCCGCCGTCAGAAGCCCGTCGTGGGTCAGCGGCCCAGGCTGAATCAGGTGCTGCGCGGTTTGCGTGGAAAGCGGGGCAATCCCCGCCTGCCGGAAGAGGTGCATAAGATCGCAGAAGGTCGCCGTCTCGACGATCTTGCCGCCCTCGACCCGGTTGAATTCCGCATAGCGCAGCATGGCGATCTTGCGGGTAGGGCCGACACCTAGGAAGGGCGTATCCCACAGGCCCAACAAGTGACCCATCTGCACGACCCAGACGCCACCCGCCTCAAGATCGCTCTTGCCCGCGAAGAAGATATCCGGGCGGCGCTGGACGGATGCCAGCGCCCGCATAAGCGGAGACCAGAACACCTCGGCCACTTGCCCTGCCCCGTACCGTTCGTGAAACGGATGCATGCCGCGCCAATGCCAGTCGGGCGCGGTCCGCTCTGCAAGGATATCCGCCACCGTGTCCGGTGTCGCCTTGGCCAGCGCGGCGTAGTGTTCGAGGACCAGCGCCTTCTCGGCTTGAAATGCCATGGTTCAGCCCTTGACCGCACCAGCGGTCAGACCGCTGACGATCTGGCGCTGGAAGACCATGATCATCACGAACAAAGGCGCCGTGACCGAGACCACTGCCGCCACGGCGAACATCACGTTGCCCTTGGTCTGGGTGGTGCCAAGAAAGCTTGCGATCTTTGGCACCATCGTCTGATTTTCCGACGAGAGCACCAAGGCAGTGATTGCGAAGTCGTTATACGCCAGCAGGAAGGAAAACAGCGCCGTGGTGATGACACCCGGCCACATGACGGGGACGATCACATGGCGGAACGCCTGGAACCGAGTGCAGCCGTCGACCATGGCGCTTTCGTCCAGATCCTTCGGGATGTTGTTGAAGAACGAATGCAGCATCCAAAGCGTGAAAGGCTGGTTGATCGCCACCAGCACGATGATCGCCGTTGGCAGATGTCCCCAGAGGTTCCAGTCGAAGAACACCGGTAGATAGCCAGAGACCAGCGTGATCGGCGGCATCGCGCGGAAGATCAGCGCGATGATGAGAAACCAGAAGGCATAGCGATAGGTAGACCGCGATAGCGCATAGGCCCCGAGCGTGCCGAAGGTGATCGAGATCGTCACCACGCAGACGCAGACGATCAGCGTGTTCAGCGCCGCGCGCCAGAACTCTTCCTGCACCCAGGCGCCGAAATAGCCCTGCGCGGTGAAATTGCCCCCGGTCTCGGCCTCGGTCAGCGCGCCGAAGATCGCGTTCGCCCAGTCGGCCTTGGAAAAGAAATCGCCTTCGACTTTGAAGGATCCCCAGACCGTCCAGAAAAACGGGAAGGCCGCCGCGATCACCCAGATCACGAGAAAGGCAATCAGGATGATCTGAAGCGGAAGCGGTTTTTGCTGCGCCTTGCTTGCCATGGCCTATCTCCGGCTGAAGTCACGGTAGGTGCGCACGATCACCGGCGACAGCAGGATCGCCACCCCAATAATCGTCAGCACGGATGTCGCAGCGGCCGACGACAGCTGCCGCGTCTCACCGCCCAGATCGTTGTAGATCGCCCAACTGAGAGACGTGGCATGGGCCGACGCCGCGAAGCTGACGATGGGCTCGAAGACGCGAAAATTGTCCATCAGCTGAATGAGCGCAATAAAGGTCGTGAGCGGCAGAAGATGCGGGATGACGACATAGCGGATCCGCTCCCACCGGCTGGCGCCGTCGATCATCGCGGCCTCAAGCGTGTCCTGGTTCACGGTTTGCAGACCCGCATAGTAGACGATGAAAGCAAAGGGCGCGGCGTGCCAGACGCCATAGACCATCAGCATGGTCCACATGAGCGGGGTCGATGCCTTGACCGACAGGTTTGGATCGCCTGCAAGCGCCTGCAGCGCCGTGCCGATGATCCCCCGCGCGTCCACCATCCAGAATAGCACGAGCGAGCCGACGAGCGGCGTGATGATGAACGGCAGCAGCGAAACGAAGATCAGCGGCCCCCGGATCGACTTGGCCGCCGAATTGACCGCGACCGCGATGATGAAGCCCAACACGATGGTCAGCGGCGTGACGATGAAGGTGTAGGTCAGCGTGAACATGATCGCCTTGTAGAACGGCAGGTTCAGCAGCCGGTTCATGAAGGCGCCGAAGCTTTCGCTGTTCTGCCACAGCGCGCCGACCTCGTTCACCGCAAGATGGCCGCGGTCGAGATACGTCTCCAGCCCCGCAAAGCGCCCCAAGGGCTGATCTTCGCGCAGCGCGGCGGTCGCTTCCTGGTCGATACTGGTGGTTTTCTGGCAGCCAAAGGGGCCGCAATTCTCGACCTCGACGATCACCTGTTCATGGTCCACGAAGACCGATTGCAGGACGATCGAGATGATCGGGAAGAAGATGAAGAGGAGCATCGCGATGCTCGACGGCAGGACGAACCAGAAGAAGCTGCGGTGTTTCATTCAGGTCTCTCGTTCCTGGCCGGACGCGGGGACCGGGGCACGCAAGGCGCCCCGGTCTTTGGTGAAGGCTTAGTTGAGGAAGCCCTTTTCCTTCGCAGCCGCCGTGTAGGCCGCTTCGATATCTGCCAGCGCCTGCTCGGCGCTTTCCTTGCCTTGCAGGTAATCGGCGATGTTGTCGCCCAGCGCGGTGTGCAGAAGACCCTGGTAGGGCAGCATCGGATAGGGCTGGGTGCCCATGGAGGCTGCGGCCAGAACGCCTTCGTTCACCGGTGCGGGCTGGTAACCGTCAATCAGCCAGACGGCTTCGCCCATCGTCTCATCGTTGAGAAGCGCGGGCGAGGTGGCATGCGCCAGCGCCTGGAAGGTCGCGGCGGCGTCCTCGTCGCTGATGTTTTTGGCGACGGTCCAGCCATCCCACCACAGGGTCGAGGCGGGCGTATCCCCACCGCCAACGGTAAGCGGCGCGGCGACCTTGGTGTTCTCGTACACCTGCGGCTCGGACCCTTCGGCGTCCATCAGGACACCCATGCGCGATCCCCACATGTTCATCAGCGCGACATTGCCCGCTTCCCATTCCGCCGATGTGGCGTTGGAATCGTGGGTCAGGTAGTCGGGGTTCATGTATTCCGAAAGCGCCTTGAGCATTTCAAGCGACGCGACACCCGCCTCGTTGTTGATCGAGACCTCGGCAGTGCCGGGCGCGTAGAATTCACCGCCATGGCCGATATACATGTTCACGAATTCCTCGGCGAGGTTCCAGCCCGCCGCATAAGCGCCGCCCAGCGGGTATTCGAGGATGCCCTCGGAGCGGATCATTTCCGCCGCTTCCAGCACTTCTTCATACGTGGTCGGCACGTCCATGCCGATCTGCTGAAGGATATCCTCGCGGTAGGCCAGCGTCTGGGCGTTCGCCATGAACGCGATGGCCATGACCTTGCCGTCGATGGTGATCTTCTGGATGTCGGGGATGTCCTGACCGTATTCGGCGATCAGGTCGTCAAGCGGCCGGATGACATCTTCGTTGATCAGCGCCACGATGGACGAGTTCGCGATGATCGCCGAGGTATATTCCGCCGGATCGCCCGACATGCCAGCCACGTTGATCTTCTGGTGGTCCGCGGTGAGGTTCGCCGACGCCTCGGTGCCCTCGGCCATGCAGTCGATGGCGGCTGCGCCGACCGATTGAATGGCGGGAAATTCATTGCCGACGATGCTGAGTCGGCCATCCGTCACCGGGCAGTCCGCAAGCGCGGCCCCGCCCATGGTCACAAGCGCCGTCACGAGCGCCGTCGTCTTGAGCATATTCATCCGATCAATCCTCCTGTCGGTCGGTCAAGCCCGGTGGTCCGGGTCACTCTGGCAGCCTGCCACGATTCGATGGCGGATGCATACGATTGCAATTTAGCCGTAGGGTATCGTCAAAAAGCAAGAAAAAATCTTGTCGGCCTATGCATAACTTTGCCTGTAGAAAAAGCTTGCATGCCTCATGATCGGGCGACTAGAAATTTTGCAAACCTATGCAAGGCGAACCGGCTATGGCGGAAATCCAACTGCGGAACCTGAACAAACGCTGGGGCAGCTTTGTTGCGGTGGACGATTTCAACCTGACCATCGCGGATCAGGAATTTCTGGTGCTTCTTGGCCCGTCCGGATGCGGCAAGACCACGACGATGCGGATGATCGCGGGGCTGGAAGATGCGACCTCGGGCGATATCATCGTCGATGGCAAACGGGTCAACGATCTTGACCCAAAGGACCGCGACGTGGCGATGGTGTTCCAGTCCTACGCGCTTTATCCGAACATGGATGTGTACGAGAACATCCGTTTCCCGTTGAAGGTCCGCAAGACGGATCAGTCCGATCACAAGGCCGCCGTGATGCGCGCCGCCGAGATGGTCGAGCTGACCGATTTCCTGCACCGCCGCCCTGCTGAACTATCGGGCGGCCAGCGCCAGCGCGTCGCCCTCGCCCGCGCCATAGTGCGCAAGCCCAACGTCTTTCTGATGGACGAGCCGCTGTCGAACCTCGACGCCAAGCTGCGCGTCTCGACCCGCGCGCAGATCAAGAACCTCAGCCATGAGCTGAAAGTGACGACGATCTACGTGACGCATGACCAGATCGAGGCAATGACCCTCGCCGACCGCGTCGTGGTGATGAACAAGGGCATCGTGCAGCAGGTCGGCACCCCGACGGACATCTACGATATGCCCGCGAATGCCTTCGTCGCAGGCTTTATCGGCAGCCCGGCGATGAACCTGATGGAAGGCACGCTGAAAAATGGTGTGTTCGAGGGCAAGAATGTTCGGATCGAGGGCCTGCCCGCAGGTCACGGCGGCCCCGTGACGCTTGGCTTTCGCGCCGAGGATGCCAGCCTTGCCCAGACGGGCGAGATCGCCGCGCCGGTCTATTCAATGGAGCTTTTGGGCGAGGCGACCATGATCACGCTGCGCGCAGGCGGCGGGTTGGTGTCGGTCAAGGCCGACAAGGAATACCGCGCGGATATCGGCAGCCCGGTCGCCATATCCGTGCCGCCCGCCATCTGCCATCTCTTCGATGCAACAACGGGTGAGCGCCTGTCATGACCGAACACGCTGCGCAATCGCCCGGAACGCTCGGCACCGCCCGGTCCATGGAAGACGGGCTTGGCGCCGGAGAGAACGACCTGAGCGCCTATTTCCACAAGGAGTTCGGCGGCGAGGGCCGGAAAGCCTATGACAATGGGCGCGCCACGCCTGCAGTGCCGGAGTGACGTCATGCAAGCGTCCGTACGCGGGTTCGATATCAGAGGACTGGGCGAAGTTGCGATCCGCTGCGCCGATGTGGGCGCAATGCTGCGATTTTACCGCGATATGCTTGGGCTCGAGGTTCTGTCCGGCGATGAAGACAGCAGCATCGTATTCCTGAAGACCGGCGGCGCAGGCCATGCGGGGCATACGCAGGTTCTGGCACTGTTCGCCCCTGACGCTGGCAGGCCTGACATCCACCCACACGGGGCTTCGGCGCCGGTGACGGGCGCGGCATCCTCGCTGCATCACATCGCGCTGAACGTGGATTTCGCGGCGCAGGAGGCCGCGATGGACTGGTACGCGGAGCACGGAATTGAGTACTCGGTCCAGCAGTTCGGCTGGATCGGCTGGCGCGGGGTCTTCACCCGCGATCCCGAAGGAAACACGGTCGAACTGGTGGCATTTGACGCCACCATGCTCGACCAGCCGCAACCCATGGAGGGCTGAGCGTGGCCGAACATCTGAAGACTGCCAAATCCGAAGCCGACCGCGCCGACGATGATTCCAAGGTGCGCGAGGTCGTAGAGACGACCCTGCGCCAGATCGAAGAGCGCGGCGATGCTGCTGTGCGCGAGCTGGCCGCGAAGTTCGACAATTACACGCCGGACAGCTTTCGCTTGTCGCAGTATGAAATCGACGCGCTGATCGGCGAATTGACCGAACAGGAACTCCACGACATCATCTTTGCGCAGGAACAGGTGCGCAATTTCGCCCAGGCCCAGCGAGATTCGATGCTGGATATTGAGATCGAAACGATGCCGGGCGTGGTCCTCGGGCACAAGAACATCCCGGTGCAATCGGTGGGCTGTTATGTGCCGGGCGGCAAGTTCCCCATGGTCGCCTCGGCCCATATGTCGGTCGCAACCGCTTCGGTCGCCGGGGTGCCTCGCATCATCGCCTGCACCCCGCCCTTCAAGGGCAAGCCGAACCCGGCGGTAATCGCCGCGATGCATCTGGGCGGCGCGCATGAGATCTACGTTCTGGGCGGCATTCAGGCCGTGGGCGCCATGGCCATCGGAACCGAAACGATCCAGCCCGTGGACATGCTCGTCGGTCCCGGCAATGCCTTTGTCGCCGAAGCCAAACGCCAGCTTTATGGGCGCGTTGGGATCGACCTTTTTGCCGGACCGACAGAGACGATGGTGATCGCGGATAAGACCGTCGATGCCGAGATGTGCGCGACCGATCTCTTGGGTCAGGCCGAACACGGATACAACTCGCCTGCGGTTCTGGTGACGAACTCGCGCAAGCTGGCCGAAGAGACATTGGCAGAGATCGACCGGATCCTGAAAATCCTGCCCACCGCCGAGACCGCCAGCGCGTCCTGGCGCGACTATGGCGAGGTGATCCTGTGCGCTGACCATGACGAGATGCTGGCCGTCGCCAACGACATCGCATCCGAACATGTACAGGTGATGACCGACCGCGACGACTGGTATCTCGACAACATGCACAGCTATGGCGCGCTGTTCCTTGGGCCCCGGACCAATGTGTCCAATGGCGACAAGATCATCGGCACGAACCATACGCTGCCCACCAAGAAGGCGGGGCGCTATACCGGCGGGCTTTGGGTCGGCAAGTTCCTGAAGACCCACAGCTATCAGAGGATCACGACCGACGAGGCGGCGGCGAAGATCGGCGCCTATGGGTCGCGGCTGTGCATCCTCGAAGGCTTTGTCGGCCATGCCGAGCAATGCAACCTGCGCGTCCGCCGCTATGGCGGACGGAACATCCCTTACGGCGCAGCGGTGCCGCATCAGGACGCGGCTGAATGACCAGCATGGCAAAGTGCGAGAGGTCCACGCCATGACAGGCGATTTGCGCGCGGCGATCCGGCCCTTTCAGGCGGCTCTCGCAACGGCGAGCGACGATGCGCGTAGCGTTCTGGATCAAGTCTTTGCCCCGGATGCGCGGCTTCAGCTTTGCCATCCTTTCGGCGAAACAACCGGCGCGCAGATTTGGAAGACACTCTACGCGCCGCTTCTGGCGGCGATGCCGGATCTGGAACGGCGCGATCTTATCGTGCTTGAGGGCACGACCCCAGGGGGGCAGGACTGGATCGGTTGCATGGGCAATTACATGGGCACGTTCCTGCGCCCATGGCTCGACATTCCGCCGACCGGGCATCTTGTCCATATGCGCTATCATGAGTTCTTTCGCATCGAGAACGGCCGCGTGACCGAAGCGCAGGTGATCTGGGATATTCCCGAGGTCATGATGCAGGCGGGTGCCTGGCCGATGGCGCCGCAACTGGGCAAGCTGATCTGCACGCCCGGCCCCATGCCGCAGGACGGCCTGCGCACGAGCGGCGACGGACAGGCTGCACTGGATCACGTGATCGCCATGCTGACGGACCTTTGTCGGCACCCGGCCGAAGGCGGGCCCGAAGTGATGAACCTCGAACGCTACTGGCACCCGCGTTTCAACTGGTATGGGCCGACCGGAATCGGCACCTGCCGTGGGCGCGCGGGCTTTCGCGGCTGGCACCAGATCCCGTTCCTGCGCGCCATGCCCGACCGCAAGCTCGACGCCATGGGCGACCTGATGTCCCATTGGTTCGCGCAAGGCGACTATGTCTGCGAAACCGGCTGGCCGAATATGCGACTGACGTTGACGGATGACGGCTGGATGGGGATCGCACCGGCTGGGCGCGAGGTGCTGCTACGCAGCCTTGATTTCTGGCGCCTCGAAGACGGATTGATCCGCGAGAACTGGGTGCTTGTCGATCTGCTGGATGTTTATGCTCAAATCGGTGTCGATGTCTTCGCGCGCCTGAGGGAATTCAACAAGGCGCGCAGCCTTGCCCCCATCGCGCTACCTGAAGGAGCCTTTCAATGACCCTGCCCCGCACACCGTCCTTCCGCCTCGACGGGCGCCGCGCCCTTGTGGCCGGCGCGTCTTCCGGTATCGGCGAGGGCTGCGCCGTGGCGCTTGCCGAAGCGGGGGCCGAGGTCGTGCTGGTCGCACGGTCCGCCGACAAGCTGGAGGCGCTGCAAAAGGCGATGGCAGCCGAGGGCTGGAGCGCGCGGGCGCTGCCGCTCGATGTCACCGATATCGCGGCGACGGCAAAGGCGGTTGCGGATCACGGGCCATTCGACGTGCTCGTGAACTCGGCGGGGCTGGCGCGGCACAGCGCGCTGACGGACACCACGGCGGACGACTACGATGCGGTCACCGATTTGAATGTCCGCGCCGCCTATTTCCTGACGCAGGCCGTGGCCAAGGGCCTCTTGAGCGCGGGCAAGCCCGGCAGCCTGATCAACATCTCGTCCCAGATGGCCCATGTCGGCGGGATCGACCGGGCGGTCTACTGCGCGACGAAACACGCGGTGGAAGGTTTCACCAAGGCCATGGCCATTGAGCTTGGTCCAAGCCGCATCCGCATCAACACGATCTGTCCGACTTTCATCCGCACGCCGCTGACCGAACCGACCTTCGATGATCCCGAGCGGGTGAAATGGGTTGAAAGCAAGATCAAGCTGGGCCGCACCGGCGTGGTCGAGGATATCATGGGCGCCGTCACCTACCTTGCCTCGGACGCCTCGGCACTTGTGACGGGCAGCTCATTGCTCGTGGATGGAGGCTGGACAGCGGAATGACGGGGCGGATCACATCGATGGATGTGGCGAAACGGGCCGGCGTCAGCCAGTCCGCTGTCAGCCGTGTGTTTTCCGGTGCCTCGGCGAGTGCCGCCACAGCGGAAAAGGTGCGCAAGGCGGCGGCTGACCTTGGGTATCAGCCGAACCCGTTTGCCCGCGCGATGATCACCGGGCGCAGCGGAATCATCGGCCTCGTCGTCGCCTACATGGAAAACCAGTTCTATCCAGCCGCGCTTGATCTGATGTCGCGCAGGCTGCAAGAGCGTGGATACCGTATCCTGATCTTCACCGTCGGCAACGATCCGGCGGAAATCGAAAGCGTCGTGCAGGACATGACGGCCTACCGCGTCGACGGGATCGTGACGGCGTCAGTGGGCATGACGAACGATTTGACGCAGCGCTGCGCCGACGCGCGTATTCCTATCGTCATGTTCAACCGCGCGCAGGATGGCGGTGGACTGTCCTCGGTCACCTCGGCCAATGTCGATGGTGGACGCAGGGTCGCCGAATTCCTGATCGCCGCCGGGCACACGCAGATCGCGCATATCTCGGGCTGGCAGGGATCATCCACGGGGCGCGACCGCTTGCGCGGCTTCCTTGATGCGCTGGATGCTGCCGAGATGGAGCCGTTCGCGGTGGTCGAAGGCCATTACGACCGCGAAAGCGCGTCCGAGGCAGCGCGCGACCTGATGATGCGGGAAAACGCGCCAGACGCGATCTTCGTAGGCAACGATCACATGGCCTTCGCCGTGCTTGACACGCTGCGCGAAGAGCTTGGCCTCAACGTGCCGCAGGACGTGTCCGTGATCGGCTATGACGACGTGCCGCTCGCTTCATGGGGGGCCTACAACCTGACGACCGTGCGCCAGCCGCTGAACCGGATGGTGGATGCGACGGTCAACACGCTGCTTGCGCAGATCACCGATCCAGAACGCCCCGCGCAGCGCATTCATATCGAGGGGCCGCTTATCGTTCGCGGCACGGCCCGCCGCCCAGCAGGATGGAAAGAGTGACCTATTCCAACAGCTTCGCCGATTTTCCCGCCTACATCATCGGCATCACCAAAGAGATCTGGGAAGATCGCGGCGTCGAGACGCTGAACCGCTATTACGCCGATGATATCGTGGTGCGCTCTCCGATGGGGATCCAGCGCGGCAATCAGGCGGTGATCGCCTCGACCATGGCAACGATCCATGAATTTCCCGACCGCCAGCTCTTTGGCGAGGATGTCATCTGGTCGAATTCGCCCGAGCATGGGCATCTGTCCTCGCACCGGCTGATCACCAGCGCGACACACACGCAGGACGGGCAGTTCGGCCCCGCGACCGGCAAACCCTGGACGGTGCGCGTCATCGCCGACTGTGCGGCCAGGGGCGAGACGATCTATGACGAATGGCTGGTGCGCGACTATGGCGGCATTGTCCGCGCGCTAGGGATGGACCCGCGCGCCTATGCCGCCGGTCTCATCGAAGCCGAGGGCGGGCCGGACAGCGCGTCGATGCCCTTCCTGCCTGAAAACGATATCGACGGCGGCTATCACGGACGCGGTAACGACAACGCATGGGGCGCGCGCTATGCAGAGACGCTGACCCGGATCTTGGACAAGGATTTCGCGCATATCCTGACCGATTACGACCGCGCGGTGATCGGTGACTATGCTGGAGGGCAGCAAACGCTGGGGCGCGATGCGGCCTGTGCATTCTGGGTCGGCCTGCGTTCGTCCTTCCCAAGCGCGACCTTCACTATTCACCACCAGATCGGGATGGAGGCCGACATGCAGCCGCCACGCGCCTCGGTCCGCTGGTCGCTGGACGGCACCCATGATGGCTGGGGCAGCTTTGGCCGCCCAACCGGGAAACGCGTGCATGTAATGGGCATGAGCCATGCCGAATTCGGCCCCTGGGGCCTGCGCCGCGAATACAGCTACTACGACGAAATCGCGATCTGGAAACAGATCCTGATCCAGACGGGTAGTGCATGATGCGCCCTGCCCCGTTCCACCGTTTCACAGGCCGAAGGACAACCCCATGACCGCGCCAACGACCGTCCGCTACGGCGAGCTTATCCCGTGCAAGACCGCCTTCATCGACGCGCACACGCCCGGGTCGAACCAGAAAGAGAATTTCACCATCATAGGCGGCGGCGTCTCTGAATCGGCCGATCAGCATGTACACATCACCACGCCACACGGGTTCAATATCGGCGCGGCGGGACAACCACCACGGTGCCGCAATTCGTTGCATTCGCACCGCACCGCCGAGGTGTTCTTTGTCCTCTCGGGCCGCTGGCGGTTCTTCTGGGGCCGTTGGGGCGACGCTGGCGAGGTGATCCTTGAACAGGGCGACATCATCAACATCCCCACAGGCATCTTCCGGGGCTTTGAGAATGTTGGCACCGATTACGGGATGATCATGGCGATCCTTGGCGGCGACGATGCGGGCGGCGGCGTGATCTGGGCGCCGCAGGTGATCGAGGACGCCAAGGATCACGGGTTGATCCTTGCTGAGACGGGCAAGCTCTACGACACCAAGAAGGGCGAGTCGCTGCCCGATGGCGTCGGGCCTATGCCGCTTTTGTCCGACGACGAATTGAGCCAGTTCGAGGAACTGACCCCCGCCGAAGTCATCGGCTGGGGCGTGCGCCGCTACAACGACATGGCCGCTCTGGCGAAAGAGACGGCCTGCAAGGTGATCGGCAAGACCGGCATCATCCACGATGCGCCGGGCTTTGAGGTTGATCTGCTGACCCGGTCCTCGGCCCGCGAAGAGATGCACGCCCATGACCGTCCCTCGGTCCTGATGCCTGTGCGCGGGCATTGGCGCGTATCCTGGCCCGGCGGATCCGAGGTTCTGGCGCCCGGCGACACCATGTCGATTCCGGCAGATCTCGACCACAACGCCCTGCCCGCGATGACCGGAGAGGCGGCGCTCTATCATGTCATCGCGACGGACGATCCGCCCGGTCCGAGCCTTCGGTGACGAAATGTGGAGAATGCCGGGAACTTTGCGAGGGCGCGGGGCGATGACCATGGTCATTGCACCCCTACCGGAGCCTTTTCATGCCCGCATTTCTCATCGGATCCATCGGCGTTCTGGCCGAAACCTCGGACATTCAGCGCCAGGCCTTCAACGCCGCCTTTGCAGAGGCGGGGCTGGATTGGAACTGGTCACAGGACGAGTACGCAAAGTTGCTGCGCGCCTCGGGCGGAAAGCAGCGGATCGCGGAATATGCGAGCGCCCGGGGCGAGGAAGTGGACGCTGCAGCGATCCATGCCCGCAAGAGCGCGCTGTTTCAGGATGCGCTCGCCAAAGGCCTGTCCCCGCGCGACGGGGTGAAAGACACGCTGGAGGCGGCGAAAGGCGCGGGCTGGCAGATCGGTTTTGTGACCGGAACATCGGCAGGCAATGTCGAAGCGATCCTGACGGCCACCGGGATCGAACGCGCGCTCTTCGACATCGTGACGGATGCCGACGCCGTACAGAACGCCAAGCCGGCCCCGGACATCTACCGCCATGCGCTGGATCAGCTTGGCGCGGATGCCGCGGCATCGATCGCGGTCGAGGACAACCCGGATGGCGTCGCCTCGGCCAAGGCAGCGGGTCTAACCTGCCTCGCCTTCCCGGGCGCGCTGCATACCGCATCGGATTTCAGCGCGTCGGACCGCACGGTGACGCGGCTGTCGCCAGACGATATTCCCACCTCCTCGTGACCTGCTCGGGTCATGGGGCCTTATCTGGAGGAAACCCATGACACGAGTTCTCACAACACATGTCGGCAGCCTGCCGCGCAGCCAGAAGGTCGTCGATTTCATCTTCGCCCGCGAGAAGGGCGAGGTGTTCGACCAAAACGCCTTTGACGCCGCGATGACCGAGGGCGTTTCGCATGTCGTGGGGCGTCAGGTCGAGGCGGGCATCGACATCGTGTCGGATGGCGAAACGTCGAAGATCAGTTATGCCACCTACGTAAAGGACCGCTACACCGGCTTCGACGGCGACAGCCCGCGCAACGCGCCGGCCGATCTGAAGATGTTTCCCAGCTTTCTGGAACGGCTCGCCAATGATGGCGGCACGCCGACCTATGCGCGCCCAATGTGCGTGGGCGAGGTGAGATCCAAGGGCCAGGGGGAACTGGAAAAGGACATCGCGAACCTCAAGGCCGCGATGGAGGAACATGGCGCCACACGCGGCTTCATGAACGCGGCAAGCCCCGGCGTGATCTCGCTTTTCCTGCAGAACGACTACTACAAGACACGCGAGGCGTATCTTGCTGCGCTCGCCGATGCGATGAAGGCCGAATACGAAACGATCGTCGCCTCGGGGCTCGATCTGCAGCTCGATTGCCCGGACCTCGCCCTGTCGCGCCACATGCTGTTCAACGACCTGTCGGACGAGGAATTCCTGAAGGTCGCCGCCAGCCATGTCGAGGCGCTGAACCACGCGCTATCGGATGTCGATCCGGCCAAGGTGCGCGTGCATATCTGCTGGGGCAATTACGAAGGCCCCCATGTCTGCGACATCCCCATGGCCAAGATGTTCGACACGCTGATGTCCGTGCCTGCGCAATCGGTCCTCTTCGAGACCTCGAATCCGCGCCATGGCCACGAATGGGCCGTCTTCCGCGACCGCAAGGCCGACATCCCGGACGACAAGGTCCTTGTGCCAGGGGTCGTGGACAGCACGACGAATTTCGTCGAACACCCGGAACTGGTCGCACAACGCATCGCCCGCTTCACCGATATCGTCGGCGCAGAGCGTGTGATCGCAGGCAGTGATTGCGGCTTTGGCACTTTCGCGGGCTTCGGCGCGGTCGATCCCGAAATCGCCTGGGCGAAGCTGGCAACACTGGCCGCAGGCGCGCACGCGGCGACGTGAGCACGCTTGTCTTCCTGCCGGGGTTCATGTGCGATGCGCGGCTCTTTGCCCAGCAGCGCGCGGCCCTGTCCGACATCGCCGACTGCCATGTGCAGGTTCCGTTGGAGGCCAGCATCACGAACATGGCCGAGGCGGCGCTACATGCGTTTCGCGGCCCGCTATGCGTTGCAGGCCTCTCGATGGGCGGCATCGTCGCACTTGAGATGCTGCGCCTCGCCCCGGACCGGATCACCCGGCTGGCGCTGATGGACACCACGCCGCTTGCCGATGCGCCCGAAAACCACGCCATCCGCACGCGGCAGATCGCCGATATTCATGCCGGGCGGCTCGATCTCGTGATGCGGGATGAGTTGAAACCGGCCTATCTGGTCGACAGCCCCGACAAGTCCGCGCTGCTCGATCTATGCCTCGATATGGCGCGCGCCCTTGGGCCGGATGTGTTTGAGGCTCAGGCGACAGCGTTGCGGGACAGAAATGACCTGCGCCCCGCACTGGACCACGCGCCAAGGCACACCCTGATCCTCTGCGGCGCCGAGGATCGGCTTTGCCCCCCGGCGCGCCACGACATGATGCATGCCCTCGCGCCCCACTCCAGGCGCCTCGATATCCCGAACGCTGGTCACCTGCCGACCCTCGAACAACCCGGCCTCACCACAGCAGCCCTCAAAGACTGGATGACACGACCATGACCCCTTCCCTTCTCGCGCTTCTCCAAAAGGTCGACACGCCCACGATCTGCAACGCGATCGAAATGGTCGACGGCAAGCGCGGCTTTGACCGTTTTACCCGCGGCACGCCGTTCTGCAGCGCGCCGAATGCGCCCGCCATGGTCGGCTATGCCCGTACCGCCAAAATCGCCGGCGCCGACGCGCCGACAGAAGCACCCGAGGTGATCCGCACCCGCCGCATGGCCTATTACCGCTACATGGCCGAGGCGCCCGCCCCCGCGGTTGCCGTCGTCGAGGATCTCGACGGCGAGAACGCCGTCAGCGCCTATTGGGGCGAGATCAACACGACCGTCCACAAGGGCTTTGGCCTGAAAGGCGCGCTGACCAACGGGCTGGTGCGCGATCTGGGCGATCTGCCAGACGGGTTTCCGGTAATCGCGGGATCGACAGGACCCAGCCACGCCTTCGTCCATGTGCGCGAGATCGACACGCCAGTGACCATCTTCGGCCTGACCATCGCCCCCGGCGCGCTGATTCACGCCGACCGCCACGGCGCGCTGGAAATCCCCGAGGGCGCGATAGAAGGTCTGGAAGAGGCGATCGGCCGCCTTCTTGATACCGAAAGCATCGTGCTGGATGCCGCGCGCAAACCCGGCTTCGACTTCGCCGCCTTCGAAACCGCCTGGGCCGCCTTCGAAAAAGCCCGCGTCTGACGCGCGCGCACCCTCTTGATAGCTGCTGCGGAACAGCCTAGAACGCCCGGACCACACGGCTGGCGAGTTGGCGGAGTGGTGACGCAGCGGATTGCAAATCCGTGTACACCGGTTCGATTCCGGTACTCGCCTCCATTTAAAATCAATGACTTAGCGGATTTTTCAGACTCTCGCACTGGCGAGTCTAAACATTCGTCTAAACATTCTGTTTTTGTTCCGTTCTGGTTCTACGGTGCATTCGACACGGCAAGCCAGCGCTTTGGGGCTTTACCCAAGGCGGCTGGAACGACCATCAGGAAGAGAATGAAAAGCAACCATGCCGCCTAAATCGGCAGCAGGTTGGGGTTGAGCTGGCGTTGGCTTCAGCTCTCTTGGGCGCGATTAATGCCCGTTCGCATCTGCTGGGCCTTCACGGCCCTGATGCGTTGGCGGACCTTCTTGGTGTAATGCAGGACCATCGCGGGGCTTTGTCCTGTCACGGACGCTATGAGATCGTCGCTACAGCCCGCTTCCAGCAGCTCACAGGCGGCGTTGTAGCGCCAGCTATGGATATCATAGTCCACGGCCCCAATGCGCTCCCTGACCTTCCTGACGGCTGCTGAGGCGCCGCGGTAGGACCAACAGTTCACGCCGCGCTCATTGGTCAGGATAAAGACCGAGTGGCGGCTTGCGGCGTCGAGCGCGGCTTGCAGCCCGGGAAGAATCGGAACCCACAGTTCCTTGGACGTCTTGCTCTGGCGAACCCAGACGGAGCCGTCTTCGATATTCGACCAGCGCATGTTCAGGACGTCCCCGATCCGCTGGCCAGTGCCGACGCACAGCTCCATGACGAGGCGCTCTCTGGTGCCCAGCTCGCAGGCGTTGCGGTACGCGACGAGCAGCTCTTGCGGCCACGGCTCGCGTTCGCGCTTTTCTGTCTTGAGCTCCGGGACGCCCCGGACCGGGTTCGCCTCTCGCCAGCCGAGATCGACGCAATGCTCCATGAGGACACGGAGCACGCGCAACGAGTAGTTTGCGAAATAGGCTTTTTCGGCGTTCGAATCCCGCAGACGGATAACATCCTTGCGCATCATCTTTGCCGGGTTTGCCTCGCCCATGATTTCCCGGAAGAAATCGAGGTGCTTGTCATAGTCCAGCCCTGTGCGCGGCTTGAGGTTCCGATACCTGGGCGATCTTCGGTAGCTGTCGATCAGCGCGCCAAAATTGCGCGCGATCACCCGGTTTGGCTTATCCTTCTGCGAGAGAATGCCAGCATACTCCCGCCAGAATTCCGCTGTCCCGAACTCGCTTTGGAACTTCTGAGAGGCCCAGCCGCGCCGCTGGAAGTAAATCCCATTCCGCTGATGATAGACATGCTTTGGAAGCTCACGTTTTGCCATGGCGCATATCTATCCTCTCGAATTCGTCCAGCTTGTCACTACCAGCTAGGTCGAATTCAATTCGTTTGCCCTCGATCACGATCCGCGTCACCTGCTTTCCCTTGCTTTCCAGCTCGGAGAGAAAGCGCATGGCGGCTTGCTCCAGCTTGACGGCAGACATGCTACGAGGCCTCCGAATTAATATTAGTGACGTAAAGGGCCGAGGTCGCTGACCGCCAAAGCGGACGAGTGAAGACAGCTCT
>CBFIJK010000007.1:0-78800 GCA_965662745.1 uncultured Paracoccaceae bacterium
AAGGGCAATCCGGGGGGACGCATGATCCATCTTCTGTTTCTCGTGCATCATGTTCCTCGAAAGAAACGTGACACCGACAAACAGTGAAGCTGACACTCACATCATCGGAACCGAAATCCCTAGTGAGCCGACATGCAAACGTCCGTTCGCCGAAACAAACCAAACCGCCCGCATATCTCTTCAGATACCAACAATTTCAAAGAGCGCGGAGACAAAAAACCAACCGGTGTGCCAATCGCTCGGCACCGCCCGCCTGATCCTCATCTCCAGATTTCTGAGCCTCCCCGCACCAACCAAGGCCCGCTTCGGCGTCCCAACCGCGCCTCAGCGCCGCCGGTGAAGGGGTATCTACGGCCACAAACCAAACACCGCAAGAGGAAAAAACGAAAAACTTCCCCAAAACTGTGGATGTCTATGGAAACTATTTGAAAACAGTAGCTTATTGGATCGCAATCGCGTGAATACGGGCAGCAACCGGTCCTGGTCCCATACACTATATACAGTGCCCTACAGGGCTTGCTGCCCTTCCCGGCGGCATGCACCGGAGATCAGCGTTGGCATAGGGTGGAATCGCCTTGGCGACGCGAGTCGAGGAATTCCAGGGCGCCCGCCCCCTGTTCGCACACCAAGCCCGCACAATCGCCACGCAAACAGCAGGACCGTTTCGCATCCGCTAACATTGGTTGGCGGAATGCACCCCAATCCCTTGAAGATCTCCCTATTTACGCTTGATTCCACGGATAATCGCGTCACATCCAAGATGAGAGCGGCGACTGCCGCAGAGACAGTTTTCAGATTCGCCCCCGGCTGCGGCTGCCACCGCACCCTCTCTGGCCAACCAAGCCGGTATCTCTACGGGGCGCATGTCGCAGGGGGTGCAAGATGGTAACCATCAATGACAACAATTTCGGGAACACGCTCACCGGCACCGAAGATGATGACACCATCAATGGCAACGGTGGCAACGACACCATCAACGGCCTCGGTGGCAACGACACGCTCTCTGGCGGAAGCGGCAACGATACTGTCGATGGCGGCGCGGGCGACGATACCCTTTCCGGCGGGTCGGGCACGAACACGCTGACCGGCGGCGAAGGCAACGACACCTATGCGTTTCAACCCAGCGGATCTGCGGGGCGCGACTTTGTCGATCTGGGAAACGGCGACGATACAGCGTTCCTGGGATTTTTTAGCGTCGGACTTGGCCCGCACGAGGTCGATGGCGGTCCGGGGATCGATACGATCCGACTTGACGGGTCGGGCGTCAACACCATCGATCTCTCCTTGAACCTCGGCGAGCCAGGCCAGCCGAACGAATCCCAGAATTTCGGCACCGTTTATACCAACTTCGAGAACGTAATCGGCAACGATGGGTCGAACGTCTTGTCCGGCAACAGTCAGGACAACGTCATCGACGGCAAAGACGGCAACGATCTTCTGTCAGGCGAGGTCGGCAACGACACCCTTATCGGTGGGTCCGGGAATGACACGCTGAACGGAGATGAGGGCGACGATACGCTCGACGGCGGCTCGGGCGCGGACATCCTCAACGGCGGCGAGGGCAACGACACCCTGCTCGGCGGCCCCGGCGGCGACACGCTGAACGGTGGCGCTGGCAATGACACGATTGATGGCGGCGCAGGCAACGATCTGATCTCGGGCGGTTCGGGCGACGACATCCTCTCGGGCGGCGACGGGAGCGACACGATCAATGGCGATGCCGGGAACGACACCATCACCGCGGGCGACGGTTTTGACAATGTCTTCGGTGGAACGGGCGAAGACACCATCTCGGGCGGTGGAGACAACGACGTCCTCAAGGGGCAGGATGACGCGGACACGCTGATCGTCAATTCGATCGGCACCTCGGGTGCCAACAACACGACAGCCGATGGCGGATCGGGCGGGAACGATGACGACACGCTCGACATCACCGGCCTGCTCGCGCAAGGCTTTGTCGTCGACACCGTGGTTGCCAACCCCGAGGCGAACGGCAACCCGGGCTTTTCCGGCCAGATCACACTGAAGAAGCCCGACGGCACCCAGGCCAACGTCAATTTCATCGATATCGAGAATTTCGTCGGTGTGAACATCTGCTTCACCCCAGGCGCGCAGATCATGACCCAGCACGGGCCCCGCGCGGTCGAAACGCTGCGCGAAGGCGACAAGGTCCTGACCCGCGACAACGGCTTTCAGGAATTGCGCTGGTCAGGGGCCACCACGCTGGACCCCGCTCGTCTTGTGTTCGAGGAACGATTCCGCCCTGTGCTGATCCGCAAGGATGCCTTGGGCGAGGGCTGCCCGGCCCGCGACATGATGGTCAGCCCGCAGCACCGGATGCTGCGCACCGGCCCCGTCGCGCAGCTGTATTTCGACGAGAACGAGGTGCTTGTCGCTGCGAAAAACCTCACTGGCATGAAAGGCATCAGCCGAGTCGCGCCACAGGCAGGCGTCACCTATATCCACATGCTGTTCGACCGGCACGAGGTCGTGATGGCGGATGGCTGCTGGTCCGAGAGCTTCCAGCCCGGCGATTTCAGCCTCAAGGGCATGGACCGCGCGCAGCGCGCCGAAATCCTGACGCTGTTCCCGGATCTTGAAACGGCGGACGGGCTTGGCAATTTCCCTGCCGCGCGGCGATCCTTGAAGGCGCATGAGGCGCAGCTTCTGGTCTAGATCATCGCGCACTGGCGGCATTGTTTTCAAATTGAGGGCAATTGCCCAGATTTGGCCGCATTGCCGCCGCTTCCCCTCCCAGTTCTCGGCGCAGCCTTTTCGGATGAGTTGGTTAAGGTCCACTCTGGACCGACCAAAACCGAAGCCGCCAAGTTCACCAAGGAGGTGCGCCATGGCACAGAAAGACCAGCCCGCCCAAACGCCGCAGAAAGAGCCGCGCACATTGACCGCGCGTACCAGCAAAGAGCAGGCCGCATCGACGCGCAAACCGCCGCGCCCGGTTCCCGCCGCCCTCTTCCGCGACTGGGCCGCCATCTGACCCTTGCGGCGAAGACCGGCAGACGGCAAGCTTCCCCGGTACATCCGTTTCCGGGCAGCAAGACGTGCCAGACCCCCTGACCTCGATCCGCAATATCGGGCCCGCGATGGCCGAGGCGTTCACCCGCGCCGACATCACCACGGCAGATGACGTCCGCGCGCTTGGCGCAGATGCCGCTTATACGCGTCTCATCGAGACCGGAACGCGCCCGCATTTCATCGGCTACTACGCGCTGGTGATGGGCCTTCAGGGTCGCCCTTGGAACGATCTTGGCCCCGATGAAAAGCGCGACTTGCGCGTCCGCTTCGACGCGCTCACAAGACACGCCGCGCCCAATCGCCCCGAGGGGATCGAGCGTTTCCTCGACGAGATCGGCGTGCGCCCGGTGTCCTGACGGAACTGCCCGCCCCGCGCCCGCGTTCGACTGGCATGACAGAGGCCGCCCATACCGAACCGCAAGAGACATCCCGCAGCGCACAGCTTGAACGGCTGGAAAACCTTGCTGACACGATGGATATGGCCTTTCGCCTGCCTGTCATCGGAATGCGCATCGGGTGGGATTCGATCCTTGGCCTGATCCCCGGCATCGGAGACACGATCGCCCTCGCCCCCGGCCTTTATATCATTGGCAAAGCGCACGGCATGGGCGCACCGGCCCACATTACCGGGCGCATGGCCGTCAACAGCGCCATCGACTACGTGATCGGCACCATTCCGTTCTTGGGCGATATCTTCGATATCGGCTTCAAAGCGAACCGCAAGAACGTCGCACTTCTGCGCCGCCATTTCGACGCCTGAGCCGAAAATGCAAAAGGCCGCCCCGGTTCGGGACGGCCCTTGCACATCTATACGGCCGTAAAATCAGCCGACGAGTTCGAGACCCGAGAAGAAATAGGCGATCTCGTCCGCCGCGGTTTCCGGAGCGTCCGATCCGTGGACCGAGTTTTCGCCAACCGATTCCGCGAATTCCGCGCGGATCGTGCCTGCCGCCGCATCGGCGGGGTTCGTCGCGCCCATCACTTCGCGGTTCTTCGCGATCGCGCCGTCGCCTTCGAGCACCTGAACAACAACCGGCTCGGACGCCATGAACTCGCACAGCTCGTCATAGAACGGGCGCTCTGCATGGACCTTGTAGAACTCGCCCGCCTGCGCCTTGGTCAACTGAATGCGCTTTTGCGCGACGATGCGCAGACCCGCTTCTTCGAACTTGGCGTTGATCTTGCCGGTCAGGTTGCGCTTGGTCGCGTCGGGTTTAATGATCGAAAGCGTACGTTCGGTCGCCATATCAGCCTCTTGGTCATTTCGGGTCTCGGCCCGGTGAAGAAATCGCCGTTCGCGTAACATGCGCCCTGAATGAAGGAAAGCCTTACCGGCCCCGCCCCCGACATCTAAGGCGCGAGAAGGCGCGAGCGGGACGCAACGGAAATACCGCGCGCCTGCCCCCGAACGCCGCTTTCCCCCCTGCCCGGCCCCTGCTAAAGCCCGCCCATGCTCAAGATCGAAGACATCTCCTATTCCGTCGAAGGCCGCCCGCTCTTCGAAAGCGCCTCGGCGCTGATCCCCGAAGGCCACAAGGTCGGCCTGATCGGGCGCAACGGCACGGGCAAGACGACCCTCTTCCGCCTGATCCGTGGAGAGTTGACGCTGGACGGCGGCGCGATCTCGCTTCCCTCTCGCGCCCGCATCGGCGGCGTCGCGCAAGAGGTGCCCTCGTCCGAGGTCTCGCTGATCGACACGGTGCTCGCTGCCGATACCGAACGCGCCGACCTGATGGCGCGTGCCGAGACAGAAACCGACGGCGAAACCATCGCCGAGATCCAGACGCGCCTTGCCGATATCGACGCCTGGTCCGCCGAGGGCCGCGCCGCCGCGATCCTCAAGGGCCTTGGCTTTACCGATGCCGAACAGCTGATGCCCTGCTCGGCCTTCTCCGGCGGCTGGCGGATGCGCGTCGCGCTCGCCGGAGTGCTGTTTGCGCAGCCGGATCTGCTGCTTCTGGACGAGCCGACGAACTATCTCGACCTTGAAGGCGCGCTCTGGCTCGAAAGCTATCTGGCGCGCTATCCGCATACGGTCCTGATCATCAGTCACGACCGGGGCCTTCTGAACCGCGCCGTCGGCGCGATCCTTCATCTCGAAGACCGCGGCCTGACCCTCTATCAGGGCACCTACGACACTTTCGCGCGCACACGGGCCGAACAACGCGCCGTGCAGGCTGCCCAGGCCAAGAAACAGGACGCCCGCCGCGCCCATCTGCAAAGCTTCGTCGACCGCTTCCGCGCCAAGGCGTCCAAGGCCAAACAGGCGCAATCGCGCGTGAAGATGCTGGAAAAGATGGCCACTATCGCCGCGCCAGAGGATGCCGCGCGCCGCGTTTTCACCTTCCCGGAACCTGAAGAGCTTTCACCCCCGATCCTCAACCTCGAAGGCGCCGCAGCAGGCTATGGCGAGCGCACCGTGCTTTCGCGCCTCGATCTGAGGATCGACCAGGATGACCGCATCGCGCTTCTGGGGCGCAACGGGCAGGGCAAATCCACGCTCGCCAAGCTCCTGTCGGATCGGCTTGCCCCCATGGACGGCAAGGTGACCAAGGCCTCGAAACTGCGTGTCGGCTTCTTCGCCCAGCACCAGGTTGACGAGCTGCGGATCGAGGAAACCCCGCTTCAGCACCTGACCCGCGCCCGTCCCGGCGAAGACAAGACAAAACTGCGCGCGCGCCTTGCGGGCTTCGGCTTGGGCGCCGAACAGGCCGACACGGCGGTCGGGCGGCTTTCGGGCGGGCAGAAGGCGCGGCTGTCACTCCTGCTGGCGACCATCGACGCGCCGCATATGCTGATCCTCGACGAGCCGACGAACCACCTCGACATCGAAAGCCGCGAGGCGCTTGTCGAGGCGCTGACCGCCTATTCCGGCGCGGTGATCCTCGTCAGCCATGACATGCACCTCCTCAGCCTTGTCGCCGACCGGCTCTGGCTGGTGAAGGACGGGCGCGTCAAACCCTACGACGAGGATCTCGACACCTACCGCCAGATGCTCCTGCAAAAGGACACGCCTGCGAAACCGGCGAAACCGGACGCGCCGAAACCCAAACGCGCCAGCCGCGAAGACCTCGCCGCGCTCCGCTCCGAGATCCGCAAATCCGAAGCGCGCGTCGACAAGTTGAACGACATGCGCGACAAGCTGGCCGCCAAGCTCGCCAATCCTGAACTCTACGAAGATACCCGCAAGGGCGATCTCGCCGTGTGGAACAAGAAATACGCCGAGGTGATGGAGGCGCTCGACCGCGCCGAAGCGCTCTGGATGGCCGCCCTCGAAAAGCTCGAAAAAGCCGAGGCTTGATCCCGCCTCTTTGGTGTTCCCAGATATCCGGGGGAGTCGCGCGGCAGCGCGGCGGGGGCGAAGCCCCCCGAAACAAGAATAATCGCGCCGCAAGGCGCGGCAGCTTGATTGCGCGAGCACGCAAGGATAGCCCTGCCCCATGACCGAATTCGCGCCCTATATCGCCGCCTTCACGACGCTCTTCGTGATCATCGACCCGATCGGCCTCACGCCGCTCTTCGTGGCGCTGACGGCAGGCATGACGGACGCGAAACGGCGACGCATCGCGATCAGCGCCTGCGCCATGGCCGCTCTTCTGCTGACGCTCTTCGGCCTCTTCGGCGAAGCGATCCTTGGCTTCATCGGCATCTCGATGCCCGCCTTCCGCATCGCGGGCGGCATCCTGTTGTTCCTCACCGCACTCGACATGCTTTTCGAGCGGCGCACGAAACGGCGCGAGGATCAGGCCGAAAGCGCGGATGATCCCACGGATGATCCTACCGTCTTCCCGCTCGCCACGCCGCTTATTGCCGGGCCGGGCGCGATGGCGACAATGATCCTGCTGACCGGATCACCCGGCGCCACTTGGACGACGATCCTCGCAATGCATGGCGTCATGCTTGCAGTGATCGCGCTGGTGCTGATCCTCTTCATGGCAGGCGGGCTTCTCGAACGCGCGCTGGGGCCCGTCGGCATCAACATGGTGACGCGGCTTCTGGGGATGCTGCTCGCCGCGCTGTCAGTGCAATTCGTGCTCGACGGGATGCGCGGCCTCGGCCTGACCCTCGCAATGCCGTGACAGGGCCTGACAAGGCGCCCGAGACACCCTATCTGATGTTCATGACAGGCGATCAGACAGCGACATTTCTATATCTCACCCTGCTTGGCGGCGCCGTGGCGATGTGGTTCTTCATGCAGAACCGCCAGCGCCTCGGGAAAGTTGCGCAGCAGGCCCTCGTGTGGGGGTTGCTTTTCGTGGGCGTCATCGCGGGCTATGGCCTGTGGTCCGATATCCGCGGCACCGTCCTGCCCCGCCAGTCGGTGATCGACGGCCAGACGACCCAGATCGCCCTGCCCATGGGCATTGACGGGCATTATCACGTGACGCTGGGCCTCAATGGCACGCCGGTCGACTTCATCATCGACACGGGCGCCAGCAACATGGTCCTGACGATGGAGGATGCACAGCGGGTCGGCGTTGCCGATGATCTGGTCTTCACGGGCCGCGCGCAGACGGCCAATGGCCAGATCAGCACGGCCCGGACCCGCATCGCCACCGTCACGCTGGGCCCCATCGCGGATCGCAACGTGCCCGCCATGGTGAACGGGGCCGAGATGCCCGGATCGCTTCTCGGGATGGATTACCTGCGCCGCTTTGGGCGGATCGAGATTGCCAATGGCGAGATGATCCTCGAACGCTAGGCGCTATTTCCCGAACAGATCGTCCTGCCCCGGAAGTTTTGGCGCATCGAGGCCAAGGTGCCGCCAGGCCCGCTGCGCCAGCATCCGCCCGCGCGGGGTGCGCTGCAACAGGCCTTGTTGCAGGAGGAACGGCTCGATCACCTCTTCCAGCGCGTCGCGCGATTCCGACAGGGCGGCGGCGATGGTTTCGATCCCCACAGGCCCGCCGCCGTAATGCTCGGCCAACAGGCCAAGATACCGCCGGTCCGCGCCGTCGAGGCCAATATCGTCCACCCCAAGCCGGTTGAGCGCACTATCCGCGATGGCCCGCGTCAGCCGCCCGTCGCCTTCGACCACCGCGAAATCCACGACGCGGCGAAGGAGCCGACCGGCAATCCGGGGCGTGCCGCGCGCACGGCGTGCGATCTCATGCGCGCCCTCGGCCTCGCAGGGGATGCCCATCAGCCGCGCCCCGCGCGAGACGATTTCTTCCAGCTCTGCGACCTCGTAGAACTGTAGGCGCACAGGGATGCCGAACCGGTCGCGCAGCGGCGTCGTCAGTAGCCCCAATCGCGTCGTGGCCCCAACCAGCGTGAAGGGCTGCAATTCGATCCGCACGGTGCGTGCGGCGGGCCCCTCGCCAATCACAAGGTCCAGCTCGAAATCCTCAAGCGCAGGATAGAGCACCTCTTCGACGACCGGGTTCAGCCGGTGAATCTCGTCGATGAACAGCACATCATTCCGGTCGAGGTTGGTCAGGATCGCCGCAAGATCTCCGGCCTTGGCCAGCACCGGCCCCGAGGTCATGCGGAAATTCACACCAAGCTCGCGCGCCATGATCTGCGCCAGCGTCGTCTTGCCGAGGCCCGGCGGGCCATGGAACAGGACGTGATCCATCGCCTCGCCCCGCCGCTTGGCGCTTTCGATGAACACCCGCAGGTTCGCGCGTGCCTCGGCCTGGCCTATGAACTCCGACAGGGCCTGCGGGCGCAGGGCGCGGTCGGCGTCTTCGGGCCGCGCATCGGGGCGCAGAATCGGATCAGGCTCGGTCATGGGCAAAGGATGCCGCGCGGCGACGCGGGGTTACAAGGCCAGACGGCATGCATCTCCCTACCCTTTCGGCGCCAGAAGCCGCAGGCTGGCGCGGATCAGCGCGGCCGTATCTGCCTGAGGTGCGTCGCCTGCCGCCTCGGCGACCGCGCGCGCGGCCTCTGCGGGCGCATAGCCCAGATTACCCAGCGCCGACATCGCCTCAGCCTGCGCCGATTGCACGGCAGGCCGCGCTGCAGGAGCGGGCATGGCCGGCACATCCGTCTCGATTACTGCATCATCGCCTGTAACCGGCGCAGGGCCGCTGCCTGTGCCCATCGCCATGACACCGGGCGCCTTATCCTTGAGTTCATTCACCACGCGCTGCGCGATCTTGGGGCCGATGCCCGGCGCGGCCTTGATCGCGGCCCAGTCGCCCAGCGCGATAGCGCGGCTGACGCCGTCCGGCCCAAGCGCGCCAACGATCCCAAGCGCGGTCTTGGCCCCGACGCCCTGCACCGACACCAAAAGCCGGTACCATTCCTTTTCGATCAGCGACAGGAACCCGATCAGCTGCATCAGGTCCTCGCGCACCACAAGCTCGGTATAGAGCGCCACCGCCTCGCCCGGGCCGGGCAGCGCCATCAGCGTGCGCTCGGACACCTGCACGATATAGCCGACCCCGCGCACGTCGATCATCACGTGATCCGTGCCGCGATATTCCAGCCGCCCGGCGATGCGTCCGATCATGCGCGTACCTCTGTCAGGCGGGGCGCGCGGGAATAGAAGGCGTGGCAGATCGCGATGGCCAAAGCGTCGGCGGCATCCGGGCCGTCGATGACCACGCCCGGCAGTTGCAGCTTCACCATGTGATCCACCTGCACTTTCGCGGCATGGCCCACGCCGACGACCGTCTTCTTCACCTTGTTTGGCGCGTATTCCCCAACCGTCAGCCCTGCCTGCGCCGGCACGAGAAGCGCGATGGCCCGCGCCTGGCCCAGCTTCAGTGTCGCGACCGCGTCCTTGTTGACGAAAGTCTGTTCGACAGCCGCAGTCTCGGGCGCGTATTCGGCGACGATGCGGGCAAGCTGGCCGTGCAGGGACAGCAGACGATCGGCCAGTTCCCCCGACTCAGAGGTGCAGGTTCCGTTCGCGATGTGGCGCATTCGGGACCCGTCGCTGTCGATAATCCCCCACCCCATCCGTCGAAGGCCGGGGTCGATCCCTAAAATGCGCATGATTTTGCCTGTCCGCTCTTCTTTTTTGGCACGCTAGCACGAAAGGTGAACATGCGCCAAGGAAAAGCACCGGGGCCGTTGTTACCGGAAACTGGATTGAAAACGACATTGCGCAAGCTGGCCACGACAGATCCGTGAGCGCAAATTCGCCGAAAGGTTTCATCGACTTAGGCGAGAATGAGGCATGCAGAAATTGCATGAAACCCATGCAAAAATAATGGCTGGTGCGGGCGATTCTTCGCAGATAGGGCCGGTTCGTTGTCGCAATCCCGCGCCCTCAATACGACCCGCCAACGGAGCATCCAAATGGCCCTTTACGACCACGCCCGCATGGACGCGACCGCAGGCATCGGCGGTCAGATCTCGACCCTCGTGACCCGCGTCGTGACCCGCATCATCGACTGGAATGACAGCCGCCAGACCCGCAAGGCCCTGGGTAAACTGTCGGACCACGAGCTTGACGATATCGGCCTTGGCCGCGGTGATCTGGACGCGTTCAAGCGCTTCTGATCCCGGGCGCGCACACCGACGCCCCCCAAAATTTCGCCCCGCGCAGATTGCCCCCCTGCGCGGGGCTTTTTCATGCGCGTTTAAGCGTTAGCGTGGTCCAGTCGCCGATCACCTCGCGGCGCGAAAGGCCAAAGCCCGCCAGGGCATAGGCTGCGACCACATCGTCGGCCTGCTCATTCAGGATGCCCGACAGGATCGCATAGCCGCCCTTTGCCGCGACGATGGCCATCTCGGGGGCCAGATCGACCAGCGGGCCCTTGAGGATATTGGCGAAGATCAAATCGAAGGGCGCCTTGCCGGAAATTTGCGGATGGTCGAACCCGGTCGCCTCAAGGCAGGTCACACGGCCCGTCAGATCGTTGCAAGCTGCGTTCGCCTCGGCGACCTCCACCGCCACCGGGTCGATGTCGGAGGCCATGACGTCCTCGGGCCAGACCTTGGCCGCCGCCATGGCCAGAACCGCAGTTCCGCAGCCGATATCAATGGTGCTCTTTGCATGAAAGCCTTCACCGATCAGCGCTTCCAGCGCGAACAGGCAGCCCTGCGTCGTGCCGTGATGGCCCGTGCCAAACGCCATTGCCGCCTCGATCAGAAGCGGCACGGACCCTTCGGGAACCTTGTCGGCGTCATGGCTGCCATAGACGAAGAACCGCCCCGCAACGACCGGCTGCAATTCGCGGCGCACCTTGGCGACCCAGTCGGTTTCCGGCACCTCGGACACGACGAACGGCTTGGCGCCATAGGCCGCCGCAAGAATATCAAGCGCGACCTCGTCGGGCGGATCGACGAAGTAACAACCGACTTCCCAAAGCCCCGATCCGTCTTCCATCTCGAAGACGCCAATGCCTTGCGGTTCGGGATAGAGCGCTTCCAGCGCCTCGCCCAAATCCTCGGCTTGCGGCTTGCCGGTCAGGGTCGTCAGTGCAGAATAAGTGGGCATCGAGAGGGCTCCAGTTTCGATCTCCGGCGGAACCTCGCCGGTGGGACTGCATTGCAAGGTGAACCCGCATTGCTGCGAAGGCTTCAACCATGGACCAATCCGTCTCGCAAGCGGTGTCGAGCGCGATCAGCTCTCTCGATATCAGGGTTCTCGCCCTGTATTTCCTCGTGGTCATCGGGATCGGTGTCTGGGTAGCGCGATCCACGAAAACCTCGGAAGACCAGTATCTGGCGGGGCGAATGCTGGGATGGGGTCCCGCGCTGAGGGCAGCCAAATCGCCCTGCCGTGGGCGGCCCGGCGATGCGCGGCTGCCTTCGGCTTTGATTCCGCTCTGCGAAATGTCACCCACCCAAGAAAAAGCCCCGGCGCATTGCCGGGGCTTTCTTCAATCCTCAGACCGTTGCGCCGGTCCCAATGGGGCAGGTCACGCCCGTGCCGCCGATCCCGCAATAGCCTGCCGGGTTCTTGGCGAGGTATTGCTGGTGATAGGGTTCTGCAAAGTAGAACTCGGGCGCGGGTTTGATCTCGGTCGTGATCTCGCCAAAGCCCGCCTCTTTCAGGCGCGGCGCGAATTCACGCCTGGTGTGTTCCGCCGCTTCTTTCTGGGCCTCGTCGAAATAGTAGATGCCCGACCGGTATTGCGTGCCCATGTCATTGCCCTGCCGCATGCCTTGGGTCGGATCATGCCCTTCCCAGAAGACGCGTAGAAGGTCGTCGTAGGAAATCACCGACGGATCATAGATGACCCGAACGACCTCGTTATGGCCGGTCTTGCCGCTGCAGACCTCTTCATAGGTGGCGTTCGGCGTGTAGCCGCCCGCGTAGCCGACCATCGTGGTCCAGACACCGTCCAGCTTCCAGAACATGCGCTCTACGCCCCAGAAACAGCCCATGCCGAAAATCGCCTCTTTCATGCCCTCGGGCACGTCGCGGGTCAGCGGGCGGTCGTTCACGTAGTGATAGGCGGCGGTCTCGATCGGCGTATCGCGGCCCGGCAGCGCGTCGGCCTTCGACACCATTTCGGTCTTCTTTTTCTGGAACAGGAACATCGGACACTCCTTTGTTGTCTTCCCCCTATATGGCGCGTTTGGCGGGGATTTTAAGGCGCGGTTTCATCCGCTTCACGCCGCCGTCAGCCAGATCGCTTATTCAGCGGGCTGCGGGCCAAGCCGCGTAAGAACCGTCTCATGCCCCGGTACCGGATGGCGCGGGATCAGAAGCGCCAGCACCAGCGAGGTGCCTGCCATGCCTGCAGCAAGGATAAACACCGCATCCGGAGAGGTGATCCAGAGGTATCCCAGAAGCGCGGGCAGAAAGACCGCCGCAATATGGTTGATCGTGAAGGCGACCGCCGCCGTAGGCGCGATATCGCCCGGATCGGCGATCTTCTGAAAGTAGGTCTTCAGCGCGAAGGCGAGCGCAAAGAAGAGATGGTCGATGACGTAGAGCGCGCAGGCAAGGATCAGGCCCCAGTGGAACCAGTAGATGCCGCCATACGCAAGAAACACGCAGATCAGTCCGACATACTCGAAGATCAACGCACGGCGTTCCCCCCAGCGGGCCACCGCGCGGCCCATCACGGGCGCAAAGATCATGTTGGCGACGAAATTAAGAAGGAAAAGGGATGTCAGCTGGTGCACATCCATCCCGAAACGTTCGACCATCATGAAGGCGGCGAAGACGACGAAGATCTGCCTCCGCGCGCCCGACATGAATTGCAGCGCGTAATAGAGCCAGTAGCGGCGGCGCAAGATCAGTTTCTTGAGCTGGGGATTGGGCGCCTCGAACTGCGGATAGGCGACGAAACAGAACAGCGCGATGGCCGCCGTGATCCCGCCCGAAACCATGTAGACGAAATCATAGCTCAGATCGAAGGCCCGCCATGTGACGACCAGAAGGCCATAAGCCAGAAGCGATGCGCCGGACCCTACGGCCACGATCCAGCCAAGCGTCTGCGGCGCCTTTTCCTTGGCGATCCACTGAAGCTGAAGCGACTGGTTCACCGTCTCGTAATAATGAAACCCGGTGGACGCGATCAGCGTGACGACGAGAAGCCCGCCGAAACTGGGGAACCACGCCGTCACCGCCGACGCCGCGCCAAGGGTGAAGAGCGAAAGCAGCCCCAGCGTCTGCTCGCGCATCACGAGAATGATGGCGATCACTCCCACGGCCAGAAAGCCGGGGATTTCGCGCACCGTATGCAGCCAGCCAATCTCGACCCCGGTGAATCCCGCCGCCTCGATCACAAAGTTATTGAGAAGCGCGGACCATGTGGCAAAGGCGATGGGCATGGCAAACGCCATGAGAAACAGCAGCGTTTCAGGCCGTCTCCAGCGCGGAAGACCGCGCGCGTCATCCAGGGTCACAAGTGCCATGGCGTCAGACTTACGCCCCTGCCCCGGCAAAGGCGAGTGCATTTGCAGCCCTCGCGCGTCTGATCTGGATCAAGGACCGCGGCCGGTTTTTACGGCACATCCACGCGCAAAGACCCGCGCCGGAGACTGCCATGGACATGCTCATCGCCCTGATCGACCGGATCGGAGAGGCACCCGCCGCCGCGCTTGCGGGGCTATTGACCGGCGTCATCTTCGGCATCGCCGCGCAAAGATCGCGCTTTTGCCTGCGCGCAGCTACGGTGGAATTCGCGCGCGGCTCGCTTGGGCCGCGCATGTCGATCTGGCTTCTGACCTTCTCGACCGCCGTGGTCTGGGTGCAGGCCGCCGAGACCTTCGGCCTGATGCGGTCGAGCGATGCGCGCATGATGGCCGTCACCGGGTCCTGGTCCGGCGCGATCATTGGCGGGCTCGTCTTCGGCATCGGGATGGTGCTGGCGCGCGGCTGTTCGGGGCGGCTTCTCGTGCTGGCAGCAACGGGCAACCTGCGTTCAGTCGTCTCTGGCCTGATCTTCGCCGTCGTCGCACAGATGAGCCTTGCGGGTTGGCTCGCCCCCCTGCGCGACCGGCTGGCGGCGCTTTGGGTGACGCCAAATGGACGCAACGTCGATCTTCTTTTCAGCGTGCCCGAGGGATCGGGGTTGGTGCTGGGCCTGTCGATCGCGCTTCTGGCACTATATCTCGCGCGTCGAAACCGCATCGGCGCGCGCGCGCTGATCTTTGCCTCGGGTGTCGGGTTTGCCGTCGCGCTGGGCTATGCGCTGACCTTCACACTGTCGCAAGTCAGCTTCGATCCGCTGCAGATCGAAAGCGCGACCTTCACCGGCCCCTCTGCCAACACACTGATGTTCTTTCTCGATCGCGGCGCGGTGCTGGAATTCGACATCGGGCTGGTGCCGGGCGTCTTCCTCGGGGCCTTCCTCGCCGCAGCCGTCACCAAAGAGCTGAAATTTCAGGGCTTCGACGGGGCCGCCACCATGCGCCGCGCGATGCTGGGTGCGGCGCTGATGGGGTTTGGAGGGATGCTGGCGGGCGGCTGCGCCATCGGTGCGGGCGTTTCTGGCGGGTCGATTTTTGTCGGGACGGCCTGGGCCGCGCTTAGCGCGATGTGGGCAGGCGCGGTGCTGACCGATTATCTGATCGACCAGCGCGGGGTGGCCGCAGCGGCGTGAAATGATCGGCCTGACGCCGTGCCATTCTTTCCGGCGCCCTCTTCCCGAACATGGCCCATCAATCGCTACACTCGGCCGCGCGCCCGGTCCACTGCAACCGCAGCCTTATGGAATAGGTCAAGTGGCGGCATCTCAAGAACGACACGCCGCTGATCGCCCACCGCTAGAGAAAGCTTTGCGGGTCAATATCGACGCTGAGCCGCAGATCACCTTTCACCGCGACCTGCCCGATCCATTCCGCAATGGCCGCCTGAAGCGGTGCGCCTTTCTCGGCCTTGACCAGAAGGCGCACGCGGTGCCGCCCCCGGATCCGCGCGATAGGCGCCGGCGCAGGGCCAAAGACCTGCGCGCCGATCCGGCGCAGGGGGCCGTCCATTCGCGCCAACCGGTTGCCCAGATCGAACACCTGCTGCACATCGGGCGCCGACAGCACGATCCCGGCCATGCGGCCATAGGGCGGCACACCGGCGCGCTGTCGCTCGGCGGCCTCGGCAGCCCAGAAATCTTCCTCGTCGCCAGACAGGATCGCGCGGATCACCGGATGTTCTGGCTGGAACGTCTGGAGAAGCGCCTGACCGGGTTTTTCTGCCCGCCCCGCACGGCCCGCCACCTGCCGCATCAGTTGAAACGTCCGCTCTGCCGCGCGCAGGTCAGACCCCTGCAGGCCCAGATCGGCGTCGATCACACCCACCAGAGTGAGTTTCGGGAAATTGTGCCCCTTGGCCACAAGCTGCGTGCCGATGATGATATCCGCCGCGCCTTTCGCGATCTCCTCGATGGCGGTCTTCAGCGCCCGCGCCGAGCCGAAGAGGTCCGACGACAGCACCGCAACGCGCGCGTCCGGGAACAGCGCCGCCGTTTCCTCACCCAGCCGCTCGACCCCCGGCCCCACTGGCGCAAGCCGCCCCTCGGCCTGGCATTCGGGGTTCGGGCAGATTTCCGGCATCGGTTTCGTCTCGCCGCATTGATGGCAGACGAGGCGCTTGAGAAAGCGGTGTTCGACCATCCGCGCATCACAGTGATCGCAGCCGATCTGATGCCCACAAGCCCGGCAAATCGTGACCGGTGCATAGCCCCGGCGATTGAGGAAGAGGAGCGCCTGTTCCCCGGCCTCAAGCCGCGCCTCAACCGCGCGGGCAAGACTGGGCGATATCCAGCGCGCGCCTGGCAAATCCTCGGTCCGCATGTCGAGCGCGCGCATCTCTGGCATCACCGCCGCGCCAAAGCGCGAGGTCAGGTTCAGCCGCTGGTATTTGCCTGCATCCGCGTTCACCCAGCTTTCCAGCGATGGCGTGGCCGATGCGAGCACCACCTGCGCATCGTTGATCGACGCGCGCAGAACGGCCATGTCCCGCGCATTGTACAGAACGCCGTCCTCCTGCTTGTAGGAAGTGTCGTGTTCCTCATCGACGACGACGAGGCCAAGATCGCGGAACGGCAGGAACAGCGCGGACCGTGCGCCGACGACAAGCTGCGCGCCGCCCTCGCCGACCATACGCCAACAGCGGCGGCGTTCGGTCATGGTGACGCCGGAATGCCATTCGGCGGGCCTCGCGCCGAACCGCGCCTCGACCCGCGTCAGAAATTCCGCCGTCAGCGCGATCTCGGGCAACAGAACCAATGCCTGCCGCCCCTGCCGCAGCGTGCTGGCGACCGCTTCGAGATACACCTCGGTCTTGCCCGACCCGGTGACGCCCTTCAGCAGCGTCGTGCCATAGCGGCCGGCCTTGATATCCGCGTCCAGCTTGGTCGCCGCTTCGGCCTGATCGCCCGTCAGGGTCTTGCCGGGCAGATCGGGGTCAAGGCGCGGATAGGGCAGATCGCGGGGGCTGTCCTCTTCCAGCACCACGCCGTCCTTTACAAGGCCCTTGACCACGGAACTCGACACGCCCGCCGCCTCGGCCAGTTCGCCAAGGGTGAAGGCCAGTCCGCCGTATTCCTCAAGCGTCCCGATCACCCGCGCGCGCGCTTCGGTGGCGCGTTTGGGCTGGCCGCTGCCGCGCCGGTAGACCTTGCGCATTGCGGGCGGATCGCCAAGGCCCGGCGAGCGCGTCGCAAGCCGCAGCATCCCCGGCATCGCCGTCAGCGTGTAGGCCCCCGCCTTTTCGAGAAAAGCGCGCATCTCGTCGCGCATGGGCACCGCATCCAACACCCGGATAACGGGTCGCACCTTCGAGATGTCGAAATCACCGCGCCCCGGCCCCCACACGCAACCCAGCACCTTGCGCGGGCCAAGCGGCACCTCCACGAAGGCGCCCAGATGGCAGCCGCCCTCGGGCGCCTTGTAATCGAGCGCACGGTCAAGGGGCTGCGTGGTCAGAACGCCGACCAGATCGCCTTCATCGAAAAAGGAACGCATGTTATGCTCATTTCAGCGCGCCCGGGTGAATGCAATGCAAGAGCAATGCGCCCGGGTCGTGAATCCGGGTTCATCCCGCATCGCTTATGGTCTACATCAGCCGCAACAGAATTCTCCAGCCAAAGAGGCCTACCATGAAGTTCTTCGTCGACACAGCCGAAGTGGACGCGATCCGCGAGCTTAACGATCTGGGCATGGTCGATGGGGTGACGACAAACCCCTCGCTCATCATGAAATCGGGCCGCGACATCAAGGAAGTCACCAAGGAAATCTGCGACATGGTCGACGGACCGGTCAGCGCCGAGACGGTCGCGCTCGATGCTGACGGCATGATCGCCGAAGGACGAGAGCTGGCCAAGATCGCCGACAACATCACCATCAAGGTGCCGCTGACCTGGGACGGTCTCAAGGCCTGCAAGGTGCTGTCGGGCGAAGGGCGCATGGTCAATGTCACGCTTTGTTTCTCGGCCAACCAGGCGCTTTTGGCGGCCAAGGCGGGCGCGACGTTCATCTCGCCCTTCATCGGACGGCTCGACGATCTGGCCCTCGACGGGATGGAACTGATCCAGGAAATCCGCCAGATCTATGACAATTACGGCTTCTCGACGGAAATCCTCGCCGCCTCGATCCGCAGCGCGAACCACATGAAGGCCGCCGCCCTGATCGGCGCCGATGTGGCCACCGCGCCACCCGCCGTGATCAAATCCCTCGCCAGTCACGTCCTGACGGACAAAGGACTGGACGCCTTTATCAAGGATTGGGAAAAGACGGGACAGAAGATCATCTGATGACCGGGGCCAACCCCGGCTTCGAGCGGAAGACGAGGTAGGCATGAGCGGAGCGGCGGCAAGCCAGGCGGATCTGCGGGACAGGATCCTGTCAGATCCCGAAACAATTCTGGGCGATCCGGACCTGATGAAGGCGCTTCTGGCCGCGAATGAACGGGTCATGGGCACCAATGTCGTCGACCTGCGCGGCCTCGCGATGGAGCGGCTGGAATACCGCCTTGAACGGCTGGAAGAAACGCACCGCAACGTCATCGCGGCGGCCTATGACAACCTTGCGGGCACCAATCAGGTGCACCGCTCGGTCATCACGCTGCTCGATGCGCAAAGCTTTGACGACTTTCTTTCCGCGCTGGAAAACGACATTCCTTCGATCCTGAAGGTGCACACGATCCGGCTTGTGCTGGAGACCAAGATTTCACCCGACGATCCGGTCGTGCGCCGCCTTGGCGCGGTGCTGGCCGTAGCCGATCCCGGCTTTGTCGACGGCTACATCACCCAAGGCCGCGATGTGCCTCTGCGCCGCGTGACCCTGCGCCAAAGCCAGCCTGACAACGAAGTGATCTACGGCGACGCGGCCCATGACCTTCGGTCCGAAGCCTGCCTGCGCCTTGATCTCGGCGAGGGCCGCCTGCCCGGGATGCTGGCTTTCGGTGCCGAAGACCCACATCAGTTCACGCCGACGCAGGGAACCGATCTGCTCGACTTTTTCGCGGGCGTCTTCGAGCGCGCCATGCGCCGCTGGCTGGAATGAGCGCCGAGGCGCCGGTTTTCCTGTCAGAGGGCCTGCGCGACGCGCTGGCCGGGTTTCTCGATCACAAGAAGGCGCTTGATGGCGCTTCCGATCACACTTTGACGGCCTATCGCGCCGATCTTCTCAGCTTTCTGGGATTTCTCACCCACCATCGCGGCGAATTGCGCGGCACGGGTGTTCTGGCCGATCTGGGCGTGTCGGACATGCGCAGCTGGATGGCACACGAACGCGCGCGCGGGCTGTCGGCGCGATCCCTTGCGCGGGCCCTGTCGGCAGTCAAAAGCTTTACCCGTTGGTCCGCCGATCGGCAGGGGTTCGATGCGACCGCGATCCTGTCGGCGCGCGCGCCGAAATTTCAGCGCAAGCTGCCCCGCCCCATCGCCGAGGATGCCGCCCGCGACGTTCTGGCCACGGTGGGCGCAAACGCGCGCGAGCCGTGGATCGCGGCGCGCGACGTGGCGGTGGTGACGCTTCTTTGGGGCTGCGGGTTGCGCATCTCCGAGGCGCTGTCGCTGACCGGCGCGGCGCTGCCGATGGGTGACATGCTGCGCATCACCGGCAAGGGCGGCAAGGAACGCCTCGTCCCCGTGGTCCCCGCCGCTGCCGCTGCGGTCGCCACTTACGCACGCACCTGCCCGTTCGACTTGGGCCCAACGGATCCCTTGTTCCGCGCCGTACGCGGCGGTCCGCTGGCCCCGCGCGCAATCCAGAAGGTCATGGAATCGGCGCGCCTGCAACTCGGCCTGCCCGCAAGCGCCACGCCCCACGCCCTCCGCCACAGTTTCGCGACCCATCTGCTGGCCGCAGGCGGCGATCTGCGCGCGATCCAGGAACTTCTTGGCCATGCCTCCCTGTCGACCACGCAGGCCTATACCGCGGTCGATACCGGCCGCCTGATGGAGATCTACGAGGCCTCGCATCCCCGCGCCGGGCGCACGCGCTGAGCGCGCGCCGCCAACCGGTTTGCATCCCAACCGCGCATAGTTCATGACGAATTCATGACAGCCCAGCACCGCGCAATCCTTGTCCATCTTCTGACCGCCACCGGCGCCGTTTTCGCCATGCTGGCGCTTCTGGCCGCTGTCGAAAGCAAATGGGATATCATGTATCTCTGGCTAGTCGTCGCCTTCGTGGTTGACGGCATCGACGGCCCGCTTGCGCGCAAGTTCGATGTGAAGACCAACGCGCCTCAATTCGATGGCGTGTTGATGGATTTGATCATCGACTACCTGACTTACGTCTTCATCCCGGCCTATGCGCTCTTCGCCTCGGGGCTGCTGCCCGGCTGGACCGGCTGGGCCGCGATCTTGATCATTTCCTTCGCCTCGGTCGTCTATTTCGCGGACACACGCATGAAGACCGCCGATGCGTCGTTCCAAGGCTTTCCGGGCTGCTGGAACATGTTCGTTCTGGTGGTCTTTGTTATGGAACCGCCGTGGTTCGTCACCCTCAGCCTTGTGGTGGTTCTGGCGGTCGCAATGTTCCTGCCGGTCAAGTTCGTGCACCCGGTGCGCACGAAACGATGGCGCATTGTCACGCTGCCCATCGCGCTTCTCTGGACGGTGCTTGCGGCGCATTCCGCCTGGGTCGGCTTTGACGAATCCACGCTCGTGCAATGGGCGATCGCGCTGACGAGCGTTTACCTCGTGCTTGCAGGCGCGGTTCAGGAAATGATGCCGAAACGCGCCTAGAAGACAGGTTCGGGATATTCCACGCCGCGCAGCGTCAGGCCATGGGCGGGCGCCACCGGGCCGCAGCGCGCACGGTCCTTTGCATCCAGCGCCGCCTTCATGTCCTCGGGCGTCCAGGCGCCTGATCCGACCTTTTCCAGCGTTCCGGCAAGGCTCCGCACCTGGTTGTGCAGAAAGCTGCGTGCCGAAAGATGCAGGCGGATTTCCTGCCCGTCACCGCGCGAGATCTCCTCGACCTTGAAGGAATCGAGCGTCTTCATGGGGCTCTTCGCCTGGCACATCGTCGCGCGGAACGTCGTGAAGTCATGCGTGCCGGTCAGCATGTCCGCCGCCGCCTGCATCAAGGCGCAGTCCAGAGGCACCTTCACATGCCACGCCCGCGCGGCATCCAGCACAAGAGGCGCGCGGCGGGCGATGATGCGGTAGGTATAGCGCCGCTCAAGCGCGGTGAACCGCGCATGCCAGCGCTCATCCACTTTCGCCGCCTTCAGAATGGCGACAGGTGCCGGTTTGAGATGGTAATTCAGCGCCTCGGACAAGCGAAACGGATCCCAGTCGCGCGTCAGATCGCAATGCGCCACCTGCCCCGTCGCATGCACGCCCGTATCGGTGCGCCCCGCTGCGCCGATGCGCGGAACATCGCGCTCCAGCTTGGCGATCGCGGCCTCGACTGCGCCCTGCACCGAGGGAAGGCCGACCTGCGTCTGCCACCCCCGAAAGGGCGTTCCATCGTATTCAATCAAAAGCGCATATCTCGGCATGGGCCGAGGCCTTAGCGCCGAGATGCGACCTTGGCAAACCCTTGCCCCTTTTCCCTGCCCGCGCCCGAGCTTATCTTCGGCGGGAATGATCGGGGGCAGGCAGTGATCCTAGGCGATATCGCGGACGGGCTGACACGGGGTGTCGAGAGCCTCGGAAATACAGTCAGCGGGGCGTTTTTCGAACCTGTGATCCGCATCGGCGTCACCGGCCTCTCGCGCGCAGGCAAGACCGTGTTCATCACCTCGCTTATCGCGAATCTGATCGACCGGGGGCGGATGCCAGGGCTAGTGGCCGCTGCCGACGGGCGCATCCGCACGGCCTTCCTGCAGCCACAGCCCGACGATCACGTCCCGCGCTTCGATTACGAGACGCATTTTGGCGCGCTGTTGTCCCAGACCCCGCACTGGCCCGATTCGACCCGCGCGGTCAGCCAGCTTCGCCTGTCACTGCGCGTCTCGCCCACGGGGCTTCTGGGCGGGCTGTCGGGGCCACGCACCGTGCATCTCGACATCGTGGATTATCCCGGCGAATGGCTCTTGGATCTCGCGCTGCTCGACACCGATTACGCGGGCTGGGCCGCCGGCATGCTGACCCGGATTGAAAACCGCGAAGAGGCTGCGGACTACCTGTCGCTTGTCGCCGAAACCGATGGCGCGGCAAAATTCGAGGAATCCGCCGCAAAGACCCTCGCCGAACGCTACACCGCCTATCTGACGGCGGCGCGCGCGGCGGGTTATTCCGATTGCACGCCTGGCCGCTTCCTGTTGCCGGGCGAAATGGCCGGATCGCCCGCGCTGACCTTCGCACCGATCCCGAAACCGCCGGGAGCCGGGCGCGGCAGCCTCTGGCGTGAGATGGAACGGCGGTTCGAGGCCTATAAATCCCGCGTCGTAAAGCCCTTCTTCCGCGATCATTTTGCCCGGATCGACCGTCAGGTCGTGCTTGTCGACGCGCTTGGCGCGATCCACGCGGGCCCTGACGCACTGGAAGACCTGCGCCGCGCAATGACGGAAATCCTTGCGGCCTTCAGGCCCGGTCGGAATGCGTTTCTGTCGCAACTCCTCCTTGGCAAGCGGGTCGAGAAGATCCTTTTCGCCGCGACCAAGGCCGACCATCTGCATCACAGCCAGCACGCGCGCCTTACATCAATCATGGACGCAATGATGAAAGATGCCCGCGCCCGCGCTGATTTCTCGGGCGCACGGACCGAGGCGATGGCCATCGCCAGCCTGCGCGCCACGGTGGAAGAGACAATCACCCATGACGGCGCTGATCTCGACTGCGTTCGCGGCACGCTTCTGGACGGCGGCAAGCGCGCGGCGTTCTACCCCGGCGAGTTGCCGGAAGACCCTCAGCGCCTTCTGGCCCCGGCGCGCGAGGGCGCGGAAGGCTGGCTTGACGGGGATTACGGCATCATGAACTTCGCCCCTGCGCCCCTGACGCTGAAGCGCGGCGAGGGGCCGCCGCATATTCGGCTCGACAAGGCCGCCGAGTTCCTGATCGGGGACCGGCTATGACCCTGCGCATCACCCCCGCTCGCCGGTTCGAGACCCGCCGCCTTGCGCGCATCCTTGCCGCCGGGCGCGGCGTGCGCGTCGACCGGGCGGATCGCGCGAGCCTTGAAAGCCTGATCAAGCGCGGCGAGGTGCATTGCCTGCGCGGCTGGGCCGACACGCCGCTGGGCTTCATCGCATTGTCAAGCGGCGTCATACACGCGCTTTACGTCGCCCCGCGCGTTCAGGGCCGGGGCATCGGTGCGCGGCTCATGGCCCACGCCAAGCGGGCGCATGACAGGCTCGAACTCTGGACGCCGCAGGCCAACGAAAGCGCGCGCCGCTTCTACCTGCGCCAGGGCTTTTACCCCTCGGCCTTCTCGACGGGGGCGGGCAATGACGACCACGCGCCCGATATCCGCATGACATGGGTAAGGAATTCGGCATGAACGAGAGGCGCGGCCCTGTGCTGATCGACCTTGAAGAGGCGTCCCCGGATACGGTGACGCCCGCCACCGCGCCGCCCGTCCCAGACACGGCAGAGCCGCCTGATCCGCGCGCGATGCGCACGCTGGCGGTACTGGCCAGCCGCCGCCCGTCTCGGCTTGCGCGGTGGTTCTGGTCGCTATTGGGCGCGCTTCTCAGCTTCGCGCTGTCCATCGCGGCCTGGGATTTCGTCACCGGCCTGATCGCGCGCAACCAGATTCTGGGCTATGCCGCGCTGACCCTGACAGCGCTGTTCCTGATCGTCCTTCTGGCCATCGCGATCAAGGAATGGGCCGCGTTTGCGCGGCTCGGCAAGCTGGATGATCTGCGGCAGGCCGCTGACCACGCCATCGCCTCGGGCGATCTGGGCGCAGCGCGGCGCGTGGTGGAAAGGCTGCAATCGCTTTACCGACCACGAGACGAACTGAAATGGGCGCGCGAGAAGGTGACAGAACGTCTGCCGGATGTCTTCGACGCCGACGGCGCGATTGGACTGGCCGAGTTGGAACTGCTTAGCCCCCTCGATCACGCAGCACGGCGCGAAGTCGAGGCCGCCGCGCGTCAGGTCGCCACGGTAACGGCCATCGTGCCACTGGCGCTTGCCGATGTGGTCGCTGCTCTGACCTCGAACCTGCGCATGATCCGCCGCATTGCAGAGATCTACGGCGGGCGAGCGGGCACGCTGGGCAGTTGGCGGCTCACCCGTTCAGTCCTGACGCATCTGGTGGCCACGGGCGCCGTCGCGGTGGGCGACGACCTTCTCGGATCGGTCGCAGGCGGCGGCATCCTGTCGAAGGTCTCACGCCGCTTTGGCGAGGGCATCGTGAACGGTGCGCTGACCGCCCGCGTGGGCGTGGCCGCAATCGAAGTCTGTCGCCCCCTGCCCTTTGCACGCGCGAAAAAGCCGACGACCAGCGGGATCGTCGGCTCTGCCTTGACGGGTCTCTTCGACCGCAAGGCGTGATTGGGAAAGGCCGAGGCGCTGCTGCCACAAACGCCCCGGCCCATTGCGATGTCCCCGCGCTTACTGCGCGGGGGTCACCGCCTCGCCGGCAGGGGACGTGCCGGAGGTTTCGCCAAGAACGGGTGCACCCGGCGCGCCGTCATTCGGCGCCAAGATCGCGGGCTGGCTTGTCCCTGGCGTGGGTGTCGCGTCTTCGCCACCAAAAAACGCGCTCGACAGCACGGCCCCGACGATCAGAAGGACAACAAGCCCGACAGCCCAGAGCACGGAGGAGCTGGAGCTGACCGGCTGAAGCGCCGCGTCGGCTCGCACATGCGAGGCATAGGGATCGGACGGTTTTGAATTGAAGCGGTCGATATGGGCCATGACGGTCACCTTTCTATGGTCTGGCCGCCCGTGTTGGGCTGCGCTTTGGATAGAGATTGGACCGAAAGGCGCGCTCTGCCATAGGGCGGCGCGATGGCGCCGGATTTCAGGCTTTAGATTGCCGGAACGGGCCGTCTCGGTGGGCCAGTTCCCGCCGCGCTGCACTGCGGCATGACGCGCGCACGGAAACCCGCCGATGGCGTACGCCGGAGTTGGCAAGAGCCCGCGCATCGGCGCGCAGGCGCGTTACCTCAGAATCGGGACGCCGCCGGGTCCTCGGTCCCGCTCGACCACACCCGCGCGAATGGATCGCCCGATCCGGTGCGCGAGCGCCGACCACGCGGCAGCCTTTTGCGCATCAAGTTCTTCGCGCAATGTCATGTCGAAGAGCGCCAGCCAGGCCTCGAACATGCCGGGACGCACATTGCCCGCCGCCTTGTGCGTTTCCATGACGTTGCCGTCATAGCCGCGCGTCCCAAGAATCGCGTTTTCCCAGAACCGCGCGACCTTCGCCTCATGCGCGGGCCAGTCATCGACGTGAACCGCGAAGACCTGCCCCAGCATCGGATGCTGACGCACTAACGCATAGAACGCCGCGACCACGCGCGCGATCTCTTCGCGGGAGATCTCAAATTTGGGCGGTATGGCAGAGCCTGTCATGCGCCCTGCCTAGCGCCATTTCCCTACCGCACGCAATCCACCCCCCGCCACGCCCCCGTGCAATGCGCCTGCCCCTCTGGACCCCGCGCGCGCCCGTGCCTATAAGCGGTCCCATGATGACACGCAGCGCGATCATCCACCGAATTACATGCCCGGCGCTCTGACCAGAGCCGCCGGGACAAGGCGTCTGAGACTTCGCGCCGCCCTCACCCCATCCTGACATTTCAGCCTGAGGATTCCCCTCATGTGCGCCGACACGCCTGACTACAAGACAACCCTCAACCTGCCCGAAACAGAGTTTCCGATGCGCGCGGGCCTGCCCAAGCGAGAGCCGGGCTGGCTTGACCGCTGGAAGACCATCGGCATCTATGACCGCTTGCGCGAAAAAGAGGGGCGCCCGCCCTTCACGCTGCATGACGGTCCTCCCTATGCCAACGGCAACCTGCATATCGGCCACGCGCTGAACAAGGTGCTCAAGGATATGGTCGTTCGCAGCCAGCAGATGATGGGCAAGGACGCCCGCTATGTGCCCGGCTGGGACTGCCACGGCCTGCCGATCGAGTGGAAGATCGAACAGCAATACCGCGAAAAGGGGCTCGACAAGGACAAGGTCGACGTGAACGAGTTCCGCCGCGAATGCCGTGAATTCGCGGCCGGATGGATCGACATCCAGCGCGAGGAATTCAAGCGCCTCGGCGTGACCGGCAATTGGGAAGACCCCTACCTGACGATGGATTTCCACGCCGAGCGGGTCATCGCCGAGGAGTTCATGAAGTTCCTCATGAACGGCACGCTCTACCAAGGCTCCAAGCCCGTGATGTGGTCACCCGTTGAAAAGACCGCGCTCGCAGAGGCCGAGGTCGAATACCACGACCACCAGAGCCACACGATCTGGGTAAAATTCCCCGTCCTTGAGGGTGGCGCGGCCCCGATGCCGCTGGCCGAGCATTCCGATTTCGACGGCGCGAACCAGGCGATCCTTGCGGACGATCTTCAATCTGCGCAGGTCATCATCTGGACGACGACGCCCTGGACCATCCCGCAGAACCGTGCGGTCTGTTTCGGGCCGTCCATCGGCTACGGCCTTTACGAGATCACCGGCCGCCCCGAAGAATGCTGGGCGCGCATCGGCGACCGCTATCTGATCGCCGACGCGCTGGCCGGGGATGTCCTGACATCGGCGCGGCTGGACGAGACCATGTATCGTCGCCTGCGCGACGTGGCCCCCGAAGAGCTTGCCTCGCTGACGCTGGCGCACCCGCTGCGCGGCGTCGAGGGCGGAGAGGCCGAATGGGATTACGACGTGCCCATGCTGCCGGGCGATCACGTGACGGACGATGCGGGCACAGGCTTCGTTCATACCGCGCCCAGCCATGGCGATGACGACTACCAGATCGGCCTGAAATACGGGCTGAAGATGACCCACAACGTCCTCGAAGACGGCTCGTATCGCCCCGATCTGCCGCTCTTTGGAGGCGAGGTCATCATCACGCCCAAGGGCAAGGATGGGAAGGCGAACACGGCCGTCATCGACACGCTCGTCTCCGTTGGAAAGCTGTTGGCGCGCGGACGGCTCAAGCACAGCTATCCGCATTCCTGGCGCTCGAAAGCCCCGGTGATCTATCGCAACACGCCGCAATGGTTCGCCGCCATCGACCGCCCCGTGGGCGACGGGCAGGACCAGTATGGCGAGACGATCCGCCAGCGTGCGCTGACCTCGATCGACGAGCTGGTGACCTGGACGCCGAAGACGGGGCGCAATCGCCTCTATTCGATGATCGAGAACCGCCCCGACTGGGTGCTCTCGCGCCAGCGCGCCTGGGGTGTGCCGCTGACCTGCTTCGTCAAGAAGGGCGCAAAGCCCGACGACGCCGATTTTCTGCTGCGCGATCCGGCCGTCAATGCCCGCATCGCCGAGGCGTTCGAGGCCGAAGGCGCAGACGCCTGGTACAAGGACGGCGCGAAAGAGCGGTTCCTGAGCGGTGACTACAACCCAAAGGACTACGAACAGGTCTTCGACATCCTGGACGTCTGGTTCGACAGCGGGTCCACTCACGCCTTCGTCCTGCGCGACCGCGCGGACGGGTCCGAGGACGGCATCGCCGATCTCTATCTCGAAGGCACCGACCAGCATCGCGGGTGGTTCCATTCGTCCATGCTGCAGGCCTGCGGCACCAAGGGCCGCGCGCCCTATCGCGGCGTGCTGACCCACGGCTTCACGCTGGATGCCAAGGGCAACAAGATGTCGAAATCGCTGGGCAACACCATCGGCCCGGATCAGGTCATCAAGCAATACGGCGCTGATATCCTGCGGCTTTGGGTGGCGCAGACCGACTTTACCGTCGACCAGCGCATCGGGGACGAAATCCTCAAAGGTGTCGCCGACAGCTACCGGCGCCTGCGCAACACGATGCGCTATATCCTCGGGTCTCTGCCCGAAGACGTGCCCGCGCTGCCGGAGGATCTGCCGGAACTCGAACGCCTGATCCTGCACCGCGTGTGGGAGGTCGACCAGACCGTCCGCGCGGCCTACACCGCCTATGACTTCCAGAAGGCCTGGCGGACGGTGTTCGACTTCGCGACGCTGGATCTGTCGGCCTTCTACTTCGACATCCGCAAGGACGCTTTGTATTGCGACCCCGAAGACAGCACCCGCCGCGTCGCGTCCGAGGCGGTCCTGGGCATCCTCTATGACCACATGGTCCACTGGCTGGCCCCGATCCTTGTGTTCACGTCGGAAGAAATCTGGCTGGAACGCCACCCCGAAGACGGCGCGTCGGTCCACCTGACGGACATGCCGGTCGCCGATGCTTCGTGGCGCGACGATGCGCTGGCCGAACGGTCAAAACTCGTGCGGGCCGCGCGGCGCGTGGTCACCGGGGCGCTGGAAGAAAAGCGCCGCGACAAGGTCATCGGCGCCTCACTCGAGGCGGCACCGATCGTGCATCTGTCCGGCAAGACAGCAGACATCGTCACCGATCCCGCGTATTTCGCTGATCTGTGCATCACGTCCGGCGTGACCCTGACGACCGATCCCGCACCCGCAGGGGCCTTCACCCTGGACGATGTGGCCGACGTCGCTGTGATCTTTGCCGAGGCGGACGGCACTAAATGCCAGCGCTGCTGGAAGATTCTGCCGGATGTTGGCACCCACAGCCACCCCGATGTCTGCGGGCGCTGCGACGCGGCCTTGGGGTAAGACTGACAAGAAAGGTGCCCGGTCAACGCGCCGGGCACCTGACCTGCGCCCTCCCCCTGCATCCCTGCACATCACGCGGGGCTTTTATCTGCCGCCGTTGCCCCTAGGTTCAGCACAGACATAAGCGCGGGAGATCACGCATGACCGAATACACCCCACCCGACGTCTGGACCTGGGACGCCGAGAACGGCGGCCAGTTTTCCAAGACCAATCGCCCCATCGCCGGGCCGACCCATGACAAGGATCTGCCCGTTGGCGAGCATCCCTATCAGCTTTATTCGCTGGCCACGCCCAATGGCGTGAAGGTCACCGTCCTCTTTGAAGAGCTGATCGAGGCGGGCCATGATTTCGACTATGACGCCTGGCTCATCAATATCGGCGAGGGCGATCAGTTCGGATCGGGTTTCGTCGAGGCGAACCCGAACTCGAAAATCCCCGCGCTGATGGACCGCTCTGGCGACAAACCGGTACGCATCTTCGAGAGCGCAGCGATCATGCTGACGATGGCGGAACGCTATGACGCCTTCCTTGGCGCCTCTTCCGCCCGACCGGAAATGCTGTCCTGGCTCTTCTGGCAGATGGGCTCTGCGCCCTTCCTCGGTGGCGGTTTCGGCCATTTCTACGCCTACGCACCCGAGAAGATGGAATACCCGATCAACCGGTACGCAATGGAAGCCAAGCGCCAGCTTGACGTCCTGAACCGGCACCTTGCGGATCACGAGTGGATGGCGGGCGATACCTATACCATCGCCGATATGGCGATCTGGTCGTGGTATGGTCAGCTTGTGCTGGGGCGGCTCTACGATGCCGCGGAATTCCTGGATGTTGCGTCCTATACGAACGTCGTTCGCTGGGCCGAAAAGATCGACGCACGCCCAGCCGTTCAACGGGGCCGCATGGTCAATCGCGCCTTCGGAGAGCCGGAAACCCAGCTGCGTGAGCGTCATTCTGCCTCTGACTTCGAGACAAAGACACAGGACAAGATCGAAAACGCATGAGCGTGGACGACGCGGCCATCGCGGGCGTTCTGCGAGAGCTTGCATCGGAACGCGGGACGGGCAGAACCTTTTGCCCGTCCGAAGCCGCGCGTCGCCTGTCGTCCGACTGGCGGTCCTTGATGCCAGAGGTGCGTCGCGTCGCGGGTGAGATAGGCCTCACCGCAACGCAATCGGGCGCGCCGGTCGATCCGGTGTCAGCGCGCGGCCCGATCAGGCTTGGCCTGCCATGAACCGCCGCGCGGTCGAAACGCCGCTGGGTTGGCTGACGCTGCATGGCGCTGAAGCTGTGACGGCGGTGACCTGGGATCGATCAGACGGCGAGAGCACCGAAACTCTCGATCAAGCGGCAGACGAAGTCTCTGCCTATTTCGCTGGAACACTGCGGGCGTTTTCGGTCCCGCTGAACCCGGGCGGCACACCTTTCCAGTCGCGGTTCTACACCGCCCTGTGCAGTATTCCCTTTGGCGACACACTCGAATACGGCGATCTGGCGAAACGGCTTGGGGTGTCGGCGCAAGCCATCGGGCAATCCTGCGGCGCCAACCCGATCCCGATCCTGATCCCATGTCACCGCGTCCTGTCTCGCAGCGGGCTTGGCGGGTATTCCGGCGCGGGCGGAGTGGAGACGAAGATCGCGCTATTGCGGCATGAAGGTGCGGCGGGGCTGTTGATCTGACCCAAGCGGTCATTCGGCAAAGCTGACCTGTCCGCGCCCGGTGTCTTTCGAGCGATACAGCGCAGCGTCCGCGGCGGCGTGCAGATCATCCAGCCGCACATCCGGGTGATCGACGGATCGCACCACCCCAAGGCTTGCCGAGACACGGCATTCTGCGCCGTCATAGACAATCGGGATTTCCAGCCGCCGCAGGATACGGCGGCCGATTTTCTGGATGGCGTCTTGCGTGTGATGCCCCGGCAGGACGAGCACGAATTCATCGCCCCCTACCCGCGCCACGGTATCCCGAGCGCGGGTCTCATCGAGCAGCATTTGCGAGACGTGGCGCAGGACGTGATCGCCGGCGGCATGGCCATGGGTGTCGTTGACCGCCTTGAACCAGTCTAGATCGACATGGGCCATGGTGAAGGGATGACGCGCCTCGATCAGGCCGATAAGCACCGAGTCCAGCGCACGGCGGTTGCGCAGGCCCGTCAGCGTATCGGTCAGCGCCTGCTGCTCGGCGACGCGGCGGGCATCCTCGATCCGGTCATTGAGCCGCCGCGTTTCAGAGATCACCGCCTCTTTGGCCTCGAACAGGTACAATAGTTCGACCGTCAGGTCGGTCGGCGCGAAGTCCCCGGCATTGAGGCCATAGCGGCGAACAGTGTCGATGATACCAATCCCCGGCGAGAGGTTGAACAGGATGCCACCTCCTGAAGGAGCGGCGATACCGGTCAGCGCCAGCCCGCCACCCGACCGCAGGTTAAGCCGCACCGGCGTGGCCGTCGTGATATCAAGCACCTGTCCGCTTTCGGGTCGGCGAATGTCGGCAATCTCGCCCAGTGCGCGTCCGGTAATGTCACCCGCGATCTTGCGCAGCGTCGGCCCGGCGCGCAGGATGTCGCCGCCGCGCCCGACCAGCAGATGCATCGGCATCAGCGCATCCATCGCGGCCCCTTCGAGAGACAATCCCGCCGCGCAGGTCACAGCGTCGCTGCCATCTCGAATTCGCGGCCAGCGGCGAAGGCCATTTCGGCGATGCGCACCGTCAGGGTCTCGCGCCCCGCATCAATCCCCGGAACGAAGGTGACAAGGCTGCCGTATTCATCCGCCATCGCCCCCAGCACGCCGATGAAGAACTGTGCCATGCCCTTGGGTCCCGGCCCAAGGATCAGCCGCACGCAGCCCGGTGACGGGTGTTCAGCGGTAATTTCGGGAAGGGGCAAATCGCCGACCGCAAGGCGGGTGCGATGACGCAAATCTTCTAGCGAGATCAGGAAATCGGTGTAACTGGCCCCGCCATAGCGCAGAAGGCGGCGCACGGCGCTGACCGTTGGATGCGTGACGATGAACGTGCCGAATTCTTCAAGAAATTCCTGCCGATTCAGCGAGGTCACCAAGAGGATCGCGGCGATCAGGCGTAGCGTCACTCGGCTGGGATAGTCCGACATCGCCTCGAACCCGGCAGGCGGCACGCCCGCGCGTGCGGCGACCTTTTCCCACACGTCATAGCCCTTCGTCCGGATCAGGAACGACTGGACAGACCGGTTTATTAGACCGTTCATCGCAACCCCATAGCATTCATGACGGAACGCTAGGCGCAGCCCCTTAACAAACCGCTAAGGTGCGTCAGAAATCCGTGGGCGCACCGCCTTCGGATTTGCGCCGTTCGACGAAATCGGACAACTCGCCTCGGATCGCGTCATCCATCGGGGGCGGCTGGAAGGCGTCGATGATGCGATGGAAAATGCGGTTCGCCCGCTGCGCCGTCCATTCGCCGCCGCCGTTCTCCCAGGCTTCGTAATTGCGCCAATCGGACGCAATGGGCTGATAAAACGCGGTTTCATAGCGTTCCTGCGTGTGCTGGCAGCCAAAGTAATGGCCGTTCGGGCCAACCTCTCGGATCGCCTCGAACGCGATATCGTCGGGCGTTGTGGCCACAACCTCGGGTTCGAAATAGCGCTGGATCATTTGCAGGACTTCGCAATCCATGACGAATTTCTCGGGCGATGCGATCAGCCCACCCTCAAGCCAGCCCGCCGCATGATAGACGATATTTGTGCCCGACTGCACCGCCGCCCAGAGCGAATTCGACGTCTCCCACATGGCCTGCCCGTCCGGGACATTGGCCGCACACACGCCAGAGGCGCGCATGGGCAGGCCGTAGAACCGCGCCATCTGGCCGGTGATCTGCGTCGCGCGCATGTATTCGGGCGTCCCGAAGGCGGGCGCGCCGGATTTCATGTCGACATTGGACGTGAAGGTGCCAATCACGCAGCCGACACCCGGCGCGACGTATTGGAAAAGCGCGATAGCCGACAGCGCCTCGGCCAGAGACAGCGTCACCGCGCCGGTCATGGTGACAGGCGCCATGGCGCCCGCAAGCGTGAAGGGCGTCACGATCACTGGCTGGCCACGCCGGATCAGGCGCAGACACCCGTCGATCATCGGGATGTCATGCTTGAGCGGCGAGGTGGAATTGATGTTGGTGTACATATGCGGGCTTGCGTCGAATTCGTTGTGGGAAAGACCCGCCGCGATGCGCACCATTTCCATCACGTCCTCGACCCGCTCCGGCCCCAGCGAATAGGCGTGGGGCACCTTGTCGGTCAGCGTCAGCTTGTCATAGAGGACATCGAGATGCCGGTCGCGCGCATGGATATCTACAGGCTCCACCGGGTAGCCCCCCGCGAAATGGATGCAGTTGAAGCTTTGCGTGAGCTTCAGCAGATTGGCGCATTGCGCGCGCGTGCCGCTGACCTTGCCTGTATCGAGATCCCAGTAATTGGGCGGCGAAGACACGTTGCCGAACAGCATATGCTTGCCGCCGATGCGGATGCGCTTGTCGGGATTGCGCGGGGTGATGTCGAACTCGGCAGGGGCGCGGCCGACCATTTCCATGACGAAATCACGGTCCATGCGGACGTTGGTGCCGTTCACGATGCAGCCCGCCTGACGGAAAATGCCAAGGCTTTCCTCGTTCAGGAACTCGATGCCGATCTCTTCGAGGATGCGCATCGCGCCGTCATGGATCGCGGCGATACCGTCGGCGGTCAGCGGCTCTGTCGGGGCGTCGGTGTTGACCGGGATGCGCCATGGCATCTGGTCGATGGCTTGCCCACCGGACCGGCGCGCATTCCCGGCGCGCCCCCCGGAACGGCGTTTGCGCAGCCCTGCTTCGATCATGGTCCGTCTCCCGTGTCCCGCCTGACAGAAGACCAGCAGGAGCCCCAAAGCGGATAGACCTTTTGCGACGCATTGACCGGGGGCTTTGGCGTTTTCGGACCTTGACGGGCCATGCGCATCAAGGATGACAGATCGGCAACACCTACGCGCCACATTCCTGCCGCATTCAGACAGCGGCTTTTGACGGGGGGCCGACTCGGGATAGCGTCCGGTCGGCGCGAACGAGGTTGCAGGAGCCAGGCCCCGATGAAGTACGAGTACAAGGTGATCCCGGCCCCGTCGAAGGCGGCCAAGGTAAAGGGCGTAAAAGGCACCGAGGCGAAATTCGCCGTCGCGCTGTCGGACCTGATGAACGAGCTGGGCGCCGAAGGCTGGGAATACCAGCGCACCGACACCCTGCCCTGCGAAGAGCGTCAGGGGCTTACAGGGCGCGTCACCACGTTCCAGAACATGCTGGTCTTCCGCCGCGTGCTGGGCGCCGAGCAATCCGAGACCGGAAACACAGCCCCCGCCGCCATCGAGCGGTCGGAACCTGTGCTGGCCGTGCCCACCTTTCGCTCGACCGCGCGTAGTTCGCCGCGCGTCACAAATGATGCGCCCGAAGAAACACCGCATCTCGACGCGCCGTCCCATCCCGAGCCGTCGGATCAGGCCCCGCGCATCGAGGCGACGGCAGAACGCTGATTCCAATGGGCATGGATCCGCGCCGAACTGCCGCGCTTGGCATCTTTTTACACGTTCCCTCTTTCGCCTGACGGTGGATTGCCTAAACTTCACTGCCCGAGTCGATAAGGCAGGTTACGATGAGCAAGAACGATCCCTTCGGCTTCGACCTTCGAGTTTCGTCGGACAAGAAGAAACGCAGCCGTGGACGGCGCGGCATGTCCGGCGCGTTCGAGACCTCGACCAAGGTGTGCGAACACCCCGGCTGCGAGGAAGCGGGAAAATACCGCGCGCCGAAATCGCCGGACCACCTCGATGACTTCTTCTGGTTCTGCAAGGACCATGTCCGCGAGTACAATCTGAAATGGAACTTCTTCAACGGCTCGACCGAGGAAGAATTCGAAGCGCAGATTGACAAGGACCGCGTATGGGAACGGGAAACCAAGCCCTTCCGCAAGACCACCGAAGAACAGGCCTGGTCGCGTCTGGGCATCGAGGATCCGCATCAGGTTCTCGGCGAGAACGCCACCCGCAATCCCGGCAAGTCGGTCACCGGCAAGCGCAAGCTGCCGCCCACCGAACGCAAGGCGCTCGATATCCTTGAGGCCAAGGATTATTCGTCCAAGGCCGACATCCGCAAAGCCTACAAGGCGCTGATCAAGGTGCTGCATCCCGACATGAACGGCGGCGACCGCAGCCAGGAAGAGATGCTGCAAGAGGTCGTCTGGGCCTGGGACCAGCTGAAAGACAGCCGCAACTTCCAGTAACGCGTTCGCGCAAGGGGCGCGGCAGGGGCGATCATGTCGGACACCATCGTTCTCGGCGCGGGGATCGTCGGCATCTCGACCGCGCTCGCGCTTCAGGCGCGGGGGCGCAATGTCGTCGTGATCGACCGCCGCGCGCCGGGTGAAGAGACCAGTTTCGGCAATGCCGGGGTGATCGAGACCGAAGCGCCCGAGATTCACGCCATGCCGCGCGATCCTGGCTCTCTGATGTCTTACATCCTTGGGCGGTCCAACGATGTGACGTGGACACCGGGCCAAGTGCTTCGGCAACTGCCAGAGCTGTTGCGCTATTTCCGGAACTCGGGCGCTATGCTTCATCGGCAGGCTGCGGATCACTACGCGCCCATCGTGTCCCGCTCGACCGCCGATCATGCCCCTTTGATCGAGGCCGCAGGCGCGCAGAACCTGATTTCCCGGGACGGATGGGGGTTTCTCTACCGCGATGCCGACACGTTCGAAGCGGCGGTGAAGGATGCCGCGCGGCTGGAGGCTACGTTCGGTATCGCACCGCGCATTGTATCAGGCGCAGACTACCGCGCCGAAGACCCGGCGCTGACGCGTACGCCTGCGGGCGTTCTGCACTGGCGCGGGGCCTGGACCTGCGCGGATCCCTCTGAGCTGACGAAATCCTACGCCGCCCTGTTCGAGCGGCGCGGCGGAGAGATCGTGATCGGCGATGCCGGAAGTCTAAAGAAAAGCGGCGCGGGCTGGAGCGTCGAGAGCGATACCGGCCCTCTCGCGGCCAAGGACGTGGTCATCGCCCTCGGACCTTGGTCCGCCGATCTTGTCCGCCGCTTCGGCTACCGCGTCCCGATGATCTACAAGCGCGGCTATCATGGGCATTACGCCGCCCCTGCAATGCCCAAACGTCCGCTCTTCGACGCGGCGAATGGCATCGTTCTGGCCCCAATGACACGCGGACTGCGCATCACGACCGGCGCCGCCATCGTCCCGCGCGATGCCGCGCCGGATACGCGGCAACTGACGCGCGGTGAACGCGCGGCGTCTGAGCTGATGGATATTGGATCCCGTGTGGCAGAGCCGCAATGGCACGGCACGCGGCCCTTCCTTGCAGACCTTCTGCCCCTGACCGGCCCGGCCCCGCGCCATACCGGACTGTGGTTCAACTTCGGTCACGGGCATCACGGGCTGACGGTTGGCCCCACCACCGCCGATCTGCTCGCGCGCGCGATGGACGGGGAAACAGACCCTGTTATGCGTCCGCTTCTGCCTTCGCGCCTCCGTTAGCCCAGCAGCACCAGCCGGATCGCGTAGGCGACGGCACCGACCACCGCGACACCGGCGATCCAGAGACCGACGAACCAAAGCAGCTTGCGCAGCATCAGTGATAGCCCTCGTCCGGGTCCATCTTGCCGCGAAACACCCAATACGCGTAGCCGGTATAGGCGAGGATCAGGGGCACGAGGATGATCGCACCGACGAACATGAAAAGCTGGGACTTATAGGGGCTGGCGGCGTCCCAGATCGTGACTTCGGTCGGGATCACATAGGGCCACATCGAGATGCCAAGGCCGATGAAGCACAAGAGGAACAGCACCAGCGCCAGAACGAATGGCGCCCAATCCCAGCCCTCGCCCTGCAAATAGCGCAGCGACGCTATGGCCACGCCAGCGACGGCGACCGGCACGGGAGAAACGATCAGGATCTCGGGCCAGACGAACCAGCGCTGGTAATAGGCCGCCTCCAGAAACGGGGTCCAAAGCGAGACCGCCACGATAAAACCGATGGTGACAAGGCCCAGGACCCGCGCGAGTGCGCGCACCTTGGTCTGGATGTCGCCTTCCAGTTTCCAGTTCAGCCAGCACGCCCCAAGAAAGGCGTAGCCCGCGACGACCGCAACGCCTGTCAGGATGGAGAACGGCGTCAGCCAGTCCCACCAACCGCCCCCATAGGCGCGCCCATCCACGGCGACGCCCTGCAGGATCGCCCCAAGGATAATCCCCTGCGACAGCGCAGCGACGGTCGAGCCGCCGATGAAGGCGCCGTCCCAGAAAATCTCGGACCGGCGCGAGGCAGAGCGCCAGCGGAATTCGAACGCGACGCCCCGGAACACCAGCGCCAGCAGCATCGCGATCACCGGCGGATAAAGCGCGGGCATGAGGATCGCGTAGGCCATTGGAAAGGCGGCGAACAAGCCGCCACCGCCCAGAACCAGCCAAGTCTCGTTCCCGTCCCAGACCGGCGCAACGGAATTCATCATGATGTCGCGGTCGCTTTTTCGGCGAAAAAGCGGGTACAGGATGCCGATGCCAAGGTCGAACCCGTCGAGAACGACATAGACATAAACCGAAAAGGCCAGCAGCAGGGCCCAGGCGATGGTCAGGTCAAAGCTGATTTCCATGGCAAGCGGTCCTTATTCTGCGGGCGTTGCGTTTGTGCCGGGCACGATCCCGGCCGTGCGGATCGGCCCTTCGGCGCCGTTCTCATCCGGCTCTACCCGCTTCGGCGGTCGGCCCATGAGACGCAGAAGGTAGATGACCCCGGCCCCGAACACCGCGAAATAGATCACGATGAACGCGATCAGCGACGCGGCGACAGCGCTGGCGCCGAGGGGCGAGGCAGCATCCGCGGTCAACATCTCGCCATAGATCACATAGGGCTGTCGGCCGACCTCGGTCGTGATCCAGCCCGCAAGAACGGCGATCAGGCCGGACGGCCCCATGACCAAGGTGATCCGGTGCAGCCAGGTCGATTCGTAAAGCCGCCCGCGAAACCGCGCATAAAGGCCCAGCACCCCGACGCCCAGCATCAGCATGCCGATGCCAACCATGATGCGGAAGGACCAGAAAACCATGGCGACGGGGGGCTCTTCAGCATCGGGCACTTGGTCGAGCCCTGCCATCCCGTCATTCCAGCCCTTGTTCAGGATCGGCCCGCCGATATGCGGGATCTCGACGGAATAGCGCATCTCGCCCGCGTCCTGATCGGGAATGCCGAACAGGATCAGCGGGATGCCCTCGCCGTCCTCATAGCTTTCGAAATGGCCTTCCATCGCCAGCACCTTGGTGGGCTGGTATTCATAGGTGTTGAGACCATGCTCGTGCCCGATGACGATCTGCAACGGCGCGGTGAACGCGATCATCCACATCGCCATCGAGAACATGCGCCGCACGCCCATATTGCCGAACCGCCCGCGCAAGAGATGCCAGGCGCCGACCGCGCCGACGATGAAGGCGGTCGTGAGATACGCGGCGGTCAGCGTATGGGCGAGGCGATACGGGAAGGACGGGTTGAAGATCACCTCAATCCAGTCGGCGGGCAGGTACTGGCCATTCTCGCCCACGGTAAAGCCCGCAGGTGTGTGCATCCAGCTGTTCACACTGAGGATCCATGTGGCCGAAATTGCGGTGCCGATGGCGACCATGGCGGTCGCCAGCATGTGCAGGCCATTACCCACGCGCTTGCGGCCGAACAGCATGATGCCCAGAAAGCCGGCTTCGAGGAAAAAGGCGGTCAAAACTTCATAGGCCATGAGCGGCCCGATCACCGGCCCCGCGCGATCGGAAAAGACCGACCAGTTGGTGCCAAACTGGTAGGACATCACGATCCCCGACACGACACCCATCGCGAAGGAGATGGCGAAGATCTTCACCCAGTAATTGAAGAGGTTCAGATAGGTCTCATCCCGCGTGCCAAGATACATCGCGTTGAGAACCGCCAGATAACTGGCAAGACCGATTGTGAAGGCGGGAAAAATGAAGTGAAACGCGACCGTGAACCCGAACTGGATACGGGCGAGCAGCAAAGCGTCAAACCCAAGAAACGTTTCCATCGGACCCTCTCACACCTGTTGTCTACAGGAAAAGAGGTAGGTCGCAGGGACCTGAAATGAAGTCCCTGCGACACCTTGTGTAAGCCTGTTCGCCGTGGATTCCTCAGGCAGAGGCAGGCGTGAAGGTCAGCGCAAGCCCGTTGAGGCAGTGGCGCTTGCCTGTCGGTTCCGGCCCGTCATTGAAGATATGGCCAAGATGGCTGCCGCAGCGGCGGCAATGCACCTCGGTGCGCGGGATCAGAAGAACGAAGTCGCGCTTCGTGCGCACCGCATCGGGGATGCTGTCCCAGAAGCTGGGCCAGCCGGTGCCGGATTTGTATTTTGTGTCAGACGGATAGACCGGCAGGTCGCAGCCCTTGCAGTGGAACGTGCCCTCGCGCGTCTCGTCGTTGAGCGGCGAGGTGAACGGGCGTTCGGTGTCTTCTTCGCGCAGGACGGCGTATTCCTCGTCGCTCAGCATCGCGCGCCATTCCTCTTCGGTGCGCGTCACGGTGACGTAATCGGCTTCCGTCGCGGCGCGTCCGGCGCGGGGCAGACCGGCAAGGCCTGCAAGGCCAAGTGCGGCGGTCGAGGTCAGGAAAATGCGGCGTTTCATGGTATCTCCTCTCTGAAGATCGCTAAGGCATGTCTTTCATATAGGAACGCGCCGCCCGGCCCTCAGGTTCAACCAGGCGGCGCGCCCGCCAGACCGGGCATAGGGGTACACCGGCCCGGACTGCTCGGCCTTTCGCGCCAAGCAAGGCGTAGAGGGGCAAGAGCCCGTATCTGTTAGGAAATACGGAAGGGGCGGGCTGAAAGTTTCAGCCCGCCCGTCACGCAAGGATCACAGTTCGGTGACAGGACCGACACCTAGGATTTGCCCGGTCGGTGCCCCGCCTGGCGCGCCGCCCGGCGGCTCTTCGGAAATCGCGAGCGTGCCGCCCGGGATCGACGGGCGCAGGTCCTCTGCCGCCGCCAGCGTGACACGGGCGCCTTCGGGGATCACGCCAAGCGATACGGGCGCTGTGGCCCCCTCGGCGATCAGCCAAAGCTCCAGCACCCGGCCCTCGGGCGCACCGCCTGCACCGCGCGCCAGTTCAAGCGTACCGGTATCAGCATCATAGGCTGCCGCGACGGCGAAACTGCCGTCCTCGGCCGCGATATTGGCGGCATATTCGGCCTCAGGCGTCGGCGTCAGAAGCGGCAGCGCCGTAAAGAGCGCGAAGGCCACCGCCGCTGCGGCGACACCGCCGAAGATCATTTCGAAAATCGAGAACCGGCGCTTGGAGCCATCAGAGAACAGCCGCCGTTCCAGCACCTTCTTCACGCGGCCGGGCGGCGCGGTTTCAACAAAACCGTTGGCCATGCCAGTGAAATCCTCGTCCCAGGCCCGGACAAGCGCAAAGAGCGCCGGAGAGCCATTAAGCCGGTCTTCGAACGCGGCACGCTCATCGGGATCAAGAAGGTGCAGGGCGTATTCCGCCGCCAGCACCTCGTCATCGCGTCTGTCTTGGGCCTCTGTCATCTGCTCAGGCACTCTCTCAGTTTCTGCAGGCTGCGGCGCAGCCATGTTCTCATCGTGTTGAGCGGCACATCGTGCTGGTCCGCCAGTTCCTTGTAGCTGAGACCTTCGAGATAGGCCCCGCGCACGGCAGACGCCTTGTCAGTCTCGAGTTCTCCAAGACAGACGCCGATACGCTCGGCTTCACCCTTGGCGACCGCTGCCGCTTCGGGGGTTGGATCGCCCGAGGCAAGATCAACGATATCGTCGATATCGTCCGATGGCGCCTTGCGTGCGCGCAGCCGGTCGATGGACAGGTTCCGCGCCAGCGTGATCAGCCAGGTCATCGGACTGTAGCCGCCCGCCGAATAGCGATCGGCCTTGTGCCAGATCCGGATAAAGACCTCCTGAAGCGCTTCTTCGGCTTCTGCCCTGTTGTTCAATATACGGAGGCATACACCGAAAAGTTTCGCGCTCGTGGCATCGTAGAGTTTTGAAAAGGCTTTTTGGTTCTTCAGCGCGACCTGCGCGATAAGATCCTCGATATGGGCGACGTCCGACATGAAAGGTTCCCTATGGCGTTGCTCTGAACCTAGCAGATGCGTGCCCGCACGCCAGTATGGCGCGGCGAAATGGCAGGGGTGACGTTGACCTTATCCGCGTTATCTTACACAACGCGAGCGAACAGGCGGCTTGGTCCGCGATCTAAAACTCTTCCCCGAATGAGGACGACATGGCCGACGGCAACTTGGATATTGCGGCGAAACCCAGCCAAGAGGTGTCGGTGCGCGACGTATTCGGGATCGACAGCGATATGATGGTCGATGCCTTTGAAGAAGGGAATGAACGCGTTCCCGAGCTGGATCCGACCTATCGGTTCGATCACGACACAACGATGGCGATCCTGGCGGGGTTCCAGTTCAATCGCCGCGTGATGGTCCAGGGTTACCACGGCACCGGCAAGTCGACCCATATCGAACAGGTCGCCGCCCGGCTCAACTGGCCCTGCGTGCGCGTGAACCTTGATAGCCATATCAGCCGGATCGACCTGATCGGCAAGGACGCGATCAAGCTGAAAGAGGGCGTGCAGGTCACCGAATTTCAGGAAGGCATCCTGCCCTGGGCCTTGCGCAACCCGACCGCCATCGTCTTCGATGAATACGACGCGGGCCGCGCGGACGTGATGTTCGTGATCCAGCGGGTTCTGGAAGTCGACGGCAAGCTGACGCTTCTCGATCAGAACAAGGTCCTTCAGCCGCACCCCTTCTTCCGGATCTTCGCCACCGCCAACACGGTCGGCCTTGGCGATACGACCGGCCTCTACCACGGCACCCAGCAGATCAACCAGGGCCAGATGGACCGCTGGTCGCTGGTCGCGACGCTGAACTATCTAGAGCATGACGCCGAGGTGGATATCGTCCTGTCGAAGAACCCCGGTCTCAACACCGATGCGGGCCGCCGCACCGTGAGCCAGATGGTGACCGTCGCCGATCTGACGCGCACGGCCTTCATGAACGGCGATCTGTCGACGGTGATGAGCCCCCGGACCGTCATCGCCTGGGCGCAGAACGCGGATATCTTCAAGGATGTCGGCTATGCGTTCCGCGTGACTTTCCTCAACAAATGCGACGAGCTGGAGCGGCAGACCGTCGCCGAGTTCTATCAGCGCTGCTTTGACGAAGAGCTGCCAGAAAGCGCCGTCAGCGCGGCGGGACGCTGATCAGGCGCCGCGTCGATACCGGGCGTGGGAACGAGGGGCTCTGCCCCTCGCGCTCCCCGAGGTATTTTTCGAACCAAAGTGGATGGGGCGCGCGATGATGTCCCGGCGCTCCGAGGATGAAAGACGCTGAGTTCCATGGCACATCGCGACGACAACCCAGCAGAACCGTTCAAGAAGGCCCTCGCCGAGGCGACACGCGTTCTGGCCGATGACCCTGAGCTTGGGGTCACCTATTCCGTGGACCCGCCTGGCATGGCCAATGACGGGGTGCGCCTGCCGCAGGTCTCGCGCCGGATGAGCGCCGACGAGGTGCTGCTCGCACGCGGCACGGCGGATGCCTTTGCGCTGCGGCGCAAGTATCACGACGACGGCACCTTCAACCGCTATGCGCCGCAAGGCCAGATGGCGCGCGATCTTTATGAGGCGATGGAAACCGCGCGCTGCGAGGCGATGGGCGCGCGCGACATGCCGGGAACCGCCAAGAATATCGACGCCAAGATCGGCAATGACGCCGCGCGCAAAGGCTATGGCCAGATCACCGAAGCCTCCGAAGCGCCGCTGTCTGTCGCAGCCGGGTATCTTGTGCGAAATCTCGCCACGGGGCGCGATCTGCCCGCGGGCGCGGACAACGTGCTGAACCTCTGGCGCGAGTTCATCGAGGGCCAGGCCAAGGACACGCTGGAGGGGCTTGAAGGCACGCTGGATGACCAGGCGGCCTTTGCCAAGTTCGCGCGGAGGATCATCGACGATCTGGGTTATGGCGATCAGCTGGGCGACGATCCCGACGATACCGAGGACGACACAGAAGACAGCGCTGGCGAGGACGAGGACGACGCGCCCGACAGCACCGGCGATGACGAAGATGACAGCGAGGATCAGGCCGAGGCGAGCCCCGAGCAAAGCCAGGAGCAGCAGCAGGACGAGAGCCAGGCGCAGGTCTCTATGGATGACCTTGCGGACATGGAGGCGGCAGAGGACGCCGAGATGCCAGAGGGCGACTCTCCGATGGAGCCGCCCCCGCCCCAGCCGATTTCCGACGCGGACCCCAATTACGAGGTCTACACGACCGGGAACGACGAAGAGATCCGCGCCGAAGAACTGGCAGAACCGCAAGAGCTGGAACGCCTTCGCGCCTATCTCGATCAGCAGCTTGATCCCTTGAAGGGTGCAGTGTCGCGGCTGGCGAACAAGCTGCAGCGCCGTTTGCAGGCCCAGCAGAACCGCAGCTGGGAATTCGACCGCGAGGAAGGCATCCTGGACGCGGGCCGTCTTGCGCGCGTGGTGGCAAACCCGACGACGCCGCTGTCTTTCAAAGTCGAGAAGGACACCGAGTTCCGCGATACCGTGGTGACGCTGCTTCTGGACAATTCCGGATCCATGCGGGGCCGCCCGATTTCCATCGCTGCCATCTGCGCCGACGTTCTGGCGCGCACGCTGGAGCGGTGCAGCGTGAAGGTCGAGATCCTCGGCTTTACCACCCGCGCCTGGAAGGGCGGGCAGGCGCGCGAGGCGTGGCTGCAGGCCGGGCGCCCGCAGACGCCGGGGCGGCTGAATGATCTGCGCCACATCATCTACAAGACCGCCGACGCGCCCTGGCGGCGCGCGCGGGAAAACCTTGGCTTGATGATGAAAGAGGGGCTTCTGAAGGAAAACATCGACGGCGAGGCGCTGGAATGGGCGCATCGGCGGATCACGGCGCGGCACGAAGCGCGCAAGATCCTGATGGTCATCTCCGACGGTGCGCCGGTCGATGACAGCACCCTGTCGGTCAACCCGGCGAACTACCTGGAAAAGCACCTGCGCGACGTGATCGCCATGGTCGAAAAGCGCCGCGCGGTGGAACTGATCGCGATCGGCATCGGCCATGATGTGACGCGCTATTACAACCACGCGGTCACGATCACGGATGTCGAGCAGCTTGCCGGCGCGATGACCGAACAGCTTGCGACATTGTTCGACAAGGACCCGCGCGCGAAGGCCAAGATGTTCGGAATACGCAAGGTCCGATAAGGCGAGGACCGGCGCCCGGGCGATTGTACTTGCCTAAGTGATCGAGACGTTTACAACAGTGTGCCGAGAGCGGGCGGTCCGGTCGATTGGACCGGGGCCGCGTTTTTCCCGCTTGTTTTCAAGGGGCGACAGCCCGGGATTTGCCGAATTCTGACAGGGGGTTATCCCCGAAAGGCAGCCCCTTGGGCGAGGCGCGACACGCGCCGCTTCACACAACCGTTACACTATGCTGTAATCTGCGCTGGACCTAAGGGAGGACCGCCATGAGCGACCATATCAAGACACGCAAGGCCGATGGGGTCTGGGTTGTGCGCGCGGGCGGTGCCGTGATTGCCGAAAGCCGCAACGCGGTGGAACTGACCGAGGGCGATTACCCCTTCGTCATTTATTTCCCGCGCGAGGATGTGGGAATGGTGTTTCTTGACGACAGCGATAGCCGCACGGTCTGCCCGCACAAGGGCGAGGCGCGGTACTTTTCGATCCAGACGAAAAGCGTGTCGATCACCGACGCGGCCTGGAGCTATGAGACGCCAAAGGACGGGCTAGAGGTGATCGCGGGCCATCTGGCGTTTTATTCGGGCGATCAGGTCACCGTCGAACGGATCTGAGGGCGGGCTCAGGAATGCTCCTCGGCCGCCGTGGCGGCGAGCGCCTGGTTGTAGGCCTTCAGCGCATCGATCTGAAACAGCGCGCCGCGCAGTTCCGGCGGGTCGCCGGGGGTCTTCGCGGGCGAGACGATGGGAATGAAGGCCACCGATTTCTCATCAAAGACCGGCATCGCACGTTCCAGCGTTGAACTGGCGTCGAGGAATATCCCCTCTTCGATCATCTCGCGGCACCGGTCAGCAGAGGCCATGCGCGGATCGCCCGTCTTGCGCATGACCATCCCCACCTGCACCAGCGCCAGAAGATAGGCCTGCGGTCCAGCGGCAAGATGCACATTGCGCCGTTCAAGCTGCGTCAGGAAATACGACCGGTCCACCAGACGCGAGGCGAGCGCGGTCGAAATCGAGACAGAGACCATGACGGCCAGACCTGTCTGCCAGTCGCCCGTCAACTCGAACACGATCAACGTGGTCGAGATCGGCGCGCCAAGGACCGCCGCCGCCACGGCCCCCATTCCGGCCAGCGCATAGAGCGTCGATCCTCCCGAGAGATCGGGAAACAGCGAAGTGGCGATCAGGCCAAAGGCGAGTCCCGTCAACGCGCCGACCATCAAGGATGGGGAGAATACCCCGCCACCCATGCGCCCGCCCACGGTAATCGCGACGGCGAAAACCTTGACGATGGCGAAGACGACCGCCTCGTGAAACACCAGCCCGCCCGTCAGTGCGCGCGATGTCGTCTCGTAGCCGACGCCGATGATATGCGGGAACTGCGTTGCCACGATCCCCAGCATCAGCCCCGCCAGCGCCGGCCGCAGCACGCGCGGCAATCCGGTCTTGGCCTGAAACGCGGTGCCCAAATCCTCGGCCCAGAAGAGCGCACGCATCAACACGACCGCGACCACGCCAGAGACGAGGCCGAGCATCAGATAGGCGGGCAGTTCGGCGTAAAAGGCAAAGAGCCCATCGTTCTCCAGCGCGAATTCCGTGACGCCGCCATATTCCAGCCGGTTGATGACGGTGCCCGCCGCCGAGGCGATGGCGATGGGCGCGAAAGCGTGGACGGCAAAATGGCGTAGGACAACCTCAAGCGCGAAAAGCGCCCCGGCAATCGGCGCGTTGAACGATGCGGACACCGCCGCCGCCACGGCGCAGCCCAGCAAATCGCGGCCCGTGATACCATTGGCGTCGATGCGGTCCGACACCCAGCTTGCGATCAGCCCGGCCAGATGTACCACAGGGCCTTCCCGCCCCGTGGAGCCGCCCGTCGACAGCGTGATGAGCGAGGCGAGTGCACTGCCCAGCCCCGCCTTGCGCTCGACCCGGCCATCGCGCAGCGCAGCGCCCTCGATCACATCGGCCACAGATCGCACGCGCCCGTCCGGCGTCACGGCATTCAGGATGATCCCGACGACCAGCCCGCCCACCGCCGGGATCGCAAGCACCCAGTACCACGGCAGCGTCTCGGCAAAGCTGTGCAGAAGCGAGACATCCTCGGCCCCATAAACAAAGGCTTGAAGCCGTTCGATCGCCTTGCGAAAGCCCAGCGCAGCCCCCCCGGCGGCGATGCCGATGAAAAGCGCGATGAACCAGAACTGGATTTGACCCGGTCCCTTGATCTTCAACACTGACCAGGCCGACCGCAGGCGTCCGAGGATCGTGCCATCGGCTTGGCGGGACGTGCTGTCGCTCAGGCTCATCGGAACTCCGATCAAGGGGCGGCTGCCCTTTCGCGGCGCACGCGGCTGGCCTAGTCTGCGCGCACACCGGATGTGAAGGAACCCCGCCGCATGACCACCCCGGCCGCACTGGAAGAGCTCGCCCCCCTTTTAGGAAACCGGCTTTCCCGTTCCAAGTCCGATCTGGACACCCATGGATCAAGCGAAAGCTGGCTGGCGGTGATGCCGCCCGACGCCGTGGCTTACCCCGAAAGCACCGCGGAAGTCGCGCAAATCCTTGAAATCTGCAATCGCCACGGCTGCCCCGTGATCGGCTATGGCGCGGGCACATCGCTGGAAGGGCACACGGCCGCGCCGCAAGGGGGGCTTTGCGTCGACTTCCGGCGAATGAACCAGATGATGGACGTGGCGCCCGAGGATATGGTCGCCGTCGTCCAGCCCGGCATCACGCGCGAGGCGCTGAATGCGGACTTGCGCGATACCGGTCTTTTCTTTCCCGTCGATCCCGGCGCGAATGCCTCGATCGGTGGCATGGCCTCGACCAGGGCGTCCGGCACGACCGCGGTGCGCTACGGGACGATGGCCGACAATGTCCTGGCGCTGGAATGCGTGCTGGCGGACGGCCGCGTGATCCGCACCGGAAGCCGCGCGCGCAAATCCTCGGCCGGGTATGACCTGACGCGGCTGATGGTCGGGGCCGAAGGCACGCTGGGCCTGATCACGGAATTGACGCTGAAGCTGTCCGGCCAGCCCGAGGCTATTTCTTCAGCCGTCTGCGCCTTTCCAGGCATGGGGCCTGCCGTCGATGCGGTGATCGAAACCATCCAGACCGGCATTCCCATGGCGCGGATCGAGTTTGTCGATGCTGCCACAGCGCGGGCCTTCAACATCTACGCAGGCGCCGATTTCCCGGAAGCGCCCCATCTGATGGTCGAATTTCACGGTTCTGCCAGCGCCGCCGAGGCGGATGCGAAAGCCTTTGGCGAGATCGCCGGGGACCATGGCGGCGAGGGATTTCGCTGGTCCACTCAGGCCGAAGACCGGGCGGCGCTTTGGAAGATGCGCCACAACGCCTATTACGCCTGCCTCGCCCTGCGGCCCGGCGCGGGGGCGGTGGTGACGGATATCTGCGTGCCGATCTCGAAACTGGCAGAGGCGGTTGAGGCGACCGCCGCCGATATCGCGCAAAGCCCGATCATGGGACCGATCCTTGGCCATGTGGGCGACGGCAATTTCCACGCGATCCTGTTGGTGGACCGATCGGACGAGGGCGAGATCGCCGCAGCCAAGGCCTTGGCGGACCGCATGGCCGACCGCGCGTTGGCCTTGGGCGGCACGATCACCGGCGAGCATGGAATCGGCATGGGCAAGCTGGGGCGCATGGCCGAGGAACACGGGGCGGCCTGGGGTCTGATGGGCGATCTGAAACGCGCGTTCGACCCCAAGGGTATCCTCAATCCGGGCAAACTGGTGCCTCAGGAATGATGAAGGCGCCCGAGGATATCGCCGGGGCTTTTCAAAAGGCATGGATGGCGCGCGACGGGCACGCGATCGCGGCGCTCTTCGTGGAAGACGCGGATTTCGTGAACGTGGTGGGCATCTGGTGGGAAGACCGCGACGCCATCGCGAAAGCGCATGATTATGCGCTGAAGAGCTTTTTCGCCGAAACCAGGCTTGTCGTTGGGCGCGTGAAAACCCGTCTCCTCGGCGAGAGCGCCGCCATCGTGCAGGCGCGCATGACCCTGACAGGCCAGCTTGCCCCAGATGGCCGCGAGGCGGCACGCCGAGTGACGATCCTGACGTTCGTGATGGAGCGCACGAGCAGCGGCTGGGTTTGCGTCGCGGCGCAGAATACCGATATCGTGCCCGGGGCAGAGAGCCATTTTTCGTCGAAAAATGGGATTTCGCCGGTGGATTATCGCGAGACGCATCGGCCCTGAGGCGGATGGAGAAGGGGCTCTGCCCCCGCGCCCTGCGGGCGCCCCCCGGGATATTTCCAAACACCAAAGAGCATGGGCACGCGATTGCCCTTGCGGCGGCTTGGGTTTAGCGTGGGCTCCGATCCAGGGACAGGAGGACGCCCCATGAGCGACTATGGTTTCGACACGCTGCAGGTTCACGCCGGTGCACGGCCCGATCCGGCCACGGGTGCCCGACAGGTGCCCATTTACCAGACGACGGCTTACGTGTTTCGCGATGCCGATCACGCGGCGGCTTTGTTCAACCTTCAGGAAGTCGGGTATATCTATTCGCGCCTGACGAACCCCACCGTGGCGGCGCTGCAGGAACGACTGGCAACGCTGGAAGGCGGACAGGGTGCGGTCTGCTGCTCATCCGGTCACGCAGCGCAGATCATGGCGCTGTTTCCGCTCATGGGCCCTGGCAAGAACATCGTCGCCTCCACCCGGCTTTACGGCGGCACGGTCACGCAGTTCTCGCAGACCATCAAGCGCTTCGGCTGGTCGGCGACCTTCGTCGATTTCGACGATACGGACGCGGTGAAGGCAGCGATCGACGACGACACGCGCGCGGTGTTCTGCGAATCCATCGCCAATCCGGGCGGCTATATCACCGATCTCGATGCGATCTCGGCGATTTCGAACGAGGCCGGCATCCCGCTGATCGTCGACAACACCTCGGCGACCCCCTACCTCTGCCGCCCCATCGAGCATGGCGCGACGCTGGTCGTGCATTCGCTGACAAAGTTCCTGACGGGCAATGGCACTGTCACCGGAGGCGTCGTGATCGATTCGGGCAATTTCGACTGGTCCGCCTCAGACAAGTTCCCGTCCCTTTCGGCGCCCGAACCGGCCTATCACGGGCTAAAGTTTCACGAGACGTTCGGCCCCCTCGCCTTCACCTTTCATGGCATCGCCATCGGCCTGCGCGATCTTGGCATGACGCTGAACCCGCAGGCGGCGCATTACACGCTGATGGGGATCGAGACGCTGTCGCTGCGCATGGAGAAACATGTGGCGAATGCCAAGAAGGTCGCTGGCTGGCTTGAAGGGCATGACGCGGTCGAGGCGGTGACCTATGCTGGTCTGCCCTCTTCGCCGTATCACGGACGGATCGAAAAGATCTGCCCCAAGGGTGCAGGATCGCTGTTCACGGTGACGCTGAAGGGCGGGTACGACGCCTGCATCAAATTCGTGGATTCGCTCGACCTCTTCAGCCATGTCGCCAATCTTGGCGACACGCGAAGCCTCGTGATCCATTCCGCGTCGACGACCCATCGCCAGCTGACCGAAGAGCAGCAGGCGGCGGCGGGCGCGGCATCGAACGTGGTTCGGATTTCCATCGGCATCGAGGATGCGGATGACCTGATCCGTGATCTCGACCAGGCGCTGAAGGCCTCGGCGGGCTGATCTGCGCTGCAGCTTTGCATCGCCCGGGCGTGTCTGCCCCGGGCGATGCTCGACACGCGGGCGCAAATCGGGTAGCGAATTCTTCGTTCAAATACCGTCGAAGGCGCGTTTCATGACAGGTCTCCCCCGCTTTGCCCGCGTGGTTTCCGTTCTGGCATTTACCGTGCTTGCCGCCTGCGGCGGTCCCGCAATGACGACGTCAGAGCGTCCTCCCGTCGCGCGGGCCGAGATCGCAGCGCTGACCGATGCGATCCTTGCCCTTGGCCCGGATATCGACCCGGTGGAAGCAGCGCGCGCCGCCCGGCGCGCCTATTCGGCGACGGATGAGCTTGCGCTCGCCTATGAGATCACCGACGGGCCGATCGTTCACAACACCAAGGTGACTATGGGGATCAAGCCGCGGGGCCTGTGCTGGCACTGGGCCGAGGATATGGAAAACGCGCTGCTGGCCGAGAATTTCCAGACCCTGTCTATGCACCGCGCCATCGCCAATGCCGACAACGCCTTCCGGCTGGAACATTCCACGGCGATCATCAGCGCAAAGGGCGCGGATATGTTCGACGGGATCGTCCTCGATCCCTGGCGCGAGGGTGGTCGTCTAACCTGGGTGCCCGTGCGCGGCGATGACAAATATAACTGGCAGCGCCAGCTGGACGTGCTCGAATCCAAGGGCCTCGTGCGCTACGGGCCCGCGCCGCCGGGTGCACGCTCCCGGCGGCTGGCGGTCAACTGACGCCTCATTCTGGCGAGATGTCCCAGACCACGGTGACTTGTGCCGAGGTCGTGACCTCGCCCCGCGCGACCGGTCCCGAATCGCGCATCATCGCCATTTCGACCATCGGCGGATCATAGCGGTCCGCCCCGCCTTCGCGGATCGAGGTGATCGCGCCCAGGCTCACGCCCGCGGCCTCGGCGAACAGCTCTGCCTTGCTGCGCGCATCGGCGACGGCGGCGCGGCGTGCGTCGGCCAGTGTCGGTTCAGGATCCTGCAGACCAAAGCTGAGGCCGCGAAAGCTGTTGGCGCCGACCGACAGGACGGCATCCATCACGACGCCCAGACGGTCGAGATCGCGGACACGGACGCGCAGGGTGGTCGAGGCGGAAAAACCAACGACCTCTTGCGTGACGCGATCCTGGCGCGTGCGGTCCTCGGCCCAGATCGGCGACAGCGAAAGATCGCTGGTCTGCATGTCGCGGTCTTCCACGCCGCTTTCCAAAAGCGCGGCGATGATCGCATCCGCACGGTCCGCCGTTTGAGACATCGCGCCAGAGGCGGTTTCCGCCTCGGACACCACGCCAAGGCTGATCGAGGCCATATCCGGCTCGGCGGCGACGCGGCCCTCGCCCGTCACGGTGATTTGACCGGTCGCCACGCCTTGCGCGAGAGCCGGTCCCGACAGGGCCAGTGCCAAGAGAACTGCGAGGAATCGCATGTCATGCTCCTTTTTGGGTTCGATTGAAGCATCGCGCGCAAGATCGCCGGTGCCAAGGGCGCTGTATGCCTTTTCCTTTTATTCGGCAGAGTCTTGCATTAGGGTCTGCCTGACCCGGAGGCGCCTGCCTCGCATGCTGCATGACCAGATAACCGACCCATGAAGCCGAATTTTGCGCTGAGCCTCAGTTTCGATGGCATTGCCCTGTATCACCGCGCGGCCTCTGGCTGGTTGACGGTTGGAACGGCGTCGCTTGAAGATCCCGACCTGGAAGAACGCCTGCGCGTCCTGCGGCGGACTGCGGCGGAACTCGAACCGCGCGGCATTTCCACCAAGCTGCTGATTCCCAATTCAGAGGTTCTCTACCGCGAGATCGACGCGCCGGGGCCCGGCGATCATTCCCGCGCGCTTCAAGTGCGTCAGGGGCTTGAAGGGCTGACGCCCTACGCGGTGGAAGAACTGGCTTGGGATTACCGGCCCATCGGCGACAAGGCGCATGTGGCCGTTGTCGCCCGCGAAACCCTGACCGAGGCCGAGGCCTTCGCCACCCAGCACCGGTTCAATCCGTTGTGCTACGTCGCTGTGCCGGACCCGACCTGGTTCTCAGGAGAGCCCTTTTTCGGGGAAACCACCCACGCCAAGACCTTCCTTGGCCGACGCGACAAGCTGGAACGCGACGATTCTGCGGTGCGGCCATCGGGCAAGATCATGCCGCCCGCAGGCGCGGGCGATGACAAGCCGGTCGTCGAGACCAGCGATGTCGATCCTGTCGTCACCTCGCCTCTTCGGACGACCAAGCCCGCTGCGGTTGATCCGGTCACGCCGCCCGTGAAGGCCGAAGCGCCCGAGGCTTCGAAACCCGAACCAGTGGCTGCGCCAGCGGCACCAAAGCCGGAACCCGCCAAGGCAAAAGCCGAGGCGAAACCGGCCAAGACGAAATCCGCAGGGCGCGCTGCTTCCGGGCATTCGCTGTTTGATCCCAAGCCCGCCAAGCCAGTCACGCGCCCCGGCTCTGATGACGGCCTTGAGCCCGATATGGGCAAGGGCATTCCTGCGCCGACGACCTCGGCCCCTGCCCTCGCCGCCTCGGCCAAGGCACCGCCCGTCGCGCCGGCCTTCTCGTCCCGCCGCAGCGGCGATGGAGCGATCGACGCTAGACCGGCCGAGTCCACGCTCGCCAAGCTGCCGCCACGCATCGGGATCCCCGCCGAAACCGGCGCCGCCCCGCCGCCCCGCGCCGCTGCGCCCTATACCAATGGCGCCGCCGCCGGCACCCTCTCTGAGGACCCCGAACAACAGGGCCGCCTTGACGCGCTGGGATCGAAATTCGGTCTCAGCGTTCCCAAGGCCGAGGCCTTCCGCGCCGGTGTCGCGCCGATGCTGGAACGCACCCGCGCCCTTGGCCGCCGTCTGGGCGAGCGCAAGGCCAAGACCGAAGCGCCCGTCAATAAAGAGGCCGAGGCGCTGACGATCTTCAGCCAGCGCGGCCAGACCCAGAACCGCGGCTCGGCCAAGACCGGCCTGATGCTGACGCTGATCCTTGTGGCCGTGATGGTGCTCGTCGCGCTCGGCTCACTGTTCATGACGGACAATGGCACCGGCACCGCGCCGCCCGAAGACATCGCCAGCGCGCAGGACGATCCCGCGCCGATCACCGATGCCGCAGGCCGTCCCGATACCGCCGCTGTCGAGGCGATCGAGCCCGAAGACGTATTGCCCGACGCCAGCACCGAAGAAGAACTCGCCGCGATCGTGCCGCCCTCGGACATCCAGGTCGACGCACCGGTCGAGGAAGAAATCGCCGCGCCAGAGCCAGAGCCGGAACCCACCCCGGCCCCCGAGGTCCGCCCGGCCCCGCAGCCCCTGACCGAGGAAATGGCCGAAGCGCGTTATGCCGCCACCGGCATCTGGCAGCTCGCCCCGGATCCTATCGCGCCCCCGGCGCGGCCCGACAGCACGCTCGACGATCTTTATGTCGCCTCCATCGACCCGGTCGTCACGTCCGAAGACGCCTTCGCGCTGAACGAGGTGCCTTCGCGCGCGGGCGATGTCGCCCCGTCCTCTAGCCTTGCGCCGGCCCCCTTCGGCACGACCTTCGACTTCGACGAACGTGGCCTTGTCACGCCGACGCCCGATGGCGCCCTGTCGCCCGATGGCATCCCGGTCTTTTCCGGCGCGCCCTCTGTTGTGCCTGGTCCGCGCCCGCAAGGCCTCGCGCCCGAGCAGGACAGCAACGCAGGTCCCACCACCGGCGCGCCCGCGACACCCGAGATCCCCGCGATCCGTCCGCCGCTACGCCCCGAGGGCCTGATTGAAGGCAACGAGCGCGCGCGCCTTGGCGGCCGGACGCTGACCGAACTTGCCGCCGTGCGCCCCACCCTGCGGCCCGAAACGTTGCAGACCGCCTCTCTCGAGACCGAGATCGAGGATTTGCCGCCGCCGACCGAGAACGCCGTCGCCGCCTCGATCCTGCCGCGCCAGCGACCGGGCAATTTTGAGCAGGTGGTAAGCGCAGCGCAGCAAGCGCGCGCCGCATCGCTGGCCGCCGGTCTTGTCGCCCCCTCGGCGGGCAATACGCCAGAGCCGCAAGTCACAAGCACCAGCCCCGACCCGGTTGAGAACGTCGCCGCCGCTCGTGCGCCATCCCAGCCCGTGGCGGGCGACGTGGCGCGCACCGCGACGGTCGAGAACGCGATCAACCTCGGCCGCCTGAACCTGATCGGCGTTTATGGCGCGCCGTCTGATCGCCGCGCTTTGATCCGCCTGACCTCGGGCCGCTACGTCAAGGTCAAGGTCGGCGACAGCCTTGATGGAGGCCAGATCGCCGCCATCGGCGAAAGCGAACTGCGCTACATCAAGAATGGCCGCAACCTGACGCTGGCCCTTCCGCGCGGCTGATCCTCGGCCGAGAGCGCCGCCGCGGGGAAAACACCAGGCCTGACGAAGTGCCCCTGTAGCCCGAGCTTCTGATCGCGGATGAAGATGATCTCAGGACCTCTTTCGCGGCGACCCACGACATCGCGATCAAGTAATGTCTCGATCAAGGCGACGGCCATGCGCGTGAATTGCGACGCCAAACTGACGCACGATTCCGAATTGCTACGCCTGATGGCCGTGAATGAGCGTGATCCCACGCTCGCCATCGCCTTCCGGGGTCGACCAGGTCTTCATCCATTGCGCAAAGTCGCTTCGGCGGTCAAAGCTGAGGGACGCCGGTCAGCACCGGGACCGAAAGACATATCCGTCCCTGATGAAGGTCATTCTTGACCAGACCGACGACGCGCCGAACGATCCGAAGGAAATGGAACGGTTCGATACCGGCGTGGATGCAGAATATCGCGGTAGGCATGACGAGTAGCGCTGGTCGCCACCGCAGATCTCTCCCACCTCCGAATTCATGCTCGGTCTGAGACGATACGTGCCATGCTGACGCGCTGCGCATTATGTCAGCATTGGAGGGAACGATGGATTACACGACCCTTACGAAATGGACGTTGACCGAGTGGACCGACGACATGGAAGCCATGGCGCGGGACAAATACGTGCCCATGATCATGTCGGTCGGCGCAACCCGCGTGCGAATGATCCGCACCGGAGAGCTGACCTTCAGCGTCGTCACCGACTACAAGGACGAGGCCACGGCCAAAGCGGCCACGGCCAAGATCGCGGAAATCCGGTTGGGGGCACGCAGTGAATTTTCAATGACAATGGATGATGAAGCGTCCGGATCCGTGTTCGCCGAGGGCTGACTCGGGCCTTGAGACATCACAAACGCAAAAGGGCGCGCCATGATGTTGGCGCGCCCTTCGACTAAGTTCTTTAGACCCGCTACTCGGCAGGCACCTCGTCGTATTCACCTTGCGCCATTTCCTCGGCCTCGATGGATTCGAAGAGCGCCTTGAAGTTGCCCTCGCCAAAGCCGTCATCGCCCTTGCGCTCGATGAACTCGAAGAAGATCGGCCCGATCACGGTTTTCGAGAAGATCTGCAACAGGATCTTCGTCTCACCGCCATCGACGACCCCTTCGCCGTCGATCAGGATGCCGTGCTTTTTCATGCGGTCCACAGGCTCTTCATGGCCCTGCACACGATCGAAGCTGAGATCGTAATAGGTTTCGGGCGGGCCGGGCATGAAGCGCAGGCCATTTTCATGGATCGCATCGGTCGCGTCATAGATATCGCGCGCGCCGACGGCGATGTGCTGGATACCCTCGCCATTGTATTTCTTGAGGTAATTGACGATCTGCCCGGTTTCACCCCGGTCCTCGTTGATCGGGATGCGGATACGCCCGCAAGGCGAGGTGAGCGCGCGACTGAGAAGGCCGGTATACTTGCCCGCGATGTCGAAGAACCGGATTTCGCGGAAATTGAACAGGTCGCCGTAGAAGCGGAACCACTTATCCATGTTCCCCTTGAAAACGTTGTGGGTCAGGTGATCGAGATAGTAGAACCCGACGCCCTGCGGGTGCGCCGTGTCGATCCAGTCGAATTCGGCGTTGTAGGGCGAGGTCTCGTAATACTCCTCGATGAAGTAGATGAGCGAGCCGCCAATCCCCTTGATCGCAGGCACGTCCATCGTCTTGTCCGCGCCGGTATATTCTTCGGCGCCCTTCGAGACGGCATGTTCCAACGCGTGCTGCGCATCAACCACGCGCCAAGCCATCGACGGCGCGCAGGGGCCATGCTCTTCCACGAATTTCGCGGCAAAGCTGCCGGGTTCGGCGTTCAGGACGTAGGTGATGTCGCCCTGCTGCCAAAGCTCGATCGCCTTGGTCCTGTGGTTGGCGACATGGGTGTAGCCCATCTTGGCGAAGAGATCGCGCAGGTCTTGCGGGTCAGGATGAGCGAATTCGACGAACTCGAAACCGTCGGTGCCGGCGGGGTTCTCTTCGCTGATCGTCGCTTTCGGGGCGTCGTGAGGGAACGGACCCATGATATTTCCTCCGATGTCTGGAATTTATCCAAACATACCTCGCTGCAGGCCGGAAATGTGCGCATTATTGAGCCGAAAGAGAGGGTTTATGCGTGACATCTCGCATGATAAGCTACAGCTATGCAGGAACCCCGCATCAAGCTGGACGAGATCGACAAACGCCTTCTGGCCGCTCTGCAGAATGATGCGCATCTGACCGCCGAGTCGCTGGCAGAGGTCCTGAACCTTTCGGCCAGCCAGGCCGGGCGCAGGCGGCAGCGGCTGGAACAGGCGGGCTATATCAGCGGCTATTCCGCACGGCTCGACCCTGTCCGCCTCGGGCTTGGCGTTCAGGCCTTCGTACAGGTCCAGATGGCGACCCATGACCCCGCCAAGGTCCGTACCTTCGCACGCATCGTCGAGACCCGGCCCGAGATCGTCTCGGCCTGGACGCTGACCGGCGACGCCGATTACCTGATGCGCGTCTATTGCCCCGATCTCGGCGCGCTGAACGAGCTGATCCACGGCGTTCTTTTGCCCCATCCGGCGGTCGCGCGGGTGCAAAGCCAGATCGTGATGGATCAATTCAAGGCAGATGCGCCTTTGCCGACTTGATTAGTGGCAATCGCGCCGAATTGCGTCACATCGCAACGTGCGCGGCTTGTGAAGGTCGCACGCAGCGGGGATGATGGGACCGCACCCGGCGAGAGGCGAAATGGACGGATTTCTTCTTCAGGCGACGATCTACTTGGCCACCGCCGTTCTGGCGGTGCCATTGGCCGCTCGTCTTGGGCTTGGATCCGTCCTTGGATACCTGCTCGCGGGCGTTCTGATCGGCCCGGTTCTGGGTCTGATCGGGTCGGAAAACGAAGACATTCAGCATTTTGCCGAATTCGGCGTCGTGATGATGCTGTTCCTCATCGGGCTGGAACTTGAACCCCGCGCGCTGTGGGATATGCGACATCGGCTGATCGGACTCGGCGGTTTGCAGATCCTGCTGACCATGGGGCTTGTGACGGGCGGCGCGATGTTCCTCGGCCAGCCTGCCGCCACCAGCCTTGCCATCGGCATGGTCCTTGCGTTGTCCTCGACCGCCATCGTCCTGCAGACGCTGAACGAAAAGAACCTGATGCAGACAGGGGGCGGGCGATCGACCTTCTCGGTCCTTCTCACGCAGGATATCGCCGTCATCCCGATGCTGGCGCTGCTGCCACTTCTGGCCGTCGCGAATGAGCCGCTGTTCGGCCCGGACGGATCGGTGGTGCGTACGCTGTCGGACGAGCACGCAGGCGATGCCGGGCATCACTCGATGTCCCTCGTTCAGGGCCTGCCCGGTTGGGGCGTCACGCTGGTCACATTGGCGGCCGTGGCGTTCATCATCCTGCTGGGCATCTACGGCGCCCGGCCCCTTTTCCGCTTCATCCACGCCGCGCGACTGCGCGAGATGTACACCGCCTTTGCGCTTCTCATCGTCGTGGGTATCGCCCTGTTGATGACGCTGGTGGGTCTGTCACCCGCGCTTGGCACGTTCCTTGCGGGCGTCGTTCTCGCCAATAGCGAATTCCGGCACGAGCTTGAATCGGATATCGAGCCGTTCAAGGGCCTCTTGCTTGGCCTTTTCTTCATTACTGTCGGCGCAGGCATCAACTTTTCTGTGCTTTTCCGCCAGCCGGTCACGATCCTCGGGCTGACCATCGCGTTGATGGTCACAAAAGGCGTCGTGCTGTTCGTCCTTGGCCGTCTGTTCAAACTGAAAGGGCGCGATCAATGGCTCTTCACGCTTGGCCTCGCGCAGGCGGGGGAATTCGGCTTTGTCCTGATTTCCTTTTCGCTGCAGCAGGGCGTGCTGGGCCAAGCGATTTCCGAGCGCCTTCTGCTGATCGTCGCGCTGTCGATGATGATCACGCCGCTTTGCTTCATCGCCTATGACGTGATCTCGAAACGCATGTCCGACCCCGAGGAAGAGCCCGAGAGCGACGAGATCGACGAACAGGGCCAGATCATCATCGCCGGCGTCGGGCGCTTTGGGCAGGTCGTGAACCGCATGGTCCAGATGTCGGGCTTCAAGACAACGGTTCTGGATCACGACCTGAAGACAATCCAGCTGATGCGCAAGTTCGGCTTCAAGGGCTACTTCGGCAACCCGACGCGGCCCGATATCCTGCATGCCGCCGGTTTGGCGCAGGCCAAGGTTCTGGTCGTTTCGCTGGACGACAAGGCGGCGGCGACGCGCCTCGTGGCCTATGCAAGGCGCGAGCGGCCCGACATTCACATCGTCGCCCGCGCCCGCGACCGCAGCCATGTCTACGAGCTGTATCGTGCCGGCGCGAATGACATCGTACGAGAGCTGTTCGACAGCTCTCTGCGCGCGGGCCGCTACGTGCTCGAAAACATGGGCCTTACAGAGTTCGAGGCGAACGAGCTCGAAACCACCTTCTACCACATGGATCGACAGGCCGTGCGCGATCTCGCCTCGCTCTGGAAACCGGGCGTTCCGGCGGATCAGAACCCCGACTACGTCGAGCGCGCCAAAGAGCTGAACAAGGACCTCGAGACGGCGTTGTTGGAGCAGTTCGAGGACGGCGAGGACGACGAGGACGCCAAGACCTGAAGCCGCGCAGACGGCTGGGCAGGTCCAACGTCATGCATTGGGCGGCGGCGGCACGGACTTCCGCGGGGGTTCGCCAGACCGCATTGTGTCCCCAACGCCCTAGCTATCGCAGTGGCTTGCTTTTAGCCTGATGCAATGAACACCTTCCGCACCGCTCGCGCGCAGGACGCAAATCGTTGCTTTGAAATCGAAACTTCCGCCTATGAGGGGGACGAAGCCGCGACGCTGGAGAAAATCTCCAAACGGATCGATGTCTATCCGGAGGGCTTTCTAATTCTCGAATCCAAGGGTGAAATCGCAGGCTTCATCAATTGCGGGTGCGCGCAGGCCGTCGAAATGTCCGACGAAGAGTTCAAGGAACTGATCGGCCACAACCCGGACGCGCCGAATGTCATCATCATGTCAGTCGTGGTCGACCCCGCGCAGCAGGGCAAAGGCCTGTCGAGAGCCTTGATGGTAGAGTTCATCGAGCGGATGCGGCGCATGGGAAAGACGACCATACACTTGATGTGCAAATCGAAGCACGTACCGCTCTACGAAAGGTTCGGATACCGCTATCTGCAGCCATCCGCCTCGGGACACGGCGGAATGACATGGCACGAGATGTCCTTGGATCTGTGATCGTCGGTCGTCACTTGGGTAGGACACTGAAGAGAGGCCCCTACCCCTCGCTGACGCCCGCTTCGTCAAAGCTGGCCATCCCTGAATGGCAGGCGATCGCGCCCTTCAGCACGCCAATCGCCAAAGCGGCTCCCGATCCTTCACCCAGCCGCAGGCCCAGCGACAGAAGCGGCACCTTCCCGATCTGATCGAGAAGCCGCGCATGGGCGCCTTCCGTCGACAGGTGTCCGGCGACGCAATGATCGAGCGCCCCGGGACGCGCCTTTTCCAGAACGGCGGCCGCGGACGAGCAGATGAAGCCATCAAGGATCACTGGCACGCAGAGGACGCGCGCGCGCAGGATCGCGCCCGTCATCGCGGCCAGCTCTCGCCCGCCGACGGCTGCCAGCGCGCCCAGTGGATCGTGCAGCGCCGCGCCATGGTGACTGATGGCCGCGTCCACCACCTGCGCCTTGCGCGCCAGCCCTGCGTCGTCGACGCCCGTGCCCCGGCCGACCCAGTCCTGTCCGGACCCGCCATAAAGCGCGCAAGCCAGCGCTGCCGCCGATGTCGTGTTTCCGATCCCCATCTCGCCGACGACAAGAAGGTCCGCGCCCGCGTCAACGGCGTTCCACCCTGACGACAGGGCCGCCGCGCAGTCGTGTTCGGTCATCGCCGGGCCCTCGGTGAAATCCGCCGTGGGCCGATCCAGATCGAGCGCCACCACCGACATTTTCGCCCCGAAGGCACGCGACAACTGGTTGATCGCCGCCCCGCCACCTTCGAAATTGGCAACCATCTGTGCGGTCACTTCTGCCGGAAAGGCCGACACGCCCCGCGCCGTGACGCCATGGTTGCCCGCGAAAATGACGACCTGCGGACGCTCCAGCGCCGGGCGCGAAGCGCCGCGCCAGCTTGCATACCAGATCGAAAGATCCTCAAGCCGTCCCAGCGCCCCCGGCGGTTTGGTCAGCGATCCGTTGCGTGCGCTCGCCGCGTCCCTTGCGGCGCTGTCGGCCTCGGGCAATGCCGTCAGGACAGCACGGAAATCGTCAAGGGTCTGCGGAGCGTCTGTCATCTGGGCACTTTCCATTGCGCGTTGTCTCGGCGCGGCCTATCGCTGGGCCAGACCGCCGAAATGGGACAAATCACCGATGGCCAATATGGGCAAGATGCCGATCTTCGAGAGGGGCGATATCGCCGCCGCTTTCGCGCTATTGACCCGGTTGCCGGGGTTTTCCGGCGCCCCGATAGAGCGCGGCGCTCGGGCAGCCTGGGCCTATCCTTTCGTTGGGGCAGCGATGGGCCTTGGCGCCGGGGTCACGGGCGCGCTGGCGCTCTGGCTGGGGCTTGCACCTGCCTTTGCCGCTGGCCTTGCGCTGGTGGCGGGCATCATGGCGACGGGCGCGCTGCACGAGGACGGGCTGGCCGACACCGCCGATGGCCTCTGGGGCGGATGGGATCCGGAACGACGGCTTGAGATCATGAAGGACAGCCAGATCGGCAGCTACGGCGTGATCGCGCTTGGCCTGTCGCTGATCCTGCGTTGGGCCGCGCTTTCGGCGCTGTTCGCGGCGGGCGGGGCGATCTGGGCGCTGATCGGTGCCGGGGCCCTGTCGCGTGCGGGGATGATCCTGCCGATGGCCACCCTACCCCACGCGCGGGACGGCGGGCTTGCCAGGCGCACGGGACAGGTCGAGGCGGATACGGCATGGTTGGCGGTTGGCGTTGCTGCCGTGATCGCCCTGCTGGCCCTCGGGTTTGGCGCGATCTGGGCGGCTATCGTGGTGCTTGCGCTTGCCTTTGTCCTGCGCGCGTTGGCGCGGGCGAAGCTAGGCGGTCAGACCGGCGATGTGCTGGGCGCGACCCAACAAGTGTGCGAGATCACAGTTCTTATGATCCTCGCCTCGGCCATCTAGGCCTCAGCGGCCGTCCGGGATCTGCCCGCCCTGCCAGCGCGCTTCCAGCGCCTCGATGGCGCGGATCCGCTCTTCGGTCTTGGGGTGGCTCATCATCCAGGCAGGCGCGGGCGCACCCGCGGAATTGGTCAGCTTCTCCAGCTTGCGGAACAGCGATTTCTGCGGCTCTGTCCCGAGGCCCGCTTTGACCATCAGCGCGGCAGCATAGGCATCGGCCTCATACTCATCGCTGCGCGACAGCTTGGCCGACAGAAGAGACGCAAGCGCGTTCGCGATCATCGCGCCGACGCCCGGAATGATCCGCGACAGAACCATCGCCAGCCCCATGCGCAGCGCATTGGTGCCCGAAAAATCAATCATCCTCCGCCGCGAATGGCCCAGCGCCACATGCCCCAGTTCGTGCGCGATCACGCTGGCCAGTTCCTCGGCAGAGACCAGCCCGTGCCGATAGCGATTATAAAAACCCCGCGTGATGAAGATGCGGCCATCGGGGGCGGCAAGACCGTTGACCGGGTCGATCTCATAAAGATGCAGTTTGACCTTTGCCACGTCGAGCGCCTTGGCCATCTTGTCAAGGATCGGAGAGAGGCCTGGATCGAAAAGCTCGACCGATTGCGCGTCAAGCTGGCGCGAGGTGCGCCAGACGGAAAAGCGATACATCGCAAATCCGTAAAGCAGCGCAAGAATGATCGGCGAGAATTTCAACATGGGATGAATATGGGGCGCAAGCAGGGCCGCGCAAACCCCGGCTGGCCGCTTTGTGATGCGGCCTGGTCACGCATCCCAGGCGACCGGCACCGAGAGCGGACCGCGAAACGCCCAGCCTGCGAAGGGCGCATCGCCCATCAGGCGCAGGCCCGGCAAGCGGTCGAACAACATCGGCAGCGCGACCTCGGAGATCAGCGCAAGGGAAGCGGCCGCGCCCGCGCAGAAATGCGGCCCCGCCCCAAAGGCGAGAGAGGCGCGGGTATCGCGAGTCAGATCGAAGGCAGCGGGCCGATCCCAGACGTCTTCGTCCCGGTTGCCGGAGCCGAACATCAGGAAGACGCGGTCGCCTTCCTCAAGTGCCACGCCGTCGACCGTGTCCGCCATCGCCACGCGGCGCGGGGACATGCCGATGGGCGATATCCAGCGCGCGTATTCCTGAAACGCCGCGCGCCATGTGACCGTGCCATTCGTCACCAGCGCCAGTTGATCCGAATGGGTCAACAGCGCCCAGACGCAGCCCGCGATGGCATCGCGCGGCTCGTTCTGGCCGCCTGAAATCGCGAGTTTCACATTGGCCCGCAGCGTTTCCATCGGCAGCCCCGCGGCCAGTTGCGCGGCGATCAGGGACTTCTCATGCGGCGGCGTCTCGGCGCCCAGCCGCGCGTCGATATGCGCGTCGATCAGCGCAGTGCAGTCGTTGCAATTGGCCTCGACCGCGGGATCGCCTGTGTAATTGGCAATCCCGTCCATCATCCCCTGGCTGACGCGGTCCATGTCGCGCCAGTCCATATCCGTCAGGCCCGTGATCGTCTTCAGCGCCTCGGCCGAGACGGGCATTGCGTAGTCGGCGACCAGATCGCATTGGCCCAGCGGCGCGATCCGGTCCAGCACATCCTGCGTGGCGGCGCGGAATTCGGCCAGCCAATGCTCGCGTACGGTGCGCGGCGAAAACGCGGGGAACGTCGCCTTGCGCTCTGCGGCGTGGGCGTCGCCATCCTTGCGCATCATGTTCTGGCCCATGAGCATGGTCATCAACCCGCCAGGCTGGTCGCTAGAAAAGACCTGCACGCGCTTTTCCTCGCGCGAGATGGCAGCGTGCTTGGTGATCAGGGTTGCGCCAAGCTGCGGGACAAAGGCGATAGGGGCACCTTCGCGCATAGCGGCGAGATCGGGATAGGGGTCGGCGTGGAATTTCCCTGTGTCGATCTCATAGACCGGTGCATCGCTCATGACTTGCCTCTTTCCTTCGCCCTTGCCCGATCCGCCCGGATCGCCGCGCGCAGCCACAGGCCAAGCCCAAACGCCACGACCCCGGCGGCCAGCGCGCCCGAGATGTTGGACAGGATACCCGACACCGCCCCGATCCGGTCGACGAAAAGATACCCCAGCCCGACATAGAGCGTGACCCAGATCACCTCTCCGGCGACGTCCCAAAGCGTAAAGCGCCAGGTCTTCATCCCGGCGGCCCCTGCGGCGAGGTTGACCCAGGGACCAAGCGGCGCAACAGCCCAAGTGGACAGGAACACGCCCAGCCCGCCGCGCCGTTCGACCATGCCTTCGGCCCGCGCGACCAGCTTGGCCCGCGCGGGATTACGGGCGACGCGGGCAAGGATCGACCGTCCGCCGACGCGTCCGATCTGAAAGCCGACCTGATCGCCCAGCACCGCGCCGGTGAAGGCGGCAAGCCCGACCTCAAGCGGTTCGAGATCGCCTGTAGCCCCCAGCGCGCCGCCGGTCAGCATCAGAAGGGATGTGGGGATCGGCAGGAACAGGCACGACAGGAACGTCGCGATCCCGATGGACCACGCGCCATAGCTGGTGAGAAAGCCGAACAAGACCTCGGTCACGGGCGATCCTTGGGCGGGGGCGCCGCTGCCTCGATCCGCTCGATCAGCACCTCAAGCGGCACGCCGCTTTCCTTCGCGATCTCGTTCAGTGTCAGGCGAACGCCCTTGGGCGGCATCGCCTCTCCAAGCGCCGCGTCCATCTCGGGGCGCGGGATGCGCCAGCTGGTCGCGACATAGCGCGGCGTCATCCACCCCTCGATCGGCTGGCGGAACTTGGCCGGATCGCTCCAGTACATCGCGAACAGTGCAGCGCGCACGGCAAAGACCACGAAAAGCGCAAGAGCAAGCGCGAAGGCCCCGGTCAGCCAGGGATGGCGCTTGGCAGCCTGTTTCAGGCGGGAGGGCATCAACGAGGTCCGTTATGAAGCAGCAAGTCCAGCCTGATAGCCGGACCGGCAAGAGGCAAGGCCTAACGCCCCAGCGCGCGCATCCCACGTTCGATCCCGTCGAGGGTCATCGGCACCATGCGGTCTGCGCCGAAGACTTCCCTAATCATCGCGATGGACTGGGTGTAGCCCCAGTGCCTTTCCGGCACAGGGTTGATCCACAGATGGTCGGGCCACTGATCGCGGGCGCGTTCCAGCCAGACCTGCCCGGACTCGGGGTTCCAGTGTTCATTTGCGCCGCCGGGAAAAGCGATCTCATAGGGCGACATCGACGCATCGCCGACGAAAATGCACTTGTAGTCGGACCCATAGGTGCGCAGCACGTCCATCGTCGGGATCTGTTCGGTCCAGCGGCGGCGGTTGTCGCGCCACAGGCCCTCGTAAATGCAGTTGTGGAAGTAGTAGTATTCCAGATGCTTGAACTCGGCGCGGGCGGCGGAAAACAGCTCTTCCACCACGCGGATATGATCGTCCATCGACCCGCCCACATCAAGAAACAGAAGCACTTTCACCGCATTGCGCCGCTCTGGCCGGGTCTTGACGTCAAGATAGCCGTTCTCGGCCGTCGCGCGGATGGTGCCGTTCAGATCAAGCTCTTCTTCGGCGCCGTCGCGCGCCCATTTGCGCAGGCGTTTCAGCGCGACCTTGATGTTGCGCGTGCCGATCTCGACACTGTCGTCATATTGGCGAAACTCGCGCTTGTCCCAGACCTTCACGGCCTTGCGGTGGCGACTTTCGTCCTGCCCGATGCGCACGCCTTCGGGGTTGTATCCATAGGCCCCGAACGGAGACGTCCCGGCGGTGCCGATCCACTTGCTGCCCCCCTGGTGGCGGCTGTCCTGTTCCTTCAGCCGCTCTTTCAGCGTCTCCATCAGCTTGTCGAACCCGCCCAGCGCCTCGATCTCGCGCCGCTCGTCCTCGCTGAGGTGCTTTTCAGCCATCTTGCGCAGCCATTCTTCGGGGATATCGACGGCCTCGATCACATCCTGCATCGAGATTTGCGCCAGTCCCTCGAAGGACTTGGCAAAGGCACGATCGAAACGGTCGATATGCCGCTCGTCCTTCACCATCGCCGCGCGTGCCAGATAGTAGAACCCGTCGATATCATAGGTCACAAGGCCCGCGCCCATCGCTTCAAGAAAGGTCAGGTATTCGCGGACGGAGACGGGCAGTTTCGCCGCGCGCAGGTTTTCGAAGAAGGGCAGGAACATGACGGCCCTTTCCTAGCTGAAGCAGGCGCGCTTGTCCAAAACGCGATCAGACGAAGGCGCGGTGAATGACCAACGTGAAGATCAGGCCGACCAGCGCAAAGAGAATGCCGAACCCGGCCGCATATTGCGCCATGTCGGCCTTCTTGCCGCCGCGGCGCCTGGCCAGCGCACCGCCCCACAAAGCGCCCAGAACAGCGCCGATCAATACGAACATTCCCTACCCTCCTGCGCGGCGACGCGGCGACAGCTGCGCGATCTCGTTCGCGCGGTCCCGCACGGCCGCATCCGGGCCGAACCCGTAACGTGCCCAGCCGAGACTGTCGAGCCGAACGGCCCGCGCTGCGCCTGCCTCGCCCAGAAGCTCAAGCGCCTCGGACTTGATCAGAAGAAGCGTCGCCAAAAGCGCGGCGTTCTCGGCATCGGCCACGGTGGGCGTGTAGGTATCGACCAAATCAATCGCGGCGCGCGGCTGGTTGGACGACAGTGCGAAGGCGGCAAGCTGCATGGCCACATGCGCGGCATGGAGTTTCGTTTCGGGCTTGGAATCGTAGATCTTCTTGGCCTGCAGGAAGGACGCAAGCGCCACGTTGCTTTCGCGCGACAACGTCAGGCGGCCCAGCGCGAAAAGCGAAAAGGCCATGCGGTTGTCCGTCCAGCCCTGCGATTGCGCGATCTCGACGGCCCGGCTTGCCGCTGCTTGCCGCGCGTTGGGCGATGCGTTCGGGCCAAGCGCCTGTTCCACAGCATCGATCCAAGCGCGCGGGCTGGGCGAACGGGGGCTGGGCGCGATGCGCTGGCCTGCGGGGTTCAGCCGCGCAAGGATCGCGGGCAGACGATCGGCCACCTGCTGCGGCGTCATGCCAGAGCGCAGGGCCGGGTCATAATAGGCGCGCAGCACCAGCATGTCGAAACCGGTCAGAACCGTGTGAAAGTTGTCGTCGTTAAAGACGCTGTCCGACAGACGATAAAGGTCGTTGAGGGGCCCAAGCGCCTGCGCCATCTCCTCGTGCAGACAATCGCGGATTTCTTGCGGGCTTGTGTCGCCCGGAATGAAGATCGCCAGCCGCTCGCGGGTTTTTAGCGTGGTCCAGTCGACCAGCGCGCCCGCGCGGTCGCGGCGGTATTCGGCCCAGCTGGCCACGCGCGGGACGACGAAACAGGCCGCCTGCGGGACAAAACGCTGCAGATCGCGGCGCGAGACGACCTCGACCGTGATCGCGGCCTCTTCGTTGGCGGGCACCTGGCGGATGGAAATCCCTGCCTCGCGCCGGAACCGTCCCAGAAGCCGCGCGAGATCGGGTCCAAGGCTGGGCGGCACGGTGCCGGTGATGCGGACCGTCACGGGGCCCTCGAACCGGCTGAGGACCGGGATCGCACGGCCACTTTCCAGCTGGAACGACAGGTCGATGAAATCGCGGGCGATATCGACATTTGACCGGCTGGCGCGGTGGGTGGCGATGCGCGGGAAGGTCTTCATCGGCGGCAGCGCCAGCGGCATGCCTTCAAGACGCGCCGCGCCCGCACCGTTGTCGCCCTGGGGCGGCGCAGCGCACGCACCCACAAGGGCCAGCGCGGCGGCGGCGATCAATCTCATCATGTCTTCGGCCTGTCGTATTTTATGAACGGCGTTACCTGCCCAACCCGATCATAAAGCCGTCTTGCCGTGTCATTGAAGTCCTGAGTGAGCCAGTAGACCCGAGGACACCCATTTGTGTCCGCAGAGTCATAGACCGATTCAATCAGTTTCCGCCCGATCCCCTGGCCCCGCACATCAGTGTCGGCATAAAGGTCTTGCAGATAACAGACCTTCTCGACCCGCCACATGTGCCGATGAAAGAGGAAATGCACCAGCCCCACAGCGCGGCCATCGAGTTCAGCGATATGGCCGTTAAACTCTTCCTCATCCTCGGACAGGAGCCGGGCAAAGGAGGTCTGGTAGACCTCTTCGGCCACGCTTGTCTCGTAATACTCCAGATATCCGGTCCAGAGGCGGCGCCATTCAATCTGATCGGCGGCGGTAACGGGGCGGATGGTCAGGGTCATGCAAGAATAGCCAAGGAAAACAGGGACAGAACGCTCGTCCAGATGACGACCGGCGCGATGGTATCTGTCCTGACGCCATAAAGAAGCGCAAGCGCGAAGGACATCGCCCCCGACGGACCGGCGGCATTCAGCGTGAAGAGCGCGCGCCAGTCGGTGCCGGGCGCAAAAAGGCCCAGCGCGGTCCAGACGAGCAGCGGAAAGAATATCAGCTTCAGCGCCGAGATCCCCGCGACGGTGCCGGTGGGCCTGATCGATTGCTGCGACAGGATCACGCCCAGCGCGAAAAGGGTCAGCGGCGCGGCCCCGGCGCCCGCGAATTTCGCCGCCGTCAGGACCGGGTCTGGCACTGGGATGTGGAAGGCGTTCATTGCCATCCCCAGCGCGATCGCGATGAGCACCGGGTTCCTGGCGACGCGTTTCATCGCCGCACCGCGGCTGGAAGAGCCGGACATCAAATCAGTCGTTACGATGAAGAACGCAAAGCTGAACGAGCTGTCCCAGGCGACGATCGCCGTGATCGGCAGCGCCGCCGCCTCGCCATAGATCAGGAAGGATATGGGCCAGATATACAGCAGCGAATTGACGAAGACGACAGCCATCGCCAGCAGCCAGCTTTCCAGATGCGCGCGTCCGAACACGATCCGCGCGATCGCATAGGCCAGCGTGAAGGCGACCGCCTCGCACAGCGCATAGACGGCGAGCGCCCGGAAATCGAAGCCGCCAAGGTCGATCCCGGCGATCAGCGGAAAGATCAGCGCCGGTTGCAGCACCAGAAAGGCGATACGGTTGAGCGCGCGCGCCTCGGGCTCGGACGCTGTCTTGAAGCTGCCCATGCCAAAGCCCAGCGCAAGGATCGCGAAGACCGGCAGAATGTCATGCGACAGGACATGGAGCATCGCGCCCATGCCGAAATCCCTACCCGCGCCCCCGCGCCATGAAGGCCAGACGCTCGAAGAGATGCACGTCCTGTTCGTTCTTCAAGAGCGCGCCATGCAGCTTGGGCAGCGCGTTCGCGCCATCCTTACGGATATCCTCGGGGCTCAGGTCTTCTGCCAGAAGCAGCTTCAGCCAGTCGAGCACTTCCGAGGTCGACGGCTTTTTCTTCAGCCCGGGCGTTTCACGGATCTCGTAGAACCGGGTCAGCGCCTCGGTCAGCAAGGCGCCCTTGATGCCGGGATGATGCACCTCGACGATCTTGCGCAGCGTCTCGGCCTCGGGAAAACGGATGTAGTGAAAGAAACAGCGGCGCAGGAAAGCGTCGGGCAGTTCCTTTTCGTTGTTCGAGGTGATGATGACGATGGGCCGCTGGCGGGCCGTCACCGTCTCGCCGGTCTCGTAGACGTTGAATTCCATCCGGTCGAGTTCCTGCAGAAGATCGTTCGGAAACTCGATATCGGCCTTGTCGATCTCGTCGATCAGCAGGACCACGCGGCCTGTCGCCTCGAAGGCCTGCCACAGCTTGCCCTTGCGGATGTAGTTGCGAACATCGTTCACCCGATCATCGCCCAGCTGGCTGTCGCGCAGACGGCTGACGGCATCGTATTCATAAAGGCCCTGCTGCGCGCGGGTGGTGGATTTGATATGCCATTCAAGGATCGGCAGGCCCAGCGCATCCGCAACCTGGCGCGCAAGTTCCGTCTTGCCTGTCCCGGGCTCTCCCTTCACCAGAAGCGGCCGCTGAAGCGTTATGGCGGCATTGACCGCGACGGTCAGATCGCCCGTGGCGACGTAATCCTTGGTTCCGGTGAATTGCATGGCACTATCCCTTCGGCTTGGGCCAAGGGGTAGGCGAGCGCCGCCGCCGATGCAAGGCGGCGCCGATGCCGCGCGCGGCGCTACTGGATGAAGAATTCCGACGCGCCGAAGACCGCCTCGATCGCGCCGCCATAGCACCGCCCGCCCGCGCCGCGCGCGACGAAGAGATGCCCGGCGCTGGTGTCGACGGCCCATTGATCGCCAGATCCGATCCACGCCATTTCGTTGAACGCGCCGTCATAGCCGATCCAGTAGACCGTCACCGGCTCTGGCCGCGTGTTGTAGAAGGTCACCGTCGCCCAATCCTGCGAGTTGGGGGAATAGAAGTCCCCGACAAACGGGCAACCCGCGCCGAATTGCGCATTGGTATTTGGTGGGGGCGATGAGGGGCTTTGCGCCGCGCTGCCATGAAGGACATCGCATTCCTCGACCTTGAGGATCCCCGCCGTCGTGCCCGACAGTGACATGCTGTAATACTGCCCGTTCATATCGACGCCCATCGTGCTGCCCGCCGCGATCTCGTCGATCCAGGCGCCGGGAATCGGAGTGCCCCAGATGCCCATCTGGCTGATCAGCTCGAATTCCTCCGAATAGCGCCCGATATCGACAAAGACACCGGTAGCCGATCCATCCCCGGCATTGGACGGAAACAACAGGAACCAGTCGCCGTTTTCCCGTGCGAGGCCGAAGTGAAAGCCAAGGTCGGGACGCGCCATGCCGCAGCCCGCATAGTTCCCATTTTCCCAGAAAGTCACGACCTTCCAGCCGCGCACATTGTCATAATAAGGCCGCGCCTCAACGGATTGTGCCGCAGCTGGAAACGATCCGGCAAAGACCAGAAGCAATCCCAGGACGGCCCTTCGGAACAAGTGAAACATGGTATCCCCCCGGATCTTGCCCGGTGCATGATCGCACGACCCAAGCCAAAGACGCTCTGGGAAACAGGCCCTTGCCTTGACCCTAGGGAACGCCGCGCCCATCGGTCAACGGCTTTGAGGCAAAGCACGACTGTTAGCGCAAGACGCTGAAAAGCCGGTCATTGTGCTGTTTTCGTGTAGTGACAAGATTTCATCCATCAGTTAGACGACCCGCACGGAGGGCCGGTATGACAGAGCCAAGTGCAATGACGATGCCCGGCAAGCATGAGGAAGACGGAATGAAAGCCGAATCCTTTCTGCCAGAGGACTACAGTCCCGCGGAAGACGAACCGTTCATGAACGACCGCCAGCTTGAATATTTCCGCCGCAAGCTGATTGCGTGGAAAGAAGAGCTTATGACGGAAAGCCGTCACACGATCGAGGGATTGCAGGGCAGCGCCCGTGCCGTGCCCGACATCGCCGACCGCGCGAGCGAGGAAACCGACCGCGCGCTCGAACTGCGCACCCGTGATCGCCAACGCAAGCTTGTCACCAAGATCGACGCCGCGCTGCGCCGCATCGACGAAGGCGAATACGGATATTGCGAAAAGTCCGGCGAGCCGATTTCGCTCAAACGTCTGGACGCGCGCCCGATCGCCACCATGACGCTCGAAGCGCAGGAACGGCACGAACGCCGCGAGCGTGTGCATCGCGACGACTAAGCCGCATGTCGGCTGGACATTTGACGCCGGGGCGGGAAACCGTGCCGGCGTTTTCGTTTGAGGGGGCACGATGCTGATCGGCATGCAGATCACGGTGATTGGCGCGGGCGTGGCGGGGCTTGCCGTCGCCACAGCCCTCGCCCATCGCGGCGCGCGCGTGACGGTGCTGGAACGCGCCCTGGCGATCACAGAGGTCGGCGCGGGCCTGCAGATCAGCCCCAACGGGCTGTCGGTTCTGGATGCGCTGGGGCTTGGGGACGTTTTGCGCTCGGATGGAATCCGGTCCACAGGTGTGCGGCTTCTGGACGGGCTGATCGGGCGCGACGTGCTGCATCTGGACCTTGCGCGCCATGCGGCGGAACAGACCTTCCTCTTGCTTCACCGGGCCGATCTGATCGCGCGCCTTGCCGAAGGTGCCCGGGCTGCCGGAGTGGAAATTCGTCTGGGCGCCGAGGTGTCCGAGGTTACGCGCACCGGGCAGGGCCATGCCGTCACCGTCGATGGCACACGCGAAACCCCGGACCTGCTGATCGGCGCGGATGGACTGCACTCGAAACTCCGCCCGGTCCTCAACGGCGAACGCACGCCCTTCTTCACCGGTCAGGTCGCCTGGCGTGCCATTGTCCCCGCCCCGCCGGATGCACCGCCCGAGGCGCAGGTTCATATGGCCCCCGGCTGCCATGTCGTGACCTACCCCCTGCGCGGCGGCGATCAAATGAATATCGTCGCGGTCGAAGAGCGCAAGGAGTGGGCCGAAGAAGGCTGGAACCTGCCCGGCGACCCGGACGCAATGCGCCACCGCTTTCGCGGACTGCACGGCGATCTGCGCGCGCTCTTGGATCGGGTCGAGACACCCTATCTCTGGGGTCTCTTCCGCCACCCCGTCGCGACCGACTGGCAACAGGGGAACGCCGCGCTCATTGGCGATGCCGCGCACCCCACCCTGCCCTTCCTCGCGCAGGGAGCCAATCTTGCGCTGGAAGATGCCTGGGTGCTGGCCGATGCCCTGTCGCGGGCCGAAATGCCCGAGGCGCTGGCGCTTTACCAGGCCATGCGCCGCCCGCGCACGGTCCGCGCCATCGAGACCGCAAACGCCAACGCGCGCAACTACCACCTGCGCAACCCACTTGTGCGCCGCGCCGCGCATACCGCGCTGCGCCTCGGCAGTCGCGTCGCGCCGAGAGCGCCGCTGAAACGTTTCGACTGGTTGTACCGGTTCGACGTCACAGCAGGTTAGGCGACGCGGGCGCCCTTTGATCCAGGCGTTGATCGCATGTCCGGTGCTGCTAAGATATGGGCGGGTTTACCCCGACATTTGACATCAGAAATTTGCAACGATGGCTTTTCTCTACTGCGCGCTGATCCTCGGAGTGATCGGCTTTCAGATCGCGCTGATCCTGGGTGCCCCGTGGGGCCGGATCACACAAGGCGGCCAGATTGAAGGCCCGCTGCCACGGCCAGGCCGCATCATCGCGGCAGTGTCCATCGTCCTGCTTGCCGCCATGGCGCTTGCGATCCTTTCCGCGGGCGGGCATTGGCCCGGCTGGCCGAGCTGGACGGGCTGGGCCACCGTGGCGATGAACGCGCTGATGATGGTGCTGAACTGGATCACCCGCTCTCGTGCCGAGCGCATGCTTTGGGGGCCGATCACGACGGTGATCTTTCTCGTCGCCGTCGCAGTCGTCTGGACCTGAGCTTTGCCGGTCACTCGGCGGCCCGCCGTCAGGCCGCGTCGAGCGCCGCGATGATCGCGCCGAAATCGGCGGCCTTGAGCGAAGCGCCCCCGACAAGCGCGCCGTCCACATCCTTCACCGCGAAGATCTCGGCGGCGTTTCCGGGCTTGACCGACCCACCATAGAGGATGCGCATCCCCTGCCCTTCATCGCCGAAGCGGTCCACCAGTGCGGCGCGAATGGCAGCGTGCATCTCGGCGATGTCATCGGTCGAGGCGACTTTGCCGGTGCCGATGGCCCAGACGGGCTCATAGGCGATGACCAGATCGGCGGCGGCCATGCTATCGGGCAGCGACCCGGCCAATTGACCGCGCACCACGTCCAGCGCGCGCCCCGCCTCGCGGTCGTCCAGCGTCTCGCCGACACAGACGATGGCGATCAGCCCCGCGCCGATGACAGCGGGCACCTTTGCGGCGACATCCGCGTCGCGTTCGCCATGATCGGCGCGGCGTTCGGAATGGCCAAGGATAACATAGCGCGCGCCCGCCTCTGCCAGCATCTCTGCCGACACGTCGCCGGTATGCGCACCTGAACCAGCCGCATGGCAATCCTGCCCGCCGACGGCAATCGCGCTGCCCTCGACGCGCCCGGCCATTCGGTCGATCAGCGTGGTGGGCGGACAAAGGAGCATGTCGACCCCAGCGCCGCCTTGCGCCGCGACCAGCGCGTCGACCGCGGGCAGATCGCCCCCCGTGCCGTTCATCTTCCAGTTTCCGGCGGCAAGTTTGCGACGATTGGCCATAATCCATGCTCCTTTTCGGCTGCTTTCGCCGGATTACCGTCTTTACACGCTGGCGGAAAGCCATCACCTCAGGCGCGACGGCCCATTTTCCGACGCGAGACCGCCCCATGACCGACCGCATTCCCCGCATCGACGCCCGCGCGCTTGGCGATGCCGCGCATCCCGATCACGCCGCTACGACAGCGCTGGTGGCCGAGGCGGCGCATGAGATCGGCTTCATGACTGTCCATAACACCGCGCTCAGCCGCGCCGAGGTAGAGGACGCGCTGGAGGTCTATCGCAGTTTCTTCCACCTGCCCGCTGTTGAAAAAGCGCGAATCGACATGGCCAGAACCGGATCGAACCGGGGCTGGGGCGCGCCGGGATCCGAGCAGGTCGATCCCGAGGCGAACCCGGACTACAAGCAGGTCTTCGACATGGGTCTTGAGCTTCCGCCAGACGATCCCGATGCCGCGCGCTCCGTCTATGCGCCCAACCAGTGGCCGGAAAATCCGCCCGGTTTTCAGTCTACGGTCGAAGGGTACTACGCCAAGGCACGTCACGTCGCACTCGATCTTCTGCGTGGAATTGCGGGCGCGATCGGTGAGGACCCGGCCTATTTCGACGATGCGTTTTCCAAGCCGATGGCGCTCTTGCGGGCCAATTTCTACCCCGAGCGTCCCTCCTGGGCAGGCGCCAAGGATTTCGGCATCGCCACGCATACGGATTATGGCTGCCTGACGCTTCTGGCGACCGATGGCTCTGCAGGTCTGGAAGTGCGCACGCGTGGCGGCGGCTGGATCCCCGTTTCGGCCCCGCCCGGCGAATTCATCATCAATTTCGGCGAGATGCTGGAATTCTGGACTGCCCGCCGTGTGGTCGCGACGCCGCACCGGGTGGTCGGCACATCGAACGAAAGGATTTCGATCCCGCTGTTCTTCAACCCCAACTGGGACACCAATGTCGCGCCCGCCGGGTCGGAGGAGACGATCCTTGCGGGCGAGCACCTGACCAAGCGGTTCAACGAGACCTATCTGCATTTGCAAGACGCCAAATAAGGCTACCGGATTGTCATCGCGCAGGCGCGTCGAGCACCAAAAGTGCCGGGCCTATCGGTCAGCCGATCAGCTTCCCAGCAACTTCCCCAATCGCGGCAGCCGGGCCTTTTTCATCAAGGCGCGTGTGGTCCAGGCCTCTCCCGACAGACGCTCCGCCGTCTGGCGCACCCTCTCGGCCACCCCCGCGACCACATCCGGCGACCGCGCATGAAGCCCGCGCAGGAACTGATCCGGGTCCTGCCGATCAAGACCTTCCTCGGTCAGCGTGCGGCGCGGGAAGTCCTTGGCGTTCGAGGTCACGATCACATCGGCAGAGCCGTGGATCGCAGCCGCCAGCACATGCACGTCGGCCGGATCCGGCAGCCAAAGCCGCGCCTCCAGCCCTTCGGCCACGCGCACTTCGGCCCCTGGCCAATCCTTGCGCAAAACGGCGATCTCACCGCGTGCGATGGTCTCACCCTCCGGCCCAAGCTTGATCGCCGCCCGCGCCCATTCCTCAAGGATGCGCGCCGACCAGAGCGGGGTGTAAAGCCCCTCTGCCGCGCAGCCGATCAGCACCTCGCGCATCACCGTTGGGTAAAGGACGTTCGCGTCGAGCAGCGCTTTCACGGAACCAGCCGGTAGACGAGCGCCTTGAGATACCCGGTTTCCGCCAGTTGCGGCAGCTGTGGGTGATCGGCCCCGGCAGAGCCGGTATGGATCAACTGCGCCGATCGCCCCGCACGTCCGATCCCGCGCGTCGATGCGGCGCGGAACTTGGCCAGATCGGCGGCGTGGGAGCAGGAACAAAGCACAAGGTAGCCGCCGGGGGCGACGCGCGAGGCCGCAAGCCGCGCGACACGCTCATAAGCACGCAGACCGGCATCGAGCGCCTGTTTCGACGGCGCGAAGGCTGGGGGATCGCAGATGACGGTGCCAAAGGTCTCGCCCTCTTCAGCCAATGCTTCGAGCACGGCAAAGGCATCGCCCTGCCGCACAATGAACCTGTCAGAGACGCCCATTTCCGCCGCGCCCTGTTCCGCCAGCGCCAGCGCCGGGGCGCTGCCATCGACGGCCAAGGCGCTTTCAGCCCCCGCCGCCAACGCGGCCAGCGAAAAGCCCCCGACATGGGAAAACACGTCGAGAACGCGCTGGCCCTTGGTCAGGGACGCCGCAAAAGCATGGTTCGGGCGTTGATCGAAGAAAAGGCCTGTTTTCTGCCCGCCCAGAAGGTCAGCCATGTAAATCGCGCCGTTCATCGGCACCTTGACCGGCGCGTCGAGCGCGCCGCGCATGACCTCGGTGACATCGTCCAGACCTTCGAGCGACCGCGCGCGACCGCTGGCATTCTTGATGACGGTTGAAACGCCTGTCACTTCGGTCACGGCATCGGCCAGATCCTCGGCCAGCGTGTCGGCCCAAGCGGCGTTCGGCTGGATCACGGCCACATCGCCGAAGCGGTCGATCACGGTGCCAGGCAGGCCATCCGCCTCGGCGTGGACAAGGCGATAGAACGGATGGTCATACAGACGCTCGCGATGATCCAGCGCTGCGCGCAGACGCGTCACCAGCCACGCCTTGCCAATCTCGACGGAAGGGTCGCGATCCAGCATCCGGCAGATGATCTTCGACACCGGGTTCACCGCGACAAGGCCCAGCGGATTGCGCTCGGCGTCTTCAAGCAAAGCGATAGTGCCGGGCAAGAGCGCCTTGGTACGGCGGTCGGTGACAAGCTGATCGGCAAAGACCCAAGGCGCGCCATGGCGCAGGGGACGGGCGTCGATCTTTGGTTTCAGGCGGACTGTGGGGATATCGGTCATGCCCTCCCTTACCGCCTGCCAAGGCCAAGGCAAATGGCGATTTGCGCGGAGGGGCCGGAAATACAAAAGGCCCGCCGCGGGTTTGCGGCAGGCCTTTTTGAGACGCCTGAAGCTACGGATTTGTGCAGGGTCAGGCTTTCTGGCCGGCCGTGTGGAAGATCGAAGCGCGCAGGTTCGACACCCAGGTGCGGAAGCTGGAAAAAGCGTGGCGCATGGCTTCGGCGCGCAGGCGGCGGGCTTCTTCTTCGATGGCCAACATGTCGTAGCGTGCGGGGTATTCGGAATGCATGTCTGTGGTCCTTATTGGTATGTATCTGTGTTGCTTACATAGTTAGGCCCCCCTTCTCTGAAGAACGACAGACAATGCCGAAACGCCGTTATGCGCCTGCAGCATGGCGATGCGGCAGCGCAGCAACCGGTGTGCGCATGACTTGTTAGCGATAACGACACCTGCTAGAGACGGGCCAACCCTAGATGAAAGGACCGTTCCCATGGCGCTTCATCCCAAAGTCGAATCCGTCACCCAACGCATCGTCGAGCGCAGCAAGGGCCCCCGCACCCGTTATCTTGAAAAGATGGCGATGGCAGCCGACGAAGGCCCGCGCCGCGCGCATCTGACCTGCGGCAACCAGGCCCATGCCTATGCCGCGATGGGCGGCGACAAGGACACGCTGGCCAGCGAACGCACGCCGAACCTTGGCATCGTGACGGCCTATAACGACATGCTGTCGGCGCATCAGCCGTTCGAGACCTTCCCGAATGTCATCAAGGACGCCGCACGCTCTGTCGGCGCCACAGCGCAGGTGGCGGGCGGGGTGCCGGCGATGTGCGACGGGGTCACCCAAGGCCAGGTCGGGATGGAGCTGTCGCTGTTCTCGCGCGACGTCATTGCCCTCGCGACCGGGGTCGCGCTGTCGCACAACACCTTCGATGCGGCAGTCTATCTGGGCGTCTGCGACAAGATCGTGCCGGGCCTGATCATCGCGGCGGCGACTTTTGGCTATATCCCTGGCCTCTTCATCCCGGCGGGGCCAATGACGAGCGGCTTGCCGAACGATGAAAAGGCCAAGGTCCGCCAGAAATTTGCGACCGGAGAAGTGGGCCGAGACGAATTGATGAAGGCCGAGATGGAAAGCTATCACGGCCCGGGCACCTGCACCTTTTACGGGACGGCCAATTCCAACCAGATGCTGATGGAATTCATGGGGCTGCACCTGCCCGGCGCGTCCTTCGTCAATCCGAACACCCCCCTGCGCGAGGCGCTGACCGAGGCCGCCGCGAAACGCGCGTTGGAAATCACCGCGCTTGGCAATGCCTATACGCCGGTTTCCGAGATCCTCGACGAGCGGGCCTTCGTGAACGGCATCGTCGGGCTGATGGCGACGGGCGGATCGACAAACCTTGTGCTGCACCTTCCGGCCATGGCGCGCGCGGCGGGCGTGATCCTTGATATCGAGGATTTCGACGAGCTTTCGGCGGTCACGCCGCAGATGGCCAAGGTCTATCCCAACGGGCTGGCCGACGTGAACCATTTCCACGCGGCGGGCGGTCTGGGTTACATGATCGGCGAATTGCTGGACGCGGGGCTTCTGCATGACGATGTGCGCACCGCAGCAGGCGACGGGCTGCGCCGCTACACGCAGGAACCCAAGCTAAAGGACGGCGCGCTGAGCTGGGAAGACGGCAGCGGCGAGACGCTGAACGACAAGATCCTGCGGCCCGTATCCGACCCCTTCCAGGCGTCGGGCGGCCTTGTGTCACTAAACGGCAATCTTGGACGCGGGATCATAAAGGCCTCTGCCGTGAAGCCCGAACACCGCGTGGTCGAAGCAAAATGCCGTATTTTCCACGATCAGGAAGCCGTCAAGACAGCCTTCAAGGCGGGCGATTTCACTGAAGACACGGTGGTCGTCGTCCGCTTCCAGGGCCCGCGCGCGAACGGGATGCCGGAACTGCATTCGCTGACCCCGACGCTGGCCGTCCTGCAGGACCGGGGCCTGAAGGTCGCGCTGGTCACGGACGGGCGCATGTCGGGCGCGTCGGGCAAAGTGCCCGCCGCGATCCATGTCTGCCCCGAGGCGGCCGCAGGCGGACCCATCGCGCGGCTGCGCGAGGGCGATATCGTCCGGCTGGATGCGACCACGGGCACGCTGGAAGCCGTCGGCGTCGATCTGGACAGCCGCGAGCCGATCACGGCCGATCTGTCGGGCAATGGCCATGGCGTCGGGCGCGAGCTGTTTGCGATGTTCCGGGAAACCGTGTGCGATGCCACCGACGGCGGCGCGGTGGTGGTGTGACGCCGGATCAGGTATTTTCAGAACCAAAGTAGGAAAAGGGTGCGCCATGATGACACCGTCCGAGGCAAGTGCGAGAACGCTTGAGGTTTGCAAGCTGGCACCGGTGATCCCGGTCCTGGTCATTGATGACGCCAGCCGCGCGCGCGATCTGGCCGAGGCCCTGGTGGCGGGCGGGTTGCCCGCGCTTGAAGTGACACTGCGCACGCCTGCGGCGCTGGATGCGATCCGCGCGATGGCCGAGGTTGCGGGCGGCGTTGTCGGGGCGGGCACGCTCTTGACGTCGGCCGATGTGAAGGCGGCGAAGGCGGCGGGCGCGAGCTTTGGCGTCTCGCCGGGTGCGACGGATACGCTGCTGGCGGCTTGCGAGGCGGAAGGCCTGCCGCTGTTGCCGGGGGCCGCGACGTCGTCAGAGGCCATGGCGCTGCTGGAGCGCGGCTATACCACGGCGAAGTTCTTCCCGGCCGAGGCCAACGGCGGCGCGCCCGCGCTGAAGGCCATCGGCCAGCCGATCCCGCAGATCACCTTTTGCCCGACAGGCGGCGTGAGCCTGAAGAACGCGCGCGATTACCTTGCCTTGCCGAATACCGTGTGCGTGGGCGGAAGCTGGGTCGCGCCGAAGGATCTGGTCGAGGCAGGGGATTGGGCCGGGATCGAGGCCTTGGCGCGTGAGGCGGCCGCGCTCGGCTAGGCGCCGCGCGTCCGGCCAGAGCGTCCACCCCGGCGCGCGGG
>CBFIJK010000008.1:0-75273 GCA_965662745.1 uncultured Paracoccaceae bacterium
GGTGTCCGCCTCGCCATTCGCCTTTCGCGTAGCGGTGAGGCCGACCACCTCGGCGGTCAGGTTGGTGGACCACTTCATCATGTCGCGCAGGATCGTATTCAGATCGTCGCTGACCCGCTCTACCATGATGCGGCCGCCGACCAGACTGTCCTCGACCACCGCGCGGGGCAAAACGATGCCATGGGATCGGGCGAGGGTCTGAAACACCTCGGCGGCGTACAGCTCTGGCTTGCGCACCGGGAGCCAGCGGCTGCCGCCCGCGCCAAGCGCCGGGCGCGCGACGGTCCATTCATCGGACCCGCCCTTGTCGGAATAGGTGTAGACCGGCAAGTCGCGGTCGACGACGCGCATACGCGCGATCGCGACCTCGGGGCTGAACTTTGCCGCACGCGCATCCATGCTGACCGAATAACCGCCCGATTCGCGTATCCATTGGAAGTGCACCCGGTTGTAATTGAGGTTCAGACCCGAAATCGCCGGGTTATAGCCAAGGTGATCGGGCTGTTCGGGGTCGATCGAGAACAGCGTCGGCAGCGCTTTGGTATGAACGACAAAGCGACCGGTGATCTCGCGCAGCCCCGCCTCTTTCAGATCGCGGGCCATCGCGCCCAGCGCATCCGTGTCGAGCGTCGGATCGCCACTGCCCTCAAGGCAGAGATCGCCTTTGAGGATGCCATTCGACATCTCGCCTTGCGCACGAAGACGGGTCTTGAACCGGTGCCCTGCCCCTAGTTTGTCCAGCGCGTAGAGCGCCGTGACCGCCTTGGTCGTCGAGGCGGGAGGAAGCTGTAACAGCGGGCTGCGCGCCTCAAGCACCTCACCGGTTCGGGCATCGGCGACGAGATAGCCGATGCGGCCCGTCAGATTGGCCTCGGCGATCAGTTGTTCGGCGGATTTGACAGCGCGCTTGTGGAAATCGACAGGGCGCGCGACCGGCACGCGCGAAAGCTCTGGCGCGCCGGCAAAGGCTGCGCTTGCCGCGGTGGCAGCCGCAGACCCCAGGAAGAAACGCCGCGAAACGGCCACGATAGCACCTCCTGCCCCCAAAGCAGGGTCTGGCCGATTGCGCCTGAGTCGCGCAACTACCTAACCCATTCACCTCGCGAACGAATTTCAGTCGATGATATTTTTACCATAGGCATATTCAGAAAGCACCAAGAGGGTGGTGACATCTTCGGCAACTCCCGCGCACGGGCCGCAGGCAAACGGTAGCGGTCAAACATGGACGCTGCTGGTGCGATGCGCGCGGCCATGCGCTCGCCCGGGCGCGCGAGCACGCCTATCGGAATATTCGACAGGATCCAGCGCCAGCGATCCCAGCGGTGAAACCCCGACAGATTGTCCGCGCCCATCAGCCAGACGAACCGGACACCGGGATAGGCGTGAAACAGCGCTTGCAGCGTTTCGGCGGTATAGCGCGTGCCGATCCGCGTTTCGATATCGGTGACCGTGACGCGCGGGTCCGTCAGGATCGCGCGAGAGGCCACGACACGGCGGGTCAAATCCGCCGGTCCTTCAGCTTTCAGTGGATTGCCCGGTGAGACCAGCCACCAGACCGCATCGAGACCAAAGCGCTTCATCGCCTCGCCGGTGATATGCACATGTCCTTCATGCGGTGGATCGAAGGACCCGCCCAGAAGACCGATCCGTTGTCCCCGCGCGGCAATCGGCAAATGCGGCCCATGCGCGATCATTCGGCCCGTCCCCTGTTTCAATCGTCGATCCGGTCTACCCGTGGTGTCCGGCGCAGGCAATGTCGGCGATGCCCAGGCAGTTGGCGCGCCTTCGCGGCGCGCTACCCTTTTGCAGGCAACGATTTGGAGGACCCAAACCATGAACCGCAGAGATTTCTTCGCCACCGCGGCCGCCGCAAGCACGGCGACCGCCCTGCCGAACCTGACCTTCGCCGCCGCCCATAGCAGCGCGCCTGCGATCCCCGCGGCCCAGCGCTTTATCGTCGGCGACATCACCGTTACCGCGCTGAATGACGGGTCGCTGCATATCGGCCCCGATGCGCTGAGCGGGATTGATGCCGCTGGATATGACGAGCTAATGCGCGCGGCCTTCCGCGATCCCGAGACCTATCCTTCGGCGGTCAACGCGTTCCTGATCGAGACCGGCGATCTGAAGATCATGGTCGACGCAGGTACCGGCGGCGCGATGGGCGACACGCTTGGCAAGCTTCCGATGAACCTTGCAGGCGCGGGCATCGACCCGTCGGCAATCACCCATCTTCTCGCGACGCACCTTCACCCCGACCATGTCGGCGGCGCGGTGCTGGACGGCAGCGCCCTGTTCCCGAACGCGGAACTTGTCGTGTCCGAAACCGAACAGGGATTCTGGATTGACGACAGCAATTTCGATGAATCGTCACAAGGCTTCAAACAGATCGCGCAGGGCGTGCTGTCAGCCTATGGAGATCGCATGTCGATGTTCAGCGGCGAGGCAGAAATCGCGCCCGGCATCATGTCCATGCCGCTGCCGGGTCATACGCCCGGACATACCGGTTTCATGGTGTCTTCCGGCGACGAGTCGCTTCTGATCTGGGCCGACATCATTCATGTGCCGCCGGTGCAGTTCGCGCGCCCCTCGGTCACCATCGGCTTTGACGTCAACCCAGATCAAGCCGCCGAGACGCGTGCCCGCATCCTCGACCGCGTTGCAGCCGACCGGATGATGGTTGCCGGCAGCCATATGACCTTCCCAGGTCTGGCCAACATCGCGCCCGATGGCGACGGCTTTCGCGCAGTTGCGGCGAATTACGACTACCAGGCCTGATGGCCCTTGGTGCGCGGGGCCACTCGGCCCCCGCACAACCTTGCGCTCCCCCCTCCTGGACCACTAGACAGTCGTTTGAAACAGCGATCCCAGACGCCCGGAGATGTCCCAATGGCTGCCTATCAATACGTCTATCACATGGATGGACTGTCCAAGACCTACCCCGGCGGGAAAAAGGTATTCGAAAACATCCGCTTGTCCTTCCTGCCCGGCGTCAAGATCGGCGTTGTCGGGGCGAACGGCGCCGGTAAATCCACCCTCCTGCGCGTCATGGCCGGTATGGACAAGGATTTCTCGGGCGAGGCTTGGGCTGCAGAAGGCGCGCGCGTCGGTTATTTGCCGCAAGAACCGCAGCTGGACGAAAGCCTCGATGTGCGCGGCAACGTCATGGAAGGCGTCGCGGCGAAGAAGGCCAAGCTGGATCGCTTCAACGAACTGGCGATGAACTATTCGGACGAGACCGCCGAAGAAATGGCCGCGCTGCAGGACGAGATCGACAGTGAGAACCTGTGGGATCTCGACGCACAGATCGACGTCGCGATGGAGGCTTTGCGCTGCCCACCGGACGAGGCAGATGTCACGTCTCTCTCGGGCGGTGAAAGCCGCCGGGTCGCTTTGTGCAAACTGCTTCTCGAACAGCCCGAAATGCTGCTTCTTGACGAGCCGACCAACCACCTCGATGCCGAGACGATTTCCTGGCTGCAACAGCACCTTATCAACTACCCGGGCACGATCCTGATCGTGACCCACGACCGCTACTTCCTCGATGATATCACCGGCTGGATCCTCGAGCTCGATCGCGGGCGCGGCATCCCCTACGAGGGGAATTATTCCGACTGGCTGGAACAGAAGGCCAAGCGGCTTGAACAGGAATCGCGCGAGGACAAGTCCCGACAGAAGACACTGGAACGGGAACTGGAATGGATGCGTCAGGGCGCAAAGGCCCGCCAGTCCAAACAGAAAGCGCGGATCGACCGGTATAACGACCTGGCGAACATGTCAGAGCGCGAGAAACTCGCCAACGCGCAGATCATCATCCCCAATGGCGAACGCCTTGGATCGAAGGTGATCGAGGTCGAGGGCCTGCAAAAGGCGATGGGCGACAAGCTTTTGATCGAGGACCTGTCGTTTTCCCTGCCGCCCGGCGGTATCGTCGGCGTGATCGGCCCCAACGGCGCAGGCAAGACGACGCTCTTTCGCATGCTGACCGGGCAGGAACAGCCCGACGCGGGAACGTTGGAATACGGCGACACGGTCAAGCTGTCCTATGTCGATCAGTCCCGCGATGCGCTGAAGCCGGATGCGACGGTCTGGGAAGAAATTTCCGACGGCGGCGAAGTGATCCAGCTGGGCGATGCCCAGATGAACAGCCGTGCCTATTGCTCGGCTTTCAACTTCAAGGGCGGCGACCAGCAGAAGAAGGTCGGGTTGCTCTCAGGCGGTGAACGCAACCGCGTCCATATGGCCAAGCTGCTGAAATCCGGCGGCAATGTCCTGCTGCTGGACGAACCGACCAACGATCTGGACGTCGAGACGCTCCGGGCGCTGGAAGACGCGCTTGTGGATTTCGCAGGCTGCGCCGTGGTGATCTCGCACGACCGCTTCTTCCTCGACCGCATCTGCACGCATATCCTCGCCTTCGAGGGCGAGGCACATGTGGAATGGTTCGAAGGCAACTTCGAGGATTACGAGGAAGACAAGAAGCGCCGTTTGGGGCCGGATGCGGTGGAGCCGAAGCGAATCAAGTACAAAAAGTTCTCTCGGTAGAACCATGGGACCTGTATGGCGGGCCTTGTCCCACGTTACAGGCATCCCGGCTGAACCGCGATTTGATCCGGCCCCAGTGCTGGGAATAGCTTGGAATCCGTTAAGGCATACGCCAGACGGCATGCATGTGATCGGGCAGAACAACCCAAGCGAGAATTTCAACCGGGCGGTCGCGCACTACATGGCGCACGGACGCGCGCAGAATATCAAAGTGATCCAGCAAGACCGACGACCCGCGCTGCGCAAGACAGACGGTGAAGAAGACGTCGGTGGCAGAGGCGGGCGGGCGGCGGGAATCTGGCTCACGGCGGACTCTGCGCCACAAGGATTTACAAACCTTAAATACACACCGCTTTGATCCAAGCCCCCATCACACCCATTGCAATCCGCCTCGAATTGGGCCATATAACAGCCTGCTACCGATCTTCTCTTCGACCATCTGTTTTCCGACCACGGCTCACAGCACTCGAATTCTTGACGTGACGAGCCGGGCTGCCGCAGTTCCGTGGGCAGCGCAAAAAAGGAAAACTCACATGGCCACTGGCACCGTGAAATGGTTCAACACCACCAAAGGCTTCGGCTTCATCGCACCCGAAACGGGCGGCAAGGACGTTTTCGTCCACATTTCCGCCGTTGAGCGTTCGGGTCTGACCGGCCTTCAGGACAACCAAAAGGTCACCTACGACCTCGAGACTGGCCGTGACGGCCGCGAGAACGCGACCAACCTGTCCCTCGCATAAGTCTTTTCGGGCCTAACGGTTCGAATCGCGGCGCGCATCTGTCCGGATGCGCGCCGTTTTCGTTTGCGACCCCCGCAGGGCGTTACCAAAGGTCAACACTTGCGCTGTATCGGAAACCAGACGGGCCCTCGCTGCGTTGCCCGAAGAACAGATGCCGTGGCATTCTTCCGCCACGACCGACCGGAGGACACGCTTCATGGCCAATCGCCGCCAGTTTCTTGCAACCGCTGCTGCCGCGCTCGCCGCGCCTGCACTGGGCCGCGCCGCGACCGAAGGATTCGAGCTCGCCGAAGAACTGCGGCCGCGATACGTGCGCATTTCCAAGGAGTATGAGCCAGGCCGCATCCTCGTCGTCCCGCAAAGCCATTTCCTCTATTGGGTGACAGAGCCGCGGAAGGCCATCCGTTATGGCGTCGGTGTGGGCCGGGCCGGTCTGTCCTTTCAGGGCGACGCGGTGATTCAGCGCAAGGCGGAATGGCCCGGCTGGCGCCCTACCAATTCGATGATCGAGCGGGAGCCGTCCCGCTATTCACAATTCGTCGAGGATGAGGACTACATCATGCCCGGCGGGCCGCGAAATCCGCTTGGGGCGCGGGCGCTCTATCTCTACCAGAACGGCCGCGACACGTATTACCGGATCCACGGCACTACTGATCCGAACTCGATCGGCCGCTCGGAATCTTCGGGCTGCATCCGGATGCTGAACGCGCATGTCGCGCATCTTTACGAACAGGTGCCGATTGGCACGCCGGTCACCGTATTCTGATCCACGCGCATCCCTTTGCCCCGCCGTGCCTCGACTTTATTGCGGTGCGGCGGGAACCGGCGTGCCCTGACGGGGTTCGCCTTGCATGATATCCTCCATCATCTGGAAATTGCGCAGTCTCCTGCAACTCTTGTGGGTGCGCACAGCGTTCTTCGCGCTGCTGGCGCTGATCGTCGCCCTCTTGGCCCCGTTCACGACGGTTCTGCCCTTCAACCTGGCCTTCAAGATCGAGCAAGAGGCGCTGCAGCAGCTTCTGTCGATCCTGACCAATTCCATGCTGGCGGTGACGACGTTTTCCTTGTCCATCATGGTCAGCGCGCATCTGGCCGCGGATGGGTCTGCCACGCCGCGCGCGCACAGGCTGCTCAGGCAGGACGGGCGCACGCAATCTGTGATCGCGACCTTCATCGGCGCGTTCATCTATGCGCTGACGCTGACCGTTCTGATGAGCGTCGATCTGATCTCCGAGGGCGAAGTGGCCATCGTCTATATCGTGACGGTCGGCGTGATCCTTTTGGTCGTGATCGCGATCCTGCGCTGGGTGGCGCACCTCGCGGGCCTTGGCAGCGTCGAATCGACGATCGACCGGGTCGAGGAAAGCGCGCGTTCCTCGATCATGAAATGCGTGAACAACCCATATCACCGAGCACACATCTACCATGATGCCAGCGACATCCCGCGGGCTGCGGGCATCGTCCATGGCAAGACCTTCGGATATATCCAGAATATCGACACCGACGCTCTGGGAGAGATAAGCGAAGAAAGAGCGATCTCGATCTGGCTGGCGGTCACCCCCGGCGATACAGTCGGGGACGGCGATGCGCTGGCCTATGTGGATGGCGAGGCGCTCGACGAACAGTCTGAGAGGCAGATCCGCGCGTCAATCCATGTCGGGACGCATCGCGACTATGTTCAGGATCCGATCTACGCACTGACGGTGCTGTGTGAGATCGGCGAGCGCGCACTATCACCCGGGATCAACGATCCGCGCACGGCGATCGGGGTCGTCACCCGCTTGACGCGGCTGGTCGACATGATCGACGACACTCATGAAAGCGAAGAGCCCGAGGCGACCGCCGTCTATATCCGGCCTATTGATCTGCATGACCTGATGCGCTGCAGTTTCGACCCCATCGCTCGCGATGGTAGCGGGTTCGTCGAGGTGCAGCTTGTCCTGCAAGGCGCGTATCAAAGGCTGGCGCGTCACCGGAACGAGGCGATTTCCGAGGCTGCGAAACAACTGTCGGGCCGCGCGCTGACCTACGCGGACGCGGGCATCCTTTTGGCCGATGATCTGGACCGCATCCGACAGGTTGCGCCCGCGACCGAGATGGCAGAGCGCAAGGGCGACGATCCTTCACCCGATATGGACCGCGCGCCGTGACCGGTGCCCAACCCTATTCCGCCGCCTCCGCGTAGCTTTCGACCGGTGGACAGATGCACACGAGGTTGCGGTCGCCATGGACGTTGTCCACGCGGTTCACCGGCGGCCAATACTTGTCCACCCGGAACGCGCCTGGCGGATAGCAGGCCGATTCGCGGCTATAGGGCCGGTCCCAATCGCCAATCAGGTCCTCCACGGTATGCGGCGCGTTCTTCAGCGCGTTGTTTTCCGGGTCGCTCGTGCCGTCCTCGATCGCGCAGATCTCGTCCCGGATCGACAGCATCGCATCGCAAAACCGGTCAAGCTCTGCCTTGGTTTCGGATTCCGTCGGCTCGACCATCAGCGTTCCGGCCACGGGCCAGCTCATCGTCGGGGCGTGAAAACCATTGTCCATCAGACGCTTGGCAATGTCGTCAACAGTGACATTCGCGCTATCGGCAAACGGGCGGCTGTCGAGGATGCATTCATGTGCGATGCGCCCGCCGCGCCCTTTGAACAGGATGTCATAGGCCCCTTCCAGCCGCTTCGCGATGTAGTTGGCGTTCAGGATCGCAACCTTCGTCGCCTGCGTCAGTCCGGCGCCGCCCATCATCAGGACATAGGCCCAGCTGATCGGCAGGATCGAGGCAGAGCCAAATGGCGCAGCACTGACCGGGCCGCTCGTTCCTTCCGACGGATGCCCCGGCAGGTGCGGCGCAAGGTGCGCCTTCACGCCGATGGGCCCCATACCCGGGCCGCCGCCACCATGGGGAATGCAGAACGTCTTGTGCAGGTTCAGGTGGCTGACATCGGCGCCAAGCTCTCCGGGTTTGGCCAGCCCGACCAGCGCGTTGAGGTTCGCGCCATCCAGATAAACCTGCCCGCCATGGGCATGGGTGATCTTGCACACTTCGCGCACCGTTTCCTCGAACACGCCGTGGGTCGAGGGGTAGGTAATCATGCAGGCCGCAAGCGCGCTGCCCGCCGCCTCGGCCTTGGCGCGGAAATCATCGAGATCGACATCGCCATTCTCCGCCGATTTCACCACGACAACCTTCATACCCGCCATCTGCGCGCTGGCCGGGTTGGTCCCATGGGCCGACATGGGGATGAGGCAGACAGAGCGATCCTTGTCGCCATTCGCCTCGTGATAGGCGCGGATCGCCATGAGGCCCGCGTATTCACCCTGCGCGCCGGAATTGGGCTGCATCGACATCGCGTCATAGCCGGTAATCACGCAAAGCCGTTCCGACAGGTCCGTCAGCATCTCGGCGTAGCCAGCCGCCTGATCGCGCGGAACAAAGGGATGCAGCGTCGAGAATTCCGGCCAGCTGACCGGCATCATCTCGACCGCGGCGTTCAGCTTCATCGTGCAGGACCCCAGCGGGATCATCGAACGGTCCAGCGCCAGGTCACGATCCGCGAGCCGACGCATGTAACGCATCATTTCCGCCTCAGCGCGGTTCATGTGGAAGATCGGGTGTTCAAGGTAATCCGACTTGCGGATCAGCTCTTCTGGAAAGCCGACATCCTGGGCCTGGCGTCCTGCTTTCGCCTCGACCCCGAAGGCACGCCAGACCTTGGCAATGATCGCGCTGTCGACCGTCTCATCGATTGAAATCCCGATGCGGGCGCTGCCGATCTTTCGAAGGTTGATCCCCTCGGCTACGGCGGACCGCAGGATGACGCCTTGCATCGCGCCGACCTCGACCGTGATCGTGTCGAAGAACGCACCCGGCGCGACGGTGAAACCCGCGCCTTTCAGCGTGTCGGCCAAGCGGACGGTGTTGAAATGCACCATCTCGGCAATCGCGCGCAAACCTTCCGGGCCATGGAACACCGCGTAGAACGAGGCCATGACTGCCAATAGCGCCTGCGCGGTGCAAACGTTCGACGTCGCCTTTTCGCGGCGGATATGCTGCTCGCGCGTTTGTAGGGACAGCCGGTATGCGCGGTTGCCCCGGCTGTCGATAGACACCCCGACGATCCGGCCCGGCATCGACCGCTTGTAAGCATCCCGGCAGGACATGAACGCCGCATGCGGGCCACCAAATCCCATCGGCACGCCGAAGCGCTGGGCGCTGCCGACAGCGATATCCGCACCCATTGCGCCCGGCTCTTTCAGCATCGTCAGCGCCAGAAGGTCCGTGGCCATCACGGCAATCGCCTTGGCCTCGTGCAGCTTGGCGATCAGCGATTCGAAATCCCGCACGTCGCCAAAGGTGCCGGGATAAGCGAAGATCGCGCCAAAGACTGCGTCTGCGTCCAACGTATCGGGCGCACCCGTCACGATCTCGATACCCAAGGGTTCTGCCCGCGTGCGGATCACCGCGATCACCTGTGGATGGCAGTTCTCGTCGACAAAGAACGCACCTGCCTTGGATTTGGCCACGCGCTGCGCCATGGCCATCGCTTCGGCCGCCGCTGTCGCCTCGTCCAGTAGCGAAGCGTTCGCGACCTCAAGCCCGGTGAGGTCCGACACCATCGTCTGGAAGTTAAGCAATGCCTCAAGCCGCCCCTGCGCGATCTCGGGCTGGTAGGGCGTGTAAGCGGTATACCAGGCCGGGTTCTCAAGGATGTTGCGCTGGATCGCGGGCGGCGTGACGCAGCCGTAATACCCCTGCCCGATCAGCGAGGTCATGACTGTGTTCTTGTCCGCCACTTCGCGCATCCGGCCCAGCACCTCGAATTCCGTCATGGGCGCCCAATCGAGCGGGCTGTCCTGACGGATCGAGCGGGGCACGGTTTCCTCGATCAGCGCATCAAGGCTATCCGCGCCGACGACCTTCAGCATCTCCTCCATCTCGGACGGGGACGGGCCGATATGGCGGCGGTTCGCGAAATCGTAGGTGTCGTAGCGCGTCGGGCGATAGCTCGTCATGGGCACTCCTTCACGCCGCGCAGGCCAGCGCGGCTGTCGTTGATGCTGAGGGCGGCGGGGCCGCGTCTATTCGATGAACTCTTTGTATTCGTCTTCGGTCATCAGATCGTCGAGCACGCTCAGATCGTCGACCTTCAGCTTGAAGAACCATGCGTCGCCGGTCGGATCGTCGTTCACCAGAGACGGGGTCTCGGCCAGCTTGTCGTTCACCTCGACGATCTCGCCATCCAGCGGCGCAAGGATATCTGACGCGGCCTTGACCGATTCGATCACGACAACCTCGTCGCCCTTGGTCACCTGCGTCTCAAGCTCTGGCAGTTCCACGAAGACGATATCGCCAAGCTGTTCACTGGCGTGTTCGGTGATCCCCACGACAACCAGATCGCCATCGACGTTCAGCCATTCATGATCTTCGGTGTATTTCATCGCTATTCCCTCAGCGTTTGTAGTCATGTGGATGAAAGGGCATCGCCGCGACTGTCGCCGGTAGGCGTTTGCCCCGCACCTCTCCGAAAACTTTGGTGTCTTTTTCGGCGTAGTCCACTGAAACGTAGCCCATTGAGACAGGGGCTTGGACGGACGGACCGAAGGCGCCAGATGTAACTGCGCCGATAGGCGTTTCGCTTGTTTCGGTGGCAAAGATTTGCGTACCTGCCCGCATTGGCGCGCGCCCTTCGGGCAAGAGACCGACACGGCGCCGCGCCGGGCCGTTTGCAATTTCGGTCAGGATGCGATCAGCGCCGGGAAAACCGCCTTCGCGCTCGCCGCCCGCGCGCCGCACCTTCTGGATCGCCCAAAGAAGATCGCCCTCGATGGGCGTCGTCTCGGTGTCGAGATCGGAGCCGTACAGGCATAGCCCCGCCTCCAGCCGCAGCGAATCGCGTGCGCCCAGACCGATGGCCTGGACCCGGTCGTCGGACAGGATGGCGCGGGCAAATGCCTCTGCCTGATCGTCCGGGACGGAAATTTCATAGCCGTCTTCGCCGGTATAACCCGACCGCGAAATCCAGAGTGGGCCATAGGGGCTGTCGAACACATCTGCATCCATGAATCGTATCCCCGCGACACCGGGCAGGATGGCCGACAGCACCGCCTCGGCTTGCGGCCCTTGCAGCGCGACAAGCGCGCGGTCCTCGATCACCTCGACCGAGACATCCCCGAGAAGCCCTGCGCGCAGATGCGCGATATCGACGTCCTTGCAGGCGGCATTCACGACGAGGAACAGGTGATCGCCGCGCCGCGCGATCATCAGATCGTCGAGGATCCCGCCGCTGTCATTGGTGAAAAACCCATAGCGCTGACGCCCTTCGGCAAGCCCGGCGATATTGACCGGCACCAGCGCTTCCAGCGCAAGGGCCGCATCCCCGGCATCACCACTTTCGGCGCGCAGGATGATCTGGCCCATATGGCTGACGTCAAAAAGCCCGGCCGCGTCCCGTGTGTGCAGATGTTCCTTCATCACGCCAAGGCGGTACTGCACGGGCATCTCGTAGCCCGCGAACGGCACCATCTTGGCACCGAGTTCGATGTGCAGATCGTAAAGACAGGTTCGCTTCAGATCGGCCATGCCGCCCCTTTCAACTTCGCCGGGCTCATAACCGTCCGGCACCAGATACGGGCCAGTTGCCCATTGGTGCCCCCTCTGTCCTTTCGCCTGAGATCGTTATCCCTTCGGCGCCGCGCGATGCGGTCTCTCCAGAGTTTGTCGTTCGCACAGGTCCGGGGTGCCTGAGAGTTTACCGGGGCGGTTGCTCCTTCGGCCCTGGCATTTGCCAGAGTCTCCCAGTGCGAACGCTTCAACGCTAGGCAAATCGGATCGCCTTGGCAAGCGGGTTGCAATCGGCCGCGCAACGCGCATCTTTGCGGTCATGTCTGACCCGTTTTTCTTTGGCTACGGATCGCTCGTCAATCGCGCGACTCACGCCTATTCTGACGCCCACCGCGCCACGCTTTCGGGCTGGGGCAGAGCCTGGGTGACCGTCGATCCAAAGCTGCCCGCGACGCTGACCGGCGTGCCGGATGAAGGCAGCGAGATTGACGGGCTGATTGCCGGGGTGCCCGGCGACGACTGGGCCGCGCTGGACGAACGCGAACGTGGCTATGGCCGCCATCATGTGACAGATACCGTTGCGCATCCGGTCGAGCGGGCTTTGGCGGTGCAGGTCTATGCCGTGCCGCGCAGCAGCTTTCGGTCCGACGCCGATCCGGCGCCGATCCTGCTCAGCTATCTCGACGTGGTGCTTCAGGGATACCTGCGCGAATTTGGCGCGGACGGGGTGGACCGGTTTTTTGCCACGACACGCGGCTGGGATCGGCCCGTCAGCGATGACCGCGCCGAGCCGCTTTATCCACGCCACCAGCTGCTAACGGCAGATGAGCGCGGATTGGTGACAGAGCTTCTGTCGTCGAAAGGCGCGGTGATCGTGGCCTAGAGCCTCGGCTTCACCTGCATCAATTCCATGACGTCCGCCATCTCAGGCCCCCGGGACTGCCCGGTCACGGCATGGCGCAGCGGCAGGAAAAGGCCCTTTCCCTTGCGGCCTGTCGCCTCTTTGACACGTCCGGTCCAAGCGCCCCATGTGTCCGAGGTATAGGGCGGTTCGCCCAGCAGCGCGAAAGCCTCTGCCAAGTAATCCTTGTCCTCATCCGCGACCACCGGAGAGATCGTTCCGGTGAACACATCCCACCAGCCCGCAATTGCAGTCCGGGTCGAGACGTTTTCGCGCACCACGTCCCAGAAGCGGGGGGCAATCTCGTCGGGCACACCGATGGCGGCGATCTCATCTTTCACCGCGTCATAGGGCGTCGATTGCAGTAGCCGGGCTGTCAGCGGGACAAGATCGCGCTCGTCGAATTTCGTCGGTGCCGCGCCGAAGCGCGCGATGTCGAAACCCTCGACCAGTTCATCGACCGATCCGCGCAACTCGATCGGATCGGCCGATCCGAGCCGCGCCATCAGCGACAATAGCGCCATCGGCTCGATCCCTTGGGCGCGCAGATCGCGCAGCGACAGGGTACCAAGGCGCTTCGACAGCGCCTCGCCCTGCGGGCCGGTCAGTAGCGAATGATGTGCGAAGGACGGCACGGTGCCGCCCAGCGCCTCGATGATCTGGATCTGCGTCGCGGTGTTGGTCACATGGTCGGATCCGCGCACGACATGGGTCACGCCCATTTCCGTGTCGTCTACCACCGAGGCGAGCGTATACAGCACCTGGCCATCCTGACGGATCAGCACCGGGTCGGACACGCTGGCCGCGTCAATCGACACTTCGCCGAGGATTCCATCGGCCCATTCGATCCGCGCATGATCCAGCTTGAAGCGCCAGACACCCTGCCCCCGCTCTGCGCGCAGCGCTTCTCGCTCAGCCTCTGACAGGCCCAGCGCCGCGCGGTCATAGACGGGCGGCTTGCCCATGTTGAGTTGTTTCTTGCGCTTCAGATCCAGCTCTGTCGGGGTCTCGAATGCCTCGTAGAACCGGCCCTTTTCGCGAAGCGTGTCTGCCGCTGCTGCATAGCGATCCAGCCGCTCTGACTGCCGTTCCACCCGGTCCCAGGTGAGGCCGAGCCATTCAAGGTCTTCCTTGATCGCGTCGACATATTCCTGCTTGGACCGCACCGGATCGGTATCGTCGAGGCGCAGAATGAACTGCCCCCCGGCCTTGCGCGCGATCAGGAAATTGAACAGCGCGGTCCGAAGGTTTCCCACATGCAGATATCCAGTGGGCGACGGGGCGAAACGGGTGACGGTCATGGGGCTTCTCCTGTTGCCCGGCTGACTGTCATGACCACCCGATTTTGTCCAGAAGCGCCGCGCGCAGGTTCAGGTCGGCTTGACCGGCCAGCGAGTCGCCAGATCGCGCAGGCCGGCCGCAATCAGCTCGCGCAGGACATCCTCGTCGATGTCGGCCAGCTTGTTGATGTAGAGGCAAGACTTGCCGATCTTGTGCTTGCCCAGCCGGTCCAGAAGTAGCCCGAAACCGGCGTATCCGGGCATGATATAGACCGACAGGTTTGCCTTGCGCGCGGCAAAGCCGGTAGCCAGGAAATCGCCCTCGCGCCCGCTGTCATAGACATAGTGATATTGGCCGTAGCCGATGATCGACGGCCCCCACATCACCGGCTGAAAGTTCGTCACCTCGCGGAAGATGGCATCGAGGCGCTTGGCATCCTCGCGGCGGCGCGGCGGCTCTACCGTGTCAAGGTAGGCGGCAACTGGGATTTCGGTCGGTTGGGTCTTGTTCTCGGCCATGGCGAAGAGGCTAGCACATTTCAGGTGCCTTGGGCATAACCGGCCCGTCATGACCGATCCCGCTGATCTTATCGCCCCAGATCTCGCCGCGTTCGAGGCGCTCGCCGATGCAGCCCGCGCCGAGATGCCGGAGGCCTTCGCCAAGGCCACCGCCGATGTGCGCGTCGTTGTCGAGGATTTCGCCCCCGACGACATGCTGCGCGAGATGGAGATGGACGATCCTTTCAACCTGACCGGGCTTTATGACGGGATCCCGCTGACCCAGAAATCCGTGATGGATCAGACGCATGGCCCCGATACCGTCTGGCTCTTCCGCCGCCCGATCCTCGATGAATGGGCCGCGCGGGGGGATGTCACGCTGGGGCAGATTGTGACGCATGTTCTGGTCCACGAGATGGCGCATCACCTTGGCTGGTCGGACGACGACATCGCGGCGATCGACCCCTGGTGGCTGTGATGGACGGGCGCGATGTGTCCGGGCAGTGGCGGGCCGTCGTGCTGGTTCTTGGCAGCCTGGCCTTGGGTAGCCTTGCCCTGCAATTCGCGGCCTCCCTTCCCGAGAATAACGGCTCGCCCTTGGCGACCGCATGGTCGATGGCGCGGTTCTTCACGATCCTGACGAACGGTATCGTCGCCGCGACCTATCTGCGGATCGGTCTCACCGGTCGCTGGGTCTCGGCGTCATGGCTGACGGGCGTGACCCTCTGGATCGCCGTTGTCGGTCTTGTCTATCACGCGCTTCTGGCTGCGACGCACAACCCCGTCGGTCTTGGTGCCATCTCGAATGTCGGGCTGCATACGGTCGTTCCGCTGGGCACGGCGCTGGTCTGGGTGATCCTTGCGCCGAAGGACGGTTTGCGGGTCGCCGACGCCGCCTATTGGGCGATCTACCCTGTGATATATGCCCTCTACGCACTGGGGCGCGGACTGATCGACGGGACATTTCCGTATTTCTTTCTCGACCCCGGCCGGATCGGCTGGGGCGGCGTGGCGCTCTATATTGCAGGACTGGGGGCGTTGTTTCTGTGTCTCGGACTTGCGCTGATCCAAGGCGCGAAACGGCTGCCGCGCTAGGGCTTTTCTTCCCGGCCCCTGCGCGCTAGCCAATTGACGAAAGCCACGAGGGCACATCCGATGCGCACCGATATCGTCACCATCACGCTGAACCCCACCGTCGATTTCTCGACATCGGCACCTGCGGTCTTTCCCGAGGAAAAGCTGCGCTGTACCGAACCGCAGGTCGATCCGGGCGGCGGCGGGATCAACGTGGCGCGCGCGATCCGGATGCTTGGCGGTCAGGCGACGGCGCTGGTGGCCATCGGCGGCGCGACGGGGGCAGAACTCTTGCAGCTTCTGGCGCTCGAAGGCGTGCCGACCGTCGCTTTTCAGGGCCCCGGCGGTACACGGCAAAGCACATCGGTGATCGACCAAAGCACCGGCGAGCAATACCGATTTGTCATGCCCGGTCCTATCTGGACCGAGGAAGACGTCGCGCGCGGTCTGCGGTCCATCGATCAGGCTGCAGGCGAGGATACGATTGTCGTGCTGTCCGGCAGCCAGCCGCCAGGGGTGGCCAAGGACTTCCCGTCAATCCTTGCAGGGCATGTCAAGGGACGCGGCGCGCGATTGATCGTGGATACCTCGGGCTCTGCCCTGCATCACCTCGTGGCCGAGCCGCATGACGCGATCTCGGTCCTGCGGATGGACGGACCCGAGGCGGAAGAGCTTGCGGGCAAACCATTGCCCACCCGCGAAGACAGCGCGGCGTTTGCGTCGGGGATGATCAGGAAGGGTGTCGCGCGCACGGTGATCGTTGCGCGCGGCGCGGATGGTTCCGTGATGGCGAACGAGACGTCCGCCTTTCACTGCACCGGCGCTCCGGTCGAGGTGATCTCGAAAGTCGGCGCGGGCGACAGTTTTGTTGGGGCCTTCACGCTGTGGTCCGCGCGAGGCGAAGCGCCCGAGGATTGCCTCCGCGCGGGTGTCGCGGCTGCCAGCGCCGCCGTCGCGTCCGAGGCCACACGCCTGTGTGACCCCGAACTGACAAGAGCGCTGTTCGACAAGACGGAAGCTGTCCGGCTTTAGCCGGTCAGCTTGCCGGTGAATTCCACCAGTCGCTTGGCCTGATGCGCGACAGAGGCTTTGCCCCTGTCGTCGAACTCACCCGCCTGCGTCGAGAAGCCATAGGGGTTGCCACCGGTCTCGAAGAGGCACGGATCGGTGTATCCGGGCACGACGATGATCGAGCCCCAATGCATTGCGGTGGTGTAGAGGCTTTGCAGCGTGGTTTCCTGACCGCCATGGACGTTCTGAGCCGAGGTGGTCGCGGTGAACGTCTTGTTCGCCAGCTTGCCTTCCATCCAAAGCGGGCCGAGCGTGTCGATGAATGCGCGCATCTGGCTTGCGACGACGCCGTAGCGGGTCGGGGCCGAGATGAAATAGCCATCGGCCCATTCCATGTCGTCATGGCTGATCTCGGGGATGTCCTGCATCCGCTCAAGCTGTGCTTTCCAGGCGTCTTGACCTTCGACAACCTCTTTCGGGGCGGTCTCGGCGACGCGGCGCAGGCGAACCTCTGCGCCTGCCTCTTCAGCGGCGCGACGGGCTTCTTCGGCGATCTGATGATTCGTTCCGTAGGTGGTGTAGAAGATGATTGCGATCTTGGGGCTGGCCATGATGCGGTCCTTTCGGTTGAGCAATGTCTCAGCTCTTCATTTAGGTCGCTGTCCGCCCGATGTCCCGTGCAGCCCCGCGCGCCGCCTGTGCGCTGACGCTCAGACGCGACTGAAGAAGAGAGTTCCAATAGGAAAATGCACAGTCTTCGCCGCGCGGCGCAGACGGGGAACCACCCTAAGACGGATCGCGCCAGCGGTTGACGATGGGATAGCGCCGGTCAAGCCAGAAGGCGCGTTTCGTCAGACGCGGCCCCGGCGCGGACTGGAAGCGTTTGTATTCCGAAACATAGATCAGCCCTTCGATCTTCTTGACCGTGTCGTGATCAAACCCTTGGGCGACAAGGTCGGCGACTGACGCCTCGCGGTCCACCAGTCCGGCAAGGATCTGATCGAGGACGTCATAAGGCGGCAGGCTGTCCTCATCCTTCTGATCCTCGCGCAACTCGGCCGTCGGCGGTTTCGAGATGACGCGCGGCGGGATTACCTCTCCCTTCGGGCCCATCATCCATTCGCGGTGATTGGAATTGCGCCAGCGGCACGTCTCAAGCACGCGAGTCTTGTAGAGATCCTTGATCGGGTTATAGCCGCCCGCCATGTCGCCATAGATCGTGGCGTACCCAACCGCGACCTCGGACTTGTTGCCGGTGGTCAGCAGCATGTGACCGAACTTGTTCGACAGCGCCATCAGCAACACGCCGCGCAGGCGGGACTGGATGTTTTCCTCGGTCAGATCAGGGTCGCGCCCGGCGAAAGCGTCCGACAAAACCTCTGTCACAGCAGCGCGGGGGCCGGTGATCGGCAAGGTCTGCAAGGGTGCGCCCAGCGCCTTTGCCACACCAGCGGCATCTTCAAGCGAATGATCGGACGTGTATTCGGACGGCAGCATGACGCAATGGACGTTCTCGGGGCCAATGGCATCGGCGGCGATGGTGGCAACGATGGCGGAATCGATCCCGCCCGAAAGGCCCAGCACGACCGATTTGAAGCCGGTCTTGCGCATGTAGTCGCGCAGGCCCTGCACCATGACGTGGTAATCGAATTCGTAAGGGTCCGGCAGCGTGGCCTTCGCGCCCGTCTCGGCGCGCCATCCATCGTCCGACCGGGTGAAATCGACATGCGCGATCTCTTCGACCATGGCCGGAAGGTGGACGGCCAATTCGCCGCCTGGGTTCAAGACAAAGCTCGCCCCGTCGAACACTTGATCGTCCTGACCGCCGACCATGTTCAGATAAACCAGCGGCAACCCCGTCTCGACCACGCGCGCAACCATCTGCGTCAGGCGCGTGTCGTGCTTGCCCCGGTAATAGGGCGATCCGTTAGGAACGAGCAGGAACTCCGCCCCGGTTTCCGCCAGCGTCTCGGCGACATCGCTGTGCCAGGCGTCTTCGCAGATGGGCGATCCGATACGGGTGTTGCCCACCGAATAAGGCCCGCCGACGGGACCGGAATCGAAGATGCGCACCTCGTCGAACACGGTCTCGTTCGGCAGATGATGCTTCAGGACGCGCGATGTGACCTTGCCGCCCTTGAGGATCCAATACGCGTTGTACAGCGCGCCGCCCTCGGCATGAGGGCCGCCGATTCCAAGCGCGGGGCCGTCGGCGCAACGCAGGGCCAGCGCCTCGATCGCGCGGGCGGCGTGTTCGTGAAAGGCCGGCTTCATCACGAGGTCCTGCGCGTTGTAGCCCGTGATGAACATCTCGGGCAGCGCAAGCATATCGGCGCCAGCATCGCGCGCAGTCTGCCACGCGGCGAACGCCTTGTCGGCGTTGCCCTCTATCGCGCCCACGGTGGGATTGAGCTGACCAAGGCTGAGGCGAAAGCGACCCGACATTCACATCTCCGTCAAATGCCCGTGCTTCTTACCAGATACGGCGGCGGTGGAAAGCCGAGGGGCGCACGAAACCGTTGTAAGGCGCAAGGTCGTCCACTACGGTCAGACGGCATCACAGACACCAAGGCCCGGGGCAGACCGATATGGCGAAGCTGAAGCGTCGCGCGATTAAGACCACCACTTTCCTGTGCAGCGCTGTTCTGGCCTGCGCACTGATCCTGCCGGGCCTTGCCCTTGCGCAGGATGAAAGCGAGGTCATCGTCAAGCAATACGACGATGGAGGGGTGTATGAAGGCACGTTCCGCGATGGCAAGCAGCACGGCACGGGCACCTATATTCTGCCCAATGGCTATGAATACACCGGCGAATGGATCGACGGAGAGATTCGCGGCCAGGGCACAGCGCGCTTTCCGAATGGCTCGCTTTACGAAGGCAGCTTTGAACGCGGGAAGCCCGAGGGCTTTGGCAAGATCACCTTCGCAGATGGCGGCACCTATGAGGGCGACTGGGCCGACGGCAAGATCACCGGCGAGGGCCGCGCGGAATATGCCAATGGCGTGACGTATGAAGGCGGGTTCCTCAACACCGAACACCACGGCCGCGGCCGCATGGAAAGCCCCACGGGCTATGTCTACGAAGGCGACTGGGTCAACGGCGTCAAGGAAGGATCGGGCCGTATCGTCTATCCCGATGGTGCGGTCTACGAGGGCGATCTGGTGGACGGCCAGCGCGACGGCCAGGGCACGCTGAACATGCCTGATGGGCTGCGCTACACCGGCGGCTGGCAAGCCGGGCAGATCAGCGGGTCGGGCACCCTGACGCAGGCCAATGGCGACGTCTACGAAGGCGATCTGGTGGACGGAGAACGCGAAGGCACCGGCCGCGTGATCTATGCCAATGGCGATGTGTATGAGGGCCAGTTCCTAAACGACAAGCGCCATGGCACTGGCAGCTTTACCGGGATCGACGGCTATACATATCAGGGCGAATGGGTCTCGGGGCAGATCGAGGGCGAAGGCCAGGTCACTTATCCCGACGGCTCTGTCTATGTCGGCAGCTTCGAAAATGGGCTCGCCGATGGCACCGGGCGCATCACCTATCCTGACGGCTCGTCCTATGAAGGCGAATGGCGCGAAGGCGTGATCGAAGGCACAGGCGTCGCACGCTATGCCAACGGGATGGTCTACGAGGGCGAATTCCTGAACGCGAAGAACCACGGCCAGGGCACGATGACCTATCCCGACGGCTACACCTATGTGGGCCAGTGGCAGAACGGTCAGCGACACGGTACGGGCACGGCGACCTATGCGGATGGCACCGTCTATGAAGGCGCATTCGAGAACGGCGTGCGCGAGGGCGGAGGCACGATCACGATGACCGACGGCTTCACCTATTCCGGCGGGTGGGTCGATGGCGAGATCGAAGGGCAAGGCACCGCGACCTATGCCAACGGCGATGTCTACGAGGGCACCTTCGTAGATGGCCGCCGCCAGGGCCTGGGGACCATTCGTTACGCCAGCGGCGAGACGGCCACCGGCCAATGGGAACGCGGCGCGCTGATCGAAACGGTTGCGCAGGATGCGGGCGACGGCGCCGAGACGGGCGACAATTAAGGGTTGAGGCGGGGAAACCCCCGCCCTACGGCGCTCGATCAGACCCGCTCGCCCTTCGACAGCTTGTCCAGAAACGCATCTGCCTCGGCGAGCACGGTTTCTTTGCGCTCGTCCTTCATGCGGTCCCAGGTCGCATACATCTGACCCATGCGGGGGTTGCTGCCGAAACGGTCCCGGTGGCGGATCAGGAAGTTCCAGTAAAGCAGGTTGAACGGACAGGCCCCCTCGCCCGTCTTGGTCTTCACGCTGTAAGCGCAGTTACCGCAATAGTCGGACATCCGGTCGATATAGCTGCCCGAAGACACGTAGGGCTTTGACCCGACGATCCCGCCATCGGCGAACTGGCTCATCCCGATGACATTGGGCGCCTCGACCCATTCATAGGCATCGGCATAGACCGCCAGGTACCATTCATGCACCTCGAAGGGGTCGATCCCCGCCAGCAGCGCGAAATTGCCAGTGACCATCAGACGCTGGATATGGTGAGCATAGGCCTCGTCCCGGGTCTGTTCGATGGTCTTCGCGACACAAAGCATGTCGGTATCGGCATCCCAGAAAAAGCCCGGTAGCTTGCGCTGATGGTTCAGCACGTTGCGTCGCGTGTAATCCGGACCTTCGAGAAAATAGATGCCGCGCATGTATTCTCGCCAGCCGATGATCTGACGGATGAAACCCTCGACCGCATTGATCGGGGCGTTCCCGGCCTCATAGGCCTTTTCGGCGGCGCGGCAGATTTCCATCACCGTGAGCAGACCGGCGTTCAGATACATCGAGATGACCGAGTGATACAGGAAGCGGTCCTCGGTCAGCATCGCATCCTGGTAATCGCCGAATTTCGGAAGTGCGTTCTGAATGAAATGCGTCAGGGCACGCCGCGCCTGTCCCCGGTCAGTTGCAAACCAGAAATCGTCCAGGTTGCCGAAATTCGATCCGAATCTGTCGCGCACGAGCGCAAGCACGTCTTCGGTGATCTCATCGGGCGTGAAGCCCATCGGCCCGCCAAAGTCGATCTCATCCGGCGCGGGCTTGCGGTTGTCGTGGTCGAAATTCCACTTGCCGCCTTCGGGGTCATTCCCATCCATCAACAGACCCGTCTCGCGCCGCATCTCGCGATAGAAGTATTCCATCCGCAGCGCCTTGCGGCCCTTGGCCCATTCTTCAAACCGCTCATGGCTGGCGAGGAATCGGTCGTCGGGAAGTTGGCGTATTGTCAGAGGGGCGCTGTTCAGAACCTCGATCAGCCGCCATTCGCCCGGCTCTGTCGCAAGCACCTCTTCCGCGCCATGCTTGTCGGCATAGCGCAAGAGTTCCTTGTCAATGGCGTGGCTGTTCTCTGGGTCATCCAGCGTGGAGTATTCCACCTGCCAGCCGTCTTCCTTCAGCGATTGCGCGAATTTGCGCATGGCGGCGAAGAGAAACGCGATCTTCTTTGGGTGATGGGGCACATAGCTTGCCTCGTCCATCACCTCTGCCATCACGACGACGTCTGACGCCTTGTCCGCCTCGCGCAGCGCTGAAAGCTCCGGCGACAGCTGATCGCCCAAGACGAGGATAAGCCGTGTCACCAGGGAATTTCCGCGCCGGAATAGTCGTAAAAGCCGCCAGATTGCTCTGGCGTCAGGCTTTCGAGCACGTTCAGCAGGTTCTGAGCCGCCTCGTCGGGCGGGGTCGCCTTGTCAGGGCTGACGAAATCGCGGGTGAAAGGCGTGGCCACGGTGCCAGGGTGAAGCGCGGCGCAGACGGCCTGCTTGTGCGAGCGCGAAAGCTCGATCGCCGCCGTATGCACCACTTGGTTCACAGCGGCCTTGGCGGTGCGATACCCATACCATCCGCCGATCCCGTTGTCGCCGATGGATCCGACGCGCGCCGACAGAACGCCGATGGCCGAAGGCCGGTCCTTTGGCAGGAAACGCACGGAATGTTTCAGCAGCAAAGCCGGACCAAGCGTGTTCACCTCGAACTGGTCGCGCATGGATTTTTCCGTGATCTGCTTCAGCGCCTTCTCGGGCGCCTGCCCTTCGATCTGAAGTGCGCCGGTCGCGATGAAGATCAGGTCGTATTCGCCGTCGAGCCGGTTCAGAACGCTTTCGACCGATCCCTCACGCCGCACGTCCAGCCCGTCGCCCGTGCGCGACACGCCGGTCAGGTTGGCCGCGCCAAGGCGCTTTTCTAGGTTGGCGTAGATCGCGCTTCCGATCCCGCCGGTCGATCCGATGATGAGTGCTTTTTCAAATTCCATGAGGCGGAGTTATGCCAGCGCGGCCCCCGGTCAAACGGCAATTCGACGCGGTCAGTCCTGATAGATCATCTTGCGCGTCATGCCGCCGTCGATGGTAATCGTCTCGCCCGTCACGAACTCTGCCTCGGCGAGATAGGCGACGGCCTTGGCCACGTCTTCGGGGCGCCCGACACGGCCCGCGGGGTGCTGGGCATGGTCGATCTCGCGCAGGTCATCGGGCGGTCCCGCGCTGGCCTTTTGATGGGTGCTCGTGTCGATCCAGCCGGGGGCGATTCCGTTGACACGGATATCCGGACCAAGGGAAATCGCCAGCGCATGGGTCAACGCGAAAAGCCCACCCTTGGAGGCGGCATAGGCCTCGGTCTCCGGCTCCGACATGAAGGCGCGGGTCGAGGTCATGTTGACGATGCTGCCCTTCGCCTGCCGGAGAAGCGGCACGGCGTGCTTGGTCATCAGGAACGCGCCGGTCAGGTTGGTACCAATCCAGCGGTTCCAGTCCTCCAGCGGCAATTCATCAACCGGGCCCGAGGACGGGCCAGCGAGACCCGCATTATTGACCAGCAGGTCCAGACGTCCCGCCCGATCCTTCACCTCAGCCAGGGCGGAGCGCACGGATGCCTCGTCCGACACGTCGGCGGCGATGGTCACAAGGTCCGCTCCCGCAGGCGCGGCAAGGCCGGACAGCGCGCCCTCATCGAGATCGAGCGCAAAGACCCGCGAGCCATGGGCTGACAGGTGTTCGCAAATGCCGCGCCCAATGCCCTGGGCGCCGCCGGTAACAAGGGCGGTGCGAATATCCGTATTCATCGACTGCCAGCTAGAGGCGCGCGATGATACGTCAATTCGGGGCTTTTCAACACGCTGACCTTTGGGTAGCCTTCGCGACATGATGACGAACGGCCATATCCCCACTGCACTGCGCCTTGGCGCACTGCGTCTGGATGGCCTGCTTCTCCTTAGCCGCCTCTGAGCGTGCCGTCCCGGCGCGACCGCTCAGAGGAGGACGCGAGCGCCGAAGGACCCAAAGGCTAAGGACACCAAGGATTACCGACATGACGGATACGACGAAAGATCGCGTGTTGATCTTCGACACGACCTTGCGCGACGGCGAACAATCGCCCGGCGCCACAATGACACATGAAGAAAAGCTCGAAATCGCGAGCCTTCTCGATGAAATGGGCGTCGATATCATCGAGGCCGGGTTTCCTATCGCGTCGGAAGGTGATTTCGCCGCGGTGAGCGAGATTGCGAGGCAATCGCAAAGCGCCACCGTTTGCGGCCTCGCGCGCGCCAATCTGACAGATATCGACCGCTGCTGGGAAGCGGTGAAACACGCCAAATCCCCGCGCATTCATACGTTCATAGGCACCTCGCCGCTGCACCGTGCGATCCCGAACCTCACCATGGACGAGATGGCTGACCGTATTCACGAGACGGTCAGCCATGCCCGCAATCTGTGCGACAACATCCAGTGGTCGCCGATGGATGCCACGCGGACGGAATGGGATTATCTCAAGCGGACGGTCGAGATCGCGATCAAGGCCGGTGCGACAACGATCAACATCCCCGACACCGTGGGTTACACCGCGCCGGTGGAATCGGCGGACCTGATCCGCCGCCTGATCGCAGAGATCGACGGCGCCGAGGATGTCGTCTTTGCGACCCATTGCCATAACGATCTTGGCATGGCGACGGCCAACGCGCTTGCCGCCGTCGAGGGCGGCGCGCGGCAGATCGAATGCACCATCAACGGTCTCGGCGAGCGGGCGGGCAACACGGCGCTGGAAGAGGTCGTGATGGCCCTGAAGGTGCGCGGCGACATCATGCCGTTTGCCACCGGAATCGACACCACGAAGATCATGAACATCTCGCGCCGTGTCGCATCGGTGTCGGGCTTTGCGGTGCAATACAACAAGGCTATCGTGGGCAAGAACGCCTTTGCACATGAGAGCGGCATTCACCAGGACGGCATGCTGAAAAACGCCGAGACCTTCGAGATCATGCGCCCCGAGGATGTCGGCCTCAACGCCACGAACCTTGTCATGGGCAAGCATTCGGGCCGCGCGGCGCTTCGCGCAAAACTCAAGGATCTGGGGATCGACCTGGGGGACAACCAGCTGAAAGACGTCTTCGTCCGGTTCAAGACGCTCGCCGATCGCAAGAAGGAGGTCTATGACGAGGACCTCGTCGCGCTCGTCCAGGATTCGGGGGCGGCAGGCAAGGACCACCTCCAGCTCAAGTTCCTGCGCGTGATCTGCGGCACCGAGGCGCCGCAATCGGCCGATATGACCCTCACGGTGGACGGCGTCGATCACCAGGTGACTGCCACCGGCGACGGGCCGGTCGATGCGGCCTTCAACGCGGTGAAGCAGATCTTTGCCCACAACGCCCGACTGCAGCTTTATCAGGTGCATGCGGTGACCGAGGGCACGGATGCGCAGGCGACGGTGAGCGTGCGGATGGAAGAGGACGGCAAGATCGCGACCGGCCAGGCCGCCGATACCGATACGGTCGTCGCATCCGCCAAGGCCTATATCATGGCGCTGAACCGATTGGTGATCCGGCGGGGCAAGACGGGCGGCGACCAGAAGGAAGTGTCCTACAAGGATGTCGTCTGAGGGGTTTCGCCTGACGGCGACCCGCTGGGGGGCTCTGCCCCCCAGACCCCCCGAGGGTATTTGAGGAACCAAAGTATTGAGGGTCGGTCTTTTGCGCACTTCGCCGCGTGATGGCGGAAACGTGCTGATTTGACCCTTTCGCCCTCTTTCGCTATCGCGCCAGCACTCCTATAACTCGCGCGGATCAGCGTCGCTGCGTCCCGCGTTTGTTGCTCAACGGAAAGCCCGGACCATGTTCAGTATTGCAGGCCTGTTCTCGTCAGACATGGCGATCGACCTCGGCACGGCGAATACGCTTGTCTACGTCAAGGGCAAGGGCATCGTGCTGAACGAGCCCTCGGTCGTGGCCTATCACGTCAAGGACGGCAAGAAGCAGGTTCTGGCGGTCGGCGAGGATGCCAAGCTGATGCTGGGCCGCACGCCCGGATCCATCGAGGCGATCCGCCCGATGCGCGAGGGCGTCATCGCGGATTTCGACACCGCCGAAGAGATGATCAAGCATTTCATCCGCAAGGTTCACAAGCGCACGACCTTTTCCAAGCCGAAGATCATCGTCTGTGTGCCCCATGGCGCGACCCCGGTGGAAAAGCGCGCGATCCGGCAGTCGGTTCTGTCGGCGGGTGCGCGCAAGGCGGGACTGATCGCCGAGCCCATCGCGGCGGCCATCGGGGCCGGAATGCCGATCACTGATCCCACGGGCAGCATGGTCGTCGATATCGGTGGCGGCACGACCGAGGTCGCGGTTCTGTCGCTTGGCGATATCGTCTACGCCCGCTCGATCCGGGTTGGTGGCGACCGCATGGACGAGGCCATCGTCAGCTATCTGCGTCGCCAGCAAAACCTTCTCATTGGCGAGGCGACGGCAGAACGTATCAAGACCTCGATCGGCACCGCGCGCATGCCCGATGACGGCCGCGGCGCGTCGATGCAGATCCGGGGCCGCGATCTCTTGAACGGCGTGCCGAAAGAGACCGAGATCAATCAGGCGCAGGTCGCCGAAGCGCTGGCAGAACCAGTGCAGCAGATCTGCGAGGCGGTGATGACAGCGCTCGAAGCCACGCCTCCCGATCTGGCGGCCGATATCGTCGACCGGGGCGTCATGCTGACAGGAGGCGGTGCGCTGCTGGGAGAGCTTGACCTGGCGCTGCGTGAACAGACAGGTCTGGCCATTTCCGTGGCAGACGAGTCGCTCAATTGCGTGGCGCTCGGAACGGGCAAGGCGCTAGAGTATGAAAAACAGCTACGTCACGTTATAGACTACGATAGCTGAGAGGCCGAAAAGGCCCAACGGGGCGAGGGACGCACCGAAAAACGAGCGGTTTGGAGCGAGCCGTGGCAAGAGACCGGAACAACGGCGATGATTACATTCGCCCGATCAGGCGTATTCTGGTCGGGCTTTTGGTGTTTGTGCTGTTCGCGACCTTCCTTCTGTGGCGGATCGACAGCCCGCGCGTCGAACGCTTCCGCATGGCGCTGGTGGACCGTGTCGTGCCATCCTTTGACTGGGCCATGGCGCCGGTGACCTTTGCGGCGGGCATGGTCGGCAATTTCCAGTCCTACACCCGCATTTACGAACAAAACCAGCAGCTGCGCCGCGAGCTTCAGCAGATGAAGGCCTGGAAAGAGGCGGCGCTACAGCTTGAACAGCAGAATGCGAAGCTGCTCGATCTCAACAAGGTGCGGATCGACCCCAAGCTGACCCATGTCACGGGCGTCGTGCTGGCGGATGCCGGATCGCCGTTTCGCCAGTCGGTCCTTCTGAATGTCGGACGCCGCGACGGGATCGTCGATGGCTGGGCGACGACGGATGGTCTGGGCCTTGTGGGGCGGATTTCGGGCGTGGGGGAGAACACCTCACGCGTGATTCTTCTGACCGATTCCAACAGCCGCGTTCCGGTGACGATCCAGCCGTCGGGGCAGCGGGCGATCCTGTCCGGCGACAACAGCAAGCTGCCGATCCTCGATTTCATCGAGAATGATGATCAGATCCGGCCCGGCGACCGCGTGGTGTCTTCTGGGGACGGCAAGGTGTTTCCGGCAGGCATCGTCGTGGGCCAGGTCGCGCAAACACCCGACCGGCGGCTTCGCGTGCGGCTGGCCGTTGATTATGAGCGGCTTGGGTTCCTGCGCGTTCTGCGCGCCCTGCCAGAAGAGCCGATCACCGATCCGGGGACTCTGATCGCGCCGGAAGGCGCGGCGCTGTTGACCCAAGAGGCGCTTCCCGAAGAACCGGAGGCCGGCGATGGTTGATCCGCGCACGCTGCGCCGCATTGCCTATGCTCTCTTGTTCTCGGGCCTTTGCCTGTTGCTGATGCTTTACCGCATCCTGCCGATCTCTATCGAGGCGGGGGGCATCCCGGCGCCGGACCTTATGCTGTGCCTGTTGATCGCCTGGGTCCTGCGCCGTCCGCGCTGGGTGCCGACCCTTTTGATCGCGGCCGTCTTTCTGACGGCTGACCTGATCTTCATGCGCCCACCGGGGCTGTGGGCGGGGCTCGTCGTGATCGCGGCGGAATACCTGCGCCATCAGAACCATTCCACGAGTGAACTGACCTTCGCCAATGAGATGATCCTCGTCTCGGGCACCATTCTGGCAATCACGGTTGCCAATCGCGTGATCTTGTCCGTGACGATGGTGGACCAGTTGTCGCTGGTCTTGACCGTGCAGCAATTCGCAACGACCTTAATGGCATATCCGTTCGTCGCGCTTGTCAGCCATATCGTGTTCGGCGTACGCAAGCTGTCGCCAACCGAGGACGCGCTGGAGTCACGCTTGTGAAACGCACGCCAAAGGATCTTGAACAGTCGGTTCGCGTCATTTCCCGGCGCGGTGTCGTTCTGGGCGGCGCGATGCTTGGGTTCATGGGGCTTCTGGCCGGACGGATGCGGTTTCTGCAGGTCGAGCAGGCCGAACAATTCCGCCTTCTGGCCGAAGAGAACCGTATCAACATTCGCCTTCTGCCACCGGCGCGCGGGCTGATCTTTGACCGCAACGGCGTGCCGCTGGCCGAGAACGAGCGCAATTACCGGATCGTGCTGGTGCCCGAGGACGCGGGCGATGTGGATAGCGTGATCGACCGGCTGTCGCGCCTGGTCCCGATGAGCGAAGAAGAAATTGAGCGCGCCAAGGCAGAGTCGCGGCGGCGCAGCCCCTTCGTGCCCGTCACGATCGCCGACCGGCTGACCTGGGAAGACACCGCAGAGGTCGCCGTCAACGCGCCCGCCCTGCCCGGCGTAAATCCTGAGGTGGGCCTGTCTCGCTTGTACCCGCGCGGCGCTGATTTCGCCCATATCGTCGGCTATGTCGGTCCGGTCAGTGATTACGACCTTGGGCGGATCGAGGATCCCGATCCTTTGCTGCTGATCCCGAAATTCCAGATCGGCAAGACCGGCGTGGAATCGAAAAGCGAAGAAAACCTGCGCGGCAAGGCCGGCACACGCCGGATTGAGGTGAACGCCGTCGGCCGCATCATGCGAGAGCTGGACCGGCAGGAAGGCATCCCCGGATCGGACCTGCAGCTGACCGTCGATGCCGAACTTCAGAACTACGTTCAGGCGCGGCTTGGAAATGAAAGTGCCGCTGCGGCGATCATGGAGGTCGAGACCGGCGATATCGTCGCCATCGCTTCGGCGCCCAGCTTTGATCCGAACAAGTTCGTGCGCGGGATCTCGACGACCGATTACCGGCTGCTGACGGAAAACAAGTACCGTCCGCTCGCCAATAAATCCGTGCAGGGTATCTACCCGCCTGGGTCAACCTTCAAGATGGTCACCGCGCTCGCGGCGCTTGAGGCAGGCGTGATCTCTCCGGAAGAAACGGTGTATTGCCCCGGCCACCTGGAGGTCGGCGGGCGGCGGTTCCATTGCTGGAAGCGTGCGGGGCACGGGGCGATCGACCTGTTGAATTCGCTCAGCCAATCCTGCGACGTCTATTACTACGACATCGCCCAGCGCGTCGGGATCGAGAATATCGCCGCCATGGCGCGCAAGCTGGGGCTGGGCGAGCGGCACGACATTCCGATGTCCGCCGTGGCTGGCGGGCTGACCCCTGACAAGCAATGGAAGCGCGAAAACCGCGGCGCGGAATGGGTAATCGGCGACAGCTTGAACGCCGGGATCGGCCAGGGCTATGTGCTCGCCTCTCCACTGCAACTGGCCGTGATGACCGCGCGGATCGCGGCGGGCACAAGCGTTTCGCCGCGTCTTGTGAAAACGATTGACGGGATCGAACAGCCGATCACAGCGCCGCCGCTTGATATCGACGAGGGCCATCTGCGTCTGGCCCGGCGCGGGATGTATGCGGTCACCAACCACCGGCGTGGCACGGCCTTTGGCAGCCGGATTGACGCCGCCGAGATGCGGATGGCGGGAAAGACCGGTACAAGCCAGGTGCGCAACATCACCGCCGCCGAACGCGCGCGCGGTGTGTCGCGGAACGAGGACCTGCCGTGGGAGCGGCGCGATCACGCGCTCTTCGTCGGCTTTGCACCTTACGAAAGCCCGAAATACGCGGTCTCGGTTGTCGTCGAACATGGCGGCGGAGGGTCCACTGCAGCCGCGCCCATCGCCCGCGACATGATGCTTCAGGCGCTTTACGGCGGCACCCCGCCGCTCGAGGCGTATCCCACGTCCCAGCGCCGTAGAATCGAGGAACAGCAGCGCGCCCTGCCGAAGCATGATCGCGACGGCGACGGGCCGAGCCGCGCATGAGTTATCTAGAGTATACCGTCCAGCGCGTTCCCACTGGGGCGCGCAAGCTCCTTTATCTAAACTGGCCGCTGATCATTTTGCCCGCAGCCGTCGCGGCCATCGGGTTCCTGATGCTTTATTCGGTGGCAGGCGGGAATATCAGCCGCTGGGCAGAGCCTCAATTCATGCGCTTTCTGATGGGGCTTGGCGTAATGCTCGTCGTCGCCATGGTGCCGATCTGGTTCTGGCGCAACGTCTCGGGCGTCGCCTTTGGCGTGTCTCTGTTCCTTCTGCTCATCGTCGAATTCTTCGGCGCGACCGGGATGGGTGCGCAGCGCTGGATCAATCTGGGCTTCATGCGGCTGCAGCCGTCCGAGCTGACCAAGATCACCCTCGTGATGGTCCTGGCGAGCTATTACGACTGGCTTGATGTCAAGTTCGTCTCACGCCCGGTCTGGGTGATGATCCCCGTGGCGCTGATCCTGTTGCCGGTCTTTCTGGTTCTACGGCAGCCGGATCTTGGCACTGCGATCCTTCTTCTGGCGGGTGGCGGAATCGTGATGTTTCTCGCTGGGGTCCATTGGCTGTACTTCGCCGTCGTCGGCGGGGCCGGTGTCGGGCTTGTGGCTGCCGTTATCAGCTCGCGCGGGACGCCCTGGCAGCTCTTGAAGGACTACCAGTACCGGCGGATCGACACCTTTCTTGATCCTGCCAGCGATCCGCTGGGCGCGGGGTATCACATCACGCAATCCAAGATCGCGCTGGGATCGGGCGGCTGGTCAGGACGCGGGTTCATGGAAGGCACGCAATCGCGGCTGAACTTCCTGCCCGAAAAGCACACCGATTTCATCTTCACTACGCTGGCCGAGGAATTCGGCTTCATCGGCGGTGCGTCGCTTCTGGTGCTCTACGCGCTGATCATCATCTTTTGCGTGGCCGCCGCATTGTCGATGAAGGACCGGTATTCGTCGATTCTGACGCTCGGGATCGGCGCGACGTTCTTCTTGTTCTTTGCCGTCAACATGTCGATGGTGATGGGCATGGCACCTGTCGTCGGTGTGCCGCTGCCGCTGGTCAGCTATGGCGGATCGGCGATGCTGGTCCTGATGATGGCCTTCGGTCTCGTCCAAAGCGCCCATGTCCACAAACCGCGCAACAAGTCATGACGATCAATGTTCTCTTCGCCGCCGCCGAAATGCGCTGGCCGCAATACGAGGCGCCCCTGCGCGCCGCCTTCAGAGCCGCGTCGCTCGATGTGCATCTGGCGACCGAGATGGCGCCGGAGGTGGTGGATTACATTGTCTTTGCGCCCAATGGCGGTGTGTCCGATTTCACGCCCTACACGCGCTGCAAGGCGGTTCTGAACCTTTGGGCCGGGGTCGAGACGATCGTCGGAAATGAAACGCTGACGCAGCCTCTGTGCCGCATGGTCGATCGCGGGCTGGAAGAGGGGATGGTCGAATGGGTCACCGGGCATGTCCTGCGCCACCATCTTGGGATGGACGCACATATCCACGGCCAGGACGGCGTCTGGCGTGCCGGGATCATTCCGCCACTGGCGCGGGATCGCCGAGTCGGTGTGCTGGGTCTTGGAGAGCTAGGCCGCGCCTGCGCCATGGCGCTGGCCGCGCTGCGTTTTGACGTGGCGGGTTGGAGTCGATCGCACAAGCAGCTTGAAGGGATCGCCTGTCATGCGGGACCCGAAGGATTGCGCACGGTGCTCGAACGCTCTGACATCCTCGTGTTGCTGATGCCGTTGACGGCTGAGACCGAGAACGTGATCGACGCCGAAACGCTGGCGCTGATGCCCGAGGACGCGGTCATCGTGAACCCCGGGCGCGGGCCGCTGATCGACGATGGCGCACTACTTGCGGCGCTGGAAAGTGGCCGGATCGCGCATGCAACGCTGGACGTCTTCCGGCAAGAGCCTTTGCCGCCCGAGCACCCCTATTGGGCACATCCCCGGGTAACCGTCACGCCGCATATCGCGTCCGAGACGCGCCCGTCTTCCGCAGCCGAAGTAATTGCCGAGAATATCCGGCGCGGCGAGGCTGGGGAGCCGTTTCTTTATGAAGTGGACCGCGCCGCGGGGTATTGAGGGGTTTCGCATCGCTTGCGCGATGCGACCGAACGCGGGAGGTCGGCGGAGAGCCTTTGCTTGCGGATGTCAGTGGCCATGGCGTGCGGTGCTCTCAGGTATCTTCAGAACCAAAGTGAAGCTGTCAGCGCAGTTTTGGTGGGCGGTTTGGATCACTTCCGGGCGCCGCGAGCGGCTCTGGCATGGCCTGAACTGGCAAGTCGAAGCGCAGCGCGACGCGAGAAAGGCGTTCGGTGATCGGTTCCGCCGACGTAAAGAAGGCGACGTCGAGTTCGCCCGCGTCGAGGCCGGAGAAAGTCAGCGCCTCGCCCGTAGCCTGGGCCAGCGCGCCTTCGGCGCCGCGCGCCGGGTCGATGAAGGCCAGCATATGGCCTGTGCGGTTGTCGTCATAGGTGACCCCGGCCAGCAGCGCGATGCGGGCGAGGCCCTCGGCGGCGGCGAGTTTCTGGTCCAGTGCCTCGATCAGGCGCTGCGGCAGATCGGCGGGGGCGCGCAGTTCGGAAGGGCGCGCGGTGATTTCCGAAGGGCGCGCGGCGAGGGTTTCGGCGAGCCAGTCGATGGCTTCGCGCGACAGAAGTTCCTCGGACGCGGCATTCAGGTTGAGCGCGACGCCATAGCCCTGGCCTGAGATCATCTGGGCCAGCGTGCGGCCCGACAACGCGACCATGGGCGATACGGCGCCGGTGAAGGCGGACAGCCGATCCTCGCGGTCGAAGGCGAGAAGGAAGGCGCCATCGGCGGTTTCGGCGATCTCGGGCGAGATGTCGTCGCCTTCCGCCTCGGCCGTCAGCAAGAGGAACAGCTCGGCATCCGCGACACGTTCAAAATAGCGCAGGCGCAGGGCGGCGTCATCGGGCGCTTCGCGCATCGCCCTGTGCGCGCGGTCGAGGGGCGTATCAGTCATGGGTCAAGCACCTGTTGAACGCGGGAACGCAGGACCGGCAAGAGATCGGCCTCGAACCACGGGTGTTTCTTCAGCCAAGCGGTATTGCGCCAGGACGGGTGCGGCAAGGGGAAGACCTGCGGGGCATGGTCGCGCCAACCTTCGACGGTGCGCGTGACACCGCCCTTGGCGGCCGCGCCGAGATGCCATTTTTGCGCATAGCCGCCGATCAGCAGCGTCAGTTCAGCCTCTGGCAGCGCGTCAAGGATCGGCGTGCGCCACGTCTGCGCGCAAATGGGCGGCGGCGGCAGGTCCGATCCTTTCGTGTCATAGCCCGGGAAGCAGAAAGCCATCGGCACGATGGCGATTTTCGTGCGGTCGTAGAACGTCGCCTCATCCACGCCCAGCCAGTCGCGCAGGCGCTTTCCGGATTGGTCCCAGAAGGGTGTGTTCGCCTCGTGCACGCGAAGGCCCGGCGCCTGGCTGGCGATGAGGATGCGGGCGCCGTGGTCGAACCAGACGACCGGGTTGGGTTGGTGGCGCGTCGCCGTATGGGCAAAGCGATCGGCGCAGATCGTGCAGGCCGCAAGGTCGCGTTTGAGATCAGTGAGGTCTGGCATTGCGCCTGATGTATGACCGACTGCGCCGGGGGCCAGAGGCGGCGACCTTGAAACCGTGTGTTGACTATATTTCTATATTTCTAGAAATATAGTCTCATGAAAATGTCCGATTCACCCACCCTGACCACTGAAGTGGTCGCCTCCACCTTCGCCGCACTCGGATCCGAGCAGCGTCTTGGCGTTCTCAACACGCTGGTACGCGCCGGGACAGAGGGGCTGTCCATCGGTGTTCTTGGCGAACGATCCGGCGTCACCGGATCGACGCTGACCCATCACCTGAAGATTCTGACGCAGGCCGGGTTGGTCCAGCAGACCAAGCAAGGCCGGTCGATCATCTGCGCCGCGGTTGCCTTTCCGGTGATCGAAGCCCTGTCCAATTACCTTCTCTCCGAATGCTGCGCTGACACCACGACCTGCCACAAGGACCACGATCATGGCTGATCTTTCAACGCGCCCGCCAATCCTGCCCAGCCTGTGGAAGCGGGCGGACAAGGCGTGGCTTGCGATCCTGCTTCTGCCGATCCTCGTGGCGGTGTTCGACCCCGCTTACGTGCTCGAGATGCTGCGCTTTGCCGCGAATGCGCTTCTGAACACCGCGCCGTTCATCCTGTTTGCGATCCTTGCGGTCGCCTACATGAAGGCAACCGGCGCCGAGTCGCTGCTGGCGAAAGCCTTTGAAGGGCGTGAGACGCGGATGATCTTTCTGGCCGCGCTGGTTGGTGGGCTGTCGCCGTTCTGTTCGTGCGAAGTGATCCCCTTTATCGCGGCCATGCTTGCGCTCGGCGCGCCGCTTGGGGCGGTGATGGCGTTCTGGCTGTCCTCTCCGCTCATGGACCCGGCGATGTTCTTTATTACTGCAGGCACGCTCGGCACCGGGTTTGCGGTGGCCAAGGTCACTGCGGCAGTCGGAATCGGGATCCTGGGCGGCTTCACCGTAAAGGCCTTTGCCAAGTCCGTGATGTTCGCCGACCCGCTTAAGGCACAGCCGAAGAAAAGCTGCTGCGCGTCCTCCTGCGGGAACGATCCGTTCACCGGTAAGCCGAAATGGCAGTTCTGGGGCGATGCGGACCGGCGCGAGACCTTCCGCGAGACGGCTCTTGAGAATGCGCTGTTCCTCGGGAAGTGGCTGCTGCTGGCCTACATGATCGAGGCGCTGATGCTGCAGTACGTTCCGGCAGAGTGGATCGCCGGGGTGCTTGGCGGTGACGGCGTGATGCCGATCATCCTTGGCGCGCTTGTCGGCGCGCCGGCCTATCTTAACGGCTATGCCGCCGTTCCGCTGGTCGATGCGTTGCTGGCGCAAGGCATGAGCCAGGGCGCGGCGATGTCCTTTGTCATCGCGGGCGGTGTCAGTTGCATTCCCGCCGCCATCGCGGTCTGGGCGTTGGTCAAACCGCGCGTCTTTGCGGCCTATATCGGCATCGCCATGGTCGGCGCGCTGATCGCAGGCCTGGGATGGAGCGCCATCGCCTGATCGGCCGCCAAACTACCCTAATCTTGTTCTGTCCTCCGGTCTGATCTATCGGGGGGCAAAACATGTCCGGGGGCAAACGCGCATGTACAGGGTCTGGAACTTCCTCACCAACAATTCGCTGCTGCTAATATTCGGTGCGGTGCTTGCGCTGATCTGGGCAAACCTCGACGCGGGCAGCTATCGTGGTTTCGTCGAGTTCAACCTGTGGGGCCAGAACAACTGGATCGGCCATGCGCACCATGATGCCGCCGGGCAAGTGGAATACCGCGACCTGACGCTGGATTACCTTGTGAACAATGTGCTGATGGCCTTTTTCTTCGCCATCGCGGCAAAGGAAGTCTGGGAAGCGATCATCCTCGACAATGGAAGCCTGCGCGGCAGGAAAGCGGCAACGCCTCTATTCGCGACGCTGGGCGGGATGGTCGGACCCATCGCAGTCTACCTTGGTCTGGCGGCCATCCTGGGATCAGACGTCTATGACGCGGTTGCACGCGGCTGGGCGATCCCGACCGCCACGGACATCGCGTTTTCCTATGTCGTCGGACGTATTGTCTTCGGCGCGGGTCATCCAGCGGTGCGGTTCCTTCTGCTGCTGGCCATTGCCGACGACGCGGCGGCGCTGATCATCCTGGCGATTTTCTACCCGCCCGGCGAGATGGCGCCGGAATGGCTGCTGTTGTCTGCCGCAGCCGTCGCTGGGGCTTTCGTCCTCTTCAATTGGCTGCCGCGCCGCATGGACCGGGGCGACGAGTTGCGCCGCAATTCCACATGGGTGCGCGAAAAGCTGTCCTTTTGGCCCTACCTCTTCCTCGGCGGGGTCAGCTGGTACGGCTTTCAGGAAAGCGGGCTGCATCCGGTTCTGGGACTTGTGCCCATGGTCGTCGCCCTGCCCCACGCCGACCGTGCCTTCGGCATCTTCGCAGAGGCCGAACAATACCTCACCGATCTCTTGAACCATGCCGAGCATCTGTTGAAGCACCCGGTCGAGGTGATCCTGTTCTTCTTCGGCCTTTTGAATGCGGGCGTCGAGTTCTCCGCAATCTCGGAACCAACATGGCTGGTGCTGGCCGGTCTACTCATCGGCAAACCGGTGGGCATCCTGCTGTTCGGTTGGATCGGGGCCTACCCGCTGCGCCTTGGACTGCCTGCGGGGATGCGCACCATAGACCTTTTCGTGATCGGCTGTGTCGCGGCCATCGGCTTTACTGTATCTCTGTTTATCGCCACAGTCGCTTTCGATCCCGGCCAGGTGCAGGATGCAGCGAAGATGGGCGCGCTTTTCAGCTTTATTGCCGCGATCCTCTCGTTCATTGTTGGAAAGCTGTGCCGCGTCGAAAAGAAGAATGGCTGAAAATTCCGGCCTCGGTATCTATTCCGCCGGGGTTCAATGCCGTTAACCGTAGACGATTGTTTTCCCTTTCGACATAATTTTGCCGAAAGCTGGCGATAGGGCTTACAATCGACAGAACCCCGAAAATGGGGATATTTTCGTAGGCCAAGGCAGGGGCGTGATGAAAACGCTGCTCGAATTCGACAACGTGACAAAGTCGTTCTGGACGGGACAACGCCGCAAGGTGATCCTTGATCGTGCGTCTTTCAAGGTCGAAGCCGGGCGGTCATTCGGCATCCTCGCGCCGAACGGCACGGGCAAGACGACCATCGTCAACATGATGTCGGGTCTGGAAAAGCCCGATGAGGGCGAAGTGCGCCGCTATGGCCGCGTGTCCTTTCCGCTTGGCTTCATGGGCGGGTTGAACGGCAAGCACAATGCCAAGGAAAACTGTCGTTATATTGCAAGGCTTTACGGGCTCGACCCCGATTATGTCGAGGCGTTCTGCCGATGGGTGTGTGGGCTTGAGGAATATTTCGAGATGCCCGTCGCCACATACTCTGCAGGGATGCGGTCAAGGCTGACGTTTTCCCTGCTTTTGGTCCTGGATTTCGATCTTTACCTGATCGATGAGGGGATGCCGAATTCGACCGATGTGGAATTCAACCGCAAGGCAGGCTCGATCCTGCGCGAGCGGTTGCTGGACCGCACGGTTATCGTGGTGTCCCACCAGCCCAAGACCCTTGAAAAGCTTGTGAGTTGTGCGGCGGTGCTGCGGGACGGTAAACTGCATATGTTCGACAGCCTGGATGAGGCGAAGGCTCTTTATGACTACGAAACCCAAAGCTAAGAAATTCCGCATTCGCAGGAATTCGCCCGTCTCTCAGTCGCAAGGCGAGGCGCGTAGCGCCGCAACCCAGCCACCGCGCCCCGCCCAGCCGCAGCCCGCGGCGCAGGGCGCCGACATGTTCAACCAGCAGGAAGACGGGTTTGGCGACGCCGCCTTCCCGACCGCCCGCCGCGAGACGCCACGCCCGAAGGCTCCGACGACCGGCGCGTCCGATGTGGCGATGAACGCCAATGCCGAAGCCGAGATTGATGCGATCCGCCGTGAGGGTCTGACCGGCCGCCAACTTCGCATGGCCCGCCGCGTCGCGCAAAAGCACGGCCTTGCACCCGTGTCCGATTTCGACGCTGTGCGCCAGTTGCGCCAGCAAGGTGTCGATCCGTTCGACCGTGCCAACATGCTGGAACTCGTTTCCGGCGGCGAAACACAGCAAAGCGCAGAGCAGCCTCAGCTGCCCCAGACGGTCAAGCAGCAGCAACTGCCCTCGACAGAGGTTCTGGCCAACGACACGCGCGCAAAGGAAATCGTGCGGATGCAGCGTGATATCGCGCGCCGCCGCCGCCAGAAGATCGTTCAGCTTTTCGCGCGCCTGGGGTTCTTCGTGGGCCTGCCGACCCTCCTTGTCGGCTATTATTACTACAACATCGCCACCCCGATGTACGAGACGAAGACCGAATTCGTCATCCAGCAGGCCGAAGCCCAGTCGGGCGGCGGCGGGCTTGGCGGGCTTCTGGCGGGCACCGGCTTTGCCAGTTCGCAGGATTCGATCACCGTGCAGGGCTACCTGCAATCGCGCGAGGCGATGCTTCGGCTCGACGAGGATCTTGGCTTCCGCTCGCATTTCGAAAGCGAGGAATTCGACCCCCTCCAGCGGCTTGAGCCCGACGGCTCCATGGAAGACGCCTTCGACATTTACCAAAAGGCCGTGAAGATCGGGTATGACCCGACCGAGGGCGTGATCAAGATGGCCGTCATCGCCGCTGATCCCGCCGTCAGCGCTCTCTTCTCGCGTCAGCTTGTCGATTACGCCGAAGAGCAGGTCGATCAATTGACCCAGCGGCTGCGCGAAGACCAGATGCGCGGCGCGCGCGAAGGCTTTGAAGAAGCAGAGCGCAAGGTTCTCGAAGCCCAGCAAAAGGTGCAGACCCTGCAGGAAAAGCTGGGCGTCTTTGACCCGGTCGCCGAAAGCTCTGCCCTGATGTCGCAGATCACCCGGTTCGAAACCGAAGCGCGCGAGAAGCGTCTGCAACTGCGCCAGCTTCTCGAAAACGCCCGCCCCAACCAGGCGCGTGTCGACGGTGTACGATCCGACGTGGACCGGCTGGAACAGCTTGTGTCCGAACTGCGCGCGCAGCTTACGGAAACGACGACCGCAGGCGGGTCCATCGCCAATGTCACCGGCCAGCTTCGGATCGCCGAGGGCGAGCTTGAGACGCGGCAACTGCTACTGACGCAGGCGCTTCAGCAGATGGAATCTGCCCGGACAGAGGCGAACCGCCAGACGCGATACCTGTCGATGGGTGTCTCGCCCATCGCGCCGGATGAGCCGACGTATCCGCGCAAGTTCGAGAACACGCTTCTTGCGCTTTTGATCTTCGCGGGCATCTACCTGATGGTCTCGCTTACAACCTCGATCCTGCGGGAACAGGTGTCATCCTGACCCAGCGCGTCGTCACGGCGGACGGGGTTTCGATTGGCAACGATCTGCCCCTGACGCTGATCGGCGGGCCGTGCCAGCTTCAAAGCGCGGACCACGCGCAGATGATCGCGGGCACGCTGGCCGAGGCGTGCAATAGCGCTGGCGCCGGGTTCATCTTCAAGGCCAGCTTCGACAAGGCCAACCGCACGAGCGGCGCGTCCAAGCGCGGGCCGGGTTTGGACGCCGGGCTGGCGATGCTTCAATCGGTGCGGGACATGGGGCTGCCCGTGACCACCGATGTGCACGAAGCCGGACACTGCGCAGAGGTGGCCGAGATCGTCAGCGTCCTGCAAATCCCCGCCTTTCTGTGCCGTCAGACGGACCTGCTGATCGCGGCGGCCCAGACCGGGCGGCCCGTGAACGTCAAGAAAGGCCAATTCTTGGCGCCGTGGGATATGGCCAATGTCGCGCAAAAGCTGGAAGACGCGGGCGCTGCGGGCATCCTGCTGACCGAGCGCGGCGCGAGCTTTGGTTACAACGCGCTTGTTGCGGATATGCGCAGCCTGCCGATCATGACGCAGACCGGCTGGCCGGTGGTCATGGACGCGACCCACGCGGTGCAATCGCCAGGCGGCGCGGGGGCCTCGACCGGCGGCGACCGACGCTTTGCCCCGGCCCTTGCGCGCGCGGCGGTCTCGCAGGGGATTGCGGGCGTGTTTCTTGAAATACACGAGGATCCGGACACCGCGCCGTCAGACGGACCGAACATGATCGCCCTTGTCGAGATGCCCACCCTGATCGCCAATTTGATGCGCTTTGACGGGCTGGCCAAAGCCAATCCGATCCGTCTGTGACTTTGGCGATTTTTTATCAGGCTCGGGACTTGCGATCAGGCGAATCCCGGCGTATCTAGCGCGCCACTGTTGGGGTGTAGCCAAGTGGTAAGGCATCGGTTTTTGGTACCGTGTATCGTAGGTTCGAATCCTACCACCCCAGCCACTTTCCTTCGACATTCACAAACGGCTGCACCCTGATGCGTGTGTTCTTGTTCGGCGCATCCGGCAGTATTGGCCGCGCGGCCTTGCAGGCACTGAGTGAGGACGGGCATGAGGTGTGTTGTCCCCTTCGCCGCGCCGATCCCGAAATCGGCGGCGTTGTTCTCGACCTCTCCGATGGCGCAGCTGTGGCTCAGTTCTTGAAGGGCCAGCCCCCGTTCGACGCCGTTCTGTCCTGCGTCGCCTCACGGAACGGCAGCCCTGTCGATGCCTGGGCGGTGGATCACGACCTGAATCTGCGCATTCTGAACACCGCGAAGGAAGCTGGCATCAACCGTTTCGTCCTGCTTTCAGCGATCTGTGTGCAGCAGCCTGAACTTGCGTTCCAGAACGCCAAGCTTGCGTTCGAGGATAAGCTCCGCACCTCAGGTCTCGACTGGACCATCGTGCGCCCGACCGCCTTCTTCAAATCCCTATCGGGGCAGATCGAGCGGGTGAAGGCGGGCAAGCCGTTCCTTGTGTTCGGTGATGGAGAGTTGACGCGCTGCAAGCCGATCAGCGACGCGGATCTTGGCCGCTATCTGTCGCGCTGCCTGACCGATCCAGACACTTCCGGGCGTATCCTTCCCATCGGTGGGCCCGGCCCTGCGCTCAGCCCTCTCGATCAAGGGCGCCTTCTCTTTCGGCTTTTGGACAAGGCGCCAGAATTCAAGCGTGTTCCCGTCGCCGTCATGGACGCGATCATTGGCACGCTGTCCCTTGCCGGGCGCGTCATTCCGAAGCTGAAGGCCAAGGCGGAACTCGCACGGATCGGACGCTATTACGCCACGCATTCCATGCTGGTCTGGGACGAGGACGCGAAGCGCTATGATGCCGATGCGACGCCATCCTTCGGGACCGAAACGCTGGAAGATCACTACCGCGCCGTGCTGGCCGGAGAGCGCAAGACAAACCTCGGCGAACACGCGGTCTTCTAGGCGCTTTCATCCTTCAAGAGCAGGAGGAGCGCAATAATGGTCGCTGCAACGCCCACAAGGACCACAGCGCGTGGCACCCCGTTGCCCAGCGCGATTTCCCACAGGATCACCCAGCTTGGCGTCAGATAGGTGTAGGCCATGACCTTGGCCGACGGCAGGCGCTGCGCCGAGAATTGCAACAGCGTGAAGGTGATCGCGCTGGCGAAGACCGCCGTGTAGACGATCGCGATCCAAGCAATGGCGGGCAGCGTCAGCCAGTCGGTCTCGATGACGGTGCGACCGCCAAAGAGCAACATCGCGACGATGCCCCCAAGCAGCACGTAGAACACCATGACGATGCCCGGCTCTCCGCGGTTGAGTTTGCGTAGAAGCGGCACATAGACGGCATGGGCGACGCAGCCAATGAAATAGATCAGCTCTCCACGCCCGATGTCGAGCGCCAGCAGCGCACCGAGATCACCGCGAAAGATCACCCAAAGCGCCCCCGTCGCGCCGACCGCCAAGGCAAACGCCATGCGCGCGGTGGTCACCTGGCGCAGCAGGAACCAGCCGAAGACGCCGGTCAGGATCGGGGTCAGGGTAAACACGGCCGAGGCCGAAACCGGCGCCGCCGTCTTAAGCCCCTCGAACATGAGGATGAAGTAGGACGCGAAGACCGCGCCGAGAACCAAGTAACGCCAAACCGCAACGGGGCGCTTTGACAGATGCCCGCCCGCCTTTGCGACCAGCCCGATCAGCCCGGCCGCGATGATGAAGCGCACGGTGTTGAGCGCGGTTGGCGCGATTTCGTTCGCGGCCATGGACCCCAGGCTGAACGATCCGGCCACAAGCGCCGAGAAGGTCAGCATTGCCAGATGTCCCTGCGCGCCGGGCGAGAGCGCCCGGATCATACGCCCGGCCAGGACTTTGCCTCGTCCTTGAGAAACCTCGTAAAGCTTTGCACTTTCGCGGTGCGGTGCAGATCGACATGGGTCACGAGCCACAGATCGGCACCAAAACTCGCCTGCGGCGGGATCATCTCGACAAGGCCGGGGGCATTCTCCGCCTCCCATGTCGGGAAGAATCCGATGCCCGCACCCGCGATCACGGCGCGTTTGACATGAGTCTGCGATGTGGCGCGAAAGGTCACGGCGCTGCGCGGCACATTCTCGGCCAGCCACCTTTCCCACGGCGCGCGGCTGGTTTCGCTGTCATGGGCAACGAAGCGATGCGCGGCGTAGTCGCCGTTCACGATTGGACCCATATCGTCAACATAGGATTGCGCGGCATAGAAGGTGCCCGATTGGTGAATGAATTTCTGCACCACGTTGTCGGGATCGTCGGGTGTCATGCCTGCGCGGATCGCCACATGCGCCTCGCCGTATTCGAGGCGCAGCACCCGTTCATCAGTGAGAAACCGGATCGTCAGGCCGGGATGACGCTGCTGGAAGCGGATCAGCGAGGGCGTCATCAAGGACGCGATTTCAGGCAGCGTGGTGACGATCAACTCGCCCGACACTTCTTCGCCCTGCCCCTTGATGCGGTTGGCAAGCTGGGTGAACTGTTCATCCGTGGCCTGCGCGACCTGCAACAGATCGCGTCCCGCTTCGGTCGCCGTGTAGCCGCGCGCATGGCGCTGAAACAGCTTTGTTCCGATCCGCGCCTCTAGCGCATCGACATGGCGGATGACCGTCGCATGATGCACGCCAAGCGCTTCGGCGGCGCCCGACACGGTGCCAAGGCGCGCAACCTGATATGCGGTCCGGATTTCGTCCCATGTGTCCAACGGCCGCTCGCTCCTTGTGGTGAACCGGGGGTGAAGGTGGCAAGTTTCGCGGATGGGGGCAATGGGGACCGGCCTTGTCTCACGGGGCTGTGCGCTATCTGTGCCGTATGGAAAAGACCCTAATGACAGCCCTACGCGCCGGATTGACGCTCGCATTTCTCTGGTTCGGCCTGACAAAGTTGCTGGGCACGCCCAGCGCCGTCGCGCTTTACGACGCACTCGGGTATGGGCAAGGCATGCGCTACGTCACGGGAAGCGCCGAGACTCTGGGCGCCGTGCTGCTCTGGGTACCGGGTCTGCAAGGGATCGCCGCGCTGATCCTGACCGGGACAATGATCGTCGGTCTGAGCGCGAAGTTGGTGATCGTCGGCGGCGCGGTCTGGCACCTCGTCCTGCTGCTGATCGGTTCGGCGCTCGCTGCCTTCCTCTACCGAAGCCAGATCATGGGCTACCTTTCAAGGGCGTGACCGGCCTGCCCGCTTGTGGTCTTGTCGAACCATATTGACCGGCGAGGGTCCGAGGCGGATGCTCGGCCCATGAAAATCATTGAGAACACGCCGGATCGTCTTGTGGCCGAAGATGCCCCCTGGGGTATTGGGATCGGCCTGATCTTCTTCGTTCTCTGTTTCGTCGGCATCGGACTGTTCCTTTTGTCCGAAGGGGTATGGGCCGGATTGATCTTCATGTTCGTCGGCGGCGGGCTTGGGCTTGGCGGGTTCTGGGCCTTCGTGCGCCGGGTGCAGGTAATCTTCGACGAGCCGTCGGGCATGGTGATCCTGCGGCGGCAGTCGATCTTCGACAAATCCGAGGAACGCCATCCGCTTGCCAAACTCTTGCGGGCCGAGATCGAAGCCAGCGCCGGGCGGGACAGTGACGGCAACCGCACCACGACCCAGAGGATCCTCTTCGTCTTCGACGAGGGCCACCTGCCCCTGACCGAGACCTATTCCAACGCGTCCGGTCAGCTTCATGTCGCGCGGCAGATCAACGAATGGCTCGCGGCGCGGCGCACCCCGCCGGGACTTGACTCGACCCCACGCAGCGCGTAACCCGCCCCCACCCCGGAACCCTTCTGCAGGCTTCCGGTCCCATGGGCTATGTCCCGGGATCGACACCCGTCAGCGAGTATTCGCCCGCGGGTGCCGTTGGTGTTTGAGCGATCGGCCCTTATCTGAGGCCGGTGAACGGGAAACGGGCGAAGGAGCCGCGAGATGTTCGAGAACCTTTCAGAACGCCTCTCAGGCGTCTTCGACCGGCTGACCAAGCAGGGCGCGCTGTCCGAAGAGGACGTGAAGACGGCCCTTCGCGAAGTGCGTGTCGCATTGTTGGAAGCCGACGTTTCGCTGCCCGTCGCGCGCGATTTCGTCAAGGCCGTGCAGGACAAGGCGACCGGGCAAGCGGTGACCAAATCGGTCACGCCCGGCCAACAGGTCGTCAAGATCGTCCATGACGAGCTTGTCGCCGTTCTGGCCGGTGACGGCGAAGAGATCGGCACGCTCAAGATCGACAACCCGCCTGCGCCGATCCTGATGGTCGGCCTGCAGGGGTCGGGCAAGACGACAACAACCGCGAAACTTGCCCGCCGCCTGAAAGAGGTGAACGGCAAACGCGTGCTCATGGCCTCTCTCGACACGCAGCGCCCTGCCGCAATGGAACAGCTTGCCGTTCTGGGCCAGCAGATCGGTGTCGACACGCTGCCCATCGTGCCAGGCCAATCGGCCAAGGATATCGCCAAGCGCGCCAAGCAGCAGGCGGCGATGGGCGGGTATGATGTCTTCATGCTCGACACCGCCGGGCGCCTGTCCATCGACGACGCGCTTATGTCCGAAGTCGAGGCGGTGCGCGACATCGCTTCCCCGCGAGAGACGCTGCTGGTCGTCGACGGTCTGACCGGCCAGGACGCCGTGACCACGGCCGAGAATTTCGACGGACGCATCGGCATTTCCGGCGTCGTCCTGACCCGGATGGATGGCGACGGGCGCGGCGGCGCGGCGCTGTCGATGCGCGCAGTCACCGGCAAGCCAATCAAGTTCGTCGGCCTTGGCGAGAAGATGGACGCGCTGGAAGAATTCCACGCCGAGCGTATCGCAGGCCGTATTCTTGGCATGGGCGACATCGTTTCGCTTGTAGAGAAAGCCCAGCAGACCATCGAGGCCGAACAGGCCGAGCGCATGATGAAGCGCTTCCAGAAGGGTCAGTTCAACATGAACGACCTGCGGATGCAGCTTGAACAGATGCTCAAGATGGGCGGCATGGAAAGCATCATGGGCATGATGCCGGGCATGGGAAAAATGTCCAAGCAGATGTCCGATGCGGGCTTTGACGACACCATCATCCGCCGCCAGATCGCTCTGATCCAGTCGATGACCAAGAAGGAACGCGCGAACCCGCAAATCCTTCAGGCCAGCCGCAAGAAGCGGATCGCAGCAGGCGCGGGGCTTGAGGTGAGCGAGCTGAACAAGCTTTTGAAGATGCACCGGCAGATGTCGGACATGATGAAAAAGCTCGGCAAAGGCAAAGGCGGCATGCTGAAACAGGCCATGAAGGGCATGTTCGGCAAGGGCGGCGGCATGCCGTCCCAGGCGGAAATGGAAGCGGCCCAGAAACAGATGGGCGCGCAAGGCGGCCTGCCCCCCGGCTTTCCGGGCATGGGCGGCGGCGCGGGTCTGCCGCAGGGCCTGTCGGGCTTCGGGAAGAAGAAATGACAACGCCGGTTCTGCATACGGCACGGCTTGTGCTGCGAAAGCCCGACGCGCGGGATGCAAAGTCGGCTGTGCGCTTTTTCGCGTCCGATCGCGCCAAGCACATCAACGAGTATACCGAAGGCCAGGCGTGGCGCGCCTTTGCCGCCGAGATCGGTCATTGGGAGATCAAGGGCTTCGGCATGTTCACCGTTTGCCTGCGCGATGATCTGGATACCGCGCTTGGCCTTGTCGGCCCATGGCACCCGCCCGACTGGCCCGAGACAGAAATCGGCTGGCTGCTGTTCGAAGGCTCCGAGGGCAAGGGCATCGCGCAAGAGGCTGCTGCCGCCTGCTTGCGCTATGCTTTCCGGGATCTCTGCTGGGATCAGGCCGTCAGCTATATCGACCCCGAAAATGCCCGGTCCATCGCGCTGGCTGAACGGCTGGGCGCGGTGCGCGACGATGCCTGCGCGCGTCCCCATCCGGACGATCTTGTCTACCGCCACGCCCCCGCGCTCTGGCGCGAGCCCATCGCAGCCAAGGAGGCCACGGCATGAGCGACATCGCCGCGCGCGCAAGCGAACTTTTGGCCGGCCACCGCGACAGCATCGACCGGCTGGACGCGATCCTCGTCTACACGCTGGCCGAGCGGTTCAAACACACGAAAGCGGTTGGGCGGCTCAAGGCCGTGCACGACCTGCCACCCAGCGATCCGGACCGGGAAACCAAGCAGATCGAACGGCTTGAATGGCTGTCGAAAGAGGCCGATCTCGACCCGGAATTTGCCAAGAAATTCCTGACCTTCATCATCTCGGAGGTCATCCAGCACCACAAGAAACTTCAGGAATGACGGGGTCTGCCCCGACAAAAAGCCAAATCTAAAGGAGACACTCACATGGCTATGAAAATTCGCCTCGCCCGCGGCGGTTCCAAGAAACGCCCCTTCTACTCGATCGTCGCATCCGACTCGCGCATGCCGCGCGATGGCCGCTTCATCGAGAAGCTGGGCACCTACAACCCGCTTCTGCCGAAGGATTCCGAGGACCGCGTGAAGATGGATGTCGAGCGCGTTCAATACTGGCTTGGTGAAGGCGCACAGCCCACCGACCGGATCCAGCGCATGCTCGAAGCCGCCGGCGTTGTTGAGAAGAAAGAGCGCAACAACCCCAAGAAGGCCGAGCCCGGCACGAAGGCCAAAGAGCGCGTGCAGGAAAAGGCCGACAAGGCCGCCGCTGCCGCAGAGGCTGCAGCCGCCCCCGCAGAAGAGCCTGCGGCGGAAGAGACCGCAGAATAAGCACCACATGGACGCCCGCCCGATCACAGGCGGGCGTCTTTGCTTTTCATGATCCGCCGCCTCTTCATCACCGCCCTTCTGTGCGGCGTTTGTTATCTCGCCGGGATGTCGGCAGAGCGGCGTCAGCAGCAGCTGACCTGCCAAGACTGGGGCGGCGAGTGGATGGCGCGCGGCTATTGTTCCGTGAACTGATCACCTAGGGTTCGGCATGGCGCATTTCATCGGTGTCGTTCATCGCAAGCAGGTTCGCATCGCACGGGACAAGGGCGTGGTCGCCTTTGGTCATGGCAAGGAAAGCCTTGTTCGCACGCTTAACCCCGGCGACACGGTGATCTACTATGCCCCGCGCGAGGAACCAGGCGGCGATCCGGTGCAGTGTTTTGTCTCCATGGCAACCGTGACCGGGGATGCGCCGTTTGTCGTGGAATTCTACATGGGCTCCGAAGGCTGGGTGCGCGAAGCCCGCTATGATTTGTGGGGCGCCGCGCCCGTGCGCCCGATGCTGGAGGATCTGAGTTTCGTGAAGAACAAACAAAGCTGGGGCATGACGTTTCGCGGCGGCAAGTTCGAAATCCCCGCTGCCGACCACGACCTGATCGTCGCCGCCCTGAAAGGATCGCCGGAATGAGCGTCGAAGGACAGGGCAAGGTCTGCGTGGGCGCCATCGCGGGCGCGTTCGGCGTGAAGGGCGAGGTGCGGCTCAAAAGCTTCTGCGCAGAGCCAGAGGCGATCGCGGAATATGGTCCTCTGCAGAACGAGGACGGCACGCGAAGCTTCACTGTGACGCTGACCGGCGCGATCAAGCAGGGTCTGTCCGCGCGCCTGACCGGCATCGCGACGAAGGAAGAAGCCGACGCGCTGCGCGGCCTGCGCCTTTACGCCGACCGGGGCGCCCTGCCCGCGCCGGAAGACGACGAATACTACTTCGCCGATCTCATCGGTCTTGCGGTCATGGACACCGGCGGCGCGCGCCTTGGCAAAGTGAAGGCCGTACACGAGAACCCAGGCAACGACCTGCTCGAGATCAATCTCGACGGCCATGCCAAGACCGTTCTGATGCCGTTCACCCTTGCCATGGTGCCAAAGGTTGATCTTGAGGCGGCGCTGATCGTGATCGACCCGCCCGAGGGCCTGATGCCGGAAGACGGCGGGAACCAGGACTGACCCCAATCGCTTGTCCCGGTAACAGAAACGTCATCGGGACACTTTTTATGTTCGAACTCATTCTTATCCTTCTCGTCGTCGGTGCCATCGCATCGCTTCTGGGCTTCAACTTCATTTCCGGCGTGGCGCTGACCGGCGCGAAATTCCTGATCGGGGTCGTGCTTGTCCTCTTCCTTCTGGTGCTCTTGGGCGTGATCGCGCTGGCCTGACGCTTGACAACGGGCTGTCATGGGGCCACCCGACGATCCCATGACAGAACCTTCACGCTCTCACGGTCGCAAATCCATCAAGCTGTCGATGACGCCTCGCGACTTGATGGAAGAACAGCCAGACGCCGGATGGACCGCCAAGGTCATCACCCTTTTCCCAGAGGCGTTTCCCGGCGTTCTGGGTGCATCCCTGACCGGCAAGGCGCTGCAAGACAGGCTTTGGGCGCTGGAGACGACCGATCTGCGCGTTTTCGGTGAGGGCAAGCACCGCAATGTCGATGACACGCCCGCAGGGGGCGGCGCGGGGATGGTCCTGCGCGCCGATGTGGTGGCGCGCGCGCTGGAACATAGTGGCCTGCCAACGGACCGCGCGCGCTGGCCGGTGATCTACCTCTCGCCGCGCGGCCAGCCCTTTACCCAGGCGCGCGCAGCCGAATTGGCGCAGGGCGATGGCATGACCCTTCTTTGCGGTCGGTTCGAAGGCGTGGACGAGCGCGTGATCGAGGAATACGGGATCGAGGAAATCAGCCTTGGCGACTTTGTCCTCACCGGCGGAGAGATCGCCGCACAGGCCTTGATTGACGCGACGGTCCGTCTTATACCGCGCGTGCTCGGGAATCAGGCGTCCGCCGAGGAGGAATCCTTTTCAGGCGGGCTTTTGGAGTTTCCGCAGTATACACGGCCAACCGACTGGAACGGCCGCGCGATCCCGGAGATTCTTCTTTCCGGTCACCACGCGCGGATCACCGACTGGCGGAAGTCCGAGGCCGAAAGGCTGACAAAGGAACGGCGACCTGATCTCTGGCGGGCTTACCTTCAATCGCAAGGTAGGGACCCGGACGAAGACCGAGAGCTCTGAGGCGCCACACACCTTCGCGGAAAAAACCGCGAGCATATTGGAGAGTTGCGATGAACCTTATCGCAGAACTGGAAGCCGAGCAGATCGCCGAGCTTGGCAAGTCCATCCCGGACTTCAAGGCGGGCGACACTATCCGTGTCGGCTACAAGGTCACCGAAGGCACCCGCTCGCGGGTTCAGAATTTCGAAGGCGTCTGCATTTCGCGCAAGAACGGCAGCGGCATCGCCGGCTCGTTCACCGTGCGCAAGATTTCCTTCGGCGAAGGCGTTGAACGTGTGTTCCCGCTCTATTCGACCAATATCGACTCGATCGAGGTCGTGCGCCGTGGCCGTGTCCGCCGCGCCAAGCTGTATTACCTGCGCGCCCGTCGCGGTAAGTCGGCCCGCATCGCCGAGGTCACCAACTACAAGCCCAAGTCGACCGGCGCAAAAGCCTGAGGAGCGGCGAGATGAAAAAAGACATCCATCCCGATTATCATGTCATCGACGTGAAAATGACCGACGGAACCGTTGTTCAGATGAAATCGACCTGGGGCAAGGAAGGCGACACGCTTTCTCTCGACATCGACCCCTCGTCGCACCCGGCCTGGACCGGCGGTTCGTCCCGCCTGATGGACACCGGCGGCCGCGTGTCGAAGTTCAAGAAGAAATACGAAGGTCTCGGCTTCTAAAGCCCACACCTTTGGCAAATCGCGTGAACGCCGTCCGATGTCCGGGCGGCGTTTTCGTGTCGAATGGCAACATATGGAACGTGCCGCGTTAGGCACATATTCCCTTCGGCGGACACTCAACATATGGTAGGCGGCAATGAAGAACACGCGATGACACGCGTGTCGGAAGAAGGGGCAAGCGGCATGGCGCATATCATCGTCGTGGGCAATGAAAAGGGCGGCGCAGGCAAATCGACCGTGTCGATGCATGTGGCGACCGCCCTTGCGCGCATGGGTCATCGCACCGGCGTCGTCGATCTGGACCTTCGGCAAAAGACGACTGCCCGCTATCTCGAGAACCGCGCATCCTTCGCCAAGAAAGAAGGGCTGGATCTGGCCACGCCCATCGCGCAGGACCTGCCCGAAGTGGACAAGGCCGTTCTGGTCGAGGGCGAGAACATCTTTGACCGCCGCCTGTCCATGGCCATCGCCGCGCTGGAAAGTCGATGCGATTTCATCCTGCTCGACTGCCCCGGCTCGCATACACGCCTCAGCCAGGTGGCCCATTCGCTGGCCGATACGCTGATCACGCCCCTGAACGACAGCTTCGTCGATTTCGACATGCTGGCGCGCACCGATGCCGAGGGTGAGAAGATCCTCGGCCCATCGGTCTATTCCGAAATGGTCTGGAGCGCGCGACAACTGCGTGCGCAGGCCGGACTGAAGCCCATCGACTGGATCGTCATGCGCAACCGTCTGGGCGCACAGCAGATGCACAACAAGAAGAAGATGGGCGAGGCGGTCGACAAGCTGGCAAAGCGCATCGGGTTCCGCACCGCGCCCGGCTTCAACGAGCGAGTGATCTTCAGAGAGCTGTTTCCCCGCGGCCTGACCTTGCTCGATCTAAAGGACGTGGGTGTCGGCCAGCTCAACATCTCGAACGTCGCCGCGCGGCAAGAATTGCGCGAGATGATGCTGGCGCTGGAATTGCCGGGCGTGACGCTGAACTTCTAGGCTTTGCTGAAGGCACGGCGGATGGGCCCGGCACCTGCGGTGTTGTTCGAGCCTGATGCATCATTAAGCCCAGCGTTTTCTTGCCGCACCCTGTTTGCGGGCGGATGAAATAGAGATACCGTGTGCGGTGGAGGAGACCGTCCATGGAAATGCCTGTTCCCAATCCCGCGATCCTGTCGAAGAAAGCCCGGCTTGTGACCCGCCTCTCGGCCGTGCTGCCCGGCGATGCCGTGATCCACGCGCCCGAAGAGTTGAAGGTCTACGAATGCGACGCGTTGACCGCGTATAAATGCCCCCCACTTGCCGCCGTCCTGCCCGCGACGACCGAAGAGGTCGCCGCCGTCCTCAGGATTTGCCACGAAGAAGGCGTACCCGTGGTCCCGCGCGGGTCGGGCACCTCGCTTGCCGGGGGGGCGCTGCCAACCGCAGATAGCGTCATCCTTGGCGTGGCCCGGATGAGCGATGTTCTGGAAACCGACTATGACAACCGCATCATCCGCGTGCAGACGGGCCGTACGAACCTCGCGGTAACAGGCGCGGTCGAGGAAGACGGGTTCTTCTACGCGCCCGATCCGTCCTCGCAGCTTGCCTGCGCGATTGCAGGGAATATCGCGATGAATTCCGGCGGGGCGCATTGCCTGAAATACGGGGTGACGACGAACAACCTTTTGGGCGTCACGATGGTCCAGATGGACGGCACCGTGATCGAGATCGGCGGCGCGCATATGGATGCGGCCGGACTGGATTTGCTTGGGATCATCTGCGGATCCGAGGGTCAGTTGGGCGTCGTAACCGAGGCGACGCTGCGTATCCTGCCCAAGCCCGAGGGCGCGCGCCCAGTGCTCATGGGCTTCTCGTCGAACGAGGTCGCGGGCGCTTGCGTGTCCGACATCATCCGTGCGGGCGTTTTGCCGGTGGCAATCGAGTTCATGGACCGCCCCTGCATCCGCGCTTGCGAGGCTTTCGCCAAGGCCGGGTATCCCGATTGCGAGGCGCTCTTGATCGTCGAGGTCGAGGGATCGGATGCCGAGATCGACGAACAGCTTGGCCTCATCACCCAGATCGCGCGGAGACACGACCCGGTCGAACTGCGCGAGGCGAAGGATGCCGACGAGGCGGGCCGCATCTGGTTGGGCCGTAAATCCGCTTTCGGCGCGATGGGCCAGATCAATGACTACATGTGCCTTGATGGGACAATCCCTGTGTCGGAACTGCCCTACGTCCTGAAACGCATTGCCGAGATGTCTGCCGAGTACGGGCTGGAGGTCGCGAATGTCTTTCACGCGGGCGACGGGAACATGCACCCGCTGATCCTGTTCGACGCGAACACGCCCGGCCAGCTGGAACTGTGCGAGGCGCTCGGTGCGGATATCCTGAAGCTGTGTGTCGAGGTTGGCGGATGCCTGACTGGAGAACATGGCGTCGGCATCGAAAAGCGCGATCTGATGGTGTCGCAATACACGCCCGCCGATCTTGAGGCGCAGCTAGGCGTGAAGGACGTGTTCGATCCGCTGTGGCTTTTGAACCCGGCCAAGGTGTTTCCGCTGGCGGCCACCGAAACGCGCCGCGCGGCATGACGGGTGGCGCTTGGGGGCGCTGCCCCCGTCCTGCTGCGCAGGACTCCCCCGGGATATTTCAGAACACCAAAGAGGTGAGAGAGTGCTAGAGCCCAACGACGAGGCGCAGCTGTCCGAGGTGATCGCCGGGGCCACCGGGCCCTTGCGGATCATTGGTGGCGGCACGCGCGGGATTGGCAGCCCGGTGCAAGGCGAAGCATTGTCAACGGCGGGCCTGACGGGGATATCGCTCTATGAGCCGGGCGCCTTGACGCTGGTCGCGAAGACGGGAACGCCCTTGTCCGAGATCGAGGCGGCGCTGGCCAAGGAAGGGCAGCGGCTGGCCTTCGAGCCGATGGATCATCGCGGGCTGACGGGCGCGGGCGGCGCACCAACGATCGGCGGGGTCGTGGCGGCGAATGTCTCGGGTCCTCGCCGCGTGAGCGCAGGGGCCTGCCGCGATCATCTGCTGGGTGTTCGGTTCGTCGATGGATCTGGTACTGCGATCAAGAATGGCGGGCGCGTGATGAAGAATGTCACGGGCTATGATCTCGTGAAGCTACTTGCGGGCAGTTACGGCACGCTGGGGGTCCTGAGCGAGGTGTCGCTGAAGGTGCTGCCCGTTCCACCGATGAGCGCGTGCTTGATGGTCCACGGGCTGGATGATGCGCAGGCGCTGGCGGCGATGACGGCGGCGCTGCGATCCCCCTACGAGGTGACGGGCGCGGCGCATGTGGCGGACGGGTCCAAGGATGCGCCGGTCACGATGATCCGGCTGGAAGGCTTCGAGACGCAGATCACGCACCGTGTCGCGCGCCTGAAGGACCTGCTGGGCGGATTTGGTGAGATCACGGTCGAGACGAATGCTGATGTTGTGCGCAGCCACTGGGCCGACATCCGTGACGTTGCGCCGTTCCATGGCGCACCGGGCGATGTCTGGCGGATCTCGGTCAAGCCGTCAGAGGCGCCGGACCTCGTCGCGAAGGCTGATGCCCTTGGCGTGCTTTACGACTGGGGCGGCGGGTTGATCTGGCTTCGCATTGCCGAGGGGACGGACCTGCGCACGCGGCTGGGAGAGTATGATGGCCACGCCACGCTGATCCGTGCCTCGGAAGAGACGCGCCGCCGGATCGCGCCATTCCAGCCGGAACCTGCCGCCATCGCGGCGCTGACAAAGGGCCTGCGCGCCAAGTTCGATCCGCGCGGCATCCTGAACCCCGGATTGATGGAATAACGTCATGAAGACCGAATTCACCGACGCGCAGCTTGCCGACCCGGCGATCCAGCGCTCGAACGAGATCCTGCGCGCCTGCGTCCATTGCGGGTTCTGCACGGCGACCTGCCCGACCTACCAGGTGCTGGGCGATGAGCTCGACAGCCCGCGGGGGCGCATCTACCTCATCAAGGACATGCTGGAAAACGACCGGCCCGCAGATGAAAAGACCGTCAAGCATATCGACCGCTGCCTGTCTTGCCTTGCCTGCATGACGACCTGCCCGTCGGGCGTGCACTACATGCATCTGGTCGATCACGCGCGGGCGCATATCGAAAAGACCTATCGCCGTCCCTTTGCCGACCGCGCTCTGCGCTGGGTGCTGTCGCGCGTGCTGCCCTATCCTGGACGTTTCCGGCTGGCGCTTTTGGGCGCAAAGATCGGCTATCCATTCCGTCGGCTTATGCCCGATGCGCGCCTTCGTGCGATGCTGGAGATGACGCCGAAGCAGATCCCCCCCGTAAGCCGCAATGATGATCCGCAGGTGTTCCCGGCAGAAAGCAAGCGGATCAAGCGTGTGGCCTTGATGACGGGCTGCGCGCAAAAGGCGCTCAATACCGATATCAACGACGCGACGATCCGGCTGCTGCGGCGGCTGGGCTGCGAGGTGGTGGTCGCGAAAGGCGCGGGCTGCTGCGGCGCGCTGGAACATCACATGGGCCGCGAGACCGGCAGCCATGCCGCCGCCGCGCGCAACATCCGCGCTTGGGGTGCAGAAATCGACGGCGAGGGTCTTGATGCCATCGTCATCAACACCTCGGGCTGTGGCACGACCGTGAAGGATTACGGTCACATGTTCCGCAACGAAGCGCTCGCCGACGAAGCGGCGCGAATCTCGTCGCTCGCGAAAGATGTGTCAGAGGTTCTTCACGAATTGATGCCCGAGGCGCCGACTGAGGGCGGGAATGTGGCGAAAGACGGATTGGCGGGGTCCGATGCTGCCGCTGGACGCGGCGTGTTCGCGCCCGGCCCGGCCGAGGGCAAGGGCCTGCGCGTGGCCTATCATGCTGCCTGTTCGCTGCAGCACGGACAGCAGATCAAGACCTACCCCAAGGCGCTGCTCAAGCGCGCGGGTTTCGAGGTCGTGGAACCCGCCGACAGCCATCTATGCTGCGGTTCGGCGGGCACCTACAACCTCTTGCAGCCCGAGATTTCAGGGCAGCTCAAAGAGCGTAAACTGCGTACTCTTCTGGCCAAGGAGCCGCAGGTAATCGCGGCGGGCAACATCGGCTGCATGATGCAGATTGGGTCCGGCACAGAGGTACCCGTGGTGCATACGGTGGAGCTTTTGGATTGGGCAACAGGTGGCCCAAAACCGCCTTCATTGTTCACGATCGAGCCATAACGTGGCCTGACCAGACTTTTAGACCGGTGGTTGAAATCAAAGGACCACCGGAATGTGGAAACGTATTGCACTTGCACTTGCCCTGTCGCTGCTGCCGTCCATCGCGGCAGCGCAGAACGATGCTGGGCTTCGCGCGCTTCAAACCGGCGATGATGCCAAGGGCTGGACCGGCGTCGGGCGGCTCAATATCGGGTCGAACACCTTCTGCACGGGCGCTCTGATCTCGGACGATACCGTTCTGACCGCCGCGCATTGCCTTTTCGACAAGCAGACCGGCCGCAGGTTTGACGCAAGCGAGATCGAATTTCTGGCCGATTGGCGTAATGGACGCGCAAGCGCCGTGCGCGGCGTCCGCCTTGCCCTGCCGCATCCCGATTTCAGCTTTTCGACCAGCGCAACGACCGACCGTGTTTCGCACGATGTCGCGCTTTTAAAGCTGGACATGCCGATCCGCAAAGGCTCGGTCGCGCCATTCGACGTGCGCTTCGGAACGCAGCAAGGCGATGAGGTCGGCGTCGTGTCCTATGGTCTGGGGCGCGAAAATTCCCCGTCTCTGCAAGAGGTCTGCCACGTGCTTGCGCGTCAGGGAGGATCGCTGGTGCTGACCTGCAAGGTGGAATTCGGCTCTTCGGGCTCTCCGATCTTTGTCACGCAAGGCGGTCGGCCGCAGATCGTTTCGGTCATCTCGGCCAAGGCTGAAGTCGCCGGGCGGCCGGTGTCGCTGGGCACATCGCTGGAAGCGCCCCTCTTGGAGCTTCAGAAAATCCTTGAGAGCCAGGGCGACCGACTTGCGAGCGCTAAATTCGTAAGGCCCTGACACAGCGCAATATTTTCTGAACGAAGAGGGGCTTGTAGGCCCCTTTTTCGTTTCCCATATCTTCCATGCGGACGCCGAAACCGGGTCCGCGTTGCAGCCCGTCCCGATGTGGGAGGGCACCCATAGTGGTATCGCTCAACTGGAGGAAACCATGCGTAACCTAGACTTTGCACCGCTTTACCGTGCAACCGTCGGCTTTGACCGTGTCGCCGACATGATGGACCGGGTCCTGACCCAAGAGGTCACCCAGCCAACCTACCCGCCCTACAATATCGAGAAGACCGACGAAGATGCGTATCGCATCTCGCTCGCCGTCGCGGGCTTTACCGATGAGGAACTGACCGTCGAAGTACGGGAAAATGCCCTGATCGTTTCGGCCAAGCGCGCTGATGAGGACGGCACCAAGACCTACCTGCATCGTGGCATCGCCACCCGCGCGTTCGAGCGGCGCTTTGCCCTTGCCGATCATGTGCGCGTCACCGGCGCTGTGCATGAGAACGGTATGCTGCATATCGATCTCAAGCGTGAAATCCCCGAGGCGCTAAAGCCCCGCCGGATCGAGATCGCCAATGGCGCATCAAAGAACGTGAAGGCCGTTGAGGCGCAAACCGTCGACGCCTGATTGGTTCTGACCGTTTGACTCTTGGAAGGGCGCGCATCCTGCGCGCCCTTTTTCGTGAAATGAACTTCGTCGACGATGCGGCCACGAAGGCCGATGCTACCTGCGCCCTTCGCGCAGCCACGCCCCGACGATGAAGAGGCTCGCGATCAGCAGGAACGCCCAGGCCGGCAGGAACGGCGCGATGCGCACATCGGCAGTCACGAAGGCCTCGCGCGGGGTGATCCCGATCCAGCCGCGACCCGCAGCTGGCCGACCCTCGCGCACGCGCCGCACATCCGGCGCGCCATCCGACAGCGCCAGGATACCGCCCTGCGTGGGATCGACCACCGGGTCCAGCGCATCGCCACTGGCGATCGTTTCCTCGAATTCGCGTGGCGCGGCTGGGCCGAGGGCGATCACCGCCTCGCGCTCGCCTTCACGAAGGCGATAAAGGCCCATCTCCTTGCCGTCATAGACAGTCTCGAACCGCCCCGGCGCGACCTCTTCCATGGTTAGCACGGTGATGGTGCCATCGGGCGCTTCAATCTCCAGATCGCGCGCGCCTTCGTCGAGCGTGCGGCGCGTCACGGTCATGCGCTGGCCCTCGGCGGTCGCGGTCAGCGCCTCTTCTTCAAGCTCGGGCTCTTTCATCATCCAGTGCGCAAGACGGCGGAGCAATTCTAGCTGCGGACCGCCGCCCTCATAGCCGCGCCCCCACAGCCATGCGTGATCTGATGCCATCAGTGCCACGCGCCCCTCGCCTGCCCGATTGAGCACCAGAAGAGGCCGCCCGTCCATACCCGCCATGACCGTGTTCCCGCCGGTTTCCTCAACCTCGACAAGCCGGAACCAACGCCCCCAATCGGGCGCCTCGCCCTCTGGCGCGGGATCAAGCCCCGCCGTCACCGGGTGACGCTGCCCAAGATCTGTAAGCTCGGGCGTGAACGGGTCTTCGATCACACGGCCCGTGGGCGCGCCCGGCAGAATTTCCGCCAGGGGCGAGCGATACAGCGATTCCGCCGTTGCGAAATCCGGCCCCGCCGCAACAAGCACCGCGCCGCCGTCCTCGACATACTGGCGCACGTTATCAAGGTAGATCGACGGCAGTATCCCGCGCCGCTTGTAGCGGTCGAAAATGATCAGATCGAACTCGTCGACTTTGTCGAGAAACAACTCTCGCGTCGGAAAGGCAATCAGCGACAGCTCGTTTACCGGCACGCCATCCTGCTTTTCCGGCGGGCGCAGAATGGTGAAATGCACCAGATCGACGCTGGAATCGGATTTCAGCAGGTTGCGCCAGGTGCGCTCTCCGGGATGCGGCTCTCCGGACACCAGAAGAACGCGCAGCCGGTCGCGCACGCCGTTGATCTGGATGACGGCGGAATTGTTGCGGTCCGTCAGCTCGCCCTCTGCCGTCGGCACGGTGAACTGGATGACGTTCATGCCGCCATGGGGCAGCGTGATTGGAAGTTCGAGGTCCTCGCCCACCGGCACGGTAAAGCCTTGCGCCTCGCCCCCGTCGATCGAAATCTCGATCTGCGACTGGCCGCCGATCCCTTCCGGCACTGCGCCCTGATCCTCGATCCGAAGGGTCAGCACGACCTCTTCGTCAAGAATCGCAAAGGCCGGCGCGTTGGTCACCATCAGCCGCCGGTCCCAATCTTCCGGCTCTCCGGTCAAGAGAACCTGAAGGGGCGCGGGAAGGTCCGGCGCGGCCTCGACATCATGCACCTGCCCGTCCGTGATCAGGATCGCCCCTGCCAGCCGCGCGCGCGGCTCTTCAGCCATCGCCTCGGCCAGCGCGCCCATCATCAGGGTGCCGCGATCCCCGTCGCCGTCGCCAAGCCGCACGACCCGAAGTTCCGTGTTCTCCATCCGCTCGATCTGGCGCGTCACATCCTCCAGCGCCGCCTCGGCCTGCGCGGGCCGCCCAGCGATCCGCTGGCTCGCGCTTTCGTCGACCACAGCGATGACGATATCGGACAGGGGTTCGCGATCTTCGGACTGCAAGGACGGGTTGAGGAGCGCTAGCGCCAAGGCCGCAGCCGCCAAACCACGAAGCCACCAGCCCGACAATCCGCGCCAGAGCGACAACAGCACAAAGGCCACCAAGAGCGCCCCGACGACAACCACGGCCACCACCGGCAAGAGCGGGTCGAATATCACCGATCCCATGGCGCAGCCCCAATCTCTTTGGTGTCAGAAATATCCCGGAGGGGGGTCCGGGGGGAGGCAGAGCCTCCCCCCGGCGGAACGCCCGAGGCGCAGCCCGGGGGAAAACACACAAACCGCATCACTGCCCCAACCTGTCGAGAAGCGCCGGAACATGGACCTGGTCGGATTTGTAGTTGCCGGTCAGCACATGCATCACAAGGTTCACACCGAACCGGTACGCGATCTCGCGCTGTCGCTCGCCAGCAAAGCCGCGGCCTACGGGAAGAATCCAGTTGCCCCGCGGATCGACCGCCCAGGCCGAGGCCCAGTCGTTTCCGCCGATCACGACAGGCGTCACGTTGTCGTTGAGATTGCGAAACGGCATACCGTCCACCTGCTCGGCATCGGGCGGCGCGGCTTCGACCCAGACGTCGCGGGTCGAATGGCGACCGGGAAAATCCTGCAGCAGATAGAAGGTCCGCGTCAGGACGTGATCGTCCGGGATCGGTTCCAGCGGCGGGATATCCAGCGGGCGGGCGAGCTGTTGCAGCTTGCGCCCGGTCGGGCTGCCCTGCCCGAAGCGCGACACATCGGCATCGCGCGTATCGAACACGATCATGCCGCCGGTGCGCAAAAAGGCATTCAGCTTTTCATAGGCGTCCGAGGACGGGATCGGCTGGTCTGTCGTGATCGGCCAGTAGAGCATTGGGTAGAAGGCCAGTTCATCCATTTCCAGATCGACAGCGATCGGATCGGCAGGCTCAACCGAGGTACGCGCGAACAGCGCGCGCGACAGGCCGCGCAGACCCGCCTCGGCGATGCTGTCCACATCCGGGTTCCCAGTGACGACATGGGCGAGAACAACCTCAGAAGTCGCTTCAAGCGCTTTCAGATCGTCCTGCGCTTCGGCGCCGTGCGGGGTCACCAACAACGCCAAAATCAGTGCCGCAGCCGCGCCTGTTCGCGGGCCACGCAGGCGGCCACTCAGCGCCAGAGACGCAATCACATCCATCATCAACATCACCATTGCGGCGGCCAGAAGCCAGCCTTTGAGGGGCGTTTCGCGCAAGACATCCAGACCTTCGACTGCAATCCGGTCCGGCCATGTCGTCGCCGCCAGAACAGTCTCGGGCCCCAGCACGTTCACCGCGATCGCGCGGTCTTCGCCGGAATAGAGCCCCGGCGGCAGATCCGGTCCGGGCGGACCTTCGGCAAGCGCCTCGCCGGTCACGCCGGGCAGGTTGCCGGCATCCTCGATCTGCCCGAAGCCGTCGATCACACGCTCGGGCGTCCAGACGGTGCCTGCCAGTTCCTCGGCGGCGGGCATCGCGGGACGCGTGGACACCGCCAGCCGTTCAAGCATCTGGACGAAGAGTCCCGATAGCGGAAGCGACGACCAGTCGGCATTCGCGGTGACATGGAACAGCACCACCTGCCCCGACCCGATGCGCTTGCGCGTAACCAGCGGCGTGCCGTCCTGAAGTGTCGCGATCACCCGGCTGGCGAGATCGGGATCGGGCTGCGCCATGACCTGCGCGGTAACGTTCACATCCTCTGGGATCGTCAGGCCGAAAAACGGGCTGTCTTCCGAAAACGGGCGCAGACCCTTGGGTTCGCCCCAGCTCATTGCGCCGCCGACACTGCGGCCTCCGGCGCGCAGGCGCACGGGCATCAGCGCGTCCTCGACATCGCGGCTGACATCGCTGGCGGCAAGGCGCGGCCCGGCAAAGCGCAGCAGCAAGCCGCCTTCGCCCACCCATTCCGCGACGGCCAGCGTGTCTTCGGGCGTCACATTGGCGACATCGGCCAGAACGATCGCATCGGGATTGGCCAGCAGCACTTCGCCCAGATCGCCCCCGATCAGATCCGCTGTCGGCTCCAGCGCCTGTTCGAGGTAGTGAAGCGGCGATAACAGCTCCAGCCCCTCGCGGTTCTCGCGGCCCGCGATCAGCGCGACCTCGCGTCGGCGCAAGGCGTCATCGGCCAGCGTCACGGCGCCAGCCGACCGCAGGCCGGAAATCGTAAAACGGTTGATGCGGTTGCGCAGTTCTGGCGGCAGGGTCAGCGCGGTGTCCGCCTGCACCGCGCCGCTGTCAAAGCTGACCTCGGCGCGGCTGAGTTCGCGTTCGATGCCGTTCGGATCATTGCCAATGGCCGCGATGTTGATCGTCTCCGTATCGCTGCGCCCAGCGCGCAGGGCGGTCAGGGCAATCGCGCCATCCTCGTAGCGCGCGGGCGTCAGGCCGTAGACGGGGCGCGGGCTTTCAAAGACGCGCACCGTGCCGCGATCTTCCAGAGCTGCCAGAAGCGGCGCACGGTAGGATCGATCCACGCCATCCGACAGCCAGAGCGTTTCGAACGCGCCATCGGTGCCGTCCAGCCAATCCAGAACGCTTTCTTCGGTCGGCGCCCATGGCATCGGGTCGAAGCCGGCAAGGCGCGGCGTCCAGGCGTCCGCTGCCGTGAAGGCCAGATCGCCCGCGGGAAGGTCAGTCAGACTGACCACAGCAGCCGTCCGCCCGTCACGCGATGCCTCGTCCAGCGCGGCCTCGACCCGGTCGATGCGGCGCGGCCAGTCGCGAGCGTCGGCCCATGTACCGTCCATGACGATCAAGAGCGGCCCGGTCCCGCGCGTTTCGGTCTGCGGGTTCAACACGGGGCCAGCAAAGCCGACGATCACGGCGGCAACGGCCAGCATGCGCAGAAGAAGCAGCCACCAGGGCGTTTTGTCCGTCTGCGTCTCGTCATCCGTCAGGCCCAGCAGCAGCGCCACACCGGGAAAACGGCGGCGGATCGGCGCGGGCGGAACGGCGCGCAGCAAGAGCCAGAGGATCGGGAGCGCAATCAGCCCAAGCAAGAGCCAAGGTGCCGCGAATCCGATGGGGCCAAGCGCGAACATCAGCGTCTCCGTTCCAGCGCGCCGTATAGCCACAAAAGGGCCGCCTGCGCACTGTCCGAGGTGTGATGGCAGCGATATTGCCAGCCGGTGACGTGGGCCAGATCCTGCAGCCGCGCTTTGCGCTCTGCCAGACGCTCAATATAGCGATCCCGCAGGTCGCGCGCCTTCAGCGTCTCATGGCGCACTGACGCGCCCATGCTTTCAAAGATCGTGCGTCCATCGAAGGGAAACGCCTCTTCCTCGGGGTCGAGGATCTGGAACAGCACGCCCTTCACCCCGCGATCGGCCGCCTTGGCGAGCTGTCCGGTTACCGCGTCGATATCGCCCAGGAAATCTGACACGAATATCGCGCGGGCATGGGGCAGCATGCCCCGCACCTCGGGCGCGCCGTAATCGGGGCGCTCGCCGTCGCGGGTAAAGGCCTCGGCGATGCGGATCAACTGCAATTCGGACGAGCGCGGCGGCGTACCAAGATTGGCCAACGCCACACGTTCACCTGCGCGGATCAGAAGAACCGACATTGCAAGCGACAAAAGCTTGGCGCGGTCCGCCTTGCTGGCCAGTTTCGGGCTTGAGGTGAAATCGAGCGATTGCGCCTCGTCGACCCAGATATGGACCGATTGAGCCGCCTGCCATTCGTTCTCGCGCACGAAATGGTCGTCGGACCGGCCAGAGCGGCGCCAGTCGATCATCCGCGCGCCATCGTCAGGCCGCGCGTTGCGATACTGCCAGAACTCATCGCCCATTCCGGCCCGGCGGCGACCATGCGCGCCCAGAAGGACGGTCTGCGCCAGTTGCTCTGCCGCGGCCAGTAGCGGCGGCAGGGCCTGCGCAAGGTCTTCGGACCGTTCTCGGAGATGCGCGGCTTGGCTCAAGCTGCGGCCTCGACCCGGGCAATGCGCTCACACACGGCGTCGATCACGTCCTGCAGCCGTTCGCCCCGCGCGCGGGCCGCGAAGGTCAGCGCCATGCGGTGGCTGAGAACCGGCCGCGCCATGGCGACCACGTCTTCGGCATTCGGCGCAAGGCGGCCGTCAAGCAGTGCGCGCGCGCGAACCGTCAGCATCAGCGCCTGCGCGGCACGCGGACCGGGGCCCCAACCGACAGAGCGGGTGACATCCTCATGCGCCTCGGGCTCTCCGGGACGGCAGGCGCGCACGAGATCAAGGATCAGATCGACGACACCCTCGCCAACGGGCATCCGCCGCACAAGGGTCTGCGCCTTGAGAAGGTCCTCGGTCGTGAAGACGGCCGAGGATTCCGCGTCTTCGGTGCCAGTCGTCGCAAGAAGAATATCACGCTCAGTCGCGCGGTCGGGGTATTCGACATCGACCTGCACAAGGAAGCGGTCAAGCTGCGCCTCGGGCAGCGGATAGGTGCCTTCCTGTTCGATCGGGTTCTGCGTGGCGAGCACGTGGAACGGCACGCCCAGCGGACGCTCGATCCCCGCGACGGTGACGGTCTTTTCCTGCATCGCCTGCAACAGCGCCGATTGGGTCCGGGGCGAGGCGCGGTTGATCTCGTCCGCCATCAAGAGCTGGCAGAACACCGGCCCCTCGATGAACCGGAACGCCCGCCCGCCATCCTTGGCGGTTTCCAAAACTTCCGAGCCGAGGATATCGGCCGGCATCAGGTCGGGCGTGAACTGGATGCGATTGCCATCCAGCCCCATAACAGTCGATAGCGTGTCCACCAGCCGGGTCTTGCCCAGACCCGGAAGGCCGATCAGCAGTGCGTGACCGCCGCAGACAAGAGAAGACAGGACAAGCTCCACCACCTTCTCCTGGCCGATGAATCGCTTTGAAATGCTCTCCTTGGCCGCGATCATCTTGGCGCCCAGCGCCTCGATCTCGGGCACAAGGCTTTCGGTATCGGCCATGGTCAACTTCCCTGCTGTGCTTATATCGCTATGGGAGGAACCTATCCCGACCGGCGCAAGAGGCAAAACGAATGGCTGCACAAAACATTGTGAAACCGACCGCAGACACCCTGGCCGCGTCTGCAAAAGCGGCATCTGGCAAGGGACTGCCCCCTGTCGAAAAGTGGGATCCGCCCTTTTGCGGCGATCTCGACATGCGCATCGCGCGCAGTGGCGAATGGTTCTATCTGGGCACGCCTATTGGAAGAAAAGAGCTTGTACGCCTGTTTTCCACCATCCTGCGCAAGGACGGAGAGGATTATTTCCTCGTCACGCCGGTCGAGAAGGTTGGCATCACCGTCGACGACGCGCCCTTTGTCGCGGTCGATTTCGAAGCAGCGGGATCGGGCAAGGAGCAGGTGCTTAAATTCACGACAAATGTCGGCGATGTGACCGTTGCAGGTGCCGATACACCCATCCGGGTGGAACGCGATTCCGAGACCGGAGAGCCTTCGCCCTATGTCTTGGTGCGCCGTAATCTCGAAGCGCTGATCGACCGCAAGAGCTTTTACCGGCTGGTCGATATCGGCGCGACTGAGGACGTAAATGGGACCGACTGGTTCGGGCTGTGGTCTGGCGGCGAATTCTTTCCCGTAATCCCGGCGGCAGAGCTTCCCTGATTTTGCGCTTACCTTTGGGCGGCGGCCCCGCATAGAAAGAGCCATCCAAGACGGAGGCATCTTGTTGAAACTGGCCGCCAATATCTCGCTGCTCTTTCCCGATCTACCGATCATCGACCGGGTTCATGCCGCCGCCGATGCAGGTTTCGAGGGGATCGAGATCCTCTTTCCCTATGACGAAGATATCCGCGCCCTGACCCGCGCCCTCAGCACGCATGACCTGCCGCTGGTCCTGATGAATGCCCCGCCGCCGAATTACACCGGCGGCGCCCGCGGCTTCGCGGCGGTGCCGGGACTGGAAGATCGCTTTCGCCACGATTTCTGGCGGGTGCTGCGCTATGCGGGCGAGCTTGGCACACAGCGCATCCACGTCATGGCCGGAGAGGGGAATGGCGCGGCTGCGCGCCAAGTTTTCGTCGAAAACTTGAAATGGGCGACCGAGACTGCTGGTGATCTGCCCTTGACGATCGAGCCGCTGAACCCGGTCTCGATGCCCGGCTATTTCCTGAACGATTACGATTTGGCAGCAGGCATAATCGACGCTGTCGACGCGCCGAATCTCGGCCTGCAATATGACGCCTTTCATTCCGAGATGATCCACGGCGATGCCGTCGCCACATGGGACCGGTTCAAGGCGATCTCGACCCATGTGCAACTTGGCAGCGCGCCGGGCCGGAATGAGCCGGATACCCCCGTTTTCCCGACACTCTTCAAGCGCCTGCGGGATGACGGATATAAAGGATGGATCAGCGCGGAATATCATCCAAGGGGCGAGACCACCGAGGGACTAGGCTGGATGGCCACTGCACGAGGCTGAAATTTTCGCGCGCTTCCTGACGGTTCCTGACAGTACGCTGTCAGGGGGGCTATGCTAGCGCTGTGTCACTGGCCCATTTGAAGGAGACACACCATGGCTACCCGCGAACACCCCGTCTGCTGGACGGAAATCCCCGTCACGGACCTCGATGCCTCGCAGGCCTTTTATTCCAAGGTCTTCGGCTTGGAATTTTCCACGGATGACAGCGGCCCGAACCCCATCGCCATGATCAAGACCAAGGACGCGAACGGCGTTGCGGGCCATCTTTACCCCGGCACGCCTGCCACGGGCGGCAACGGGCCGACGATTCACCTCGTCGTCGAAACCACCGTCGAAGACGGAATGACACGCTGCGCCGATGCGGGCGGCACCGTCCTGTCGCCCATCATCTCCATTCCGCCGGGGCGGTTTGCCTATGCGCTCGACCCCGATGGAAACTCCATCGGTCTGTTCGAGCCCGCGTAAGGACCCGCCATGCGCCGCGCCGACCGCCTGTTTCAGATCGTTCAGCATCTCAGGGGCGGTCGGCTGACGACTGCGGGCAAACTCGCCGCCGCGCTGGAAGTGTCAGAGCGCACGATCTACCGCGACATCGCCGATCTCGTCGGCAGCGGCGTGCCGATCGAGGGCGAAGCGGGCGTCGGATATGTCATGCGGGACGGCTATGACCTGCCGCCCCTCATGTTCAACAACAATGAGATCGTCGCTCTCGTCCTCGGGGCGCGGCTGGTGCGCGCCTGGGGCGGGGCCGGCATGGCGGCGGCCGCTGAAGAAGCGCTTGTCAAGATCGAGACGGTCCTTCCCGCCGATGCCCGTGCCCGTGCCGCGGCTGTGCCGGTGCATGCGTTCGGGATGATGCAATACGACGCCGCGACCCGCGCGCGACTGGACCTTCTGGAACAGGCGGCAAGCGCGCGACAGCGGCTAATCCTGTCCTATGGCGATGCAGAAGAGCGCTTGACCGAACGCCCGGTCCGGCCGCTTGCCCTGTGGTTCTGGGGCAAGGTCTGGACCCTCGTCGCATGGTGCGAATTGCGGGAAGATTTCCGCATGTTCCGCGCCGACCGTATTCGCGGCGTCACCGAGGATGGCACCTTCCGCGAGGAACGCGGCAAGACCCTTGCCGATTTCTACCACGTTGAGGTGCCCGACGACGTGACCTGGTACTGAAAGCATCGCATCACCGCCGAAACGGACTGGGGCGCAGACCGCCACGCGCCGAGGTCACGATATCCTCGATCCGCTTGGCGCGCGTCGCCTCAGTCTTCCCGCTTTTCAGCCATTCCAGCGTGCCGCGCTTGATGCTGCGAGGCCAGGCCTCCCACGCCTCCAGAAGGCCCGCGCCGACCAGCGCATCCTCAAGATCGCCGGGGCGCTCCAGCCGCTCGACATCGTCAAGATAGCTCCACATTCCGTTCGCCTTGGCGGTGGTCACCAGAGCCTCTCCGGCCGGGGTCATCGCGCCAGAGGCCCGCGCGGCAGCGATCTTGGCCTTGTTCACCGCCGACCATGCGCTTTTGGGATTGCGCGGGGCGATCAGATAGGCAGACCGGTCTTCGTCGATCTTGCGGGTGCGGCTGTCGACCCAGCCCCAGCACAAGAGTTCCTCGACCAGATCGCCGAATGGCACGTAGTGGTCGGTGTGCTTCTTGTAGGTGACCAGCCAGACCGAGGCGCTGGCGCCGTGGTTCTTGGCAAGCCAGTCGCGCAGGTCTTGCCGCGTGCGGATTTCGAGGAATTGTTCCTCCGTCATGTCGCCCTGATGTCCCGCCATTCCCCGGGCCTCAGGGCGCCCAGGTCATGGGGGCCTACGGACCAGCGCACGAGGCGCAGAACTGGCAGATCGACGGCAGCACACATGCGGCGGACCTGCCGGTTGCGGCCTTCGGTGATCGTCAGACGCAGCCACGCATCGGGCACAGTTTTGCGGAATCGCACCGGCGGATCGCGCGGCCAAAGCCAATCGGGTTCGGGCACCGCATCCACCCTGGCGGGCCGTGTCGGGCCGTCTTTCAGCGCTACACCCTGCCGTAGAGCGCCCAGCGCGCCCTCATCCGGCACGCCTTCGACCATGGCAAAATAGGTCTTCGGCGTATGAGTCTTGGGCGAGGTCAACCGCGCCTGAAGCCCGCCGTCATTCGTCAGAAGAAGAAGCCCCTCGCTGTCGCGATCCAGCCGACCAGCAGGATAGAGACCGGGCAGATCAAGGTGATCACCAAGCCCCGGCCAATGCCCGTCGCCTGTGAATTGCGACAGCACGTTCATCGGCTTGTTGAACGCGACCAGGCGCGTGGCGCCCTGTGACCCGCGCGGTTTTGGGCGCGGGCGGGGTGTCATTCTTCACGCACACTCAGTGCCAGTTGCACACGGCCACGCACCCCGAAGGCAGCGACCCAGAAGACGACACCGACAAGCGCGGCAGAGAACACGAGCCACGACAAGGCGGCGACAGTCTCGAACGATCCCCAGAATAGGACCAGCGACCCAACGGTACTGGCCAGCGGGATTTGCCACCATGACAGATACGTCCCTCGGCGGGCGAGCACCCACCAGCTGAGCACCACGATCAGGGCAAGCGGTAGTGCGGCCAGAAGACCGAAATAAAGCCAGGTCAGAAAGCCCACGACGAGGCCCATGAAGCCGCCAGCACCCGCGCCCAGCGCAAGGGCGGCCACGGTCATGCAGGCCGTGCCGGTGATCCAGCCTGCAAGGCAGCCGAGAAGAATTCGACCCAGCTGCATATCAGTGTGCCTCTGCCCATGTCGCGCCCCGCCCGGCATCGACATCAAGCGGCACGTCGAATTTCACGGCGGGCATCGACGCGGCCTCCATCACCTCTTTGGCACGGGCGATCAGGTCGTCCACGGCACTGTCTTCCACCTCGAAGATCAGTTCATCGTGGACCTGCAGCAGCATCTTCGCGGGAAGCCCCTCGATGGCGTCATCCATGCGGATCATGGCGCGACGGATCACGTCGGCGGCGGTGCCCTGAATGGGCGCGTTGATCGCGGCGCGCTTGGCGAACCCGGCGGTCGGACCCTTGGCGTTGATCTCGGGCGTGTGGATCTTGCGGCCGAACAGCGTCTGGACGTAGCCGTTTTCCTTGGCGAATTTAACCGTCTCGTCCATGTAGGCGCGGATGCCGGGAAAGCGTTCGAAATAGCGGTCGATGAAGCCCTGAGCCTCGGCGCGCGGGATGCGCAGATTACGCGCAAGGCCGAAGCCCGAAATACCGTAAATCACGCCGAAATTGATTGCCTTGGCCTGACGGCGAATATCTGGTGTCATGTCTTCCATCGGCACATCGAACATCTCGGACGCGGTCATCGCGTGGATGTCCTGACCGTCGGCGAACGCTTGTTTCAGTGCGTCGATCCCGGCGATATGGGCGAGGATGCGCAGCTCGATCTGGCTATAATCGAGAGAAACCAGCGTCTTGCCTTCATCGGCGACGAACGCCTCGCGGATGCGGCGGCCTTCCTCGCTGCGCACCGGAATATTCTGCAGATTGGGGTCGGTGGACGCCAGCCGCCCCGTGTTCGCCCCCGCGATGGAATAGCTGGTGTGCACCCGCCCGGTGTCAGGATTGATATGATCCTGCAGCGCGTCGGTATAGGTGGATTTCAGTTTCGACAGTTGCCGCCAATCGAGGACCCTCGCGGGCAGATCGTGTTCGGTCGCCAGATCCTCCAGCACGTCGGCGGGTGTCGAATAGGCGCCGTTCTTGCCGCGCTTGCCGCCAGGAAGCGACATCTTGTCGAACAGGATCTCGCCCAGTTGCTTGGGGCTGCCGACGTTGAATTTCTCGCCTGCAAGCTCGTGGATTTCTTCTTCCAGTCCCGCCATTTTCTGCGCGAAGGCGCCCGACATGCGTGACAGGGTCTGGCGGTCAACCTTGATGCCCGTCATCTCCATCCGCGCCAGCACAGGCACCAGCGGGCGTTCAAGCGTCTGGTAAACGGTCGTGACCTGCCGCTGATGCAGTTCCGGCGCAAAGCGCTGCCAGAGCCGCAGGGTGATATCGGCATCTTCGGCGGCATATTTCACGGCCTCTGCCACAGGCACCTTGTCGAAGGTGATCTGGCTCTTGCCACTGCCAATCAGTTCCTTGATCGGGATCGGAACATGGCCAAGATACCGCTCTGACAGTTGATCCATGCCGTGCCCATGCTCGCCGCCATGCAGCGCGTAGGACATCAGCATCGTATCATCAATGGGCGCGACCGTGACGCCGTAGCGGGCAAAGATCTTGGCGTCGTACTTCATGTTCTGCCCGATCTTCAGGACAGCGTCGTCCTCGAGCACGGGTTTTAGCATTTCCAGCGCACGGTCGAGCGGCATCTGCCCTTCGGCCAGATCGCTGGAGCCGAAGAGATCGCCACTGTCATTTGCCCGGTGGATCAGGGGCACATAGCAGGCTGATCCCGCCTCGACGCACAGAGAAATGCCCACAAGCTCGCAGGTCATTTCATTCAGGCCCGTCGTTTCCGTATCGACCGCGACCCAGCCCTTTTCGCGGATCAAGTCGATCCAGGCTTGCAGCGCGGCCTCGTCCTTGACCCATTCATACGCCTCCGGATCGAAGGGCTTGTCCTCTGGCATGTCCACATCGCCGCCCGAGACAGGGCTGTCGCTATCTGCCTCGATCGCAGGGGCCTCAACGCCCAGCACCTCGGCGACCCGCTTGGTGACGGTGCGGAATTCCATGTCCGTCAGGAATGCCAGCAGCGCCTCGGCCTCGGGTTCCTTCACCTCAAGCTCATCCAGCGTCGCCTCGACCGGCATTTCGCAATCAAGCTGCACCAGCGTGCGCGACAGGCGGATCTGATCGGCATGGTCGATCAGGGTCTGGCGGCGTTTCGGCTGCTTGATCTCTTCGGCGCGGTCCAGAAGCGTATCGAGATCGCCAAATTCTTTGATCAGCAAAGCGGCAGTCTTGATCCCGATCCCCGGCGCGCCCGGCACGTTGTCGACGCTATCCCCGGCGAGCGCCTGCACATCGACCACGCGGTCCGGGCCGACGCCGAATTTCTCTTCGACTTCTTCCACTCCGATGCGGCGGTTCTTCATGGCGTCGAACATCTCGACCCCGCCGCCGACAAGCTGCATGAGATCCTTGTCCGACGAGATGATCGTCACGCGCCCGCCCGCATCACGCGCTTGGCAGGCCAGCGTCGCGATGATGTCGTCCGCCTCGTATCCCTGCTGTTCGAGGCAGGCGATATTGAAGGCGCGTGTTGCGTCGCGCGTCAGAGGGATCTGCGGGCGCAGGTCTTCTGGCATCTCGTCGCGGTTGGCTTTGTACTGATCGTAGAGATCGTTGCGGAACGTGTGGCTGCCCTTGTCGAACACGACCGCGACATGGGTCGGCGCATCGGGGCCCTTGTTGTCCTGCACCATCTTCCAGATCATGTTCACAAAGCCCGACACCGCGCCCACGGGCAGCCCGTCGGACTTGCGCGTCAGCGGGGGAAGCGCGTGGAACGCCCGGAAGATGAACGCCGATCCGTCGATGAGATGTAGATGACAGCCTGTGCCGAATGCCATGCCGGGCTCCTCGCTCTGGTCAGAACGCGTTTTGCCACGGATCGGCGAAGCGGGCCAGTGCCCTACAGCGGCGCAGGGTGAATTCGATCACGGGGACGCGCTGAGGCGGTCAGCCTGAGAAGACGTCGAAGATCGACCCTATATTCCCGATGATCGAAACAAGCAGGATGATCCCGCAGATCAGAAGTGCAAGCCATGCCACGAACTGGAACGTCAGCGCGGCGATGCCAACCGACAGGCCGCAGATCACGATCTGCGCAGGTTCTTTCCGTGCAAGGCCGATGAGGCCCAGAACGACGGACAGGACGCCAAAGGCGCTGACGCCAATCGCAAGGAATCTGTCGATGTCAAAGGTCCGCGCCACGGCTTCGGGCTGCGCCACACCCTTCAGGCCGCGCAGGGCCGAGTTGATGTAATCTGCGGTGAATTCGCCAAGGGCCGTTCCGATGCTTGGCTGCGGCGAGAAGGGACCCGCGTAGATCACCACCATCGCACCGAGCAAAGACAAGGCACCAAGGCCAAGGGCGGTAAAGCCGAACGGCGCTACGCCCACATGTGCATGTGACATCATCTGGTTCCTTCCCGGCTCTCTAGGTCGGACCATGACGCGAAATTTCGGTAAATGTGTGACCTCGCCGGGGCCGGTCAGGCCTTTGACGCGCTGTCTGCGAACTCTTCATGGACGAACCGCTTGTCGCAATAGCCGCATTCGACCATGCCGGTATCGCGCGACAGGGACAGCCAGACGCGTGGATGACCAAGTCCCGCCTCGGACCCATCGCAGCTGACGCGCCACTGGCTGACGACTTCCGTCTCGGGCGTGTCGAACGCACCGGTCGGGGGCAGATCGCCGCTCATGTCTTCGTGCTTTTCAGAGGGCATTGTCGGACGTCCTGTTCTTGCCGCAGGGGACCCCTGCCATATGTCGCGTCACATGATAACAATGCGGCTGGCAGCTACAAGGGCCGGGACAGGCGCAAAGGGGACGGGCAGATGACAGATCAGGCAATCGAGCTTCAGGGGCTGCGCAAGACCTATGCCGGCGGACACGGGCAGGCAGCGAAAGAGGCGCTGAAGGGCATTGATCTAACGATCCCCGCGGGATCCATCTTTGGCCTGCTTGGCCCCAACGGCGCTGGCAAATCGACGCTGATCAACATTCTGGCCGGTCTGGTGGTGAAGACCGCAGGCGCGGTGAAGATCTGGGGCTTCGATCAGGATGTGAACCCGCGCCAGTCGCGCGCCTCGATCGGCGTGATGCCACAAGAACTGAACATGGATCCGTTCTTTACACCGCGCGCCTCTCTCGAGGTGCAGGCGGGGCTTTATGGCGTGCCGAAATCGCAAAGGCGCACCGATGAGGTGCTTGAGATGATCGGCCTTTCGGACAAGGCGGATGCCTATGCGCGCTCCCTTTCGGGCGGGATGCGGCGCAGGCTGCTGCTGGGCAAGGCACTGGTGCACCGGCCGCATATCCTTGTGCTCGACGAACCGACAGCAGGCGTTGATATCGAGTTGCGTCAGATGCTCTGGCAGAACGTCCGCCGCCTCAACGAGGACGGCATGACGGTCATCCTGACGACTCACTACCTCGAAGAGGCCGAGGAGATGTGCGACGAGATCGCCATCATCAACCACGGCGAGGTGATCGTGCGCGACAAGACCGCGACGCTGATCGAAGGGATGGACGCCAAGACGCTGGTGATCTGGCCGGAAACCGATCCGGGCGACATTGCGCTACCTGCGGGTGTCGATCTGAAGCGGCCCTCGGATGGCAGCCTGCACATGACCTACCGGCGCACGGCAACCTCGGCCGACCAAGTGCTTGCCGCCCTGCGCGAGGCTGGCGTGACGATCCGGGACGTGACGACGAAAGAGCCGCATCTGGAGGACGTGTTCCTTGACCTCACGAGGTCGCGGGCTGCGGCTTAGGGCACTTTCGTCTCGGGGGCCTGATAGCACCGTAGGTGCCGGTCCCCTTAAATTTTCGCTGCATCCATCGCGCCATGCGACCTTTCAAGTATCGCCGTGGCGCCACCCGATTACGCCTTGGCGAGCATCCGGCCGAGAGGACGGCCACCGACAATATGCACATGCAGATGCGGGACTTCCTGAACGCCCGCCTCGCCCGCGTTGGACAAGAGGCGATAGCCGTCCCCGCCCTCGCCCGGCTGAACACCAAGCGCCTTGCACACCGCGCCGATCGTGCGTGTGAAATCGACAATCTCGGCGTCTGACGCCTCGGCCGCGAAGTGATCATAGGTCACATACGCGCCCTTCGGGATCACGAGCACATGGTCTGGCGCTTGCGGATAGATGTCGTGAAAGGCAAGACTGTGCTCGGTTTCCAGAACCGTGTTGTTTGGGATCTCGCCCCGCAGGATCTTCGCAAAGATATTCTGGTCATCGTATTCGTAAGCCATTGGTCTTCCTCAATCCACGAAGAGGTATTCGGTCGCGGCGATTTCCTGCGCCTTTTCATCCGGGATGTCCAGAAACCGGCCGATCTCGCCCCCGTTGTCCTCTGCCGCGGCCCATTCGCGGATGCGGTAGACATGGGGGAAATCGGCATCGCGGATCTGGCGCGATTCGAACGTGACGTCGCCGCGCAGCGTAGGCAACAGCCGGTCCATCACGTCGGTGGGCGTCTTTTCCCCGGCGAGCCCGACGCGCTTGGCGTGGCCGATCAGGTAGTCGTCAGTAAAGCTGCACTGGATTTCGAGCATCTTGGTGCCGCTGCGGTCCGAGTAGAAGTCGCGCATCAGATCAAGGTTCACCGGATCGAGACAGATGATCAGGCGGTCGGTGTCGTAGTAGTCGAACAGCATACGAATCAATGCGCGGCGGTGGCGGTGCCGCTTGCCCAGCGTCTTCTGGATGCCGCCAAGATCCGGCAGATCAGTGCTGTCCTCGTTGAAAAGGTATTCGATCGCCGGAATGTTGGTGACTTGTCGCACGCGGTCGAGGAAACGCTTGGCCACGTGCCATTTCTTGCACGTCACAATCATCAACTCGCGTTCCTGACCGAGCGATGAGTTTGCATCCCAGAACCGGGGCGCGAACCGCCGCCCGACGCGCCCGCGCTGGGTGACATATTTGAAGAGACTCTGCCCTTCGTTCGAGATGGTGAATTCCACGCCCTCGGCAGCGAAAAGATCGCCCAGCCGCCTCTTGAGTTCACGCGCGCCGGGGGAAATCTTGCGCGCAAAAAGGAAATCCTGGCTGATCAGAAGATCGTAGTGATCGTTGTAAAACGTCACCGGCATCCCGTAATCGCTGAACATCAGGAAGGTCAGCGTCCGCGATCGGATCTGATCGGCCGGAACAAGGTGCGGGACCAGCGTCTGAAAGAACGTCTCATCCGGGATCCAGGTGGTCGAGAAGAACCGGGTCACGTCTTTGCGTTCGCGAAGGAAATCAAGGATCCACTCGATGGTACGACGCCGAAGGCACCACCATTGCGAGCCGATCATGATCTGCAGATCCTCGGGTATCTTGCGCTTCATCCCCAGCTTTCGCTGCAGGTTCAGAAGCTGGTAGAACAGCCACTTGTGCTTTCTCTCGTTCACATAGTGGCGGTAGATCAGCCGGTCTTCCTTCATCCCGGTCTTGATCCAGTCGGAATGGAAGAAATCGAACGCCTCGATATAGTCGACATCGTCCGCGTCGAGGAAGTCATGGGCGTATTCGGCAGTCTTGATCGACATGCAATCGCCCGACAGCATGTAGAAATGCGTGGCGCGTGGGAAGGCATCGACGGCGGTGCGCACCGCTTCAAGCGTCGCGTCGACCAGTGACCATTCCCCCCAGCCGCATTTCACCCGCCGCTTGGCAAAGACCACGTTTTCATTGTCGGCCAGTTCGGTTTGGATCTGGTCGAAATGCGCGGGTTTTGCGTTCGCGTCGAAATGGATGGCGATGTAATCGCCCATCGCGGTAAGACGCTTCGCCTGGCTGACGACGGCTTCGGGGTCTTTATGGCACAGAAGAATGAAAGCGATTTTTGCCATAAGCGAAACAAATCGGGTCCTTGGGGCGGAACTTTATGTGTATTAACGCGAACGCACGTTGAAGAGACAGGATTTCTTTGCTCTTTTAGCAACAAATAATGGATAGACCTTCAACAGGTCAAAACGCGAGCGGCAGAGGATATCGGTATGGGCTTTCCGGGCACATGGATGACGATGGGCGAGCAGCTTGTCTATCGCGTCGTCCCGAAATGCGCCTGCTCGACCATCGGGCAGATCATGTACTACAGCGATCATGGGGAATTCTTCGATGGGGATATCCATGACGCACAGTTCGGCATGCACAAATGGGCGCTGGAAGAGTCGAAGACCAAGATCCAGACGACTGTACAAGCCCAGCAGGCGTTTTCCTTCACCTGTGTACGCAATCCGTACACCCGGATTCTGTCCTCCTTCTTCGACAAGATTTGCGGCATCCAGCGCAACGGAAAGCGCTATCGCGGCAACCTTGTCCCGCTACTGATCCAGAAATACGGGATCGAGGTCGGCGGGCCCGACGGGACCGAAGAATTCGACCAGATCAAATCCTTCCGCCGGTTTCTCTTGTTCGCGCGCGACACTATTCGCTGGCGTCGCCCGATGGACCCCGACATTCACTGGTCGGCCATGTCGGGCCATGTCTCGACCTTCATCGTGAATGGCGGACGCTATAATCACATCTTCTTTACCGAAAAGTTCAACGAGGGAATGGGCGAGGTTCTGGGGCGGATAGAGACCCCCCATTCCATCGACCTGAATGAAGTGCCCCGCTTCAACGAAAGCGAAGGCCACGGGCCGAAGCGTCTTCACCCGGTCGAAGATTATTTCGACGACCTGGCGATGCACCTTGTCTTCGAGATCTACAAACGCGATTTCGAGGTGTTCAAATACGATTTCGAAAATCCAGGCAACAAGCTGCCGTTGTCCGAAGTGGATCTCGATGAGGTGCATGCCAAGCTTGGGCACTGAAGGTTTTCGCCGCGCTGTCGCGCGGCGACCCACGGGG
>CBFIJK010000009.1:0-75111 GCA_965662745.1 uncultured Paracoccaceae bacterium
GCCCAACCCCCAAGTATTCGAGCAGCAGCATTTGGACATCATAAAAGATCGGTGAAAAAGAAAAATCGCAAAGCATCCAGAGTATTCAAGCGCTTCTGCAGCCGACATGCGCTCTCAGATTTTCTTTATACAGTCAACGTATACCGCCTGCACAATTTTACGAATAAGCCTAAAAGTGATCCATTAAAGAACGCCGTATTTGCGCTCAAGCGTTTGGCGGGCACAGTGTCGTCGAACAAAAGGAAATGACGCTTGCCACGGTAGAGTTTGATGCGATGCGAAATGGTACATTGTCCGCTCTGTCGACCTTCATCCTCCGCAAATGCTGCGCCATGGACTATTGGCCGGTCTTGTGAAGCTACGGCGCGGCATTAACTCGGCGGGTGAAAGGCGGCTCTGGTCTGTTTCCGGAGTCAAATCTCTGAGGCCTTGCCGACGCTCTCTAGAGTTTTTCCTGATCCCGTCGGGTTCCACGTGCCGGTAGCTGCCACCACCTGAAACGCAATAGCCCAGGCTTGCACTTTTCAAACGTTCGATTTGTGAAGTTTGGCCGCCAAAATCGTCTAAACATTCTTGCTATGTTCTTGCCAAAATGCGCCAATTTCTAAACATTTTATCATTAATAATCAGATACATACGCACTCTTGCAAATCCGTGTACACCGGTTCGATTCCGGTACTCGCCTCCACTCCATTCCCTTCAGGTTATTGCCTTTCGTCCGGAGCGCGTCTCATGTCTTTGGGCAGGAGTGGGGGCCGGGTGAGCAATCAGATCAGCGAAGCGGCTGTTGGGTCCCTTTTGGCGGATGCGGCACGGTCGTTAGGCCCGGTTGGGGCTCGGGCCATCCTGTTGGCGGGAGCGAAGGAGCGGGCTTGGGGCGCGGGGGGACTACCTGATCGCCTTGGTAGTGGGTCAGCTTGAGGCGGAGCCGAGCGTTGAGGTGGCGCGACATGCAATGCGCGGCAGGGCATTGATTGGCGCTACTGCACCGCGTGGAGCCTGAATAGGCCATTGGTTTTCCCCGAAATGGATGGTCGAGAAGCTGCGCGGGTTGCGTGAGGGGGACTGCCACGCCGCACCAGACGTTGCGCGGGCAGTAACGCGGCAGATCATCACGGATCTGCGGATGCTAAGAGACTTGCCAGCGCGGCGCGGGGCGATTCACGGGAATTTCCATGCGGGCAATCTGCCGGTTGGGGCGGAGAGAGCCACCGGGTTCAACCTGACAGCGGCGGCACAAACTGCTGATCTACGACATCGTCGATATCTTGCGCGCAGATGTGCACATTGGAGCAGACTTGCCGGTGCATGCGTCGGGCATTTCGGTCGCTTCGATCGAGGCGTTCGAAAGCGGCTATGGCGCCCTACCCGATCCGCTGATCATTAGACATGCCATAAGCGCGCGGCTGGCGATGGACCGGATGATCGTAACCACAGAGAGGTTCGAGCGGTCCGGGGCGCAGCGGGTGCGTTTCAGCGTGCTCGGGCAGCGACTGTTGCGCGTTCTTGATCTTTGAGGCGGGCTGATAGGTGCCGAACGGCCGCGCGGATCTCTTCACGCACCGGCCCCTCGTTCGGGGGATCGCGCAGTGTGGTGAACAGGCTCTCGCGCGGCGACCTGGCCCGGCTGTTTCCCGACCATTTCACATCGCGCAGGATCGCCTCGGCCTTTGGCGGCAGACGTTCCGGGATTTCGGCCCCCGCCAGCGTCGCCCAGACACCGGACCACAGGCGGGCCACGGTCCAAGGGTTATAGCCGCCGCCACCGGTGACAATGTAGCGTCCCGTGAGCGGGCGCAGGGCCGAGACCACCTGCCAATGGGCGTTGTTCGACAGATCGAGCCGCGACAGCGGGTCTTCGCAGACAGCATCGGCGCCGCATTGCAGCATGATCGCATCGGGGGCGAAGGCTGCGGTCGCGGGCAGGATCACACCGTCCAGAACCGCGCGCATTTCGGTGTCATTGAACCCGCGCGGGACGGGAATGTTGAAGACATTGCCCGCGCCCATCTCGCCCAGCTTGCCCGTGAAGGGCCAGCGCCGATCCTCGTGGACCGAGATCAGAAGCATGTCGGGATCGTTCGCAAAGGCGTGATCGACGCCGTCGCAATGATGGGCATCGATGTCGATATAGGCAATCCGGCGCAGGCCCATGCGGCGCAGGGAAAGAAGGCCCAAGACCGGGTCGTTGAGATAGCAAAAGCCGCTCGCGCGGTCGGGCATGCCATGATGTGTGCCGCTGGCCGGGGAATAGACAGTGCCACCGTTCGCGACGAGTTCACCAGCAAGGATCGACGCACCGGCGGCGGTGGCGGGGCGGCGGTACATTTCGGGAAAGACCGGGTTCGACGGGGTGCCCAGCGCGTGACGCTCTTTTACCGCGCCCGACACGGCCTGATCGGCCTCGGCCTGTTCCAGCGCGGCGACATAGTCTGGCGTGTGCCAGGCCGTCAGTGCGGCGGGGCGCGCGCGGGGTGAAGTCAGGTAGCGGTCTGCCGGTAGCCATCCCATCGCGCGGCAAAGATCCATGACCGTCGAGACGCGCGGAATGCGAAGCGGGTGCCAGCCGCCGTAGGAGGAGGTGCGATAGATCTCGGATCCAAGAAACAGCGGTCCGGGATTGGCCGGGGTCATTCGGACAAAAGCGCCTCGATCCGGCTACGCAGGTGACCCGACATGGGATCGACGCCGGATCCGAAGGTCTGATCCACCGCGCCATCGGGGCCGATCAGAACCTTGTTGAAGTTCCAATTCGGCTCGAACCCTTCGGTTTCACGCAGCCAGGCGTAAAATGGATGTGCCTCGCGCCCGCGCACCTTGGTGATCGCGGTCATGGGCATGTCGAGGTTGAAATTCACCGCGCAGAAATCCTTGACCGCCGCTTCGTCGGACAGCTCTTGCGCGAAATCGTCGGACGGGATCGCCAGCACCACCAGTCCGCGGTCGCGGTAGGTGTCGTAGAGGTCCTGCAGCCCGTCATATTGCGGCGTGAACGCGCACAGCGACGCGGTGTTGGCCACGAGAACGGGCCGCCCCTGCCAGTCGGCGCTGTCGATCATGCCACCGTCGATGGAATCAAACCGGAAACTGTCCAGCGCGAGGGCCGGAACCGCGAAGATCAGCGAGATGAGGAGTGCGGCAAACCATTTCATCGTGAAGCCCCTTCTGTTTACCCTGAGGTATTCCGGCAACCTCGAAGATCAACAAATCCTGAAACACGGCACTTTCTGTGGCATTGCGCAGGTTCGGCATTATGTTATTTTCAATAACAATGGGATATAACGTTCCCAAAGAGCGGTATGGTCGATTTGAGTATTACACGGCCCACACAGCAGCCTGTTCGGCTGCCTTCCATGTCCAAGCGTGACGTCCGAACCCAGTTCGGCGCCATCTGCTACCGCGTGCGCAAGGACAAGCCGGAAATCCTTCTCGTCACCAGCCGCAACCGCAAACGCTGGATCGTACCGAAAGGCTGGCCTGTTGACGGTGCAACGCCGTCCGATGCCGCCGCGACCGAAGCCTGGGAAGAGGCGGGCGCAGTCGGCAAGCCGTCGACCCTGTGCCTTGGCATTTATTCCTACACGAAGCTTGGCGAGGCGGAAGACGAGCCGGATTTACCCTGTGTCGTGGCGCTGTTTCCGTTCAAGGTGCAAAAGCTGGTGTCGGACTATCCCGAGGCCAACGAACGCACGCGCCGATGGGTGACGCCCAAGCGCGCCGCGCGCCTTGTAGACGAGCCCGAACTGCGCGAGATTCTGTCGGCCTTCGACCCACGCAAATTGCCGCGCTAGGGCCTTCGCGATTGAACGCACCTCTGCTCTGCTTATGTTTGCCGAGTCAATTCTCGGGTGATGATGCATGATCCGCTACGCTTTGAAATGTTCCAACGACCACGGATTCGAAAGCTGGTTCCAGTCCTCGGGCGCCTATGATGCGCTGCGCGAGGGCGGGCATGTCGCCTGCCCATCCTGCGGCGATCAGGACATCGAGAAGGCGCTGATGGCGCCCGGCGTTCCGGCAAAGGCGCGCGACGCGCAGACGTCGATGCTGTCCGCGCCCAAGGACAGTCTTGAGGCGAAGCTGAAAGCGCTGCGGGCCGAGGTCGAGGCCAAGGCGGACTATGTCGGCAAGGATTTCGCGACAGAGGCGCGCGCGATGCATGAGGGCGAAAAGGAAAACCGCCCGATATGGGGCGAGGCCAAGCTGCAAGACGCCAAGGCGCTTGTCGAAGACGGCATCGCGGTGGCGCCCCTGCCGTTCCTGCCCTCACGAAAGGCCCATTGATGCGCATCGTAGTCACCGGCGCGAACCGCGGGATCGGGTCCGCACTGGCGGACCGCTATCGCGGCAAAGGACATGAGGTCATCGCCACCACACGCAGCGCACCCGAAGGTCCGGGCGAGGTCACGCTGGACGTTGCCGATCCCGCCTCGCAGGCCGCCTTTGCTGAAACGGTCGGTACTTCGCCGGTCGATCTGCTGATCTGCAACGCAGGCGTTTATCCCGACAAGGGCCAATCACTGGACACGGGCTATCCGGCGCAGATGTGGGCCGATGGCTTTGCAGTAAACGTCACCGGCGTCTTCCTGACCGTCCAGGGACTCTTGCCTGCGATCCGCGCGGCCAAAGGCAAAATCGCGATCATCTCAAGCCAGATGGCCAGCCAAGAACGCGCGCCGGGCGGCAGCTATATCTACCGAGCTTCGAAAGCTGCGGCGCTGAACCTTGGCCGGAATCTCGCCACTGATCTGCGCGGTGACGGGATTGCGGTTGGCATCTACCACCCCGGCTGGGTCCGTTCCGACATGGGCGGCGGATCAGCAGAGATTTCGACCGACGAATCTGCCACCGGCCTGATCGAACGCTTCGACGCGCTGTCGCTCGACCGCACAGGCTGTTTCGAGACGTGGGACGGCCGAGACCACCCGTACTGATCCACCACGTCCACACGCAAGGAAGATTGACCGTGCCCCGGCGCGGGCCTATAGACCGCGCGGTCTGAACCTTCGACGGGAACCTACCCGGCCCCATGCCCATACTTGTGATGAAATTCGGCGGCACCTCTGTCGCCACGCTCGACCGCATCCGCCGCGCCGCCAAGCGCGTGGGCCGCGAGGTTGCGAACGGATATGACGTCATCGTCATCGTCTCGGCCATGTCCGGCAAGACGAATGAGCTTGTCGGCTGGGTGAACGAAACCTCGCAATTCTACGACGCGCGCGAATACGATGCGGTCGTGTCCTCGGGCGAGAACGTGACAGCCGGGCTTATGGCGCTGACCTTGCAGGAAATGGACGTGCCCGCGCGCAGTTGGCAGGGCTGGCAAGTGCCGTTGATGACGAACGATGCCCATGGCGCCGCCCGGATCGAGGATATTCCGCCCGCGAATATCCTGTCGAAATTCGGGGAAGGCATGCGCGTCGCGGTTGTCGCAGGTTTTCAGGGCATCAGCCCCGATGGCCGCATCACCACGCTGGGGCGCGGCGGATCGGACACCACCGCCGTCGCCTTTGCCGCCGCCTTCAAGGCCGAACGCTGCGATATCTACACCGATGTCGACGGCGTCTACACGACCGATCCGCGGATTTCCGACAAGGCGCGCAAGCTCGACAAGATCGCGTTCGAGGAAATGCTGGAACTTGCTTCGCTGGGCGCCAAGGTGTTGCAGACCCGGTCGGTAGAGCTTGCAATGCGTTTTGGCGTGAAGCTGCGGGTTCTGTCCAGCTTTGAAGAAATGGATGACAGTGCGGGCACTTTAGTCTGCGACGAGGAGGATATCGTGGAAAGCAAAGCCGTCTCTGGCGTGGCCTATAGCCGCGATGAAGCGAAGATGACCCTGATCTCGGTTGCCGACCGCCCCGGCATCGCTGCCGCGATCTTCGGGCCGCTGGCCGATGCGGGCGTGAATGTCGACATGATCGTGCAGAACATTTCCGAAGACGGACGCACGGACATGACATTCTCTTGTCCGATCGATCAGGTGGCGCGCGCTGAAAAGGCGATGAACGAGGCCAAGGCGCGCGGTGACATCAACTTCCATGAACTCGTCGCCGACAAGGACGTCGCCAAGGTGTCTGTCGTCGGCATCGGCATGCGTAGCCACGCGGGCGTTGCGGCCAAGATGTTCAAGTCGCTCAAGGACGAGAATATCAACATCAAGGTCATCACCACGTCCGAGATCAAGATTTCCGTCCTCATCGACCGCAAGTACATGGAACTGGCCGTTCAGGCGCTTCATGACGCGTTCGAGCTGGAAAAAGCCTGATCGGTCAGCACTCGGCGCACAGCAGGCGCGGTTGGCCCGGAAAGGCTTTTCCGATCCCGGGGCGTTGTGGTTTAAGCCAAGAGGAAACCGCATGAAGGCGGCGACGGGGGATCATGGCGGAACGAAGCGAAAGCGAAAGCCGCAAGCTACTGGGCCGTCTGCGCGACACCTTGGCCGAGGACAGCGCAGGCCAGACCCGACTTGACCGCATCACACACCTGATCGCCGACTCGATGGGCACCGAAGTGTGTTCCATCTACCTGTTTCGCGATTCTGACACGCTGGAGCTTTGCGCGACCGAAGGCCTGAACCCCGACGCGGTGCACCAGACCCGCATGCGCATCGGCGAGGGTCTTGTCGGCCGTGTCGCAAAAACGGCGCGCCCCGTAAACACCCCCGACGCCCCGGCAGAGCGCGGCTTTCGCTACATGCCCGAGACCGGGGAAGAGGCGTATTCCTCGTTCCTTGGCATTCCGATCCAGCGCCTGGGCGAAACGCTTGGCGTGCTGGTCGTCCAGTCCAAGGACGCGCGCCTTTATTCCGAAGACGAGCTTTACGCGCTTGAGGTCGTTGCGATGGTTCTGGCCGAGATGGCCGAACTTGGCGCCTTTGTTGGTGACAGCGCGGCGCTGGCCAAACCGCATCAGCAATCGCTGCTGTTTCGCGGGCTGACCGGGCAGGAAGGCACCGCCGAGGGCCATGTCTGGCTGCACGAGCCGCGCGTCGTTGTCACCAACCTTGTAACCGACGACCCCGAGGCCGAGGCAGAGCGCCTGCGCGGGGCCGTCGATCAGCTTCGCGGCAGTGTCGACGATCTGCTGAAATCCCTGCCAAGCGGCGACAAGGATCAGCGCGACGTGCTGGAAACCTACCGCATGTTCGCCAATTCCCGCAGCTGGATGCGCCGGATGGAAGAAGACATCGGCCGCGGCTTGTCCGCCGAAGCCGCCGTCGAAAAGGAACAGAACGCCGCGCGCACCCGTATGGGCCAGGTTCCCGACCCCTATCTGCGCGAGCGTCTGCACGATCTGGACGATCTGTCGAACCGTCTTCTGCGCATCCTTTCGGGTCAGGGCCGTGAAACGGGCGCCGAGATTCCCGCCGATCCCATTCTGGTGGCGCGCAATATCGGACCTGGGGAACTATTGGACTACGGCCGTTCTCTGAAGGGCATCGTGCTGGAACAGGGCTCGGTCGGCAGTCACGCCGCCATCGTCGCTCGCGCGCTGGCAATCCCCTTGGTCATCAATGCCCAGCGCATCCTGACAGAGGCGCTGAACGGCGATCAGATCCTTGTCGATGGCGATCAGGGCATCGCTCACCTGCGCCCCGAGGAAAGCGTCAGCAAGGCCTTCCGCGACAAGATCGCAATGCAGGCCGAAGCGCAGAAACGCTATGTCTCACTGCGTGGAAAGCCCGCCACGACGCTGTGCGGCACGACGATCCGTCTCGATATGAACGCCGGTCTCATGGCCGATCTGCCGTCACTGGAAGGCTCTGGCGCGGAAGGCGTGGGGCTTTTCCGGACAGAGCTTCAGTTTCTGGTGCGCAACAAGATGCCCAAGCGGCTGGAGCTTGCGAATATCTATGCGCGCGTTCTGGACGCGGCGAAGGACAAGACGGTCGTCTTCCGCACCCTCGATATCGGGTCGGACAAGGTGCTGCCTTACATGAAGCATGTGGCAGAGCCGAACCCGGCCCTTGGCTGGCGCGCGATCCGCGTCGGTCTCGACAAGCCCGGCGTGATGCGGATGCAGCTACAGGCATTGATACGAGCCGCAAATGGCCGTCCGCTGACGCTGATGTTTCCCTTCGTCGCGCAGCTTGAAGAGTTCCGCGCCGCACGATTGCATGTCGACCGTGAAATCGAGCGCGAGCGCGCCTTGGGCCATGCCCTGCCGTCAGAGTTGAAGGTCGGCGCTATGCTGGAAACGCCAAGCCTTGCCTTTGCGCCCGACAGCTTCTTCCAGGAAGCCGATTTCATTTCGATTGGCGGCAATGATCTGAAACAGTTCTTCTTCGCCGCCGACCGGGAAAACGAACTGGTAAGGCGCCGCTATGACACGCTGAATGTCAGCTTCCTCAGCTTCATCGAACGGATCGCGGAACGCTGCGCGGAAAACAATACCCCGGTCTCTTTCTGCGGCGAGGATGCGGGCCGCCCGACCGAGGCGCTGTGCTTTGCCGCAATGGGCCTGCGCACGCTGTCGATGCGCCCGGCTTCGATCGGCCCGGTCAAGAGCCTGTTGCGCCGCGTCAATCTGGACGAGGCGCGAGAGGTCATCCACGCAGCCCGCGAGAGCGGCGACCAAAGCGTGCGCCCCGCCATCACCAGTTGGCTTGCCAAGGTCAGCCAAACGTAGAAAGGGCGCCCCGAAGGACGCCCTCTTAGCTTAGTCATGATGCGCGGCTTACATGCCGACGATTGCACCAAGACGTTCGTTGATGTCGGTTTCCATCTCGTCCGAGCTGGCGAGAGTGAAAATTTCGGCCTTCTGGCTGGTCGTCAGCGTTGAGACGTCGACATCCTCATAGCCGTTCTCGGCCAGTGCGAGACTGACGGCTTCGTCGAACTGGTCCATTTCCATGCCCATCGAGACGACGAATGCTTCGGGGTCGTCCATCGACACGGCGCCGGAACCGGCAAGGATGCCGCGGACGCGCTGTTGCGCTGCGCCTTGGTCATCCGTCGAGGTGAGCACGGTGTAAAGCTCGGTCACTTCCTCGTCGGAGAGCATCGAGACATCGACATTCATGCTGTAGGTGGCAAGCTCGTTGGACACCTGCTCGCGCAGTTGCGATGCATCCTGTGCCGTGGCGGCGGTGGCGGTTGCGACGATAAGTGCGGTCGTTGCGAGAAGATTTTTCATATCGTAGGTCCTTTCAAATTCGGTCTGGATCAAATCATCCAGCATTGCTTATAAAACGGGCACGAAGCGAAGTTGTTCCACGCACCGAACAGAATATTTTGATTATTCTGAGAGGATCGCGTCGACTTTTTGACGCTTCGTTCCTTCGTCATCACTAGACGTAATTGCCAGATGCAGCTGTGCGATCTGCTCATCCGTGAGATCAGATGTATCGCTTTCCATCGAGTTCGTCTCAAAGTAGTTCGACACCTCGGTCTCAAGTTGCGAACGGTCCATCGAGTGGGATTCCGCGAAAGCGGAGGTCGATGCCATTGCAGCGATAGCGGCGGTGGCAAGAATATGTCTCATAAGGGGTGTCTCCCAAGTTCTGATCGTACCCACACGCGGCGGGTTCAGCCTCAAAACACGTGCCGAAGACTTTCGTTCCGAATATGTGAGGATTCTTTATCCTTAACCAGGGTTAGCCAAGGTACGCGGATATACCTTGCCGATCACCCCACTCCAGGCGTCACCAACTCCCAGAGACAGCCCCAGAACCCGCTCGGGGTTGGTCGGCGGCGGCATGGTGACCCCGTCGAGCCGCGTGAATCCGAACCGCCCGTAATAGGGCGCATCGCCCACAAGGATCACCCGCTGCCACCGGGCGCGGCGCGCCACATCAAGGCTCTCGCGGATCAGCAAACCAGCCAGCCCCTCGCCCTGACGGATCGGATGCACCGCGACCGGCCCCAGCAACAGCGCCGGATGGTTATCCCCCACACCGACCGGCCAATAGCGGATCGCCCCACCGATGATCCCCAGCTCGTCGCGCGCAACGAGGCACAGATCGCGGACAGGGGGTCCGGCTTCACGCAGCCGGTATGATGACAGCGCGGTGCGCCCCGGCGCAAAGCACAGGTCATACAGCGCCTCGACCTCCCACCAATCGTCTTCGGTTTCCCGTTGCAACCGGTCCATCGCCGCCCCGCTTCAGACTGGAACCCGCCGGGCGGCGAGGCTAGGTGTGCAAAAGGACAGAACAAAGGACCCAAGCGCATGTTCTACGAGCCGAAGGACGGCCACGGCCTTCCCCATAATCCGTTCAACGCGATCGTGACACCCCGTCCCATCGGCTGGATATCCACGCGCGGCGCAAGCGGTCAGGACAATCTGGCGCCCTATTCCTTTTTCAATGCCGTGGCCTATACCCCGCCGCAGGTCATGTTCGCCTCGACGTCCAGCAAGGACGACCGGGGCGACACGAAAGACAGCGTCGGCAATATCCGCGAAACGGGGGTCTTCTGCGTCAACATCGTCGCCTATGAGATGCGCGATGTGATGAACAAGACCTCGCAGACACTGCCGCGCGAGGCGGACGAATTCGCCCATGCCGGTCTGGAAAAACTGGCCTGCAAAACGATCGATTGCCCGCGGGTCGCGGGCGCGCCCGCGCATCTCGAATGCCGGATGACCAAGATCATCGAGCTTGAGGGCGCATCGAACTTCGCCGTCTTCGGCGAGGTGACCGGCATCCATATCGACCCGCGCTTCATCGTGGATGGGCAACTCGACATCACGCTCTACCGGCCGCTCTCGCGCCTCGGCTATCGCGACTATACGAAGGTCAGCGAGGTCTTCAGCCTCAAACGCCCCGACGATTGATCGCGGCCCCCCATACTTTGGTTCGCAAATACCTCGGGGGGGCCGCGCGTCAGCGCGGCGGGGGCAGAGCCCCCTATCACCGGCGGCAAGGCGAAGCTTTGCAGCCGGGACATGGAATGCGCCGCAGGCGCTCATTCCCGAAAGATCAGACGCCGAGGCACCAGCGCAGGATCGCCTTCTGCGCGTGAAGCCGGTTCTCCGCCTCGTCGAAAATCACCGATTGCGGACCATCCATCACCTCGCTGGTGACTTCCTCGCCGCGATGGGCGGGCAGGCAATGCATGAAGATCGCGTCATCCTTGGCCTGCGCCATCAGTTCGGCGTTGACCTGATAGGGACGCAACTGGTTGTGGCGCCGCTCTTTCGTGGACTGGCTGTCGTGCATCGATACCCAGGTATCGGCGACCACAAGGTCGGCTCCTGCCACCGCCTTTGCCGGGTCCCGTTCGATCCGAATTTTGCGCCCCGACTCTCGCGCGAGGCCAAGATATTCCTCGTCGGGGTCCAGCGTTTGCGGCCCGGCGAAGGTCAGGTCGAATCCGAACTGCCCGGCCGCATGCAGGAACGAGGTGAAGACGTTGTTGCCATCCCCGCACCACGTCACCTGCGCGTCCCCGATCGGGCCCTTGTGCTCTTCATAGGTCATCACGTCGGCCATGATCTGGCAGGGGTGGCTGCGGTCGGTCAAACCGTTGATCACCGGCACATCGGCATATTCGGCCATCTCGTGCAGCACACTTTCATCGAAGGTCCGGATCATGATGAGATCGACATACCGGCTTAGCACGCGCGCGGTATCTGCGATGGTCTCGCCATGGCCGAGTTGCATGTCGCTGCCCGACAGCACCATCGTCTCGCCGCCCATCTGGCGCACGCCCAGATCGAAGGACACCCGCGTCCGGGTCGAGGGTTTTTCGAAGATCAACGCCACCATATGACCGGCCAGCGGCTGGTCATCGTCGGCAGAGCCCTTGGGACGGCCCGCGCGCGCGGTCTTCATCGCGCCGGCATGGTCGATCATATGCCGCAGGTCGGCGGGATCGGTCGTGTGGATATCAAGAAAATGGTTCATCTATCGTCTCGTGTCGCAAGCGAAGAAAGGAAGGGCGGAACGGCGCGTCGCGCGGGTGGATCAGGGGTCGTATTCCATCACCAGAACCGGATCGCCATCCTCGCAGAGGGCTGTGAACCGCGGGGCAAAGCCCGCAGCGGAATAGGCACGAACCGCGCGCGTGTTCTCTGGGTCGGGATCGACAAGCACGGCGGGAAACCGGTCTCGCAGCGCCCCTGCCCGCGCGCCAGTCGCAAACGCCGCATATTGCGGCATCGGCCAGTGATGCGCGGAATAGTCCTGCACATAGGCAAAGCGCGCACCATCGGCCGCGACCATCCGTATTTCGATGGGGCTGTCATCGAGGTCGGTTTCGATCAGGGCGAGTTCCTCATCCGCATTTCCCCACCATTCGCGCACATGCGGCTCTGCCAGCCAGCGGGTCAGCACCGGATAATCGGCACGGCCTGCCGGAAGCCGTATTCAGGTTGCATCGGACGCCACCTTCGCGGCCACCTTGTCCAGCCGCGTGACGGTTTCCGCGATCTCGTCATCGGTGATCGTCAGGGGCGGCAGCAGGCGCACGACATTATCCGCTGCCGGGACGGTCAGTATATGGGCGGCATAGCCCTCGGCCACGACAGCGGTATTCGGCGCCTTGCATTCCAGCCCCAGCATCAGGCCCATACCGCGTACACCAGAAAAGACATCGGGATGCGCGGCGACCAGCCCTTCAAGCTTTTGGCGCAGCAGCCCCGCCTTGCGGTTCACCTCGGCGAGAAACCCTTCATCCGCGACGATATCCATGACCTTGCCCCCGATGGCGCAGCCCAGCGGGTTACCGCCATAGGTCGATCCGTGGGTGCCCGCGACCATGCCGGAGGCCGCCTTTTCCGTCGCCAGGACCGCACCCAGCGGAAAGCCCCCGCCAATCCCCTTGGCGATCATCATGATATCGGGCGTCACGCCCGCCCATTCATGGGCAAACAGCTTGCCGGTCCGACCGACGCCGCATTGCACCTCGTCAAAGATCAAGAGGATGCCGTGCTGATCGCAAAGTTCGCGCAGGCCCTTCAGGCAATGATCCGGCACCGTGCGGATGCCACCCTCGCCCTGGATCGGTTCAACAAGGATCGCGGCGGTCTTGCCGGTCACGGCAGCCGAAAGCGCGTCGTGATCGCCGAACTCGAGATGCACAAAACCGGGTAGAAGCGGGCCGAAACCCTTGGTCATTTTCTCTGATCCGGCGGCGGCGATCCCGGCAGAGGACCGGCCATGGAACGAACCCGAGAAAGTCACGATCTCGGTACGCTCCGGCTCTCCGGCCTCGTAGAAATACTTGCGAGCCATTTTCACTGCCAGCTCGCAGCTCTCGGTACCCGAGTTGGTGAAGAACACCGTATCTGCAAAGGTCGCATCGACCAGCTTGTCGGCCAGCGCCTCTTGTTCGGGGATGCGGTAGAGGTTCGAGACATGCCACAGCTTTTCGCCTTGGGCTTTGAGTACCTCGACCAGCGCCGGGTTCGCATGGCCCAGCGCGTTCACCGCGATGCCCGCGCCGAGATCAAGATATCGGTCGCCGCCTTCCTCGATCAGCCAGCTGCCTTCACCCTTCAAGAAGGACAGGGGCGCGCGGTTATAGGTCGGCAGGATCGACGGGATCATGGGAAACATCCTCGGATAAGAGGCTCTGAGAGGTGCAACACCTCTGTGGCCAAGTCAACGATTTGAAGAAAAGGGTGCGCGCAAAGGCGCAGCAGGCGACGGGTCGAACGCGGTCAGCGTCGACGTCGAACGATCAGCAATGATGCGGTCATTTTGCCCATGGGAAAGGCGATTAGGCGCAAATCGCGCTCTGGGCAAGCCAAAATATCACCACCGCGCTTGCTGGACGGGTGTTCGCGCCGCTATTGTTCAAGAAATCGCCACAATTGCACACGACACTGTGGCCAACAAAAAACGAGGCGCGAGATGGCGAAAAAGACCAACAAGACGAAGAAGGACGGTACCGAGCTTTTGGTGACCCATGACGACGGGACTCAAAGCCTCGTGTTCCAGAAAACGACCAAGGACACGCGCGATCACCGCACCTGGTTCCGCGGCGAGACCACGAATTTCAACCCCAAACAGGCGCAGATGGTCGGCACCAACGCGGTGATCGACAACGTGCTGCACGGCTGGGCGCCGGAAAAGCCGTTCATCAAACCAACGACGCAGATCACCGCATTCGGATCCTGCTTTGCGACCAACATCTCGAAATGGCTGTCGGCGCGGAACTTCAACGTCCTGAACCGTGGTGACGATGCGGACGAAGACGGCGAAGGGGAAGCAAAATCGGCCTATGTCGTGACCATGGGCGAAGGCATGGTCAACAGTTTCGTCATCCGCCAGCAATTCGAATGGGCATGGGAAAACAAGACCTTCGACCAGCCGCTCTGGCACGGCTACAAGGCCGAGGAATTCGGCTATGACGAGGAAATCCGCCTTGAGACGAAGAAGATCTTCGACGAGACGGAATTCTTCATCCTGACCTTTGGCCTGTCCGAGGTCTGGTATGACGAGCCCACGGGCAACGTGTTCTGGCGGACCATCCCGAAGGACGTCTACGACCCAGAGCGTCATAAGTTCCGTGTCTCGACGGTCGAGGAAAACCGCGACAACATGCTGGCGATCTACGATCTCATCCGCAAGCACCGCCCGGATGCCAAGATACTCTTCACCCTGTCGCCGATCCCGCTGATCGCGACCTTCCGCGACGTGTCCTGCCTGACCGCCAACTCGGTGTCGAAATCCGTGCTGCGCGTTGCCATCGACGAGGTGATGCGCGACAAGCAGGACGAGGGATATCTGTATTACTGGCCGTCGTATGAGATCATCACCGACGTGTTCCGCTTGCCCTACAAGCCGGACCGCCGGCATCCGCCGCCCGCAACGCTCGACTACATCATGACGCTGTTCGAACATGTCTGGTGCGACGAGGAAGAAAAGCCCTCCCTGTCGGAGGCTTGGGTCAAAGCGCAGGCCGTCTCGGGCAACATGCCGGGTGACTTCTACCGCATCGCGAACCACCGCAAGGTGGCCGCCGTGGATCGCTGGCTGGCGCGCGAAAGCCTGTCACGCGACGCCGATCAGGACACCGCCATGCGCGAGCTTCTTATGGAGTTGCGCGAGGAATGGACCGGAGAGCGCGAGGCGGCGGAGTAGGGTCTTGCGGCGTATCGCCGGTGCCAAGTAGCTTTTTCCTCGGGCGATGTGTCTGTTTTTTCGGGCGGGAAGCGAACAATCGCTGTGGCCTTTAGCAAGGACGGCAGAACGGGATAGAGCAGACCATTGGCATATTTCCGTCCAATGGCCGCTCTCGCGTTTGTCAGGCTGATGCAGTTGCTTCAATCTCGAAGAGCAATCCAGGAATCGCAAGACGCGTCACGCCCAATAGCGTCATGGGTGGGGCGACTTGATGGGGGCCGAACCTCATGCCCATGAGGTCGAAGTTTTTCAGGGCCTCGTCTACGTCTGTTGCATAGACACCAAGCTTGATCACATTGCTCAGGTCCATGTCTGCGCCTTTCAATACCGCTTCAAGATTGTCGAGAGCCAGGTTGATCTGCGCCCGCATGTCGCCGGGATGTTGCGGGATGCCTTCGCCGTCCACAGCGGTCTGGCCTGCACAGACCACTTGTCGTGTCGCGCCGACGATCACTTCGGCCTGATTGTATCCCAGCTTGATTGACCAATCCCAGGGGTTCACTGCTGTCCGTTCCATGTTGCAATCTCCTTTTCTTCGGTTGCTGGAATCGGTGTAGAACGTAATAGCGCCAAAATATGTCACCATTTATGATAGTGTGCCGACATGAACGTAAGGCTCAGACATGACGCAATCGTGCGCGCCCTTCGCCGCAGCGGCACATCTACCATTGATGCGTTGGCCGAAGATGTTGGCGCCTCTCGAAGAACCATCTTGAGGGACATCAGCGCGCTGCGGGACGAAGGCTATGTGATCCATTCCGACGTTGGACGCGGCGGCGGCCTTCAGCTTGACCCGCAATCGATGCAGACGCGGACCAAACTGTCCGTGCCCGAAGTGTTCGCGCTGCTGATCAGTGTCGCAGCAATGCGGGCTGCCGGGAATTTACCGTTTTCCGAACTTGCGGATGCGGGGCTGGCCAAGATCGAAAAAGCCTTGCCCTCGGACAAGGTTAAGGACCTGCGCGCGTTCCTCGAATGCTTGCACATCGGCAAGCTGTCGCCTTTGCAGGACCTTTCGGACATGGGCAAAATGGACCCCGACCTGCTTGTGTCCTTCGAGACGGCGTTTCTTGGTCGGCACTTCATAGAGTTCGACTATAGCGATAAGAAAGGGCGCAAGTCCCAGCGGTGAGTTGAACCGCAAGCCATGCTAATCCTGCCACCCCTATGGCATCTCGTCGGCTGGGATCCTGCGCGCGACGACTTCCGCCATTTTCGCATGGACAGGATCAGCAACCCGGTAGCTGTTCTGGATACAAGCTTTCGCCGTCGGCACGTACCGTTCGAGGATGATGTCTGTCCCTACACCGAATTGCATCCGGAACGTCGAAGTGGTCATTCCTAGCACATGCAACATCCGGTTGGGAGGCGCTCGGAGCTGCCCTTCGCTGCTCGGATCGCTGACTGCAAAATAGGCCCGATCGCCCCCTCAACTCTTGAGCCGATACCCGTTGCGGAACCAGTACCAGCACAGCCCCGAGATCACCGCTGTCGCCACGGTCACGACGCCAAGCCCGATCCACGGAGAGCTGTCGGACACCCCAAGCATCCCGTAGCGCACACCGTCGATCAGGTAGAAGACCGGGTTGAGATGCGTGAGGGTCTGCATGATTGGCGGCAAAGCCTCGATCGAATAGAAGGTGCCCGAGAGGAACGACAGCGGCGTGATGATGAAGTTGGTGATCGCAGCCATCTGGTCGAATTTCGTCGCGAAGATCGCTGCCATGATGCCCAGCGCGCCAAGGAACGCCGCGCCCATCACGGTAAAGACGGCGACCCAGGCGAGATGCACAACGCCCGCACCGATCGCAAATGCCATGAAAATCAGGATCGCCACGGCGACGATCACGCCGCGCGCGATGGCCCCCGAAAGGTAGCCGACCAGAAGCTCTGCCGCCGATAGGGGCGGCATAAGCGTGTCGACGATGTTGCCCTGCACCTTGGCCACCATGATCGAGGACGACGTATTGGCAAACGCGTTCTGGATCACCGTCATCATCAGGATGCCCGGCGCGAGGAACTGAACGAAGGGCACGCCCATCACATCGCCGCGCGACGGGCCGATGGCCAGCGCGAAAACCGCAAGGAACAGCCCCGCAGTTACAAGCGGTGCGGCAAGCGTCTGCGTCCAGACCGATATAAAGCGCAGACATTCCCGCCGGGCGAGCGTATAGAGCCCCAGCCAGTTGATCCGCCCGAAGCGCCGTGTGCCCATCGTGCCGGTTTTCGCCATCTCTGCCTCCTGCAAGCTGTCCCCGGCTTGTATCCGAGTGGTGCGTGATTAAAATAGGGGGGAAGAGAAAATGACCAAGCGGCGCGGATCGCCCTGCGCCGCTTTTGAATTGGAGACGGCCATGTCCTGGACCGATGAACGCGTTGAGACACTGAAAAAGATGTGGGGCGAAGGCCAAAGTGCTAGCCAGATCGCCAAGGAACTTGGCGGCGTCACCCGCAACGCGGTGATCGGCAAGGTGCATCGCCTTGGTCTGTCGAACCGCACACAGGGCACCGCTGCGCCTGCCGCGCCGGAACCAGCGGCCGCCGAGGCGCCGAAACCGGCGCCCAAGGAAAAGCCCGCCGCGGCGCCCTCGCCCGAACCTGCGCCCGCCGCCGCTGCACCGAAGCCCGAGCATACGCCGATCGCGCGACGCCCGATCGTGCCGGCCGGTCAGCCGCTTCCCCCGCAGCCTTCAGCGAATGAGATCAGCCCCGAGGCGCTGGCATCTGTTCGCGAGATCGAGAAGAAGGCCAAGAAGATCAGCCTGATGGAACTGACCGAACGGACCTGCAAATGGCCGATTGGCGATCCGGCGACGGATGACTTCTATTTCTGCGGACTGCCCGTGAAGACGGGCAAGCCCTATTGCGAGGCCCATGTCGGCGTCGCGTTCCAGCCGATGAGCTCGCGCCGCGATCGCCGTCGGTGATGATTTGGCTCCGGACGGGTACCGCCCGGAGCCGTTTTCGCTAGAGCCGGATCAGCGGCAAACCCATCAGTGCCTGCGCGAAGACCGCCAGCGTCAGAATGGTGTAGGCCACAGCGCCAAACCAAACGATCTGTTTCGCGTCCGCGCGTGCAGAGACTGCCCAGCCCAAAAGCGGCAGGGCGTGCATGGCGTGTATCGACAGGAAATGCGCGGGGCGCAGATCCCCCACTTCTGCAGACCAGCCGAAAAGCGGCAGGGTCGCGGCGCCTTCGCTTGGGGTTCCGACGAAATGCCCGGTCTGCGACGACAGATATCCTGCGACCACGAAAGTCAGCCCAAAGGTCAGGGCAAAGCCCCAGACAACCCCAGCGCGCAGTCCATCCGACAGCCGCGCGCCTGAATCGCGCGCCGCAGCGAAGGCATAGACCGCCGCGCCTGCGACCAGGGTAGCAGCGCCCACGCCCATCACCATGTACATTGTCCTGTGAAACGGTGTCGACAGGTTGAAATGCGAATGTTCAAGCTGCGCCGCCTGCGCGGTCATGTAGGCCATCTCGCCAAGAAACGCGACGGCCATGGCCGCCATTGTCCAGCGCAACATCCGGCCGGCGCGCATCCCCTCCGACAGACGTGTCTCAAGCCAGACGAAGGTTGCGAAATAGACCACGAAGGACAGTGCGAATTTAAGCGGTTTGGACCAGGGCGATATTCCGTCGATCATCCGAGTATCGGCGGCATGGAAAAGCGCGAAGGCGCCAAGCAGGATAGCCGAAACAGCGGTCAGCGTGACCGACAGCGGCGGGGTCCGGGCAGGGGCGGCGATTACAGTCATATCGGTCATGGCATCACGCCTCTTTCAGGATTGTGCGCGTGCGAAGGCGCAGCACGCCTTCGATCATGAGCGCAGCCAGAAAGCCCACCGGCCCGAACATGAAAACAAGGACAAGAACCGGCGCCTGCACGATCCGGTGCACGCCGACGCGGTCCATCCGTTCGGCGACGATGGTGCCGACGAAAAGGTCGAAGGCAAGATAATGCACCCAGCCCGCGACCAGCATCGGATCGCCGGACAGAAGTGTGCGCACGGCCGCGATGGATCCATATCCGCCGCCGGAACCGGCGAAATGCACGGCGACGATGGCGGTGTAGAGCACCGAAAGCGCCAGCGGGATGGCGTAGCGCACGGCGAGGCCCAAAGCCTCGATCCGGCGCGGGGCCAGTAGCAGAACGATCCAGCCAAGCATCGCCAGCATGTTCGAAAGAGAGAATGCCTGATCCCAGGTCATTGTAAAATCTCCAATGTAAATTTCCACTGGAAACAAAATGCACATCCCGCTTGCCTCTGTCGATAGTTATCTTTACAGTGGAAATATAAACCGAGGCAAGCGACTGATATGGCGGCGAAAAAATATCACCATGGGGATCTCAAGAATGCCCTCGTTGAGGCGGGACTGGTGATTCTCGAACGAGACGGGCTGCCGGGTCTCAGCCTTCGGGCCATCGCGGCAGAGGTCGGCGTCAGCCATACCGCGCCCAAGAACCACTTCGGTTCGCTGAAGGGTTTGCTGACCGCCATCGCCGCCGAAGGCTTTCGCCGTCACGCCGCCTTCATGCGCGCGGGCGTCGCCGAAACCTCATCGCGCAAGGCCCGTCTTCATGCGGCGATGGACGGCTATGTCCGCTTTGCGCAGGCGCATCCGCATTTGTTCGAGCTGATGTTTTCATCCTTGCACTGCGATTTCGATGACCCGGATCTCGGGCAATCAGCCTCGGCCAGCTACGCGATGCTCTCCGAGATTTCCGAAGGGCTGGATTGGGACAAGGCAGACGCGCCAAACGGGCAATTGCGGACCGAGGCGATGCTCTGGTCGCTCGTGCATGGCTACGCCAAGCTATACCTGTCGGGCCAGATCGCCGCGAACGCGCAAGGCGCCGTGCCCTCAATCGCCGATATCATGCCAGATTTCAGCTATCGCGACGCGTGAGGCGCCGATCAGTTCCCCCCGAGGATATCGCCCAGCAAGTTGTTGATCCCTTCGACGGCCCGATCTTCGACCCCGCGCCTCAGGACATCGTCGATCGTATCGCCTGTCTGCGTCTCGACGCCAAGTTCCTGCCCGATCCGATCGCGCACGGCGTCTTCGGCCTGAATGCGCAGGTTCTCGATTTCCTCGTCGATCTCTTCGCGCGCCACAGCTTCCAGATCAAGCGTCACCGCAGGGTCGGACCACGGGCCTCGAATGACTACGGGCACGTTGATATCTTGCTCGGCCCCAAGGCTGGGGATCAGCCGCAGATCAAGCGTGCGCGCGCCAAGACCGATCGTGCCCGTCCCGCTTGCAGTCGCTGCAGGCGTCACGAGGCGCAGATCGCCCGTCTGCGCCACACCACCCGCCACCGCAAAGCTGGCCGTGGCGCTTTCAAGGGGCGTCGCCTGCCCGTCACCAATGGCCGACGGATCAAGATTGCGCAGCATCCGTTCGAGGTTGATTCCGCGCATCTCTCCCCCCGCAAGGCGAACGGACGCATCTCCATCAAGGCTTTTCATGATCGCATCGACGGAACTGCCAACGCCCAGCAGGTTGACGGAGAAATCCCCCGTGCTCGCAAGCCGGTCCGTTTCGGCCAAGGCTTGAAGCAGTGCGTTCATGTCGATCCCGCGACCCGCCAGATTGATGCGCGTCGACAGCCCGCCCCGGCTGTTGACGACGAAACTGCCCGACAGCGCGCCGCCATATCCCTGCATCTCGGAAATCTCGGTGACTGCGCGCCCATCGTTGAGCTGCGTGACCGTGCTGACGCGGCCAAAGCGCAAGATGCCAAGGTTCAGGCTGTCCGCGCTGAGCGACAGGTCCAGGTCCAGCGCCTGAAGCGCCGAGGCGTCGATGGCGCTGGTTGGCCAGCCTGTGGATGGCGGCGCTCCGGTGGCCTGCGGGTTCGCCCCTGTGCTGGCTGATCCGGTCGCAGCCGCGCTGCCAGAGCCTGCGCTGCCCCCTGCAAAAGCCGACAGGTCCAGATCCCCCGCCGCGATCCGCGCGGTCACCTTGGGCTTGTCCCCAAGCGCAACATCTGCTGCCCCGGTCAGCGCCGTGCCACTGAGATTCACGCGCGCATCGCGAAGGTTCAGCGTTTGGCCAGCAAAGGTGATGTCACCCGCGATTGCGATGTCGTCGCCAAGACCACCGGGCAGCGACGGCGGCGCCATCCCGAGGATGCCGAATGGGCCTGACAGGTTGCCAAGGTCGGCGTCCACCCGCCCGCTTGCGGCCAGCGGCGCCAGCCCGGCGCGTCCGTCAAAGGCAATCTCGGACGATCCGATATCGCCCCGAACGGACACCGGCACAGCGCCATTCGCGAGGAAGGTCGAGAAGCCGTCGATCACCGTGGTCGTGTCGATGCGCTGTCCGTTCATAAGCCCGGAGAATTCCAGTTCCGCGCGGCCGTTGAAATCAGGAAGCTGAAGCTCTGCGTCGATGTCGAACAGGGCCGAGCGGCTGCCATCGCGGCGGTCGATATAGAGGATCGCGCCGTCCTCGATCCGTGCCAGATCGAGCGAGAAAAAGCGCGGGCCGGTTTCGGGCGCCGTTTCGGTTTCGCCTTCGATGGGCTCAGCAGGCGCGGTGTCGGCGCCGGGCACGGGGGCCTCCGCGGCTCCGGGATCGGCCGCGCCGATCTGCCAGTTGCCTTTCCCGTCCGCGGCCCGTTCAAGGATAATGCGCGGGGCGGTGGCCTCGACGTTCTTGATGCGGATCTCGCCGCGGATCAGTGCCGCCGCGTCCACCCCGATCACCAGGCTTTCGGCGGTCAGCATCGGCCCTTCGTCCGACCAGTCGGCGTTCGCGATGGACATCGCGCCCGTCTCGACCCCCAGCACCGGCCACAGCTTGGGCGACACCCCGCCCGAGATCGTCATCGCGCGGCCCGTCGCCGCCTCGAACCGCTGCTCGGCGATCTGCGCTATCCGGTCGGCAGGCATCAACAGAACGACCGCGACAGCCACGATCACGAGGCCGACAAGGGCAAGGGCAAGACGGAATATCCAGGCCATGGGGCGGGTCCTTTGAACTGCTCGGGTCAAAGCGTAGCAGCGTCGCGCGCAGGCGGGAAGTCACGGGGACGGCATTCGCCGCCCCTTCCGGGCCGGGCGCTTCGGCGCTATATGCCAGCCATGACACAGAACCCGCCCAACCTGCGCCCCGACCTCGCCCGTGCCCGCGTCACCGAGACGCCCCGTGATGGCCAGCCGACCATCGGCATGGTCTCTCTCGGTTGTCCCAAGGCGCTCGTGGACAGCGAGCGGATCCTGACGCGGCTGCGCGCGGAAGGGTATGGGATTTCCCCCGATTATGCGGGCGCGGATGCTGTGATCGTGAACACCTGCGGCTTCCTTGATTCAGCCAAGGCCGAAAGCCTCGATGCCATCGGCGAGGCGCTGGCGGAGAACGGCAAGGTGATCGTGACAGGCTGTCTTGGGGCCGAGCCCGAGTATATCACCGGGGCGCATCCCAAGGTGCTCGCCGTGACGGGACCGCATCAGTACGAACAGGTGCTCGATGCCGTACACGGCGCGGTGCCGCCCTCGCCCGATCCATTCGTTGATCTTCTGCCCGCACGAGGGGTCAGCCTGACGCCGCGCCATTACAGCTATCTGAAGATTTCCGAGGGCTGCAACCACGCCTGCAAGTTCTGCATCATTCCCGACATGCGCGGCAAACTGGCGTCGCGCCCGCACAACGCCGTGCTGCGCGAGGCGGAAAAACTGGTCGACGCAGGGGTGCAGGAGCTTCTGGTCATCAGTCAGGATACATCGGCCTACGGCACCGACTGGAAAGACCGGGAGACCAAGGCGCCGATCATCCCCTTGGCGCGCGATCTGGGACAGCTCGGCGCGTGGGTGCGGCTGCATTACGTCTACCCCTACCCCCATGTGCGAGATCTAATCCCGCTCATGGCCGAGGGGCTGGTGCTGCCCTATCTCGACATTCCGTTCCAGCACGCGCACCCCGAGACCTTGCGCCGGATGGCGCGCCCCGCCGCCGCCGCGCGAACCCTGGACGAGATCGCGGCCTGGCGCGCCGAGTGCCCAGAGATCGCCCTGCGCTCGACCTTCATCGTCGGCTATCCGGGCGAGACGGAAGAGGAATTCCAGACGCTGCTCGATTGGCTGGACGAGGCGCAACTGGATCGCGTGGGGTGTTTCAAATACGAGAACGTCGCCGGGGCGCGCTCGAACGCCCTGCCCGATCACGTGGCCGAAGAAGTGAAGGACGACCGCTTCGCGCGGTTCATGGAAAAGGCGCAGGGGATCTCCGAGGCCAAGCTGGCTGCGAAGGTGGGTACCCGGCTGGAGGTCATCGTCGACGAGATCGACGAAGACGGCATCGCCACCTGCCGCACCAAGGCAGACGCGCCCGAGATCGACGGGTGCCTGTTCATCGACGAAGGGACCGACGGGCTGTCGGTGGGTGAGATCGTCACGGTCGAGGTGGACGAGGCGGGGGAGTATGATTTGTGGGGGGCGTTGGTTTGAAGCTGTCACGAAGGTTTATCGCCTTCGCGACGAATTTTCCACTTGGCGTCTTACTCGGTTTTTGTATCGGCATCGCTCTTGCATGGAGTATATCCGAGACCGTCAGTCAAAGCCTAGAACGAAACGCCTTCCTGTTTTTTGCGCCAATACTAACGCTCTTAGGTGTAGCAGCGGCTACTGCGGTTGCACTTGCTAGCATAGTGAGAATTGACGAAAGAGAAAAAGCAGCCAGAGATAACGCGCTTCGCGCCAGCAGAGTTCGTTTGACGATGGCTTTGGCGGAAATGCATGAGGGATGCGAAACTTGTGCAAGGCTCTTGATAAAAAACGCAGAGCCTGAATTAGAACTAGTTTTTCCTGCAGAGAAGGTTGAACGAATCCTCAAGGCATTCGAAGAAACAGCGCGCAATATCGAACAGCCTGACGCCATTCTCTCGCTATCAAGGAATCTTCAACTCTGCATTGCTCAAACAAAAAGTTTCCGACTAAGGCATGACATACCGAGACTTCATCTATTCAACGTCTCAGCAGAATTCGCGATGGTCGCAAAATGGGCTGCGTTGACTTCGATGGCATGGGCAGCATGGAATTTTGCACGCATCGGAGAAACAATACCGCAGATCAATTCCAAGGAGCCGGGAATAAGGGAAACACTTCAATTTTGGGGTAAACAGCAATTCGAGGAGGACGAACTAAAATTCATATCACGCCTAGAGGAAGAAATTCTTAAGGCGCATTTTTCCAAAATCAGTTTTTGATTGCCGAAATTTTAGCTGCACGTCGCCCTTGAGTTTGGAGATTGGTGTGCATGTGTTGTTTAGGGCCTGAACTCACCACCGAAGGTGCCGGGCCCATCGCCAGACCGCCCCTTCGGGCTGGCGATTTGGCGATAGCCCCTATCAGCCCCGCAGCACGCTCAGCTCTTCCGCATTCCGGCAGTAGCCCGGCGCGACGCTGGCGGCGGGGTGGTCCATCATCCACAGGATGCAATCGTCGTGGCGCACGCAGGCGTCGCAGCGGGCGGACATGGGTTCGATGCCCTGCACCTCTGTCAGACGGACGCCGAGGCGGTCGGCCATGCCCTGCAGAAGTCCGGCGGCTTTCGGGTGTCGCGTGTTCAGCATGACAAACCCCTCAGCCGTGCGCGACGCGCGCCAGCATGTCCTTGTTGCGGCAATAACCCGGTGCAGCCTTGGCCGGTGCCTCTTGCAGGTCCATCCAGTGCTGACATTCTTCATTCTTGCTGCAGGACATGCAGCGGAACACGGCGCTGCGCAGGTCCTCGGCCGTGACCGTGCCGTGCAAAAGCTCTTCGGCCATATCCACGCCGACAGTGTCGGCCATCCGGTTCACAAGTCCGCTGCGGCGGGTCAGTTTCGCAAGTAAAGACATCGGGTTCCCCTCTCTGTTCAGGGAAATCCTAGGCCGCCTTGAGACCCCCGCGCCTTGATCCGGATCAAATTCAGCGGATTTGCGCGAGGGTGCTTTGAACCGTCTGCTGGCGCTGGGCGTTCGGCGGGTGCGTGCCGAGGAAACGGTTGCCGGGATCGGGGATGCGCGTGAAATACTGCGCACCGCGCGCCGGATCGTAGCCTGCACGGAACGCGATGCGGGTGCCGAGCGAATCCGCCTCAAGCTCGAAATCCTTGGCATAGGTGCGCGCGCCGACCTGGGCGCCAAGCCGCGCGGCCTGCTCAGCGGCACTTGCATTGGCCCCGCCGATGGTCGCAAGCGCCCCGGCCAGAAGCGCGCCGGTCATCGCCGATTGCTGAACGCGGGGGATATGGCCTTCGATATGATGCGCCGCCTCGTGGCCGAGGATGAAGGCCAGCTCGTCCTGGTTCCGTGCATCCGCGATCAGCGCGATGGTGAAGGCGATGATCGGGCGACCCTCATCGTTGAGAGTCTGGAACGCGTTCGGCGGCTGGCCGGGCCGCGAATCCACGACGATCTGGAAATCGCAATTGTCGGTGCCCGTCTGTTCTCGGCAGACCGCTTCGGCGACCGGCTCTACGCGTTTGACCACGGCGACGAAGTTGTCGGCGGCCACCTCGGCGGTCAGCGGGGCGGGCCCGGCGGCTGTCGGCGCGGGCGCGGGCGGCGGAGCACCGGGCAGGATGGGACCGGCACAGGCGGCCAGAAGAACGGGAAGAAGCGGGATAAGCCGTCGCAACATCGGGGCGGGGTCCTTGGTTTGGCGCGCAGGCCTCAAAGGTAGCAAAACATTCGGCAAGGGCCAGTCTTGCCACACACGCTTTGGTGTTGCGGCGGGGAATCGCGCGGTTAGGCTGGGCGCATGTTTACCATCGAGCACGAATTCGACGCGACCGTAATCACCCTTGTCGATGAGGGCGGCTCGCATTTGCAGGAAGACGTCACGATCAATGCGTTCGAGGATTGCGTGACGCTCGAGCAGCTTGATCCTGTGACCGACCGGGTGCAGCGCATCGCGCTGTCGCTGGACCAGGTGCGCGATCTGACGGCGGCGCTTGGCCTGCCCGAGGGCGTCTACCGGCTGAAGCCTGCCAAGACCTGACCGTCAGTCCACGCGAAACACCTTGTCCCGGCTGGCCGCGCCCCGGATCAGCGTCAGGCGCGTTTTCGGGATGCCGAGCGCCTTTGCCAGCAGCTTTGCCGCCGCCGCCGTGGCCTTGCCGTCTTCGGGCACCGCCGTGACATAGACGCGGACCACGCCTTCCCGCAGTTCGACCACATTTCGCGAGGCCTTGGGCGTGACGCGGATGACGATCTCTGTGCCGGGCACGGCGTATGCGGACAGATCGGTCACGGGCGGCACGGGGTCTTTCGCTTGGAACAGGCTCCGCATAGTCTTTGCGTCCAAAGTCACGCAAGGGGGACGATGATGCCGCGCACGGGATTTTTCTGGGACGAACGCTGCTTTTGGCATGCGGGTTACGGTTATGCCATGACGATGCCCGAGGGCGAGCTGGTGCAGCCCATGGTCTCCGGCGGATTGCCCGAAGCGCCCGAGACGAAGCGCCGTTTGAAGAACCTTGCCGAGGTGTCAGGCCTTGCCGGCGATCTGGCGATGCAGGGCGCCGAGACGGCAGGTCGCGAGATGCTGGAACGCGTGCACCCGGGGGCCTTTCTCGACCGGTTCAAGGAAATGTCGGATGCGGGCGGCGGCGAGATCGGGCTGCGCACGCCCTTTGGCCGCGGCGGATACGAAATCGCGGCGCAGTCCGCGGGGCTTGCCGTATCGGCCCTGCGCGCGGTGCTGACCGGCGCGGTGCAGAACGCCTATGCCCTGTCGCGCCCGCCGGGGCATCACTGCCTGCCCGATTGGCCGAACGGGTTTTGCCTGTTGAACAATATCGGCATCGCCATCCGCACCGCACAGGCCGAGGGGCGCGCGGCGCGCGTGGCGGTCGTCGACTGGGACGTGCATCACGGCAACGGGACAGAGGCGGTATTCTGGGACGATCCCGATGTGCTGACGATCTCGGTTCATCAGGAACGGAACTATCCGCTCGATACCGGCGATATCGACGCACTGGGCGGTGCCGGGGCCGAAGGGACGAACATGAACATTCCTTTGCCCCCGGGCGCAGGACATGCCGCCTATCTCGACGTGATGGACCGGCTGATCCGTCCGAAGCTGCGCGCCTTCAAGCCCGACGCGATCATCGTCGCTTGCGGGTTCGATGCGTCCGCCTTTGATCCGTTGGGCAGGATGCTGGCCACGGCAGAGACCTTCCGCGCCATGACACGCGCAGTGATGGATGAGGCCGCGACCCTGTGCGACGGGCGCCTCTTGCTCGTGCATGAGGGCGGGTATTCCGAAGTTCATGTGCCCTTCTGCGGCCACGCCGTGCTGGAAGAACTGTCGGGCAGCCGCCACAGCGCACCCGATCCCATGGCCGCGACCCTTGAACGGCGCCAGCCGGGTCCCGAGATGGATGGGGTCTATCGCGGAATGGTAGACCGGTTTGTGCAGCATTTCGGTGTTTGACGGGTTGAAGCCTGACAAAAATAGTCCGACATCAAACCCGACACATCGAAAGGACGACCCATGCCTGCCGCCAATCCCGCAGCCCTCGACTTTCTGCTGACGCGCCGGTCGCGTCCCGCCAAGACGCTGACGACGCCCGTTCCCGATCGCGAAACGCTGCGGATTCTTCTGACGGCAGCGGGGCGCACGCCGGATCATGGAAAACTGGAGCCGTGGCGCTTCATCGTTCTGGAAAGCGCGGCGCTGGATCGTCTAGCGGAACTGGTGAAGATACGCGGCGCGGCCTTGGGCAAATCGGACGAAGACATCGCCAAGTCCGTCTCGCAATATGCCGACGCTGATCTCGCAGTCGCCGTGGTCGAGGTGCAAAAACCGTCCGAGAAGATCCCCGCACTGGAAATGACCTATTCCGCCGGGGCGGTCTGCCTTGCGCTTGTGAACGCTGCGCTGGCGGCCGGCTGGGGCGCGAACTGGCTGTCGGGCTGGCCCAGCCATGACGCGGAATTTCTTCGGGACGGATTCGGGCTGGCCGAGAATGAACGCATCGCAGGCCTGATCCATCTTGGCACCGAGACCTCTGCCCCGCCGGAACGCCCACGCCCGGATATCGACGCGATCACCACCTGGGTCTTTGAATGATCGTCGGGGACGCGCTGAAGGCCATCGGCCAGCTTGGCGATCCACGCTTTCGCGGGGTGCTCTTGAAAGGGATCGGGCTGACGATCCTATTGCTGCTCGCAGTCTATGCGCTGACGTTCTGGGGCGTCGGTCTTTTGCTGCCGGACAGCTTCAGCATCCCCTTTATCGGAGAGGTTTCATGGGTCGACGATATCGCATCGGGCGCGTCGCTGATCCTGATGATGGGGCTGTCGGTTTTCCTGATGGTGCCCGTCGCCTCGGCCTTCACGGGCATCTTTCTGGATGAGGTCGCCGATGCGGTAGAGGACCGGCACTATCCAGGCCTAAGCGCGCCGATCCGCATCGGGTTTGCCGAGAACCTGCGACAAAGCGTGAAATTCCTCGGCACGCTGATCGTCGCGAATATTGCGGCGCTCGTGCTGTACTTTGTCTTCGCACCCTTCGCGCCACTGATTTTCTGGGCGCTCAACGGGTTTCTGCTTAGCCGGGAATATTTCCAGCTCGTCGCGCTGCGGCACCTGACCCCGCCCGAGGCCACGCGCTTGCGCAAACGCAACAGCGCAAAAATCTGGTTGGCAGGCGCGCTTATGGCGGTGCCGCTAACCATTCCGCTTTTGAACCTACTGGTTCCGGTGCTGGGCGCGGCGACGTTCACGCATCTCTTTCACCGGATCAAGTCTCGCCCATCCGGTTGAAGACATCGATGCTTTCAACCGTAACAAGGCCGGTGACGATCACGCCCGCGACGATGGCCCAGATCACGAACGCGGCGATGGTCGTCTGAAGGAACTTGCGTTTGAGGTTAAGGCGCGCGGGCGATCCGGCATGGGTGCCGGGCTCTATCTCGCCCTCGTCGCCTTGTGTGCGCAGGCCAAGTGGCAGCACGACAAACAGCGTCATGAACCAGACGACAGCGAACAGAACCAGACCTGTGACAAAGCCCATCAGACCTGCTCCAACTCGACGAGGGTGCCGTTGAAATCCTTGGGATGCAGGAAGAGAACCGGCTTTCCATGGGCGCCGATCTTGGGCTCTCCGCTGCCCAGAACACGCGCGCCCTGATCCTTTAGACGGTCCCGCGCGGCCAGAATATCATCGACCTCGTAGCAAACGTGGTGAATGCCGCCTGACGGGTTCTTGTCGAGGAACCCCTTGATCGGGCTGTCCTCGCCCAAGGGAAAGAGCAGCTCGATCTTGGTGTTTGGCAATTCGATGAAGACGACGGTGACGCCATGGTCCGGTTCGTCCTGCGGCGCACCGACATTCGCGCCCAGTGTATCGCGATAAAGCGCCGAGGCCGCGTCGAGATCCGGCACGGCTATGGCGACGTGATTGAGGCGTCCGATCATGGCGTTCTGGTCCCTTGCAATACAGTCCCGCTCTTATGTCGGTGGAAGGTGCGTATCGCAAGTGACCGGTCGTCGCGGCCTTAACCTCTGATTCAGCAAACTCGTCCTAGCTTTGGGCATCCGCATCAAAGGACGCTGCCATGCCTGATTCTCTGACCCTCGATATGAATGAACGCCTGCGCCCTACCCCGTCACGCCCCCTGGCCGGAATGACCATCCTGATGGTCGAAGACAGCCGGTATGCGTCCGAAGCCGTGCGGCTGATGAGCCTGCGATCAGGCGCGCGGCTGCGCCGGGCCGACTGCCTTGCCGCCGCCGACCGACATCTCAGGGTGTATCGCCCCACGGTGATGATCGTCGATCTTGGCCTTCCGGACGGGTCTGGGCTGGAACTGATCGATGACCTGTCCCGCAGCGATCCGCGGATTCCCGCGATTCTGGCCACCAGTGGCGACGCCGAGGCGCTGGAGCGTGCAAGGCTGATCGGCGCGGACGGTGTGCTGCCAAAGCCGCTGGAAAGCCTCGGCACTTTTCAGACAGCGGTCTTGTCCGCTCTCCCCGACGAGATGCGGCCCACTGGCCCCCGCGCCGTACCCAGCGAGACGGTGGCGCCCGACGACATGGCGCTCATGGATGACTACGCCAGAGTGGCCGAGATCATCGCAGGTCCCGAAAGCGACCGGGGAATGGACTATGTCGCGCAGTTTCTCGGCGGGCTTGGCCATGCCGTGCAGGACGCCGTTCTTTCCGACGCGGCAGAGCGCCTGCGCTGCCATCACGAAGGTGGACAGCCGGTGCTGGGCGACATGGCGCAAATCGCAGGTCTCTTGCAGGACCGGATGGCCCGGCGCACCGCTGTCTAGCGCAGCGCCGGATCACCGGCGACGCGGATCGGGGTGGTCAGCGCGCCAAGGGATTGCACCTGCCTTCCTTTCCCATCGAAGTTCGCGGGATCGAGCCAGGTGTCGTAAGCCGCCTGCAGCGCGGGCCATTCCGCGTCGATGGTCGCGAACCAGGCAGTGTCACGGTTGCGCCCCTTCACGATCCCGGCCTGCCTGAAGACGCCCTCATAGGACAGGCCCAGCCGCTCTGCCGCACGGCGCGACGGAAGGTTCGCGGCGTCGCATTTCCATTCAAACCGGCGATACCCGGCTTCGAAGGCCCAGCCGATCATCAGGATGAACGCCTCGCTCGCAGCTCGGGTTTTCTGAAGGCTGGTCGACAAGTTGATATGCCCCAGCTCGATCGACCCCATCGCCGGGTTGATCCGCAGATAGCTAGCGACACCGGCCCAGTCGCCGCCCGTCTCGCGGATCGCATAGAATATCGGATCGTCCCCAAACGCCGTGTCCTGCATCCAGTCCCGATAGTGGTCTTCGGCCTCGAACGGCCCATAAGGCAGCCAATCCCAGATCGCATCATCGGCGCTGTTCGCCCGGTGCAAGGCGGGCGCATGATCCAGGCTCAGCCGCTCAAGAACAACGTAGCGCCCCTCAATCCGATGTGGTCCAGGTGCGGGCGGCGGGGTCCAATCAGACAGGTCGGAAGACCGCTCACTCCCCTTCAAACCTGCCATGGCGCGCACTTTCTTATTGACCGAATGACAAGCGGGCCGGCATATGTTCACCTAAAGTTCCCACCGCCGTAGCCCTCAATGTCGTTGCATCCGGGCCCGCGCGAAGTCAAGATGTCGGTTATGGCCATGAACCCTTCACAAGATTTGCGCGACTTTCTGGGCAAGGACCGCTTTGGCACTGTCATGGCCGACCCGCCCTGGCGCTTCCAGAACCGCACCGGCAAGGTCGCGCCGGAACACGGCCGTCTTGCGCGTTATCCCACGATGGATCTGGATGCGATCTGCGATCTGCCCGTGGCCGACCACCTTGAGGACCGCGCGCATTGCTATCTGTGGGTGCCCAACGCGCTATTGCCCGACGGGCTGCGGGTGCTTCAGGCATGGGGGTTCGAGTACAAATCCAACATCGTCTGGCACAAGATCCGCAAGGATGGCGGCTCGGACGGGCGCGGCGTAGGGTTCTACTTTCGCAACGTGACCGAAATCCTGCTCTTTGGCACGCGCGGCAAGAATGCCCGCACGCTGGATGCCGGACGGCGCCAGGTCAACATGATGCAGACTCGCAAACGCGAACATTCACGCAAACCGGATGAACAATACGAGCTGATCGAATCCTGCAGCTGGGGGCCCTATCTGGAACTCTTCGGCCGCGGCGTCCGCGAAGGCTGGACCGTCTGGGGAAATCAGGCAGATGCCGATTACAAACCCAGCTGGAAGACCTATGCTTATAATTCATCGGCGCATCTTGCGGCCGAATAGATGGACGGGTCCAAATATATCAATCGACCGCTGACATCGGTTGAAGTGTGCGCTGGCGCTGGCGGCCAGGCTCTTGGCCTTGAACGCGCCGGGTTTCGGCATCTTGCGTTGTGTGAATTGGACAAACACGCGCGCGCGACATTGAAGTTGAATAGACCGGATTGGAATGTCTGTGAAGGATCGCAGGCAGACCTCAAGCAGTTCGACGCAAGGCCGTATCGCGGCGTTGACCTCTTGGCAGGTGGGCTGCCATGCCCGCCGTTTTCAAAGGCCGGTCATCAGTTGGGCGCCGAAGATGAACGAAACCTGTTCCCGGATTTTCTGCGCCTCGTAAAGGAATGCAAACCCAAGGCCGTCCTGATCGAGAACGTCAGAGGGTTTCTGGATGCCGCATTCGCAGATTTCCGAGAAGAGCTCGTAACCCAATTCAATTCGCTTGGATATTCGGTGTCCTGGAAGCTTCTGAATGCCAGCGACTTCGGCGTGAGCCAGCTTCGCCCCCGCGTCGCAATCGTGGCGATAAAGAAGGGCTCGGCGTCGCTCTTCAGGTGGCCGGACACCTGCGATCAACCGCCAGCTACGGTTGGTGAACTCCTTTCCGACCTGATGGAAAGCGGCGGATGGCAGGGGGCCAAGACATGGTCCGAAACGGCTGACGCGATTGCCCCCACCATCGTTGGCGGCTCATTGAAACATGGTGGACCTGACTTGGGCCCGACGCGTGCACGAAAGGCTTGGGCGTCGCTTGGGGTGGAAGGCAGAACCATTGCCGACAGCCCGCCGGACGCCAATTTCGAGGGCATGCCGAGGCTGACGGTGCGGATGGTTGCCCGGCTTCAGGGCTTTCCGGACGACTGGCAGTTTTCCGGAAAGAAGACCCCGGCTTACCGCCAAGTGGGCAATGCGTTCCCGCCTCCTGTCGCCGAAGCACTCGGAAATGCGATCCAACGCGTCTTGGTTGATATGGAAATGGCCACGGCATGAAACCCGCCGCTTTCGCGCTCTTTCGGAAAGCGTTTCATGCGGCACTTCTTGATCGCGTCTTGTCCGTCGATAGCACGGGCATCCCCAGCAATGCGGATAAGAGCAGCGCTCCAAGCAAGCGAATTGCAGCTTCGATTCTGGAAAATCTCGGCCACGCGCAGGTGTCAAAGAAAATTGCAGGTCAGACAGCGGGTAGCGATTTCGAAAGCATCTGCGCTGATTACATACGCGATTCTTTCGGGAGTCTTGGCCATATACGCCCAGGCGATTTCGACGTTCGCAAAGGCGGCTTTATCGCTGGCTTCCAGCAATATGCGCATCTGGATGATCTTGAGCGGATTGCAAAGTCCAATCTGGAAATTGCGACTGCACTAGGGTCAGACTATCTGATCAAGCCGGACATCATAGTGTCTCGCATGCCGCTGTCCGACGACGCGCTGAATGCATCAGACGTTGTGGTTGATCACACCGTCAGCAATCTTTCCGGCCTTCGCCGCACCAATGACCCAAGACCGATCCTGCACGCTTCGGTCAGCTGCAAGTGGACCCTGCGGAGCGACAGGGCGCAAAATGCGCGTTCAGAAGGCCTTAACCTTGTGAGGAACCGAAAAGGCGCCCTTCCACACGTCGTTGTCGTCACAGGAGAGCCTCTGCCTAGCCGCATTGCCTCACTGGCGTTGGGAACAGGGGATATCGACAACGTGTACCACTTCGCTCTGCACGAATTGCGCCAGGCCGTTTCGGCACCCGGTGACGAAGGATATCGGGACACGCTAGAAATGATGATAGAGGGCGGAAGGCTGAAAGACATTTCAGACCTTCCGCTTGATCTCGCGATCTAATCCTCGCGCGGCAGAACCCGCAGGCCCAGCTCGCGCAGCTGCTCGTTCATCGGCTCGGACGGGGCGCCCATCATCAGGTCTTCGGCGCGCTGGTTCATCGGGAACATGATGACTTCGCGGATGTTCGCCTCGTCCGCCAGCAACATGACCATCCGGTCGATGCCCGCCGCGCAGCCGCCGTGGGGCGGCGCGCCGTATCGGAACGCGTTGACCATTCCGCCGAAGCGTTTCTCGACCTCGTCGCGGCCGTATCCCGCGATCTCGAAGGCCTTGAACATGATGTCGGGCTGGTGGTTCCGGATCGCGCCCGACACCAGCTCATACCCGTTGCAGGCCAGGTCGTACTGATAGCCGAGCACATCCAGTGGATCGCCGTCCAGCGCGTCCATACCGCCTTGCGGCATCGAGAACGGGTTGTGCGAGAAATCCAGTGTGCCGGTTTCCTCGTCGCGTTCGTACATCGGGAAATCGACGATCCAGCAAAAGGCGAAGCGGTCCTTGTCGGTCAGCCCCAGTTCCTCGCCGATGGTCACGCGCGCCTTGGCTGCGACACGCTCAAAGCTGGCGGGCTTGCCGCCAAGGAAGAAGGCCGCGTCGCCAATGCCAAGGCCCAGCTGCTGACGGATCGCCTCGGTCCGCTCAGGACCAATGTTCTTGGCGAGCGGTCCGGCAGCTTCCATCTGGCCGTCGGTTTCCCGCCAGAAGATATAGCCCATGCCCGGCAGGCCCTCTTTCTGGGCAAAGCTGTTCATGCGGTCGCAAAACTTGCGGCTGCCGCCCTTGGGCGCGGGGATGGCGCGGATTTGCGTGCCGTCCTGCTCAAGGAGCTTGGCGAAGATCGCAAAGCCCGAGCCTCGGAAATGGTCCGACACGTCCTGCATCTCGATCGGGTTGCGCAGGTCCGGCTTGTCGGTGCCGTATTTCGCGAGCGCGTCGGCATAGGTGATGCGCGGCCAGTCGGCATCGACACGGCGGCCGCCGCCGAATTCCTCGAAACAGCCCTGCATCACCGGCTGGATGGCGGCGAAAACGTCATCCTGGGTGACAAAGCTCATTTCGAGGTCAAGCTGGTAGAAATCGGTGGGCGAGCGGTCGGCGCGCGGGTCTTCATCGCGGAAACAGGGTGCGATCTGGAAATACTTGTCAAAGCCCGACACCATGATCAGCTGCTTGAATTGCTGCGGCGCCTGAGGGAGCGCGTAGAACTTTCCGGGATGCAGCCGCGACGGCACAAGGAAGTCGCGCGCTCCTTCGGGGCTGGACGCGGTGATGATCGGGGTCTGGAATTCGGTAAAGCCCTGCCCCCACATGCGCTGGCGCAGATCAGCGACGACCTTGGACCGCAACATGATGTTGTCGTGCAGCTGCTGGCGGCGCAGGTCGAGAAAACGATACCGCAGGCGCGTTTCCTCAGGGTATTCCTGATCGCCGAAGACCATCAGCGGCAGCTCGTCCGCAGCACCGAGAACTTCGATGTCGCGGATAAACACCTCGATCTCGCCGGTGGGGATCTTGGTGTTCACAAGGCTTTCATCGCGCGCCTTCACCTCGCCGTCGATGCGGATGCACCATTCGCTGCGTACCTTTTCCACCTCGGCAAACACCGCGCTGTCGGGATCGCACAAGACTTGCGTCATGCCGTAGTGGTCACGCAGGTCAATGAACAGCACGCCGCCGTGGTCGCGAACGCGGTGGACCCAGCCGGCCAGGCGGACGGTCTCGCCCACATTCGCTTTGGTCAGATCGGCGCAGGTATGGCTGCGATAGGCGTGCATGGTGGGTGTCCTGTCAGTAGGGGCGCATTCGGGGCGTCGCGCCGATACAGCGTGACGGGGCTTGGAAGTCAAGGGATCCGCCCGGTCCCGCGCGGTCGAGAGACGCAGCGATTCGGCGCTTCATCGCCCGGAACTTGATTTCCAGACAGAATGTCGCACATTTCGTTAGAGGCCGTTGCTGGTGTATTATCAAATTGCGGCCATTGGAAAGGACTGGCCCGAAGGCGCCAAGACATCAGGGGTGATATGATGTGGAAAACGCTTTTTGACCGTGCAATCGGCAGTTTCATCACCGAAGGCACGCTGATCGTCGAACTGCCGGATGGCAGCACATCGGATTACGGCAACGGCACCGGCGATCCGGTCAAGATCACCCTGCATGACGACACCCTTCCCAAACGCATCCTGATAAACCCCGATCTGGCTGTGGGCGAGGCCTATATGGAAGGCACCCTGACGATCGAGAACGACAATCTTCACGGGTTCCTGTCACTGGCCATCCGCAACGCGTCGAAGTCCTATGGGCGGTTCAGTGTCCATACGCTCAGCTACGGGCTGAACACCGCGCTGCGGCGCATCCGGCAATACAATCCCATCGGCAAGGCGCAGAAGAACGTGGCGCATCACTATGATCTTTCGGCAGAGCTATATGATCTCTTCCTCGATGCGGACAAACAGTATTCCTGCGCCTATTTTCGGTCCCCCGATGTGAGCCTTGAGCAGGCGCAGATCGACAAGAAGGCGCATATCGCGGGCAAGCTGCTGATCGAACCGGGGATGAAGATCCTCGATATCGGCTGCGGCTGGGGCGGGATGGGCCTGACGCTGGCGCGCGATTACGGCGCACAGGTGCTGGGCGTGACACTGTCGAAGGAACAGCACAAGATCGCGGTCGAGCGCGCCAAGGCAGAAGGGCTGGAAGACCGCGTGGAATTCCGGCTGACGGACTATCGCAAGGTCGAAGATGAATTCGACCGCGTCGTGTCGGTCGGTATGTTCGAACATGTCGGCGTGCCGCACTACAACGAATACTTCCGCCATGTGAAACGCCTTCTGAAACCGGATGGCGTTGCCCTCATTCACACCATCGGACGCGCCTGCCCGCCGGGATCGACCAGCCCGTGGATCGAGAAATATATCTTCCCCGGCGGCTATATCCCCGCCATGTCCGAGGCGATGACCGCCGTCGAGAAGGCCGATCTTTATCCCACGGATGTCGAGGTCTGGCGGCTGCACTATGCCGAAACGCTCAAGCATTGGCATGCGCGGTTCATGGACAACATCGACGAGGCGCGCGCGCTTTATGACGAACGGTTTTGCCGGATGTGGCGCTATTATCTTCTCGCCTGCGAGCTGACGTTCCGGCTGAACCGGCAATGCGTCTTCCAGTTCCAGCTTGCCCGCGATCAGACCGCCGTGCCGCTGACGCGCGACTACCTTTACCGCGACGATGGGGACCCCGTTTCAATCTCGGGCGGTGTGCGCGAAGCGGCCGAGTAATTCCACGCGGGCGCCGAAGCGCTCTCGCCTTCCCCCACCCGCTGCGCTAGTCAAGCGCATTCATTCTGGCGCAGCCCGGATGCGCCCCTTGCATGGGGCGTTTCGATGTCTATAACCGCCACAATTTTTGACCGGCCCCTGTCTGGCGGCCGATCGAATCCTGCAAGCGAGGGACTTCATGCCGAAGCGTAGCGACATCCAGTCGATCATGATCATCGGTGCGGGGCCAATCGTGATCGGCCAAGCCTGCGAGTTCGACTATTCCGGCGCTCAGGCCTGCAAGGCGCTGCGCGAGGAAGGCTATCGCGTCATCCTCGTCAATTCGAACCCCGCGACGATCATGACCGACCCCGGCCTTGCGGATGCCACCTATATCGAGCCGATCACCCCCGAGGTTGTGGCGAAGATCATCGAAAAGGAACGCCCCGACGCGCTTTTGCCGACGATGGGCGGGCAGACCGGTCTGAACACCTCGCTTGCGCTCGAAGAGATGGGCGTCTTGAAGAAATACGGTGTCGAGATGATCGGCGCCAAGCGCGAGGCCATCGAGATGGCCGAAGACCGCAAGCTGTTCCGCGAGGCGATGGACCGGATCGGTCTGGAAAATCCAAAGGCGACTATCGCCGAGACCATGGAAGAATGCGTTGCCGCGCTGGAACATGTCGGCCTGCCCGCGATCATTCGTCCTGCCTACACGCTGGGCGGCACCGGCGGCGGCGTCGCTTATAACCGTGACGATTATCTGCATATCTGCCGCTCGGGCCTTGATGCTTCGCCGGTCAGCCAGATCCTGATCGACGAGTCGCTTCTGGGCTGGAAGGAATTCGAGATGGAAGTCGTGCGGGACCGCGCCGACAACGCCATCATCGTCTGCGCGATCGAGAACGTCGATCCGATGGGCGTGCATACGGGCGATTCCATCACCGTCGCGCCCGCGCTGACACTGACGGACAAGGAATACCAGATCATGCGCAACGGCTCTATCGCCGTCCTGCGCGAGATCGGCGTCGAAACAGGTGGGTCCAACGTGCAATGGGCGATCAACCCCGAAGATGGGCGCATGGTGGTGATCGAGATGAACCCGCGCGTGTCCCGCTCGTCGGCGCTCGCGTCGAAAGCCACCGGCTTCCCGATCGCCAAGATCGCCGCAAAGCTGGCCGTGGGCTACACGCTCGATGAGTTGGACAACGACATCACCGGCGTGACGCCCGCGTCTTTCGAGCCGACCATCGACTATGTCGTCACGAAAATTCCGCGTTTCGCGTTCGAGAAATTCCCGGGCGCCAAACCGGATCTCACCACCGCGATGAAATCGGTTGGCGAGGCGATGGCCATTGGTCGCACCTTCCACGAGAGCGTGCAAAAGGCGCTCGCCTCCATGGAAACGGGGCTGTCCGGCTTTGACGAGATCGCAATCGAAGGCGCCGCCGACACGCCCGAAGGCACAGCCGCGATCCTGCGCGCCCTGTCGCGCCAGACCCCCGACCGCTTGCGCGTGATCGCCCAGGCCATGCGCCACGGGCTGGAAGACGATGTCATTCAGGGCGTCACCAAGTTTGATCCGTGGTTCTTGGCCCGCATCCGCGAGATCATCGAAGCGGAAAACGAGGTGCGCCGCGGCGGCCTTCCCGTGTCCGAGGACGGCCTGCGCCGCCTCAAGATGATGGGCTTCACTGACGCGCGCCTTGCCAAGCTGACGGGCCGCGACGAAGACCAGGTCCGCCGCGCGCGCCTTAACCTCGGCGTCACCGCTGTCTTCAAGCGCATAGACACCTGCGCTGCCGAATTCGAGGCGCAGACGCCTTACATGTATTCGACCTACGAGGCCCCGGCGATGGGCGATGTCGAATGCGAAGCGCGTCCCACCAATGCGAAGAAGGTCGTCATCCTAGGCGGCGGCCCGAACCGGATCGGCCAGGGCATCGAATTCGACTATTGCTGCTGTCACGCCTGTTTCGCGCTGACCGACGCGGGCTATGAGACGATCATGGTCAATTGCAACCCAGAGACCGTGTCGACCGACTATGACACCTCGGATCGCCTCTATTTCGAGCCGCTGACCTTTGAACATGTCATGGAAATCCTGCGGGTCGAGCAGGATAACGGCACGCTGCACGGTGTGATCGTCCAGTTTGGCGGCCAGACCCCGCTGAAGCTCGCCGATGCGCTGCAAGAGGCGGGTATCCCGATCCTCGGCACCGCGCCCGACATGATCGATCTGGCCGAAGACCGTGAGCGGTTCCAGCAGATGCTGAACCAAAACGGGCTTCGTCAGCCGCGCAACGGGCTCGCGCGCACCGACGCCGAAGCGCGCGCCATCGCGTCCGAAATCGGCTACCCGCTGGTGATCCGTCCGTCCTACGTACTGGGCGGCCGCGCGATGGAAATCGTGCGCGACGACGCGCATCTCGACCGCTACATCCGCGACGCGGTGAACGTGTCGGGCAAGAACCCCGTCCTCCTCGACAGCTACCTGTCGGGCGCGGTCGAGGTCGATGTCGATGCGCTTGCCGATGGAACAGATGTCCATGTCGCGGGCGTCATGCAGCACATCGAAGAGGCGGGCGTGCATTCAGGTGACAGCGCCTGTTCGCTGCCGCCCTACTCGCTCAGCCCCGAGATCGTCGAAGAGCTGAAGCGCCAAACCAAGGTCATGGCCCAAGCGCTGAATGTCGTCGGGCTGATGAACGTGCAATTCGCAATCAAGGGCGGCGAGATCTACGTGCTCGAGGTCAACCCCCGCGCCTCGCGCACCGTGCCATTTGTCGCCAAGGCCACCGATAGCGCCATCGCGTCCATTGCCGCGCGGCTGATGGCGGGCGAAAAGCTGGCCAGCTTCCCGCTCCGCGCGCCTTATGAAAAAGACGCCGGGATCGATTCCGAAATTCCCATGGCCGACCCGATGACCCTCGCCGATCCCGACATGCCCTGGTTTTCGGTAAAAGAAGCCGTTCTGCCCTTCGCGCGCTTTCCCGGCGTTGACACGCTGCTCGGCCCGGAAATGCGCTCGACGGGCGAAGTCATGGGCTGGGATCGGTCCTTCCCGCGCGCCTTCCTCAAGGCGCAGCTGGGCGCCGGGATCGACCTGCCGACCGAAGGCACGGTCTTCATCTCGATCCGCGATACCGACAAGAGCCCCGAGATGATCGAGACGGCAAAAGCCCTCATCGACATGGGCCTGACGATCCTCGCCACCCGCGGAACGGGCGCTTATTTCAAGGAAAACGGCATCGCGGCGGAAACGGTGAACAAGGTCTACGAAGGCCGCCCGAACATCGTCGATCGCATGAAGGACGGAGAGATCTGCCTTGTGATGAACACCACCGAAGGTGCGCAGGCAATCGAGGACAGTCGCGAGATCCGCTCGGTCGCGCTTTACGACAAGATCCCCTACTACACGACCGCCGCCGCCAGCCACGCTGCCGTCCAGGCCATGCTGTCGCGCCGCGAAGGCGCGTTCGAGGTGCGCAGCCTGCAAGGCTGAGACGAAAAAGGGCGCCTTTCGAGAAAGCGCCCTTCCTTCTTTGGTGTCAGAAATATCCCGAGGGTTTGGGGGCAGCGCCCCCATGCGCCGCAAGGGGGCTCGATGCCCCCGCGCGGCGCGCATCGAACGCGGTCAATCCTCCAGCGAATCCTCAGCCTTTTCGTCCACGATCTCGCGCTCACGCGATTTGCGCGTCTCGAAGTCTTCGCCGTATTTCTGCCATTCGGACTTGTCGACCACCTCGCGCGCGCGGGTGAAGACCTCACCCTCTTCCTCGTTCATGTGATGCTCGTAATCGTGCTTGAGCGTCTTGAACTTCGTCAGCCATGCAGGAGAAGACATGTCCATCTCGTTCAACTCTTCCATCAGATCGTCCATCTGCTGGTGCTCATGAACCGAATGGCGCGCGGCGTCCTGGCCCCATTCCTGGGACATCAGCTTGGAATAGAATGTCTCTTCCTCGGCCGCGGCGTGGGATTTCACGTCGTAGTAGAAATTCTGCCAGGCGATATTGCGGTCCTTGGTATCACCAGAGGTGTCGGCGATACGCTCCAGAAGGTCGCGATGCTTGTCGTGGTCGCCTTTGATGATCTCGAAAATGTCGGGCATGGGGTATCCTCCGAAGCCGTGTGTTTGGGTCAGAACGACCCCCGGCCCCTTCGGGTTCCCCGTACGGCCCTACTGCCGCCCTACTCGGGCATGCGGAAGGTCAGCGACGCCCACAGCGTTTCCCAGGCCGCGTCATCCTCGCCCGCCGGGTCAAGCTCCCGCATGACGACGCTGTCGACGAGGTACTCGTGCCCTGCCTCGACCGGCACATTCAGCCGACCTTCGTCATCCGTGCGGTAGCGCGTGATCGACACCGTTCCGTCGGGCGCACGGTCGAAGACCTCGACCTGCTCATCGGCGCGAACATTGCCATCATAGAACACCTGCACCGGCATTTCGGAAATCTCGGACGCATAGGGGTTCGCGCCCGCCACGATCTCGACGATCATGCCGACGCGCCGGTCCGCGCCTTCAGGCATGCCGACACCGATCAGAGATTTGCCGTAGCGGCTGTAGGTCTCGCGGACATTGTCCTTGGACAGCCCCCGCTCGATATGCCGTTCCGCCGCCCAGTCGGCGTCCTTGTGGTCGAGAAAGCTCAGGAACGTCTCCCAGTCCTTGTACTTCAGCGCGGTATCCGCCGTCGCATGCACCACCGTCCACAGCCCATCCTGCGGGACCTCTTGCGTCAGCGCGGGGCGGTCCCCGATCCGGCCTGTCGCCTCGATCACCGTGTCGCCCTGGACCAGATCGAACCGGCGAATATTGCGCGGGATGAAGGCATAGCTTGGCCCGTCGAAATCCTGGCCGACGCGGATCGCGGCCACGATGGGCGCGCCGCTTTCGACCTGGTAGGCATCCGGAGAAATCCAGAACTCATGGGCAGTTGACGGCAGCGCGCTAGCTGCCAAAAGAAGAATTGCGGCAAGGGTGGAGTAAAGGCGCATGGTGTCGGTCCGATCAATCAGGCTTTTGGCAAAGCTGGCACCCCGTGCCCTGCTGTCAAGCATACTGCTGTGCCTCGCCCTCACGATCGCGGCACCCAGCAGCGCGCATGAGGTCCGCCCCGCAGTGGCCGATGTGACCGTCAGCCCGGATGTTGCGACATTCGACGTTGTTCTGGCCATCGAAGCCCTTGTCGCCGGAATCGATCTTGAAGGCTTGTCCGACACCGACGAGTCCCCTCAAAGCGTGGAATACGACCGGCTGCGCCAGCTTGGCCCCGACGCCCTGCGCGCAGAGTTTGACGCCGCCTGGCCCGAGATCAGAGACGGTTTCGTCTTCGACGTGGATGGAACCCGCGTCACCCCAGAAATCGCCAATGTCGAAATCCCCGAAGTCGGCAATGTCGAGTTGCCCCGCGACAGCCTGCTGTCTCTGACCGCGCCGTTGCCGCCGGGGGACGCCCCTGTTCAAGTCGGCTGGACCGCCGAATACGGACCCCTGGTCGTGCGCCAGATCGGCGCAGCAGAGGATGAGGGCTATTCCGGCTACCTGACCAATGGCGCGCTGTCCGATCCGTTGCCGCGTACCGGGACGGCAGAGGTCGGCGCGCTGGCCGCCTTCGGCCAGTATATCGTCATCGGGTTCGAACACATCATCCCGAAGGGCCTTGATCACATCCTCTTCGTGCTGGGGCTGTTCTTCTTCTCGCTGAAGATGCGCCCGCTTCTCTATCAGGTCACCGCCTTCACTCTTGCGCATACGGTCACGCTGGCAATGGCGACGCTTGGGCTTGTCACCGTGTCGCCCGCCATCGTCGAACCGCTCATCGCGGCGTCCATCGTCTATGTCGCCGTCGAGAACATTTTTTCCAGGCGCATGCATTGGTGGCGCATCGCGATCGTCTTCGGCTTTGGCCTGCTGCATGGGCTGGGCTTTGCATCGGTCCTTGGCGATATCGGCCTGAACCCGGCGCAGTTCATCAGCGGTCTGATCGCGTTCAATATAGGGGTCGAACTTGGACAACTGACGGTCATCCTGATCGCGTGGTTCGCGCTGGGCTACTGGTTTGGCGACAAGCCGTGGTGGCGCGCGCGCATCGCGATCCCGGCATCTGTGCTGATCGCGGCCATCGCGGCCTATTGGGTGGTGGAACGGACCATTCTGGCTTGATCCCGCGCGCCGGGGCCGGTCTAACCGGCCCCGAACAGCGCAGGAGGCGGGCCCTTGGCAAAGCTCTATTTCCACTACTCGACGATGAACGCGGGCAAATCGACCCTGCTCTTGCAAGCCGCCTACAACTACCGTGAAAGGGGCATGACGCCCTATCTCATCACCGCGCAGCTTGATGATCGTGCAGGCTTTGGCCGGATCGCATCACGTATCGGGATCGACGCCGAGGCCGATACCTTCGCGCCGGACGAGGACATGTTCGCCAAGCTGGAAGCGCGGCGGGCCGAGGGGCCGGTCGCTTGCGTGTTCATCGACGAATCCCAGTTCCTCAGCCATACGCAGGTCTGGCAGCTTGCACGCGCGGTCGACGATCTGAACGTCCCGATCATGTGCTACGGGCTGCGCACCGATTTTCAGGGCAACCTCTTTCCCGGATCATCCGCGCTTCTGGCGCTGGCAGACGAGATGCGCGAGGCGCGCACGATCTGTTATTGCGGGAAGAAGGCGACGATGGTCGTGCGCAAGGATGCCGGTGGGCGCGCGCTGATCGGCGGCGCGCAGGTGCAGGTCGGTGGAAACGAAACCTATGTCGCACTCTGCCGCCGTCACTGGCGCGAGGAAACGGGCGACGAGGCGCCCTATCCGTCCTCAGTATAGCCGCGCGCCCAAGGGCACATCGCGTTCCGGCGTCATCAGGACAACTTCGCCCGCGGCGTCCGGCACGCCCAGCACGAGGATTTCCGACATGAACGGCCCGATCTGGCGCGGCGCGAAATTGACGACCGCGATCACCATGCGGCCCGGCAATTCCTCCAGCGTGTAGTTCGCCGTGATCTGGGCAGAGCTTTTCTTGACCCCGAATTCGGGCCCGAGATCGACCCACAGCTTGAACGCAGGCTTGCGCGCTTCGGGGAAGGGTTCGGCCTTTTCGATCCGCCCGGCGCGGATATCGACGGCCATGAACGCCTCGAACGGGATCTCGGTCATTCAGCTTTCCTTAAATATATTGCTCAAAACTGTAATCTCGCCTAACTTATCCACAAGTGGGGATAAACCCGCATCAGGCAAGAACGAGATTTGAGGAGCAGTCCCATGAAAGCTGTGGCAAGCCTTTGGCTGGGCGAGCGACTGAGCTTTCTCGAACAGGTGGTTCTGCAATCCTGGATCGATAACGGCTATTCCCTTTCCCTTTATGCCTATGATGAAGTCGACGGCGTGCCCGAACAGGTCGACGTTCTGGATGCCTCTGAAATAATGGGCCGTTCCGACATCTCGGACGCGCGGGACGATGAGATTTTCCGCGACATTTTCCGGATCAAGTGCCTCGCCGCGGGCGCGGGCATGTGGATCGAGATGAACGCCCTGTGCACCGCGCCCTTGCCGGAGGGCGACATCGTGTTTTCCACAGGCTCTGATGATCTGGTCTCGCCCGTTGCACTCCGCCTTGCGCCCGAGCATCCCATGATGGCCGAGGCGATCAATTTCCTCGATGGCGATCCACCGATCATGCCGTGGCGCGGGCCACGGTTCATGCGCAAGATGCAGGAGCAGATCGCGGCCGGGCAGCACTGGACGCTGAAGGACCTCCGCGTCGGTGCGACGGGGCCGTTGCTGCTGTCGCATATGCTCGGCGGGGATGACATGGGCGGGGTTCGCCTTGGACCGAAGCAGGTGCGCCATGCACCCGAGTCCGAAGGGCTCTACCTAGCCTCTCTGATCCCGCTCGACCGGATCGAACCGGACGGGACCTGCATCGTCGTCCTGCCGAAGGGTTTGGCCGGGGTGATCGAGACGAATTTCTACGGGCTGCCACCCAAGACCAGCTATCTCGACGCGATTTGCCGACGCCACGCGATCAATCCCGTCGCCGCGCCGATCATGGCCCTAGCCGCGTAGCGCGCGCGAACGATCCGCCGCCGCCTTGACCGCGCGTTTCAAGAGCGCTGGAAAGCCGTCTTCCTCATTCATCAGAACCTCAAGTGCCGCCGCCGTCGTGCCCTGCGGACTGGTGACATTGACGCGAAGCTGGCCGGGGTCCTCCTCGGCGTCCTCGGCCAGTTGCCCTGCGCCGCCGACCGTGGCCTTGGCCAATTGCATCGCGAGGTCGGGTGTCAGCCCCTCGGCCTCGCCCGCTGCCGCGAGCGTTTCGATCAGGTGGAACACATATGCCGGGCCGGACCCGGACACGGCAGTGACCGCGTCCATCTGATCCTCGCTGTCGAGGCGCACGACCTGACCGACTGCCTCAAGCAGCGTTTCGGCCAGCGAAAGGTGATCCGTCCCCGCGGCGCCGTTTCCGATGATCGCGCTGATCCCGCGCCCGACGGCGGCAGGCGTGTTCGGCATCGCGCGGATGATGGGCGATCCAATGCCGAATACCTCTTCGAACCGCGCAATTGGCGTGCCTGCAGCAATCGAGATGAACAGTGTGCCGCCCCCGCCCAGCGCCTGAAGCGCGGGCAGCGCATCACCCATCATCTGCGGTTTCACGGCGATGATCGCGATGGCGGGGTTTTGGGGGAAATCTTCGTTGAGATTCACGCCCTGCCCGATCAGCCAATCGGACGGTTTGGGATCTCGCACATAGACCGATGCGGCGGGCAAACCGCGCGCTAGCCACCCCGCCAGCATCGCCGAGCCCATCTTGCCGCAGCCCAGCAGGACCAGGCCGCGCGTTTCGATATCGTTCATATTCATCTGGCTGCCCCCATTCATTTCGGGGCAGAGGTTAGGCGCGCCCGTAGGCCTCTGCAATCGCGACCTGCATTGCGTCGGCGGGCGTGCGGTTGCCCCATGCGACAAGCTGGAAGGCCGGGTAATAGCGTTCCGCTGCGGAAACCGCCGCGCCGATCATGCGGTCGATCTGTTCGGGGCAAGCCATCTGACCGCCCGCGAGCAAAAGGCCGTAGCGATAGACCATCAGCCGCTGTTCCGGCCAATAGCTGAACGCGCCGGCCCAGCAGGTGTCGTTGGTGCGGTTGAGCACATCATGAAGCGCGTCCATCCGGTCCTCGGGTGGCTCCATCTCGAACGTGCAGATAAGGCGCAGTGTCTCGTCGAAATGGGTCCAGGCGAGCGTGATTGAATAGGTGCGCCACTGACCCTCGACGGCCATGGCGATCTGGTCATCCGACACACGGTCGAAATCCCATTCCTGGTGCTCGGCTAGATGTTCAACGATGTCGATGGGGTGAATGTCGTCTGCAAGGAACTGCTCGGAAAGCGACATGCGCGGCCTCTCTGGGTTTCGCCTGCGGACACTTCCGGTCCGCTACGGCTTGGTGCCTGCTCCAAGAGCGGCGGTCTAGCCGTCCACCCTTACCACATATGGTGTGACCTCGCGGAGTCTGAGTAAAGCGTTATTTTGTGGAGAACCGCAGTAAGTTGTGGATGAGCCCCAATGTTGCCACAAAGTATCGCCCTGCTTGGCCCCGGAATCGCAAAAGGCGCGCCACAGGGCACGCCTTTCGTCGGATAGCCTGGAATTGCAGGCCGGGATCAGCCTTTTTTCTTGGGCGTTTCCATCGCGTCGAGCCGGGATTTCAAAGCATCGTTCTCTTCGCGCGCCTTCTGGGCCATTGCGCGCACCGCATCGAATTCTTCGCGCGTCACGAAATCACGGTCCGCCAGCCAGCGGTCCATCATGCCCTTCATGGCGGTTTCCGCCTCGGTCTTGGCGCCCTGCGCCACGCCCATCGCGTTGGTCATGAGCTGCGAAATATCGTCGAAAATCTTGTTGCGGGTCTGCATGAATAAGGCTCCTTCCGGTTGGGGCATATATGGGGCGCCAGGGCGGTTTGCACAAGGTTGACTCTGCCCGCGCCACAAGGTCCACATCGCCCCATGCTGGCCGCCATTCCCTTCCCTGATCTATCGCCCGAGATCGTGTCCTTCGAGATCGGCGGCTTTTCCTTTGCGCTGCGCTGGTACGCGATGGCCTATATCGTGGGCATCCTGATTGGCTGGCGGCTGGCCGTCGCTGCCGTGAAACGTGCGCGCATCTGGCCGGGGGGCGTCGCGCCCCTGTCGCCTGACGAAGTGGACGAGATCCTGACGCTGGTGATCCTTGGCGTGATCCTCGGCGGGCGGCTTGGCTTCGTCCTGTTTTACCAGCCCGCCTATTACGCCACAAACCCGCTGGATATCCTCAAGATCTGGACCGGCGGGATGTCGTTTCACGGCGGGCTTCTGGGGGTCGTGCTCGCCATACTCTATTTCCGCTGGAAGACGGGCGCGGCCGTCTTGTCCACCGCCGATATGCTGGCGCTGGCCACGCCGCCTGGCATCCTTTTGGGCCGCATCGCCAATTTCATCAACGCAGAGCTTTGGGGCCGCCCGACCGATGTTCCTTGGGGCGTGATCTTTCCCGGCCCGCTGGCGCAAAGCTGCCCAGGGGTGGAACCGCCCTGCGCGCGGCATCCGTCGCAGCTATACGAGGCGGGGCTCGAGGGGCTGCTTCTGGGCCTTGTCCTGATTGTCGCGGCTTTCGCGCTGCGCTGGACACGCTGGCCGGGGTTTCTCACGGGCCTCTTCTGCGCGGGATACGGCGTCGGACGCTTCATCGTTGAATTCTTCCGGCAGGCAGATCCTCAATTCATCACGCCCGATAATCCGTGGGGACACGTCATCCGGCTGGGTGAAATGGGCGTGACCATGGGCCAGCTTCTGTCGTTGCCGCTGATCGTCTTCGGGATCGGCCTGATGTTCTGGGCGCGGCGCAACCGGTGACGGAACTGGCCGGCATACTCAGACGCCGGATTGCGGCGACGGGGCCGATCAGCCTGGCCGACTACATGACCGACTGCCTATTCCACCCCGAGCACGGCTATTACACGACCGGCGCGCCCTTCGGCAGTTCGGGCGATTTCACCACCGCGCCCGAGATCAGCCAGATGTTCGGCGAACTCGTCGGCATCGCTCTGGCGCAGGCCTGGATGGACCAGGGCCAGCCCAGCCCCTTTGCCCTGGTCGAGCTTGGCCCCGGTCGCGGCGTATTGATGGAAGATCTGCTGCGCGCCACGCGCGCGGTGCCGGGGTTTCACGAGGCGCTTGATCTGCATATGGTCGAAATCTCGCCGACCCTGCGCGGCGATCAGGCGGCCCGGCTGGCGGGGCCTCACCGGATCACCTTTCACGACGACATCGGCAGCCTGCCCGAGATGCCGATCTTCCTGATCGCCAACGAATTCTTCGACGCCCTGCCAATCCGCCAGTTCCAGCGGCATGCCGACGGATGGCAGGAACGCGTTATCGGGCTGCAGGGCGATGCGCTGACCCTTGGGCTGACGCAGCCTGCGCCGCTTGGGGCGCTTGAACACCGTCTCGACGACACAGTACCCGGCCAGATTGTTGAGACCCGCCCCGCAGCCGAGGCGATCATCGGTGATCTTGCGCGCCGGATCGCGGAACGGGGCGGCGCGGGGCTGATCGTGGATTACGGCGGTTGGCGGTCCTTGGGCGATACCTTCCAGGCGCTGCGCCGCCACGCGCCCGACGACCCGCTGGCGCATCCCGGTGAGGCCGATCTGACCGCCCATGTGGATTTCGAGGCGCTGGCCCGCGCCGCAGGCGATATTCAGGTCAGCGCGATGACGCTGCAGGGCGATTGGCTGAAACGCCTTGGAATCGATCATCGCCGCGACGCCCTTGCCGCGCGAATGGCGCCTGCGCAGCTGGAAAGCCACCTTGCCGCTCACCACCGCTTGACCCATACCGACGAAATGGGGAGCCTGTTCAAAGTGCTGGGTCTTTCACCCCGTTCCGCAACGCCGCTGGCCGGTCTGGATACATGACGCTCGACATCATCACAGCCGACGCCCTCTACCCCTTGCAACACGGTTTCTTCGGTCGCGGGGGCGGTGCGTCCTCTGGCGTGTTCCGGGGCCTCAATTGCGGCTTCGGTTCGTCCGATCAGTCCGAGATCGTTGCGATCAACCGCGCGCGGGTCGCCGGGGCGCTTGGCGTCGGCTCTGACGCGTTACTGGGCGTGCATCAGATCCATTCGGCCGATGTGGTCGTCATAGAAGATACAGGCGCGCCGCGTGCCAAGGCCGACGCGATGGTCACCCGCCTGCCGGGCGTCGCGATCGGGGTTCTGACCGCTGACTGCCAGCCCGTCCTTTTCGCCGACATCGAAGGCGGCGTGATCGGCGCCGCCCATGCGGGCTGGAAGGGTGCGATCAACGGCGTGCTGGAAGCGACCATCGACGCCATGGAAGAACTTGGCGCAAAGCGGGACCGGATCGCCGCCGTGATCGGCCCGACGATCAGCCAGCGCAACTACGAGGTTGGCCCGGAATTCTTCGAGACCTTCCAGGACGAAGATCCGGTCAACGCCCGCTTTTTCGCGCAGGGCGACGGGGATCGGTTTCATTTCGATCTTCCGGGCTTTGGCCTGATGAAGTTGCGCAGCGCCGGGATCGCCAGCGCGGAATGGACGCGCCATTGCACCTATGCCGATCCCGATCGCTTCTATTCCTACCGCCGCAGCGTCCATTGGCGCGAGGCGGATTACGGGCGGCTGATCTCTGTGATCCGGCTCTGACCCGCGCCATAATTTTTCTTCCTAGGGCCGCGAAAAGTTCTTTGTCTGCCCAACACTCGCCCGATTGTCCGCCCAGAGTGTTGGCAAGACAGAAACGAAGCGCCCGATTTGGCGCGATTGAAAGACCTGAGGAAGGAGACCCCATGCGCGCCACCAAATCCAAGCGTTGGATCGCAGCGATCACCAAAGAGGCGGAAACCTGCACCGTCGACATGCCATGGGCACGGGGCGCGCGCCGCGCGGCCTTCATCGTGCGCCGGTCCAGCCAAGAGCTGCGCCAAAGCGCCTGATTTCACGGGTTCCGGCGGACAAACGATCTGATCCGCCGGGATTATTCCCCAACTCGGGACAGCAGTTCGCGTATTTTTGACAGTTGCCCCGGACCGACCCATTGTTTTTCAATCTGCAGTATCCGGTGGGGGCCGATGCAGATGTGACAGAACGCAAGGACTGTTCGCATGACGTACCCTCACCGCCCGGGCACCCCCGGGTCTTCGCTGCCGCTTCCGTCCGTTCCTGGCACGCAGGGCTGGACTGTCCGCAAGACATCCGAAATCGGTGCGCGCGCTCTTCCGATGCGCCGCTACGAGGTGACTGCGCTGACGCCCGAGGGCGAGTTCATCGACGAAATCCGACGCGGCCCCGCGCACCCCGCGTTCGAGGCTGCCTTTGCCGCGCTGGCCCGTGGCACGATCCTTGCGACCGAATTTGGCCCCATGGCCGTCGAGGATCTTGAACCCGGCATCCGGATCGAGACGCGCGACAACGGACTTCAGCCGCTTCTCTGGCGCGGCGCGATGACGCTGATCCCGCGCGTCGAGGAACGCACCGGGCACGCCTGCCTCTTCCGCATTCCGATGGACGCTTTCGGCCCGCAGCGCCCGATGCCCGACCTCGTGCTCGGCCCACATGCCCGGCTTGTTCACCGAAGCCCGATCCTGCACGATCTGGTCGGCCGCGAAAGTGCGCTGGTGCCGCTGCCCGCCTTCGAGGATGGCTATAACGTCATACGCGTCACACCCGCATCGCCGGTTTCGGTCTATCATCTTGGCTTTGCGCGACACCAGATCATCGCCGTCAACGGTCTGGAAATCGATTCAATGCACCCGGGCACAGAGCTTGCGGCGCAATTGACCGACGAAACGCTGCGCCTGTTCCTGTCGCTGTTCCCGCATGTCGAACGCGCCGGGCGCTTCGGCCCGCTCAGCCTGCCACGGATCAGCGAAGACGCCTATCACAGCGTCCGCGCGGCCTGATCTCACCTAGCGGATCGTCAAGTTCGGCGCACGGCCAATCGGCACGGGCCCGAACGCGACGTTCCCATTGCGGAAGGTCAGCGGCGCATCAAGCGTTTCGGGGCTGCCAGACATGCCCGCCAGCGCCTCAAGCCCGCGCTCGGCCATCGGCGCGACCATGCCGGGGATCACGCCCGCGCTCAACGCCATGTCCAGCATCTGACGCCAGTTTTCCGCGCGCACGGTTATCTTTCCGGTCGGCACACCCTGCGCGTCGACCTCAAGCTCGCCGGCAAGACGCAGGTCCATCTCGCCCCAGCGCGCGCGCATCTCGCGAAGGTTGATCGCGGTGATCTGCGGGCGGCGATCCTCGATCGAGAAGCGATCCCACGGCGCGTCGAAATCTACGGTGGCGTCGATGCGCATCGTCTCGATCGCGGTCGGCAGAACGCCTGCCGGATCAACGGCGGCGCGGAAAGCGTCGGTCAATGTGACCGTCGTCGCCTCGATCCCAATGTCATGCGCCGTCTCCAGCGCAGCGGTCTGGCGTGTCGCAAGGCGCGCGTTTTCGGCGGACGCCGCCCAGCCCGCATCGGAGGACAGGCTAAGCCCGTCCAAGACGAAAGTGGCGTTTTCCAGCACAAGATCGGTGCCCGCCTCGAACTTCACCGACCCGCGCATGTCGTCCGTTTCGATGGTCACCTTCTCGAAGGGCGAGGCGATGACCTGCGTGTCAGGCCAAACGGCGATGATGTGGTTCGGGCGATAGGACAGCGCGAGGATCTGGAAAATCGGCGCGGTCCAGGCAACACCCGTCGATGGATCGGCAAGGCGGATATCCGTCACCGTCGTGTCGAAGCGGTTGGGAAAGCCGCGCGTGGACAGATCGCTGTATTCTGCGACCCAGCCTTCGGCATTGCGCGCCGAGAGCCAGGATTTCAGGCCCTGTTCCACCGCTGTTGCCCCGACGAACCAGTATCCGCCCCAAAGCACGGCCAGACCCAAAAGGATCGCCACCAATTTCCGCATGTCGCCCTCTTTCGCACAGCTGCTCGCCCGTGTTTATAGAGCGGCAGGGACAAGGACCAGTCACATGGACATGAACGCGCTTTGGGTGTTTGGATACGCCTCTTTGATCTGGAACCCGGGCTTTGAGGTTGCGGAATCCCGGATCGCGACCTTGGGCGATTATCGCCGCAGTTTTTCAATGCGCTCGATCCACCATCGCGGGACCAGCGATGAACCGGGCCTCGTTCTGGCGCTCCACCCCGAGGACGGCGCAGCCTGCACCGGGCTTGCCCTACGCGCGGCGCAGGGGACCGAAGCCAAGACATTGGACTACCTGCGGGAACGAGAGCTTATCTCGTCGGCCTATATCGAGGCGCGTATTCCCTTGATCCTGGCCGATGAGCGGCGGATCGAAGCGGTCACCTACGTTCTCGACACCGATCACGAGCAATATTGCGCTGGCATGGCGCTTGAAGATCAGGCGCAGATCATCGCGCGGGCCGTGGGCGGGCGCGGGCCGAATACCGAGTATCTCTACAACACGGCCAGCCATCTTCGCGAGCTTGGGATCGAGGATGCCGACCTCAACTGGCTCGAAGCGCGCGTGAAAGCCCTGAAAGATGAATAATTCACGAGATTGCGTGTTGGCGAATGCCTTCATACACAGTATCTTGCGCCAAACAGCGGCAGGAACGTCCTGATGGACCAGCCCGATCGCGAGGCAGAGCCATACTTCTCACAACCGACCCGGCAGATCTTTCTGATGCTGCTGGTCCTGTCCCTCGTAGGGGCAGGCGCCTACCTTGCCTACCCGGCGGTCGGACCGGTTTTCCTTGCCAATCCCTGGCTGAACGGCGCCATCGCCTTTGTCTTCTTCATCGGTGTTCTGGCCTGTTTCTGGCAGGTCCTGATGCTGATCTCGTCGGTCAACTGGATCGTCGGGCTGGCGGCGAACCGCCCGGGGCATGAAAACGAACAGGCGCCGCGCCTTCTTGCGCCCCTTGCCGCGCTGTTGCGGTCTCGCGGATCGCGTACGCAGATCACAGCGACCTCCGCGCGGTCGATCCTCGATTCCGTCGCGCAACGGGTCGACGAGGCGCGCGATATTACGCGCTATATCGTCAACCTTCTGATTTTCCTTGGACTTCTCGGAACATTCTACGGTCTTGCAACGACCGTGCCTGCAGTGGTCGAGACCATCCGATCGCTCGCCCCGCAGGGCGACGAAGGTGCGATTGCCGTTTTCAACCGGCTGATGGTCGGTCTTGAAAAGCAGCTTGGCGGCATGGGCGTGGCATTTTCGTCGTCGCTGATCGGCTTGGCCGGATCGCTTGTCGTCGGTCTGTTGGAACTGTTCGTCAGCCATGGACAGAACCGGTTTTACCGCGAGCTTGAGGAATGGATGTCGACCATCACGCGGTTCGGATTCGCCTCTGATAGCGAGCAGCCCGGCGAAGGGGCGGCCTCGACCGCGGCCATGGAATACATGGCCGAGCAGATGGAAAATCTGCAGCAGATGTTCACCCAGTCCGACATCAGCCGCGCCATGGTGGACGAACGCCTGTCGAAATTGGCCGACTCTGTCGACAGCCTGACGGCGAAATTATCCGGGAACGGCACGGGCGGGCCTTCGCCCGACGCGCTGAACCGGATTGCCGAGGGCCAGGAACGCGTGATCGCGGCACTGGAAAACGGCGGCGCGCATGTCGACGCCGAAAGCCGGATGCGCCTGCGGTCCATAGACGTGCAGCTTCTGCGCATCCTTGAAGAGATGGCAGCGGGGCGACAGGAAAGCACCGCCGATCTCCGATCTGACATTTCCGCCCTGACGCGCGCGATCCGCGAAGCAAGCGGCCAGCCGGTCACGCCGTCCGGCCGGCGGGGGTAGGCCATGGCGCTCAGCCGACGCCGCAACCAGATGGCCGTGGGGATCTGGCCAGGCTTCGTCGACGCGATGACGGCCCTTCTGCTGGTGCTGATCTTCGTTCTGACGATCTTCATGATCGTGCAGTTCGCGCTGAGCCAGCAGATTTACGGACAAGAGACCGAGCTTGATGAGCTATCCGCCGAGGTCAGCGCACTGTCCGATGCGCTTGGCCTCGCGCGGCGCGACAACGAACGCCTGACCGCCACTCTGTCAGAGGCGCGCGATACCAGCGAAGCGCAGGCTGCGCTGATCGCCACCTTGCAAAGCCGCGCCGCCGACCAAGAGGCTGCGATCGCCGGGCTGCGGTCGGACCTGTCGGCGCGTGACGCCCGGATCGCCAGTTTCGAGGAACAGGTCGCCACCCTTCTTGCGCAGCGCGATGCCGCCCGCGACGAGGGCGCACGCCTGACCGCCAGCCTCGAAGAGATCGAAGCCGCGAACCAAGAGCTGATATCGGAACAAGAGGCGTTGCAACTCGCGCTCGCCTCGGCCCGTGACGAGATAGACGCTCAGGTCGAGGCCGCGCGCCTTGCCGCCGCCCGCCGTGAAGCACTTGAAGCGCTTGTCGCCGATCTGCGCGGCGAAATCGCGGCTGGTGAGACGTCGCTGGCCGAGGCGCTTGCCGCGCTCGAAGGCAGTCAATCCGAGAACGCCAATCTCAACAATCGCTTGGCGCAACTGCAGGCCGCGCTGGACGATGAGACAAGCGCCCGCACCGCTGCCCAGTCCGAGATCGAAAGCCTGTCGGACCAGATCATTCGGCTGCAGGCAACGCTTGCCGAGACCGAGGATGCGCGCGATGTCGCCCGCGCGGAGCGCGAAAGCCTGAACGAGGCGATCCTGCGCCTACAGGCCACGCTTGCCGATGAAGAAGCCACCCGCCGCGCTGCCGAGGACCAGATCGCGAATCTTAGCGATCAGCTTGCCGCAACCGAAAGCGAAACGCAGGCGGCCCTGTCCGCAGAACAGGCCGAACGGCTGGCGGTCGAGGCCGCGCTTGAAGACCTGCGCGCTCGGCTCGCCGACGTCGAGACCAATCTCGACGACACGGACGCTGCCCGGCTTGCCGCGCTTGCCGCCGCCGAAGACCTTCGCAGCCGCCTAGCCAATGTCGAGACACAACTGGACGAGGCCGAGACCGCCCGCCTTGCAGAGGCCGCCGCCGCCGAAGAATTGCGCAGCCGCCTTGCGCTTCTCGAGACCGATCTGACCGACGAGGAAGCCGCCCGCCTTGCCGAAGCCGCAGCCGCCGAACGCCTGCGCGCCCAGCTTGCCGATGCCGAGGCCGCGCTGACCGAAGAAGAGGCTGCACGCCTGACAGAGGCCGCCGCCGCCGAGGCGCTGCGCACTCGGCTTGAAAACGCGGACGCCGAACTGACCGCGATGCAGCTGGCGCTGGAAGAAGAACGCCGCCGGGCCGAGGAAACGCTGACCCTGCTCGCCGCCGCGCGCACGAATGCCGACGATCTGACCGCGCGCCTTGCCGCCGCGCTTGCCGATGCAGAAACCGCCGAAGACCGCGCCGCGCAGCTTGAGGCGGAAACAGCCTCTTTGCGCGAGAATGTCGGCGATGAGCTGGACCTGCAGCGCCGCCTTGCCGATGCGCTCGCCGCCCGGATTGCGGCGGAACAGGCGCAAGCGCGCGCCCTGACAGAGGCAGAGCGTCAGGCGGCCCTCTTGTCGACCGCGCGAGAAGAGCTTTCAGCACAGGAAGACCAGACCGCCGAGGCGCAGCGCCAGACAGCGCTCTTGAACGAACAGGTCCGAAACTTGAGGGCGCAACTGGCATCCTTGCAAGAAACGCTCGATGCGTCAGAGGCCCGCGATATCGAGGCGCAAGTGCAGATCGACGCGCTTTCGGGCCGGTTGAATTCGGCGCTTGCTCAGGTCGCCAGCGAACAGCGCGCCCGCGCGGAACTGGAAGAGGCAGAGCGGCGACGCCTGGAAGAAGAAGCGCGCAGGCTGGAAAGCTATCGGTCCGAGTTCTTTGGACAATTGCGCCAGCTTCTGGCGGACCGTGACGGCGTGCGCATTGTCGGCGACCGGTTCGTGTTCTCGTCCGAGGTCCTCTTCGCGCCCGGCGATTTCGAACTGTCGGATGAGGGCAAGGGCCAGATCGCGCGTGTGGCGCGGACGCTGCAAGAGGTCGCGGATGACATCCCCGACAGCATCGACTGGGTGCTGCGCGTCGACGGGCATACCGACAATATCCCGATCCGGGGCGGCGAGTTCGAGGATAACTGGGAGCTGAGTCAGGCCCGTGCTCTGTCGGTCGTGCGCTTCATGATCGACGAGCTGGGATTTGCGCCGCAGCGGCTTGCGCCCACCGGTTTTGGGGAATGGCAGCCGATCGACACCGCCAACACCGCCGCTGCGCGTGCGCAGAACCGGCGGATCGAGTTGAAGCTGACCGAGAAATAGCGCCTAGCGCACCTGCTGCGTCACCGTGATCTCATCAAGGATACGACCGCCCCGGCTTAGGGTCGCCGTGCCAATGTAAAGGCCGGGGGTCAGCGGTTCGCGCAGGCGCTTGCCACTGGCGCGAAAGGCCTGCGCCTGGAATTTCTCAAGCGGCATGGCGCGATCGTGGATCTCTCCATCTGGTCCGGCGATGTTCAGCGTCACCAGATCGCCTTGGGTTCCACGAAAGAAATACGCCCAGAGAACAAGCGCGGGGGCGGTTCGGCCGATCGCTTCGCTTGCCTGCCCCGCTTTTATCGCGTCGTAGTCCGGCACTTTGGTAGAAAAGCCGACCGAGATCAGGCCGCCGGGATCGTAGCCGATTTCGTCCGACCACAGCGCATCTTCGGCAGGACCGCAGGAGTCGTCTGATGGGCGAAACGGGTCGATGACCGTGCCGTCTTTGCGCAGGCTGAGATGGAGATGTGGAAATTCCGTCCGCCCGCTCATCCCGACCCGGCCAAGCAGATCGCCCGTCGCAACACTCTGGCCGGGTTCGACGCGCAGACTGCCCCGCGCGAGGTGGCAATACTGGGTTTCCCAGCCATCCCCGTGGTCGATGACCAGCCCGTTGCCGCAGTCGCGGCCGCCCAGATCGCGGCCGTCATAGCCGCCGGGCAAGTCATCCATCTCGTCGCGGACGCCTTTGACGACACCCGATGCGGCGGCGAGCACATTGACGCCCGCGTCCATGAGGGACGTCGAGGGCAAGGCAAAATCGGTGCCCTTGTGGCCGTCATAAGTTGCGGACCCACAGAAGAAATCCCGCGCCTCGGGGCCGGGATCACGGTCTACATATTGTTGGATGAAGCAGGTTTCCCCGAGGTCGCATTCAATGGGTTGCGACAGGGAAATCTCTCCCGCGGCGCCGGTGGCCGCGAGAGAGAGAAATGTTGCCAGTCCGGTCCGGATCAATCGGCGGTCAGAAGCGGCGGCTTCTTCGACGACAGACGGCGCGGCGGCTCATCGGTGATCTCAAGGTCGATCTTGTCGTCCTTGACGCCCACTTTCACGACGCCGCCCTTGGCGAGCTTGCCGAAGAGAAGTTCCTCGGCCAGCGGTTTCTTGATGTGTTCCTGGATCACACGGCCCAGCGGACGCGCGCCCATCTTGTCATCATAACCCTTTTCGGCGAGCCATGCTGCGGCCTCGGGCAGAAGCTCGATCGTGACATTGCGGTCCATGAGCTGCGCTTCGAGTTGCAGCACGAACTTCTCGACCACGGACATGATGACGTCCTTGGAAAGTGGCGCAAAGCTGATGACCGCGTCGAGACGGTTGCGGAATTCCGGCGTGAACGTGCGTTCGATCGCTGCCGTATCCTCGCCCTCGCGGCGGTCGCGGCCAAAGCCGATGGCGGCTTTTGCCATGTCGGATGCACCGGCGTTCGAGGTCATGATCAGGATCACGTTCCGGAAGTCCACCGCCCGGCCGTTATGGTCCGTCAGCTTGCCGTGGTCCATCACCTGCAGAAGGATATTGAACACGTCCGGGTGTGCCTTTTCGATCTCGTCGAGCAAGAGCACGCAATGCGGATGCTGATCGACGCCATCGGTCAGAAGACCGCCCTGATCGAACCCGACATAGCCCGGAGGCGCACCGATCAGACGGCTGACGGCGTGCTTTTCCATGTATTCCGACATGTCGAAGCGCAGAAGTTCCACTCCAAGCGTATCGGCCAGCTGGCGCGCGACTTCCGTCTTGCCGACGCCGGTCGGACCCGCGAACAGGTAGTTGCCGATGGGCTTTTCCGGCTCTCGCAGGCCCGCGCGGGCCAGCTTGATCGCCGAGCTGAGCGCGGTGATGGCGTTGTCCTGGCCGAAGACCACCCGCTTGAGCGCGCCCTCGAGATCGCGCAGTACTTCTGCGTCGTTCTTCGAGACGTTCTTTGGCGGAATGCGCGCGATCTTGGCAACGACCGCCTCAATCTCCTTGGGGCTGATCGTCTTGCGCCGCTTGGATTCGGCCACAAGATGCTGCGCCGCGCCAGCCTCGTCGATCACATCGATGGCCTTGTCGGGCAGTTTTCGGTCGTTGATGTAGCGCGCGGACAGTTCCACCGCCGTCTTGATGGCGTCATGGGTGTAGCGGATGTCGTGGTGATCCTCGAAGTAGGGCTTGAGGCCCTGGAGGATTTTCACCGTGTCCTCGACCGTCGGCTCGTTCACGTCGATTTTCTGGAACCGGCGCGACAAGGCGCGGTCCTTTTCGAAATGCTGACGGAATTCCTTGTAGGTGGTCGACCCCATGCAGCGTAGCTTGCCGCCCTGAAGCGCCGGCTTCAGAAGGTTCGACGCATCCATCGCACCGCCGGAGGTCGCGCCGGCACCGATCACGGTATGGATCTCGTCGATGAAAAGGATCGCGTCGGGATGCTCTTCCAGTTCTGTCACGACCGCCTTGAGACGTTCCTCGAAATCGCCGCGATAGCGGGTGCCCGCCAAAAGCGCACCCATGTCGAGCGAATAGATCGTGGACTGCGACAGGACGTCGGGCGTCTGCCCATCGACGATCTTCTTGGCGAGGCCTTCGGCAATCGCCGTCTTGCCCACGCCCGGATCGCCCACCAGAAGCGGGTTGTTCTTGCGGCGGCGGCACAGGACCTGGATGCAACGCTCGACTTCGGATTCGCGGCCGATCAGCGGATCGACATCGCCCTTGCGCGACTTCGCGTTGAGATCGACGCAATATTTCGCAAGAGCGCTTTCGGATTTGCCGTCTTCGTCCGAACCGGACGCGGTATGCGCTTCGTCTTCGCCCTCGGGGGCGCCGGTGACAGGACGGGTTTCGCCGAAATTCGGATCCTTGGCGACGCCATGGGCGATGAAATTCACTGCATCGTAACGCGTCATGTCCTGCTCTTGCAGGAAGTAGGCGGCGTTCGATTCGCGCTCTGCGAAGATCGCGACCAACACATTGGCGCCGGTCACTTCTGTGCGACCAGAGCTTTGGACGTGGATCGCGGCACGCTGGATCACGCGCTGGAATGCGGCGGTTGGAACAGCCTCGGACCCTTCGATCTCGGTCACGAGGGTCGAAAGATCATCGTCGATGAATTCTTCGAGGTTCTGCTGGAGGATTTCCAGATCGACCCCACAAGCCTTCATCACCTTCGATGCGTCGGGTTCCGACACCAGCGCGAGAAGCAGATGTTCGAGCGTTGCCAGTTCGTGGCGACGTTCATTGGCCAGCGCCAGCGCAGCATGGATTGCGTGTTCGAGTGTATTCGAGAATGACGGCACGCTTCGTGCTCCTTGATCTGGGTCGGAGGGGTGCGGGCACCCCGGCCTACCATTGCCTCTGTCTGTTAAGGTTCGGTTTTATCCGCCGTGCTTCAAGACATTTTTCCAGAAATCCGCTCACTTTTCATGTGAACGGACGTTTTTTCGGCAGACACGCGACACAACCCAGACAGCGGTTGCATCTAGAAATCATCCTTGCGCTTGCGGATTTCTCCGAACACCTCGGAGTCGGCATGCCCGGCCATGCCGATGGCTTCTTTCACTTCGGGCTGATCGGCGCGCAGGAACGGGTTGGTTGCAAGCTCTTCGGACAGCAGGGACGGGACGGTCGGCTCGCCCGCGGCGCGGGTCTGGTCGATCGCCTCTGCACGAGACTTAAGCGCTTCGTTTTCCGGTTCAATGGTCAACGCGAAACGGGCGTTCGATTGGGTGTATTCGTGACCGGAATAAATAAGCGTTTCCTCGGGCAGTGCCATCAGCTTTTTCATGCTTTCCCACATCACGGGTGCAGTGCCTTCGAACAGCCGACCGCAGCCAAGCGCCATGAGGCTGTCGGCGGTAAAGACCGCCTTGGCATCCGCAATGTAGAAGGCGATATGGCCGATAGTGTGGCCCGAAACGTCGAATACCTTCACCTCGTGGCCCGCGAAATCGAAAGTCTCGCCGTCGCTGACCTGCAGATCGAGCGTGGGCAGGCGTTCGTCATCGGCCGCCGCGCCGACGACGCGGGCGTGGGTCGCCGATTGCAACGGCTCGACCCCGTCGATGTGATCGCCGTGATGGTGGGTGATGAAGATATGGCTCAGCGACCAGCCCCGCTTGTCCAGTTCGGTTTCGATCGGGCGCGCCTCTGGCACATCGACCACGGCGGTCTCGCCGGTCTCGTCATCATGGATGAGGTAGGCATAGTTATCCTTGAGACAGGGGATCGTGACGATCTCGAGAGGCATGGTGTTTCGGTCCTTCTACGGTATGGTCTCGCCCGAAGCGTCGCAGAACGGGCAGTGATATGCACCTAGATGTGCTGGATCTGAGAAACTTCTACTACAGAACCGGGCTTGGGCGCGCGGCGCAACGGTCTGTCCGGGGTCAAATCCGGGCGCTGTGGCCGGATGCGACCGGCATGACGATGGTCGGATTCGGCTTTGCGCTGCCCCTTCTGCGCCCATACCTGAAAGAGGCGCGACGGATAATCGCGCTGATGCCCGCGCAGCAGGGAGTGATGCCCTGGCCCGCCGGGATGCCGAACGTCGCGGTGCTGTCCGAAGAAAATCTCTGGCCGGTCCAACATGGGCAGGCGGACCGCCTGATCTTTCTGCACGGGCTGGAGACAAGTGAGACGCCGGGCCGCCTGCTGGATGAGGCATGGCGCGCCCTCGCGCCGGGGGGCAAGGCGCTCTTCATCGTGCCGAACCGGGCCGGGCTGTGGTCGCGGCGCGATGCGACGCCCTTTGGCTTCGGGCGGCCGTATTCACTAAGCCAGCTAGAAGCTCAGCTTGAACGCCATCGTTTTCGCCCGGAACGGCACGCGGCGGCCCTCTTTCAGCCGCCATCGTCCAAGCGGTTCTGGATGCGCACGGGATCGTTCTGGGACCAGCTGGGCCAACGGGTGTCTTCACATTACGCCGGCGGCGTGCTGATCGTGGAGGCGACGAAAGACGTTCTGATGCGCCCGCCGGGCACGCCGGAACGCAGCCGTAACATCCTGCCAGAGGCGGTACGCCAGCCCGATGCGCGCCCGGTTTAGGGCGCCGCACCAAGGCCTGGTTGGTGGAATCGCCCTCTGCGAGCGCAATCATCCATGCTGCAGCACAGAAAAACTGGGGCACAAACGGTCGCACCTTGCACAGGTCCCTTGTTTTCAAGAGCGAAAGCGATGTATCGCCAGAGCCTAAGACGGTTGCGGCCCAGCAGGCCCTCTGCTACACCCGCGCCGATTTTGGACGTGCCCGTAACGGGCATGTGATTGCTGCGCTCTCTCTCCCGCCTCTGTTGGCGGACCCGGATGAGGGCGCCGGATTTCGAAAGGGTGGACGTGTCCGAACCAGCTTCGATCTCGACCGGCATCGCCGACAGATATGCGACGGCCATTTTTGAATTGGCCAAGGAAGACAAGGCGCTCGCCGCCTTGGAATCGGATGTCGATACGCTCGACGCCGCCATGAAAGACAGCGCCGATTTCCGCGACCTCGTCGCATCGCCCCTCTACGGGCGCGACACGATGAAGTCCGCGGTCATGGCCATCGCCGAAAAGGCGGGGCTAAGCGGCATCGTAAAGAACACGCTTGGTCTGATGGCTGAAAAGCGCCGCCTTTTCGTGCTGCCGCAGATGCTGCGCGCGCTGCATGACAAGATCGCCGCCGAGAAGGGCGAGGTCACTGCAGACGTGACCACGGCCAAGGCGCTCACCAAGACACAATCGGACAAGCTTGCCGCCGCGCTGAAGAAGACGGTCGGCAAGGACGTCAAGATCAACACGACGGTCGATGAAGCGCTCATCGGCGGTCTCGTCGTTAAGGTAGGCTCGAAAATGATCGACACCTCGATCCGCTCGAAGCTCGCCAATCTCCAGAACGCAATGAAAGAGGTCGGATAACATGGCGATCCAAGCTGCTGAAATTTCTGCGATCCTGAAGGACCAGATCAAGAACTTCGGGCAAGATGCCGAAGTCGCAGAGGTCGGCCGTGTGCTGTCGGTCGGCGACGGTATTGCCCGCGTCTATGGCCTCGACAGCGTTCAGGCCGGTGAGATGGTCGAATTCCCCGGCGGCATCATGGGCATGGCCCTGAACCTAGAATCCGACAATGTCGGCGTCGTGATCTTCGGCTCTGACCGGGACATCAAGGAAGGCGACACCGTCAAGCGCACGAACTCGATCGTTGACGTGCCGGTGGGCGACGCCCTGCTTGGTCGCGTGGTTGACGGACTTGGCAACCCCATCGACGGCAAGGGCCCGATCGAGACGACCGAGCGTTCGGTCGCCGACGTCAAAGCGCCCGGCATTATCCCGCGCAAATCGGTGCACGAGCCGATGGCGACCGGCCTCAAGGCCATCGACGCGATGATCCCGATCGGCCGCGGCCAGCGCGAGCTGATCATTGGCGACCGCCAGACCGGCAAGACCGCCGTGGCGCTCGACGCGATGCTGAACCAGAAGTCGTACAACGAAGCGGCCGGTTCGGATGAATCGAAAAAGCTGTATTGCGTGTATGTCGCCATCGGTCAGAAGCGTTCGACCGTTGCGCAGCTCGTCAAGAAGCTCGAAGAGACCGGCGCTATCGACTATTCCATCGTCGTTGCCGCCACCGCGTCGGACCCCGCGCCGATGCAGTACCTCGCGCCCTACACCGCGACCGCAATCGGCGAGTATTTCCGCGACAACGGCCGCCACGCGCTGATGGTTTACGATGACCTGTCCAAGCAGGCCGTGGCATATCGCCAGATGTCGCTGCTGCTGCGCCGCCCGCCAGGACGCGAAGCTTATCCGGGCGACGTTTTCTACCTGCACTCCCGCCTGCTCGAGCGTTCGGCAAAGCTGAACGAAGACAATGGCGGCGGCTCGCTGACGGCTCTGCCGATCATCGAAACGCAAGGCGGTGACGTGTCGGCGTTCATCCCGACGAACGTGATTTCGATCACCGATGGCCAGATCTTCCTTGAGACGGACCTGTTCTACCAGGGCGTTCGCCCCGCCGTGAACACCGGTCTGTCGGTGTCGCGCGTCGGCTCGTCCGCGCAGACCAAGGCGATGTCTTCTGTTGCCGGCCCCGTGAAACTGTCGCTCGCCCAGTACCGCGAGATGGCGGCGTTCGCGCAGTTCGGTTCCGACCTCGACGCCTCGACCCAGCGCCTGCTGAACCGCGGCGCGCGTCTGACCGAACTGATGAAGCAGCCGCAGTATTCGCCGCTGACCAATGCCGAGATCGTCTGCGTCATCTTCGCGGGCACGAACGGCTATATCGACAAGGTCAAGGTGAGCGACGTCGCGCGCTTCGAGAAAGGTCTGCTTCAGCACATGCATTCCAAGCACAAGGATGTCATGGACTGGATCACCAACGAAGATCCGAAGATCAAAGGCGATGCCGCCGACCGTCTGAAGGCCGCGATCGACGAATACGCCGCCGATTTTTCCTGAACCTGAAAGGATTGGGTGAATGCCAAGCCTGAAGGACCTGAAAACACGGATCGACTCGGTCAAATCGACCCGGAAGATCACCAAGGCCATGCAGATGGTCGCCGCGGCGAAACTTCGCCGCGCGCAAGAGGCTGCCGAAGCCGCACGTCCCTATGCCGACCGGTTCAATACCGTGATGGCGGGGCTGGCGGCATCGGTCGGCACCAATGAAAACGCGCCCAAGCTTCTTGCCGGAACCGGCAAGGAGGATACTCATCTGCTTGTCGTCATGACCGCAGAGCGGGGCCTCTGCGGCGGCTTCAACTCGTCCATCGTGCGTCTCGCGCGTCTTCGGGTTCAGAAGCTGCGCGGCGAGGGCAAGACCGTCAAAATCCTGACGGTCGGCAAGAAAGGGCGTGAACAGCTGCGTCGCGACTATGCCGATCTGATGGTGGGTCATGTCGATCTGTCCGAGGTCAAACACTTTGGCTACAACAATGCGCAGGACATCGCAGGCGACGTACTGTCGCGTTTCGATGCGGACGAATTCGACGTCGCGACGATCTTCTACGCGCGCTTTGAATCGGTGATCAGCCAGGTGCCGACGGCACAGCAGATCATTCCGGCAAATTATGACGACGCGCCCGAGGAAACCGATTCCTCGACTGTCTACGACTACGAGCCGGGCGAAGAGGAGATCCTGCGCGATCTTCTTCCGCGCGGTGTGGCGACGCAAATCTTCGCGGCGCTTCTGGAAAACGGCGCCTCTGAACAGGGCGCGCGGATGTCGGCGATGGACAACGCGACACGCAACGCGGGCGACATGATCGACAAGCTGACGATCCAGTACAACCGCTCGCGTCAGGCCGTCATCACCAACGAGCTGATCGAAATCATTTCGGGCGCCGAGGCGCTCTGACGAACCCGGAGACACACACATGGCAAACGCAAAAGGCAAGGTCACGCAGGTCATCGGCGCCGTCGTTGACGTTCAGTTCGGCGAACACCTGCCCGAGATCCTTAACGCTCTGACCACCGAGAACAACGGCAAGAAGCTGGTGCTCGAAGTGGCGCAGCACCTGGGCGAAAACACCGTCCGCACCATCGCGATGGATGCGACCGAGGGCCTCGTTCGCGGTCAGGAAGTCACCGACACCGAGGCACCGATCATGGTTCCGGTCGGCAACGCGACGCTGGGGCGTATCCTGAACGTCATCGGCGAGCCCGTTGACGAAGGTGCAGAGATCAAGGCCGACGAATACCGCCCGATCCACGCGCAGGCGCCGTCCTTCGACGAACAGTCGACCTCGTCCGAAATTCTCGTGACCGGCATCAAGGTCATCGACCTGCTGGCGCCCTACTCCAAGGGCGGCAAGATCGGTCTTTTCGGCGGCGCGGGCGTGGGCAAGACGGTTCTTATCATGGAACTGATCAACAACATCGCGAAGGTGCACTCGGGTTATTCCGTGTTCGCCGGCGTGGGTGAGCGGACGCGTGAAGGCAATGACCTTTACCACGAGATGATCGAATCAAACGTGATCAAGCCCGACGCCCTGGAAGAATCGCAGGTGGCACTGGTTTACGGCCAGATGAACGAGCCTCCGGGCGCGCGTGCCCGTGTTGCGCTGACCGGCCTGACGCTGGCCGAGCAGTTCCGCGACCAGTCCGGCACCGACGTGCTGTTCTTCGTGGACAACATCTTCCGCTTCACGCAGGCCGGTTCCGAGGTGTCCGCACTTCTGGGCCGTATTCCTTCGGCGGTGGGCTACCAGCCGACGCTGGCAACCGACATGGGCCAGATGCAGGAACGCATTACCTCGACGAAGTCCGGCTCGATCACTTCGATCCAGGCCGTCTATGTTCCCGCGGACGACCTTACCGACCCCGCACCTGCGACGACCTTCGCGCACCTCGATGCGACGACCAACCTCAGCCGTGCGATTTCCGAGCTTGGCATCTACCCGGCCGTTGACCCGCTCGATTCGACCTCGCGCCTGATGGACCCGCAGATCGTCGGCGAAGAGCATTACCAGGTTGCACGGGACGTTCAGGGTATCCTTCAGCGCTATAAGTCGCTGCAGGACATCATCGCGATCCTCGGAATGGACGAACTGTCCGAAGAGGACAAGCTGACCGTTTCGCGCGCCCGGAAAATCCAGCGCTTCCTGTCGCAGCCCTTCGACGTTGCGAAGGTCTTCACCGGCTCGGACGGCATTCAGGTGCCGCTTGAAAAGACGATCTCGTCCTTCAAGGCCGTGGTTGCCGGCGAATACGATCACCTGCCCGAAGCTGCCTTCTACATGGTCGGCGACATCGACGAAGTGGTCGCCAAGGCCGAAAAGCTGGCCGCAGAAGCAGCCTAATCGCCTTATGCCCGCCGCGTGACGACATGCGGCGGGCACAGCGCCAATCGGGAGAGTTCCTATGGCTGACACGTTTCAATTCGACCTCGTCTCGCCCGAACGCCGCCTGGCGTCCGGCGACGCGACCGAGGTTCACATTCCCGGTGCCGAAGGCGATCTGACGGCGATGGCGGGTCACACCCCGCTGATCACCACACTGCGCCCCGGCATCCTTCGCATCGTCGGCCCCTCGGGCACCGACGAATACGCGGTCACCGGCGGGTTTGCCGAGATCAACGGTGAGATGGCGTCGATCCTTGCCGAAGAATCGCTGCATGTTTCGGATTTGGATCAGGACGTTCTGGACCGCTTTGTCGAGAAGGCGGCCGAGCGCGTGCGCTCTGCGAAAGAGCAAGGCGACAACGATCTTATCGACGACGCGACCAAGCTTATGGCGGACATGGTCGCCATCGGGGATCATATCGGGCTTTCGGCGAAACAACCGTCGCTCTGATCTTCGAAATTTACGGAATGTTTAGCGGCTCTGTTCAATAACAGGGCCGCTTTCTTTTTGTTTCCATTTTTTTGCCCTGTTCCCGGATTACGTAATCTGAAGGACGGGAGAGTTATGAAACGCTTACGCAACCATCTGATCGGCGTGGACCAGGGATCGCGCATACTGTTTTCGGATTTCGAAGACGGTGGCGATATGTGGACCGGCAGCGGCCCGCGGATGCACCGCGAGCGGATCGAGTTTGCCGAACCCTTCCGCCAAGCGCCGACGGTTCATGTGTCCCTGTCGATGTTCGACATGGACCAGAAATCGAACCAGCGTGCCGATCTCGACCACGAAGGCGTTGATGAAAAAGGCTTTACCGTGGTCTTTCGAACATGGGGCGACACACGCGTGGCACGCGTTAGGGCGTCATGGCTCGCCATTGGCGAGGTCAGGCACGACGACGAGTGGGAACTTTACTGATCGTCCTCGGGCGGCGCGGTGTCATCGGGTTTGCCGATCCCGCGAAATACCGCGCGGAAGGGCAGCGCCCACAGAATCCCCAGAACCACATAGACCAGCAGTTCGACCAGAATCGGGGGGCGGTCCAGCCAGTTCACCACCGTGATCGACACCACGATATATGCAGGAAGGCCGATCAGTAGAATGACCAGCGACCAGCGACGGCGGGCTTTGTAACTAAGCGCCATCAGTCAGCAAACGGGTCGGTGACAAGGATCGTGTCGTCCCGCTCTGGCGAGGTCGACAGAAGCGCAACGGGGCATTGGATCAGCTCCTCGATCCGGCGCACGTATTTGATCGCCTCTGCCGGAAGATCGGCCCAGCTGCGTGCGCCTTCGGTCGAGGTGTTCCAGCCCGGCATTTCTTCATAGACCGGCGTGCAGCGCGCCTGTTCATCGGCGGCCGTGGGAAGGTAATCCAGCGTCTTGCCGTCAAGTTCATACGCGGTGCAAATCTTCAGCGTCTCGAACCCGTCCAGGACATCCAGCTTGGTCAGCGAGATGCCGTTGACGCCCGAGGTCACGCAAGTCTGGCGCACAAGGCAGGCATCGAACCAGCCGCAGCGGCGCGCGCGGCCCGTCGTGGTGCCAAACTCGTGCCCCCGCTCGCCAAGGCGCTGGCCGTCTTCATCCTGAAGCTCTGTCGGGAAAGGCCCCTCCCCCACGCGGGTGGTATAGGCCTTGACGATGCCTAGAACGAAATCAATGGACCCTGGGCCGATCCCGGTGCCCGTCGCCGCCTGCCCTGCAATCACGTTGGACGAGGTGACAAAGGGGTAGGTGCCGAAGTCGATGTCGAGAAGCGCACCCTGTGCCCCTTCGAAGAGGATGCGCTTACCGGCTTTGCGGCGTTCGTTCAGCTCTTTCCACACCGGGGCGGCAAAGCGCAGGATCTTCGGCGCGATCTCTTCAAGCTGCGCGATCACCGCATCGCGGTCGATCAGATCGGCCCCAAGCCCCTTGCGCAACGCGTTGTGATGCGTAAGCGCGCGGTCGACGCGGGCTTCGAGCGTCGCGCGATCCGCCAGATCCGCGACGCGCACAGAGCGGCGGCCGACCTTGTCCTCATAGGCTGGGCCGATGCCGCGGCCCGTGGTACCGATCTTGGCGCCCTTGGCGGCAGCCTCTTCACGGGCGCGATCAAGCTCTCCATGAAAAGGCAGGATCAGCGGGGTGTTTTCCGCGATCATCAAGTTTTCTGGCGTAATCTCGACGCCTTGCTCGCGGATCGTCTCGATCTCACGCAGTAGGTGCCAGGGGTCCAGAACAACTCCGTTGCCGATCACAGACAGCTTGCCGCCGCGCACCACGCCAGACGGCAACGCATGCAGCTTGTAGACCGTCCCGTCGATGACAAGCGTGTGGCCCGCATTGTGGCCGCCCTGGAAGCGGCAGATCACATCTGCGCGCTCCGACAGCCAGTCGACGATCTTGCCTTTGCCCTCATCGCCCCACTGGGCGCCTACGACGACGACATTTGCCATTCTGATGACCCTTTGCCCGGTCTCAATCCAAACGACGTTGTCTTACCGGCAAGGCGCAGCGGGCGAAACCGCGAAAATGACGCGGGCGGCAAAGGGCGGACTGGACAGATGGCCCCCCAATCGTTCATTGAGCGGCAGACCCCAAGATCGGAGTGGCCGATGACATTCGTTGCCCGCTGGTGCTTTGCCTTTGTGCTACTTGCGCTGACCTTCAATCCTTCGCAATGGAACTACGTGTCCTGGGCCAGCCGAGAGATGGAAACCCGCCTGTCGCTTGTGATCTTCTTCGGACTGATCCTGCTGATCGCCTATGTCATCTATCTGCGCGCCACGTTCCGGTCGATCGGAGTGATCGGCATGTGCCTGGTCGCGTCGCTGGTGACCGTTCTGGGCTGGGTGCTGTATGATTTCGGGCTGCTGTCGTTTCAGGACCCGGATTTGAATGTCTGGCTGTCGATCTTCGCGGTTTCGCTGATTCTGGGGATCGGGATGTCCTGGTCTTTCGTGCGCCGTGCGCTGACGGGCCAGCTTGATGTGGACGACGTCGACGAATAGCCGTTCCGGGGTTGCGAGCTTGGCCGTCAGCCTCTAGATACCGCCTGTCCGAAGCGAAGGCCTTGAGCATATGGAAAACGTCGTTCTCATCATCCACCTCGTACTGGCCCTGTGCCTGATAGGCGTGGTGCTTCTGCAGCGTTCCGAAGGCGGCGGCCTCGGGATGGGCGGCGGTGGAGGCGGCGGCGGTGGCGGCGTCATGTCGAGCCGCGGCGCAGCATCGGCCCTTGGCAAATTGACCTGGGCCTTCGCGGTCGCGTTCATCTGCACCTCGATTTTCCTGACCATCCTTGGCGCACAGAATTCAGCGGACACCTCGGTTCTGGACCGGCTTGGCGGCAGCAGCGCCCCGGCCGACGACAGCGCACCGGTTCTGCCCGGCGCGGGCACGCTGCAACTGCCGGGCGCGGCGACGGACGGCGCGGCGGATGGCGAAGCGCCGCTCAGCCTGCCACGAGCCGACTGACCTCAGGACACCACAAAAGATTGGGCCCCGACTTTGGGGCCCAACTTCATATTGAGGTTCGGTTGCGCGGGACAGCCGAATCCCTTACGGATGAAATCCCGTGGGCAGCCGAAAATTTCGACCTGCCGCTTCCGACGATTTTGCGGTTCAGACACGGGGGATGCCGCGCGCATGGCACGGTTCGTTTTCATCACTGGCGGCGTGGTTTCCAGCCTTGGCAAGGGACTTGCCTCGGCGGCGCTTGGCTCTCTTCTGCAGGCGCGGGGCTTTTCGGTCCGCCTGCGCAAGCTTGACCCCTATCTCAACGTCGATCCCGGCACGATGTCGCCCTTCGAGCATGGCGAGGTTTTCGTCACCGATGATGGCGCCGAGACGGATCTCGACCTTGGCCACTACGAACGGTTCACCGGCGTTGCGGCCCGCGCGACGGATTCGGTGTCCTCGGGGCGGATCTATTCCAACGTTCTCGAGAAAGAGCGGCGCGGCGACTACCTGGGCAAGACGATCCAGGTGATCCCCCACGTCACAAACGAGATCAAGGATTTCATCTCGGTCGGCGAGGACGAAGTCGATTTCATGCTCTGCGAGATCGGCGGCACTGTCGGCGATATCGAGGGCCTGCCGTTCTTCGAGGCGATCCGACAGTTCGCGCAGGACAAGCCCCGCGGCCAGTGCCTGTTCATGCATCTTACGCTCTTGCCCTATATCGCGGCGAGCGGCGAACTGAAGACAAAGCCGACCCAGCATTCCGTTAAGGAACTACGGTCCATCGGCCTGCAGCCGGATATCCTTGTCTGCCGGTCCGAGCGTCCGATCCCCCAGAAGGAACGCGAAAAGCTGGCACTGTTCTGCAACGTGCGCCCCGAGAGCGTGATCGCGGCCTATGATCTGAAATCCATCTACGAGGCGCCGCTGGCCTATCACCGCGAAGGACTGGACCAGGCGGTTCTCGACGCGTTCCAGATCCATCCTGCGCCGAAGCCGGAACTGTCGCGCTGGCACGATGTCTATGACCGGGTGTTCAACCCCGAAGGCGAGGTGCGCGTCGCGATCGTCGGCAAGTACACCCAGCTTGAGGATGCCTATAAATCCATCGCCGAGGCGCTGACCCATGGCGGGATGGCGAACCGGGTGAAAGTGCGCATCGAATGGGTGGATGCAGAGCTTTTCGAGCGCGAGGACCCCGGCCCCTATCTTGAAGGCTTCCACGCGATCCTAGTCCCCGGCGGCTTTGGCGAGCGCGGGACCGAAGGCAAGATTCGCGCCGCCCAGTTCGCGCGAGAGCGCAAAATCCCCTACTTGGGCATCTGCCTTGGCATGCAGATGGCCGTTATCGAAGCCGCGCGCAATCTTGCCGGACTTGAAACCGCAGGGTCCGAGGAATTCGACCACGAGGCGGGCCGTCGCCGGTTCGAGCCGGTCGTCTATCACCTCAAGGAATGGGTGAAGGGCAACGCCACGGTCGCGCGCAAGGTCGATGACGACAAGGGCGGCACCATGCGGCTGGGCGCCTATACAGCGCATCTCAAGGACGGGTCCAAAGTGGCCGAGGTCTATGGCACCACCGAGATCGAGGAACGCCACCGCCACCGCTACGAGGTCGATCTGAAATACCGCGAGGCACTGGAAGAAGCGGGGCTCAACTTTTCCGGGATTTCCCCCGATGGCCGCCTGCCCGAGATCGTCGAGGTCACAGATCACCCGTGGTTCATCGGCGTGCAGTTCCACCCCGAGCTGAAATCCAAACCCTTCGCGCCGCACCCTCTGTTCGCAGATTTCGTGCGCGCCGCGAAGGATATGTCGCGGCTGGTCTGACCGGGGGCAGCGGGACAAGTCCCGCCCTAGCGCCCGAAGCGGTCAGTGAAAGGGGCGTTTGATGCTGTCCTACCAACATATCTACCACGCCGGGAACATGGCGGATGTCCAGAAGCACACGCTTCTGGCCTACGCGCTTGGCTACATGGCCAAGAAGGACAAGCCTCTTTGCTATATTGATACGCATGCCGGGCGGGGCCTGTATGATCTGGCCGCCGCAGAGGCGGCCAAGACCGGCGAGGCGACGCAGGGGATCACGCGCCTTCTGGAGAAGTTTCCCGCCGCGCATCCTTACCGGCGGGTGATCGAAAACGTCCGCGCGGCGCATGGGCCGAACGCCTATCCCGGATCGCCGCTGGTCGCGGCACTGTCCATGCGCGCGGGCGATCCGATGTCATTGGCAGAGCTTCACCCGCAGGAACGCGCGGCACTGGAACAGGTGCCAAAGCTGAAGCGCGCGCGCATCAAGGGCGAGGACGGCTTTGCCATGGCGCTATCGCTCGTGCCGCCGACACCGCGCCGGGGTATGGTTCTGATCGATCCGTCCTACGAGGTGAAAGACGACTATGACGCGATCCCCGGCACCATCGCCAAGCTTGCGAAGGCCTGGAATGTCGGCGTTCAGATGCTGTGGTATCCGATCCTGAAAACAGGCGCTCACAAGCCGATGCTGGGTCGCCTGATGTCCGATCATCCCGGCGCGTTCCGGCATGAATTGACCTTTCCGCCCGTTCGAGACGGCCACAAGATGATCGGCACCGGCGTCTTCATGCTGAACGCGCCATACGGCATCGACGATGAGGCCCAGCGCCTGAACCGGATCTTCGCGGCGCTCAAAGCCCGGTGAGTCTGGGTTTCCCCTGCGCGCATTGGGGCCTATATCAGTCGGCATGTTTGCTGATTTCCTGCGCCGCCTGACGGCCCCCGACCCCGAACCCCTGCCCGACACTGACGCGCGGCTTGCGCTGACAGCCCTTATGGTGCGCGTCGCCAAGGCCGATGGCGACTATGCCCCGGATGAGGTCGACCGCATCGACCGCATCGTTCAGTCGCGCTATGGGCTGTCGCCGTTCGAGGCGACAGCCCTCCGCAGCGAGGCCGAGGGGCTGGAGTCCGAGGCCCCCGACACCGTCCGTTTCACCCGAGCGATCAAGGAGGCGGTCGAGTATGACGACCGCGTCGGCGTGATGGAGGCGCTTTGGGCGATCGTTCTGGCCGATGGTGAACGGGACGAGGAAGAAAACGCGCTGCTTCGTCAGATCGCGCCGCTTCTGGGCGTCAATGACCGCGATTCGAACATGGCCCGAAAACGCGTGGACACGTCGCAGTGATCGCCTGCCTGCCGATGTATGACTGGCCGGAAGAGCGGGCAGGCATAGACGCACTATGGTCGCATCTGCGCGATAGCTTGCGAGACAGTGGAATCGCGTCACCGGATCAGCTGACGCGCGGCGAGGACCTTTGGGCGCTGTGGGAAGATCCGGGCCTTGTGCTGGGCCAGACCTGCAGCCTGCCTTATCGCGAACGTCTTGCGCGGACGGCCCAAGTGGTCGGAACGCTGGATTATGGGCTGGAGGGTGTGCAAGCGGGTCATTACGCAAGCGCGCTTGTCGTGCGCGCTGACGACCCGCGCGCAATGCTGACAGAGTTCGCAGGGGCAACGCTTGCGCTTAACGGGTTCGACAGTCAGTCGGGCTGGGTCGCAGCACATGCGGCCGCACGGCTTGCCGGGATCGGTTTCCGCCGCTTTCACCACACCGGCGCCCATCGTGAAAGCGCCCGGCGTGTCGCCGAAGGTGTTGCCGATATTGCCGCCGTCGATGCGGTGACATGGCGGCTGATCCAGCGGCACGCGCCGGATCTTGCTGGGGCTTTGCGGGTGCTTTGCCTGTCGCCCTCCTCGCCGTCCCTGCCGCTGATCACAGCCAAGGACCAACCGGCGGACCGGATCGCAACCGCCGTGGCCCGCGCAATCAAGACGCTGCCGCCCAAGATTTCGGATGCGACCGGAGTGATCGGCTTTCATCCCATGCACGCGGACGACTACATGGCGGTCCCGACACCCCCTCTTCCGAGCCAGGCACAGCCTGTTCTTTAGGCAAACGCCTAATTCTCCCAACGTCAGATGCCCTCGCCCCATTGCATTCGGCGCGGCTTTACGACCTATTCTTGCACTGGATACGCCCAGAGGACCCGGTGAACACGTCAGTACCTGTCATTGAAATCCGCGACCTCCACAAAAGCTATGGCAGCCTGGAGGTTCTGAAGGGCGTCGATCTTGCCGCGCCCAAAGGGCATGTCGTGTCTCTGATCGGATCTTCGGGGTCCGGAAAATCCACGCTTCTGCGTTGCGTGAACCTTCTGGAAGACAGCCAATCGGGTGAGATCGTCTTTGAAGGAGAGCCGGTCAAATGGCGCGGCAGGGATCATAACCGCCAGCCCGCTGACCGCGCGCAGGTTCGGCGCATCCGCACCAACCTTTCGATGGTGTTCCAGCAGTTCAATCTCTGGGCGCACATGACCATCCTGCAAAACGTGATGGAAGCGCCGGTCACCGTGCTCGGCCGACCAAAGGCCGAAGTCGAGGCAGCTGCACGCGGCTATCTCGACAAGGTCGGCATCGGCGACAAATGCGATGCCTATCCCGCGCAGCTTTCGGGCGGCCAGCAGCAGCGCGCCGCCATCGCGCGTGGGCTGTGCATGGAACCGCGCGCCCTGCTGTTTGACGAGCCGACCTCGGCGCTCGACCCTGAGCTAGAACAAGAGGTCGTGCGTGTCATCAAGGCGCTCGCCGAAGAGGGGCGCACGATGCTTCTCGTCACCCACGATATGTCCATGGCGCGCGATGTGTCGGACCATGTCGTGTTCCTTCACCAGGGCCGGATCGAAGAACAAGGCCCCCCGGCGCGCGTCTTTGGCGCGCCGGAAACCGATCGGCTGCGCCAGTTCCTGAACGCGACAGCCGCTTAACCAACCTTCACCAACGGGAGATTACCATGACGTTCAAACTCACCACTGCCGCCGCGGCGCTTGCCCTCATGACGGGCGCGGCCTTTGCCGCCGGCCATTCCGAAACCGTCCGCATGGGCACCGAGGGCGCCTACCCTCCCTACAACTTCCTCAACGATGCGGGCGAAGTCGACGGATTCGAGCGCGAGCTGGGCGACGAGCTTTGCGTTCGCGCCGAACTGACCTGCGAATGGGTCACCAACGATTGGGATTCGATCATCCCGAACCTCGTGTCGGGCAACTACGACACCATCATCGCGGGCATGTCGATCACCGACGAGCGCGACGAGGTCATCGACTTCACCCAGAACTACTATCCGCCGACCGCATCGGCCTATCTTGCCATGTCCGAGGGCGTTGATCTGATGGGCGGCGTGGTCGCCGCTCAGACGGGCACGATTCAGGCGGGCTATGTCGCCGAATCCGGTGCGACGCTGGTTGAGTACGCCACGCCCGAGGAAACCGTCGCAGCCGTGCGCAACGGTGAGGCCGACGCGGTCTTTGCCGATTTCGACTATCTCAAGCCTATCGCTGAATCGTCCGATGAGCTGATGTTCGTCGGCGATGAGGTTCCGCTGGGCGGCGGCATCGGCCTTGGTCTGCGCGAAAGCGATACCGAGCTTCGCGACAAGTTCGACGCGGCCATCACCTCGATGAAAGAGGACGGCACGCTGAACGAGATGCTGATCAAGTGGTTCGGCGAAGACACGACGACCTATTGATCCAGACGGACCGGACGGGGCGCCCTGTCGCCCCGTCCACCCCGATCAATGTATTCCTTCTGCACCGATCCCGAGACGCTTGACGGTCTCGCCTG
>CBFIJK010000010.1:0-73973 GCA_965662745.1 uncultured Paracoccaceae bacterium
GGCTTCCAAACCGGTTTGGAAGCCGCTACCTCTGGCCTATCGCGAAAACCCGTCATGGGCTGGGGGCACGGCGTTCGCCCTGCCCCCGCCTTGCCCGATTTTCCGGCAATCAGACAAACCGGTTCACGTAGTTTTCCAGCCGCTCCTGACGGCCAGAGCGCGGCTCTGGCGAGAGGTTATTGTCCCGCACATGGGTGTCGAGATCGGCAAGCGTCATGTCGCCTGCAAGGATTTTCTTGCCCAGATCGCCGTCCCAGCCCGCGTAGCGTTCGGCCCGCGCCTCTTCCAGACCGCCGTCTTCCAGCATCGCAGCCGCCGCTTTCAGCCCCCGCGCGCAGGCGTCCATGCCGCCCACATGCGCGAGGATCAGGTCTTCGGGATCAAGCGACTGGCGGCGCAGCTTGGCATCGAAATTGGTGCCGCCGGTGGTGAAACCGCCCGCTTTCAGGACCTCGTAGAAGGCCAGCGTCATCTCGGGCACGTTGTTGGGGAACTGGTCGGTGTCCCAGCCGGACTGGTAGTCGTTCCGGTTGATGTCGATCGACCCGAAAATGCCCAGCGACGCCGCGAGCGCCAGTTCATGCTCGAACGAATGGCCCGCAAGGATGGCGTGGCCCTGCTCGATATTCACCTGCACCTCGTTCTCGAGGCCAAAGCGCTTGAGGAAGCCGTAGACGGTCGCAACGTCGAAATCATACTGGTGCTTCGTCGGTTCCTGCGGTTTCGGCTCGATCAGGATCGCGCCGTCAAAGCCGATCTTGTGCTTGTAGTCGACCACCATGGCGAGCATGCGGCCCGCCTGTTCGGACTCGCGCGACAGGTCTGTGTTGAGGAGCGTCTCATACCCTTCGCGCCCGCCCCACAGGACATAGTTCGCGCCGCCAAGCCGCTTGGTGGCATCAAGGCACGCTTTGATCGTCGCGCCGGAATAGGCGAAGACATCCGGGTCGGGGTTGGTGGCCGCGCCCGACATGAAGCGGCGATGCGAGAACAGGTTCGCGGTGCCCCAAAGAAGCTTGGTCTTGGAGCTTTCCATCTTGCCCGCGAAGTAATCCGTGATCTCTTCGAGATTGCGCATGGTCGAGGCGAAATCATCGCCTTCGGGCCGCGCATCGGCATCGTGAAAGCAGAAGAACGGCGCGCCCAGGATATCGAACATCTCGAAGGCGACATCCGCTTTCATCCGCGCCAGGTCCATCGTGTCTCCGAACCAGGGGCGCTGAAAGGTCTCGCCGCCGAAGGGATCGCCGCCGGGCCAGGCGAAGCTGTGCCAATAGGCGATGGCAAAGCGCAGGTGGTCTTCCATGCGCTTGCCCATGATCATCGCGTCGGGGTCATAGTGCCGGAACGCAAATTCATTCGTGGTCTCGGGCCCTTCATAGGCGATCTTCGGGATGCTCTTGAAAAAGTCGGTCATGCCAATCCTCCGATAGCGCCTTGGGCGGCGCGGTATTTTGAGTGGCCCGCGTCGAACGCATCGGTCAGCGCGGGGTCTGGGTTTATGGTGCGGGCAACGGCGGGGCGCGTGGCGATTTCGGCGCCTGCGCCGGTTGCGGCCATGATCGCAAGGCGCGCCGCGCCGAACGCGCCGCCGTAATCGCCCGCCTCGGGCACATCAACGGGGCGGTTCAGGACGCTTGCGATCAGCGACAGCCAGTAGTCAGAGCGTGATCCGCCGCCGACAGCCAGCAGGCTTTCGATTTGCGTTCCGGTCGCGGCGAGCGCATCGCGGCAATCGCGGATCGCATAGCTGACGCCTTCGAGGACAGCGCGAGTGGCCGCCGCCGTATCGGTCGCGTGTTCCAGCCCGACGAAAGCGCCCCGGATTTGTGCGTTGTTCAGCGGCGTGCGCTCGCCCCCGAGATAGGGCAGGAAGATCGGACCACAGGGCGCCTGCAGCGCCCCCAGGTTCTGCGTCAGCGCCGCTGCGTCCTGCCCGGCCAGCTTTGCGAACCAGTTCAGCGCGTCGGTTGCAGCAAGGATCACGCCCATCTGGTGCCATGTCCCCGGCAGCGCGTGGCAGAACGTGTGTACCGCCGTTTCCGCATCCGGGTGATAGCCTTCATTGGCCGCGAAGAGGACGCCCGAGGTGCCAAGCGACACAAACGCCTCGCCCGCGCGGACGGTGCCCATGCCGATGCCGGACGCCGCGTTGTCCCCGCCTCCGCCCGCGACGGGCACCGACGGCGGCATGCCCCAGCGCGTGGCGAGCGTGTCCTTCAGATGTCCCGACACCTCTGATCCTTCGACAAGACGCGGCATGTGATCCTGCGTCAGGCCGGTCTTGTCTAAAAGCGTCTCTGACCAGTCGCGCGCGCCCGTCTCCAGCCAGCTTGTTCCGGCAGCGTCCGACATCTCGGCGGCGTATTCACCCGTCAGCCAGAAGCGCAGGTAGTCCTTGGGCAGCAGCACCTTGGCGGTCTTGGCAAAAAGATCCGCCTCGTGCCGCGCAGCCCAGACGAGTTTGGGCGCGGTGAAGCCCGGAAAGACGATATTGCCGGTCAGCGCGCGAAAGTCCGGATCCGCGTCAAGTTCGGCGGCTTCGGCATGGGCGCGCGTGTCGTTCCACAGGATCGAAGGGCGCAGCACATCGCCCGCCGCGTCCAGCATCGTCGCCCCGTGCATCTGACCGGACAGGCCAATCCCCTGAACGCCCGACAGGTCATGCTGGGCCAGCTGATCCAGCACCTTCTCGGCCGCTGCGATCCAGTCCGCCGGATCCTGTTCGGACCAGCCCGGCGCGGGGCGCGAGACGGTTAGCGGCGCATTCGCCTCGGCGATGATCGTCTGATCGACGTCAATCAGAAGGCCCTTCAGGCCAGAGGTGCCCAGATCGAGACCAATGAACATGTTCTTCTCCCCTTTGCCCCGTATCGGTAGCGCAAACAGCCGGTAACATTCCAGCGCAGAAATGCCAAAACTGTGCCCAATGATAGGACTTGCCCATCAAGGACGCGGCCCTCACAATGAACACGTCTTCAGTCACACTCCGTCGGTGCGAACATGCTGATTCTTCATAATTATTTCAGATCGTCGACATCGACGCGCCTGCGCTGTGCGCTGAACTTGAAGGATCTGAGCTATTCCTATCGCGGCTATGCGCTCTTGAAGGGCGAGGCGCGGACGGAAACCTTTCTGACGCTCAACCCAGCCGGGCTGGTGCCCGTGCTCGAGACCGAGGACGGCACGATCCTGCGTCAATCGCTCGCCATTATCGAGTATATCGACGAGATTTACCCGACCCCGCCGCTTCTGCCCTTGGATCCCTTGGGCCGCGCGCGGGTGCGGGCGCTGGCCTACATGATTGCCTGCGACCTTCATCCGCTGAATAATCTGCGGGTCCTGAAATACATCTCGGAAGAGCACGACCAGTCCGGCGAAGGCGTTGCGGAGTGGTTTCATCACTGGGTCGGGCAGACCTTTCCAGCGCTCGAACAGCAGCTTGCAAGCGATTCCGAAACCGGCACATTCTGCCATGGCGACAGCCCCGGTCTGGCCGATTGTTGTCTATACGCTCAGGTCTGGAACAATCGCCGCTTCGAGATCGGGCTAAAGGAATATCCCACCATCGCGCGGATTTTCGATGCGCTTGACGCGCTGCCGGAATTCCACCGCGCCGCGCCACCCAACCAGCCGGACGCGTTCTGAAGGCTTAGTAAAGGCGGTGCAGCAGCGACAGGAACGTCTCGCGCTCTGCCGTGGAAAATCCGCCCAGCAGTTTGTCCTCATGGGCTGCCACCGCGCCGCGCGCACGTTTCAGGACGGCCCGGCCCTCAGCGGTGGGGTTCAGGGCATGGGCGCGGCGGTCGCCCGGAACGGCCATGCGGGTTACAAGACGCTTGGCTTCAAGCTCATCCACCGTCACCACGGTGCCAGAGCGTTCGATGCCCAGACCGCGCGCGACTTCGGATTGCGTGATGCCAGGATTTGCCACGACAACGGACAGCACGGAAAACGTCCGCTGGCTAAGCCCATGGGGCGCAAGCGCCTCGCGCAGATCGGCCGCGAACCGGCCATAGCCGCGCCGCAGGTTATACCCCACGAGCGATTCAAGGCTGGCCATTTCGGGGCCTTGCGGGCCCGCCGCATCCGTCATGCCGCGCATCCTGTTCGGGGCCTTTCCAAGGGGATAAAGACCGTTCATCCTGTAACCAATTCCTTCCTAAACAGAAGGACAGCCGAACAAAAGAAGGAAGCGCCCTGATGCCGCCTACCCTGCCGGTCCCGGTTCTGAACCATGTCTGCGATCTTTATGTCGATCTCGATCCGATCCGCGAGATGGGACAGGGGCGCAGCGGGCAGCGGCGGATCATTCCGATTGTCGGCGGCACCATGGAAGGCCCGCGCCTGAATGGTCGGATCCTGAATCTTGGCGCCGACTGGCAGACGATCTGGGACAATGGCGTGGCAGAGCTTGATACGCGGTACGGGCTGGAAACTCATGACGGCGCGACCATCGAAATCGTCAATTACGGTTTTCGCCACGGCCCGCCAGAGGTGATCGCGGCCATCGCACGGGGCGAAGACGTGCCGAACGACGCCTACTACATGCGCACGCAGGCGCGACTGGAAACGGGCGATCCGCGCTATGATTGGGTCAACAGAACGCTGTTTGTCGGGCGCGGCGCGCGGCGCGCCCGGCAGGTGGTGATGTCGCTCTTCTCGATCGACTGAAGGCTTACTTCAGGATCACCGGAAGGTTGATCGGCCCCCGGAACCCGAAGCCACGCCATTCGACGACCTCGGGGTCCACCAGTTCCATGTTCGGGAAGCGTTCGAACAGAAGCGGCAGCATGCCCTTGGTGATCGTCTGGCGCGCAACATGGGTGCCCTGGCAGAAATGCGGGCCATTGCCAAAGGCCTGGTGGTTGTTCTTGCCCCGGTAGACGATGAAATCCTCGCCATCCTCGAACAAATCCTCGTCGCGATTGGCCGAGGCCTGAAGCGTCATGACCGTATCACCCTTGGGAATCAGGTAGCCGCGAATTTCCGTATCCTCGGTCACGAGACGGCTAGAGGCCTGGATCGGCGCAACCCAGCGCACGCCTTCCTCAAACGCCTTTTGCCAGTCGCCCTTGGCGACGACCTCTTCGCGCTGTTCGGGGTTGGTGAGCAAACCGTAAAGGATCGTGCAAAGCGCATCGCGCGGCTCGTTGATGCCGCCGCCGATAGCGATCTTGACGTTGGCGACGATCTGGCTCCACTCGATGGGATCATCGTCATTGACCATGACCGACAGCGCAGAGGGGTTCGGATCGGCCTTGTGGCGCTTGGCCATCTCGATCATCGCGGCGTCCATTTCCGCATTCGCGGCGTCACACTTGGCGAACAGCTCTGGCCGCCAGCCAAAATTGCCTGCCCCGTCGATCAGGGTCTGCGACCAGCGTTCCATTTCCTCGTCGGTCACGACTTCGGCCAGACCCAGAAGATGCGCAAGGCCGCGCGACGCCCACGGGGCCGCCAAACCACGGAACAGATCCACCGGCTCGCCCTTCGGCAGGCGGTCGACATATTCGGCGGCGGTGTCGGCGTAGCGCGGCAGCCATTCGGACATGATGACCTTTGGATTGAAGGCCGGCGCCATCGCCATGCGCTCGCGCATATGCTCTTCGCCATCCTTGCGCATCAGCGTATGCGCCCCGAAGGCGCGCTTCATCGGTGTGTTGGGATCGTTCGAGGAAAACAGGACCGGGTTGTCCTTGACGTATTTCGTGTCCTCGGCCTTCGTCAGAAGGGTCCGGCCCACGGATTTGACACGCAAGACGGGTGCTTCGGCGCGCAGGCGCTTGTAGATCGGGTAAGGGTCACGGTCGAGCTGGTCGAGCGTGATCGTCTCGTCAAGCGGTGCGAACGGCGCGCCTGTGCCGCCGGTCTGGGAACGGTCGAGTGCCATCGGATCCTCCTTCTCCTCTTGGAGTGAAGGATAGGAAGTCGATTGTTACTGTCAATAACAATTCGGGCGCGTGCCTTTCCGCGCCGTCAGCTGGCCCGGCGGATATCGGTGTTGCCGTCCACCGGCCCCAGCGCCTTCATCGCGCCGTATTGCGTCAGGAACACCTGCCCCGTCAGATCGTCCAGGAAATGGCTGCATTTCAGCCGGTCCATTACCGGGCCCTTCACCTCGCTGAGGTGCAGCTTGATGTCCATGTCACCAAGGCGCCGGTTGATCGCCTCGAGGCTTTCAAGGGCCGAAGAATCGATCTCGTTTACGGCGGTGCATTGCAGGACGACATGCTTCAGCCCGCAATCGGCAACAACGCGGTCTTGCACGTAATCCTCAAGATACCGCGCGTTGATGAAATAGAGGCTTTCATCAATGCGCAGGGTCAGCATCTCTGGATGCGTCTTGACCTTGTGGCGGTTGATATTGCGGAAATGCTCGGTCCCCGGAACCAGCCCGACCTCGGCGATATGGGGCTTCGACGTCTTGTAGAGATGCAGGAAGATCGACAGCACGACCCCCGCCGACACGCCTGTTTCCACGCCAAAGCCCAGCGTCAAAAGGATCGTCGCAGCGACGGCGGCAAAATCTGCGCGGCTGAAGGACCACGTGTGCCGCAGGACCGAGAAATCGACGAGGCTGAGGACCGCGACAATGATCGTGGCGGCAAGTGTGGCCTTGGGCAGGAAGAACAAGAGCGGCGTCAGAAACAGCGCGGCGGCGGCGATGCCGATGGCGGTGAAGGCCCCCGCCGCCGGGGTTTCCGCGCCCGCGTCGAAGTTGACGACCGACCGCGCAAAGCCGCCCGTGACCGGGTAGCCGCCCGAGACGGCGGCGGCCACGTTCGATGCGCCAAGACCGATCAGTTCCTGATCCGGAGTGATGCGCTGGCGGCGCTTGGCGGCCAATGTTTGCGCGACCGAGACGGATTCCACGAAGCCGATGATCGAGATCAGGATCGCCGGACCGATAAGCGCGCCCATCAGGTCTGCATCGAAGAGCGGAAAGGTCAGCGGCGGCAGGCCTTCTGGTACCGCGCCGACGATATCGACGCCGCGCGTGTCCAGCGCAAAGCCCCAAGACAAGAGCGTCGTGACAGCCACCGCCCCGACCGGTCCAGCCTTGGCGAGGATATCGGCCATGCGCGGCCCAAGGCCCGCCTTCAGAAGAAGCGGTTTCAGCCCTTTGCGCACCCAGAACAGAAACGCAGTTGCCGAGACACCGATCACCAGCGTGATCGGGTTGATCTGGCCGAGATTCCCGAGGAGCGAGGATAGTAATTCCGGCAAGGTTGCGCCCCTCGCCTTGATCCCAAGGATGTGCTTCAGCTGCGAGGTCGCGATCAGGATACCCGATGCAGTTATGAAGCCCGCGATCACCGGGTGGCTGAGAAAGTTCGCCAGAAAGCCCAGCCGGAAGATGCCCATCGCCAAGAGGACCGCGCCCGACAGGAAGGCCAGAGTGATCGCAGCCATTGCGATCTCGGCCGGGTTCGTCAGCCCGAGGTTGCCGATGGCCGCGAAGGTCATCAGCGAGACGACTGCGACAGGCCCAACCGCCAGCGTGCGCGAGGTGCCGAAGATCGCATAGGCGACCAGCGGCAGGATCGAAGCATAAAGCCCCATCTCGGGCGGCAGACCCGCCAGCAACGCATAGGCCAGCGATTGCGGGATCAGCATGATCGTCACGATCACGGCGGCCACAAGATCGCTGGTCGCGGTCGTGCCATCATAGCGGCTGCCCCAGTCGAGGATGGGCAGATAGCGCTTGAAGCGGGTGAGATCAGGCGAGGTCATTGGCATTCTCGATAGGGCCGGTCCCGAGGCGTCAGCCGGGACCGGGGGGAGACATTGACGCGGGTGAAAGCGTCAGAGACCGTTCAGAGGGACCTTCATGTAGCGGCTGCCGTTGTCTTCCGGCTCGGGCAGCTGGCCTGCCTTCATGTTCACCTGAAGCGACGGGATGATGAGCTTGGGCATATCCAGCTGCGCATCCCGTTCGGTGCGGAACTTGACAAAATCCTCTTTCGTCTTGCCCGCGCCGACATGGATATTGTGCGCCTTTTCCTCGCCGACCGTGGTCTCCCACTGAATATCGCGGCCGTTCGGGCCGTAATCGTGGCACATGAACAGACGCATCTCGTCCGGCAGGGCGAGGACTTTCTGGATGGAATCGTAAAGCTCGCCCGCATCCCCGCCGGGGAAATCGGCCCGCGCCGATCCGCCGTCAGGCATGAACAGCGTGTCGCCCGCGAAGGCCGCGTTGCCGATCACATGAACCATGCAGGCCGGCGTGTGGCCGGGCGTGTGCATGGCAAAGGCCGTCATGCCGCCGATGGTGTAGGTGTCGCCATCGGTAAAGAGCGCGTCGAACTGGCTGCCATCGCGCTGGAACTCGGTGCCTTCGTTGAAGACCTTGCCAAACGTGTCCTGCACGACGGTGATCTTGTCACCGATGCCGATCTTGCCGCCGAGCTTGCCCTGAATGTAGGGCGCGGCGGACAGGTGATCGGCATGGACATGGGTTTCGATGATCCATTGCAGATCGAGGTCGTACTTCTCGATATGCGCGATCAACTCGTCCGCGTGGTCATAGGTGATGCGCCCGGCAGCGTAGTCGATATCCATGACGGAATCGATGATGGCGCAGGCGTTCGATCCGGGGTCCTTCACGATATAGCTGATCGTGTTGGTGGCCGGATCGAAGAAGGCCGACACGTCGGGCGTGACGGTCATGTCGACGGGATAGGCGGTCATCGCGGGTCTCCTCAGCAGTCCGAACAGGTTTTCAGCCCGAGCACCGCATAGAGCGGGCAGAACTTGAAGGCGGCGGTGGCGAGCATCACGAGGCCGACGAAGATCGCGCCCCAATAAAGGACCGCGCTGCCCGCAAGGACGGTCGTGCCAAAGGCGAGGCCCAAAAGGACGAGGCCCAGTATGGCGCGGGCGCTGCGGTCGAGTGTTCCAACATTGATGGACATGGGAATGATCCTTTTCAAAAGCGTGTCTGTCCCCGGCGGAGATCACCGCCAAGAGACATATACGCCCTCATCCCATCATATTCAAATTCTTTTATGTGATTTTTTTCACGCCGCCTGGCGCGTGCCTCACAAGACGTCCGCGATCACGGCAAGGCAGTCGCCGATCTGCACCTTGCCGGGGAAATGACGCGCGGTCAGAAGGCCGCCGCGTTTTGCCGTCACGGTCAACGGCGCGCGCCCGGTGCTGTCCATCGACCAAATGCGCGCGATGGCGTCCCCCGTCGCGACCGTCCCGCCCAGATCGACCATCGGCTCGCAAAGGCCCGCCGCCTCGGCGAAGGCAAAGCAGGTTGCGTCGGGCATATCGAGCCACCGGGTCGGCTGTTCGTCGATCTCACCCGAAAGGATCCCGGCATGGATCAACAGGTTCTGCGCGCCGCGCTTGGCGATGGCGACCGTTTCGGCCCGCGCCGTGCCACCGCCGCCAAGTTCGGTGGTAACGAACGTCTTGCCCTGCCCCTCGGCCTCGGTGTCATAAAGCCCCGCCGCGTCGATCTCGAGCATCTTCATCGACCAGGGCGCGCCAAAGGCCTTCACGGCGTCCATGCAGCGCGCCTCTTGCGCCTTGTCGTCAAGGATATGGGCGGCAGCGAAGGGCAGGAAGTCGAGCGTCTTGCCGCCCGAATGATAGTCGAGCACCAGATCGGCCAACGGCAGAAGCTGCGTCGAGACGTAATCGGCGATCTTCTGGGTCACAGTGCCATCCGGCCGCCCCGGAAAGGACCGGTTGAGGTTGCCCTTGTCCATGGGCGTCGTGCGTGTTCCGGCCAGGAAAGCCGCCGTATTTAGCGCGGGCAGCAGGATTACCCGGCCCGTGACATCACCGGCCTGCAGGGTTTGCGCCAGATCGAACAGTGCGATCGGTCCCTCGTATTCGTCGCCATGATTGGCGCCGGTCATCAGCGCGGTCGGGCCTCTGCCGTTCCGAATGACGGTGATCGGGATCATCACCGACCCCCAGGCACTGTCATCGCGGCTATAGGGCAGACGCAGATGACCGTGGTGCACGCCATCCTCGTCGAACGGCACGGTCGGTGTGATCGGATTGATGGTCATTTCACGAAGATCTGCCGCGGTGTGTTGCACAGGCATTCACAGCCCGTTTCGGTGATGCGGATCGCCTCGGTGATTTCCAACCCGCCGTCTTCCAGCCAAAGCGCGGGCATGAAATGCAGCACCATGTTGGGCTTGAGCGCCGTCATGTCGCCGCGCCGGAAGGACATCGTGCGCTCGCCCCAGTCGGGCGGATACGACAGGCCAATGGAATAGCCGCACCGGCTGTCCTTTTCCCAACCCAGCTTGTTGAGCGTGGCGTTGAACGCGTTCGCGACATCCTCGCAGCGGTTTCCGGGGCGGGCCTGTTCCAGCCCGGCCTCCATCGCCTCGACCACAGCCTTTTCGGCCTCTTGGTAGTGGACGGGTGGTGCGCCGAAAAACAGCGTGCGCGATTGCGGGCAGTGATAGCGACGATGGGCGCCCGCGATCTCGAAGAAGTTCGATTCGCCCTTCTTCAGCGGTCTGTTATCCCAGGTCAGATGCGGGGCGGTGGCGTCCATGCCAGAGGGTGTCAGCGGCACGATGGCGGGATAATCGCCCCACTGGCCATCGGCACCCATCGCGCCTTGATGCAGGATCTCGGCCACGAGTTCGTTCTTGCGCATCCCGGGTTCGGCCACGTCGAGGATCCGGTCATGCATCGCCTCAACGATGCGCGCGGCACGGCGCATATAGAGGATCTCGCTGTCCGATTTCACGGCGCGCTGCCAGTTCACGAGGCCCGTGGCATCCTCGAACACCGCATGGTGCAAGTGTTCGGTCAGCACATGATGCGCGCGCGCCGAGTAGTAGTAGTTGTCCATCTCGACCCCGATGCGCGCCTCTTGCCAGCCGCGTTCGAAGATCAGGATTGCCAGCGCCTCCATCGGGTGCTTTTGCGGGTTCTGAACATAGGTGTCGTCATAGCCGATGATGGTCTCGTCATGGTTTTCCATGAAGACCGTCCGCACCGCGCCCAGCCCGTCCATGGACCTGCCCCACCAGACCGGTGGACCTTCCATACCCAGCAGAACCGCCTGATGGACATAGAAGGACCAGCCATCGTAGCCGCAGATCCAGTTCATGTTCGATGGATCCGAGATGATCAGCAGATCGAGCCCGCGCAGGTCCATTTCCTCGCGCGTGGCGGCGATCCGTGCCTCGTATTCGGCATCGGTGAAGTTCGGGTTGGTCGTTGTCAAAGATGGTCCCTTTCGCGCAAGGCCGGGGGCCGCCGCGCGTCAGAGCGCGGCCAGCACCTCGTCTGCGGCATCCTTGGTCGCCGAAACCACCACGTCAATCTCCTCTTTCGAGATGCAAAGCGGCGGCGCGAAGCCGATGATATCGCCGCCCGGCATCGCACGGGCGATCACGCCGCGTTCCGCCATCTTGGCAACGATGGTCGGGACCACCTTCTTGGCCGGATCGAAGGCCGCGCGCGTGTCACGGTCCGCCGTCAGTTCCACTGCACAGAGCATCCCCTCGCCCCGGATCTCGCCGATATGGGCGTGATCGCCAAAGGCGGCGCGCATCCGGCCCAACAGTTCGGGGCCGTTGTCGCGCACATTCTGCAGAAGGTTCAGATCGTCGATCAGCTTTAGGTTCGCGACCCCGGCCGCCGCGCCGATGGGATGGGCCGAATAGGTCCAGCCATGGCCGAAGGGGCCGTTCTCATCCGTGCCCTGTTCCAACACCTTCCACATCTTGTCGCCCACGATGGACCCCGACAGCGGCGCATAGGCCGAAGTGAGGCCCTTGGCGACGGTCATCAGATCGGGCTTGATGCCATAATAATCGCTGCCGAACATCGTTCCCATGCGGCCAAAGCCGGTAACGACCTCATCCGCGATCAGAAGGATGTCGTATTTCTGCAGGATCGGCTGGATCTTTTCCCAATAGCCCTTCGGCGGCGGTACGATGCCGCCCGTTCCAAGGATCGGCTCTCCGATGAAGGCGGCGACGGTGTCGGGGCCTTCGGACAGGATCAGCTCTTCGAGCTTCTCGGCGCACCAGGTTGAAAACTCATCCTCGCTCATGCCCGTTTCGGGGCGGTGGTGGTAATAGGGCGCCTCGGTATGGATCACCTGCGCGAGCGGCAGGTCGAACTTCTTGTGAAACAGCTCCAGCCCCGTGAGCGAGCCTGTGACAAGGCCCGATCCGTGATAGCCACGCCAGCGCGAGATGATCTTTTTCTTCTCGGGGCGGCCAAGGATGTTGTTGTAGTACCAGACGAGTTTCACGTTCGTCTCGTTCGCATCCGATCCCGACAGGCCGAAATAGACCTTGGACATGTGATCGGGCGCGCGGTCCATGACCATATGCGCCAACGTGATCGACGCTTCGGTGCCGTGGCCAACATAGGCGTGGTAGTAGGCCAGCTCCTGCGCCTGCTTGGCGATGGCATCGGCGATTTCCGTGCGTCCATAGCCGACATTCACGCAGTAAAGACCCGCAAAGGCGTCAAGCAGCTTCTTGCCGTCACGATCCTCGATAAAGACCCCCTCGCCGCCAGTTATGATCCGCTGTGGCGCCTCGCCGCGCGCGAACTGCGCCAGATGGGTCGACGGGTGAAAGAAATGGTCGCGGTCCCATTTGGATAGCTGGTCGTTGGTCAGCATTGCTGATCCTCCTTTGGCGATCGGGGGGTTATTTCGGGTGGCGCACGCGGCGCTGATGACTTGCGCCGGACCCTAGGGGATCCGGGCGCGGGGTTCCATCCCCCTTCTTTTACGGGGGTTGTGCGCCGGTTCGACGCGCCTTGAGGACGCTTTTCAAAGTCTCGGCGATGCCGCCGGCGGGATGTTCGTGAGCGCCTGCGTTCCCCATGCGGCGCTGCACTTCGGCACTGGCGCGGCCCAGATCACCGGTCAGACCCAGATCGTCGAAGGTCGCAGCGCTTTCGTCCATCTCGGCGGCCCGGCGCGCGCCGTGGGTGAGCGTGCGTTCCAGCGTATAGGCCACATGATCCGGCCAGCCGAGACCGGGATAGCTGGAGGACAAGGATCCAAGGATCGTCTCGGTCACGCCCGCCGCCTCTGCCGCCAGCAGGGTCTCGACCGTGATCGCCTCCAGCCCCTTGACGAAATTCGAACGGATCATCTTGATCGCGGTCGCAGCGCCCGGCTCTGGCCCGGCGAGCGACCACGCAAAGCCAAGCGCATCCAGCGCCGGGGCAATGGCGCCTGTTTCGCCGCCCAGCAGCACCGGCGTCTTGTGACCGCGCGGGTGCACCGGCGCCATGACGGCCATGTCGAGGTATGTGCCGCCCGTGCCGCTGATCAGCGCGGCGGTCTCCACCTTCCGGCCCGGTGAGACGGAATTGATGTCGATAAAGACCGCGCCCTGCCCGAGATGCCGCGCCACGCTTTGCGCCGCGATCAGCGATTGATCCGCCGTCACCGCCGAGATCACCCAATCGGCACCGGTGAACCCGTCCAGCCCGATGACTTCGGTCCCGTCCCGGTCCATCGCCGCGCGCATCGCGTCGGCCTCTGGCCCGTCCAGCTTGATGTCATAGGCCGCAAAACGCAGATCGCCCTGCGCGGAAAGGCTCTGGCGAAAGGCGCGGGCCGCTTCGCCGTAGCCGAGAAAAGCAATGTAAAGCTGTGTCATGGGGCCAAGGTGCTGCGCGGGGGTCCGCCTTGGCAAGGGGTCATGCGAGCATGCGTTGCGCGATCTTGCCCGAAAGATGGACCGGCTGACCGCCTGCAAAGGTCGCCTCAACCCGCCGGGTCTTGGGGTCAAGCACGATGAAATCCGCGCGCTGGCCATCCGCGATGCCGCCACGATCCGTCAGCCCCATGACGGCGGCGGGACGGGTCGACACAAGCGCCCAAGCCTCTTCCATCGGCAGAATGCGGCGGTCGGTGAGCGCAAAGGCCGCCTGCGCCAGCGAGGGGTAGTGGTAGTCGGAGGCCAGTGCATCAACGAGACCCTCGGCCACGAAATCGCTGGCCGAGAGGCCCTTGGACTTGTGGCTGCCGCCCCGGACGACATTCGGCGCGCCCATGACGACCGCCTCGCCTGCGTCCTTCGCCTCGCGCGCGGCCTCGAAGCTGAGCGGGAATTCCGAGATCGGCGATCCAAGCGCGCGGAAGGCGCGGCGCGCATCGCCGTCCGGCTCGTCATGGGACGCGATCACCACGTCGCCAAGCCGCGCGGATAGGTCTTTCAGGAAGGCCGGCACGCGCGGCGCATTCGCCTCGCACGCCTGCATGATCTTCAGATGCGCCTCAGGAGACCGCCTTGCCTTCAGCGCTCCGCCCTGCAGACGCGGCGGCGGTTTGCCCGCGCTCAGCCGATCATGGGCGAGATGATCGTTGAAGGCGAGATAATCGATCCCGTGTTCGCGCACGAGATCGAGCATCGCGTCACCGTCCTCGACCATATGCGTCTCGAACCGCAGTTGCAGGCGCAGATCGAGCGCGGTTCGCCCCCGCTGACCCGTCACCGCCTCTGCCATGCGGGCGGCGAATTCGGGGCCGCGCATGCCGCCTTCCCAGCTCCAGAATTGCGCGAGCCATGCGGTGGTGATGCCCGATCCGGCGAGTTCCTGTTCGATGGCCCCCATGGCGGGCGCCAGATCGAGGATCAGGCCCCGGCGCGGGGCGACGTGCCGCTCGAATCCGTCGCCGTGCAGATCGACGAGCCCGGGCAGGATCCACAGATCCGCAGCATCAATGCGCCGCCCCGCCACGGCATCCGTGAACCGGCCTTCCGCGATGCCAAGCGGCTGATCGGCAAACCCGTCCGGCGTCAGGATGCGCCCGTTTTCAAACCCGTATTCCATGGGCGCTTCCCTGCCCCGGCGGGGCCGATCTTGCAAGGGGCGCGTCTTGCCCTGAGGGGATGCTGCGCATAAACCGGATCCGCACGGCGCGGAGGAAAGGCGGCAGAATGGCAGAGCGGGATATCATCATCGCGGGCGGCGGCATCGGCGGGCTCGCGCTTGCGCTCACGCTGCACCAGATCGGTGTTTCAGTGCGCGTCTATGAACAGGTGCGCGAGATGAAGCCCCTGGGCGTCGGCATCAACCTGCAACCCAACGCGGTGCGCGAGCTTTACGATCTTGGCATCGGCGCAGAGGCGCTGGATGCGGTCGGCGTTCCGGCGCGGGAATGGGCGCTTGTGGGGTTGAACGGCAAGGAAATCTATTCCGAGCCACGCGGCATCGACGCTGGATACGACTGGCCGCAATACGCGGTGCATCGCGGGCGGCTGCATATGCTGCTGTATCATACATTGTTGGAGCGCGCGGGCGCGGATGCCGTGGTTCTGGGCGCGACGGTGACCGGCTATGCGCAGGACGAGACCGGCGTGACCGCGACGATTGCCCATTCGGATGGCAGCGCAAGCACGGCGCGCGGGCGGCTGTTGCTGGGCGCGGACGGCATCCATTCGGCAGTGCGCGCGCAGATGCACCCGGACCAGCCGCCGATCCATTGGGGCGGCGCGATCATGTGGCGCGGGCTGACGCGCGCCAAGCCCATTCGCACCGGGTCGTCCTTCATCGGCCTTGGCACGCACAAGCACCGCATGGTGATCTACCCGATTTCCGCGCCCGATCCCGAGACGGGCCTTGCCGATATCAACTGGATCGCCGAGCGCACGGTCGAGCCGGATGAAGAGCGCGGGCAGACCGGTTGGTTCCGGCCCGTGGAGATCGCCGAGTTCGCGCATCATTTCGAAGGATTCCGCTATGACTGGCTGGACGTGCCCGAGATGCTGGCGGGCGCCGAGATCGCGTATGAGAACCCGATGATCGACCGTGATCCTGTGTCCACATGGACCGAGGGGCGCGTGGCGCTGATGGGGGACGCGGCCCATGCGATGTATCCCACCGGGTCGAACGGGGCGAGCCAGGCGGTCGTCGACGCGCGGGTGCTGGGCACGAAGCTGATCGCGTTTGGGCTGGGGCCGGAGGCGCTGGCGGCCTATGACGCGGAGCTGTGCGGGCCGATTTCCGAGGTCGTCCTGCGCAATCGCGGAGCGGGGCCGTTCGGCTTGCTGAACCTCGTCGATGAGCGCTGTGGCGGGGCGTTTGACGATATCGATGCGGTGATCCCGCCCGAGGAGCGCGCGGGGTTCATGGCCGCCTACAAGAGCGCCGCCGGGTTCGCCAAGGACCGGCTCAACGCGGCGGAGCGGACGATCCCCGACGGCGCGAAAGTGGCGGGCGTTCCGGCGTGATCCTTGGTTTCGCCCCGGCTTCGCCGGGGCGATCCGCTGGGGGCTCTGCCCCCAGACCCCCGAGGGTATTTATGGAACCAAAGTGGGGCCGGGTTGATCGCGTGACCGGCTGCTGCAGGGATTGCCCCGTCAGTCGACGGGCGGGGTGCCGTGGGTATGGAAGGTCTCAATGGTCTTGAGGCCCCAGGCCTGGCCCTTTTTGCGGTCGCTCTCAGTCCATTTCACCGGCTGCCAGTCGGGCGCGAGGATGAGGCGGGCGCCCGCGTTGGCCAGTTCCACGCGGTTGCCTGCTGGTTCCCACACATAAAGAAAGAACGTCCCCTGGATCGCGTGTTTATGGGGGCCGGTTTCAATATGGACGCCGTTTTGCAGGAAGATGTCGGCGGCGCGCAGGATATCCTCGCGCTGGTCGGTGGCGTAGGTGACATGGTGCAGGCGGCCATGGCCTTTGCCGTGCTCTTCGGTGCAGGCCAGATCGTAAGTCTTGTTGTTGATAGTGAACCAGCAGCCGCCGATCCGGCCATTGTCGAGCTCGATATATTCGGTCACGCGCGCGCCGAGGCAGGTTTCCATGAAGCGGCGGAATTCGGCGACGTCATCGGCCAGAAGATTGAGGTGGTCGATCCGGCGCGGGGCGGCGCCGGTGAAGGCGCTGGCGGTGTTCTGGAGTGCCGGGCTATCGGAAGGGTCCGGCGCGGCGCGTCTTGTGTCGTAGTAGATTTCGAAGACATGGCCGAACGGGTCCTCGAAGCGGAAGGCGCGGCCGTGGCCGGGATCGCCATCCACCCAGCCGTGAACAGGATAACCTGACGCTTCGATCACCGCCACGCGGCGGTCCAGCGCCTCGGGGCTGGCGGCGCGGTAGCCGATGTGACCGACGCCGGTGGTAGCCGCGCGGGTGAGTTTCAGCGAATGGTGCTCGTAGTCGTCCCAAGCGCGCAAATAGGCGCTTTGGCCGTCATCGGCCGACAGTTTCAGGCCGTAGATCCGTGTGAAGAAATCGAGGCTGTCCTCGAAGCGATCGGTCAGCATCTCGACATGGCCGAGGTGGGCGATGTCGAAGGACGGATTTGTGGGCTTCGTCATGTCTGGTGATCCTTCTTGCGGGGGTGGACCTCGGCGGCGCCGAGGCGCGGCACCGGGCCGTAGCGTCTTGGCTCTCCGACATGTTGTGCGCCGGGGGCGGGCAGATCGACGGGGCCGCCCTCTGTCTCGACGGTGATACGGCGCAGATGCGGGTGATGCGCAAGGCCGTCCATGTCGTTGACCTTCGCGAAGGCGATGCCGAGGGCCAAAAGTGCCGCTTCCGCCTCATCCGCGCCGCGCCGGGCAAAGGCGGCCTGCACGCTTGCGTCCGTCTCGGCGCGGTTCTGGACGCGTGCGACATTGGTGGCAAAGCGCGGGTCGGTCCCGAGGTCGGGCGCGCCAAGGAAGTCGGCAGCGAGACTGCGCCATTCGCGGTCGGACTGGATCGAGATCAGGATCGGCGGGCCGCTTTCCGGCGCGAACACGCCATAGGGCGCGATGGAGGGATGCGCGAGGCCGACACGGCCCGGGGTCTTGCCGCCTTCATGGTTCAGAAGCGGGACCGTCAGCCAATCGGCCATCACGTCGAACATCGACACGGAAATCCGTGCGCCCTGCCCGGTGATCCCGCGCCGGATCAGCGCCTCAAGGATCGCGGCATGGGCCGTGGCGCCCGTGGCGATATCGACGACCGAGACGCCGACGCGCGCAGGTTCGGACGGGCCGCCGGTGATCGACGAGAGCCCGCTATCGGCCTGGATCAGCAGATCATACGCCTTGCGGGTCGCCATCGGTCCATCCTCGCCATAGCCCGAGATCGAGCAGGTGATGAGCCGCGGATAATCGCGTTCGAGACGATCGAGCGCAAAGCCGAGTTTCGCCATCGCGCCGGGCTTGAGGTTCTGCACCAGCACATCTGCGCCTGCGATCAAATCCTCCAGCACGGCGCAGCATTCGGGGGTGGCAAGGTCCAGAACCTCCGAGCGCTTGCCGCGATTGAGCCAGACGAAATAGCTTGACTGGCCCGCCGCGACATCATCGTAGCCGCGCGCAAAATCACCCTCGGGACGCTCGATCTTCAGAACGTCTGCCCCGGCATCGGCGAGGCGCGACGTGGCGAACGGGGCGGCGACCGCCTGTTCGACCGCGATGACCTTGAGACCTTCGAGCGCGCGCATTCAGAACGACCTCGGCAGGCCAAGAATATGCTCGGCGACATAGGACAGGATCAGGTTCGTCGAGATCGGCGCGACCTGATATAGGCGCGTTTCGCGGAACTTGCGTTCCACATCGTATTCAGCGGCAAAGCCGAAGCCGCCATGGAACTGGATGCAGGCATTTGCCGCCTCCCAGCTGGCCTTGGCGGCAAGATACTTGGCCATATTTGCCTGCGCGCCGCAGGGCTTGCCCTCGTCGTAAAGGCGGCACGCCTCATAGCGCATCAGGTTGGCGGCCTCGATTTCCATGAAGGCCTCGGCGATGGGGAATTGCACGCCCTGGTTCTGGCCGATGGGGCGGCCGAAAACCTCGCGCGAGCCGGCATAGGCGGTGACCTTGTCGATGAACCAGTATCCGTCGCCGATGCATTCGGCGGCGATGAGCGCGCGTTCTGCATTGAGGCCCGTAAGGATGTATTTGAAGCCTTGCCCCTCTTCGCCGATCAGGTTCTCGGCGGGAATTTCGAGATTGTCGAAGAAGAGTTCATTGGTTTCGTGGTTGACCATGTTGCGAATGGGTTTGACCTCCATCCCCGCCGTCATCGCCTCTGCGATATCGACGAGAAAGATCGACAGGCCCTCGGATTTCTTCTTCACCTCGGCCAGCGGCGTGGTGCGGGCCAGAAGGATCATGAGATCCGAATGCTGCACGCGGCTGATCCAGACCTTCTGGCCGTTGATGACATAGCGGTCACCCTTGCGCACTGCGGTCGTCTTGATCTTCGTGGTGTCGGTGCCGGTCGTGGGTTCGGTCACGCCCATGGATTGCAGGCGCAATTCGCCGCTCGCGATCTTCGGAAGATATTTCTGGCGCTGTTCGTCCGATCCGTGCCGCGCCAGTGTGGTCATGTTGTACATCTGGCCGTGGCAGGCGCCTGAATTGCCACCGGCGCGGTTGATCTCCTCCATGATGACCGATGCCTCGGTCAGGCCAAGGCCGGAGCCGCCGAATTCCTCGGGGATCAGCGCGGCCATCCAGCCACCCTTGGTCAGCGCATCGACGAAGCCTTCCGGATAGGCGCGGTCCTCGTCGATCTGGCGGTGATATTCGGGCGGGAACTCCGCGCAGAGGGCGCGGATGGCATCACGGATATCGTCGTGGCCGACATCAAGGGTCGATTGGATCATCTGGGCCTGTCCTTTGCGAAGACGCGCACATGCATGGGCTGGGCGAGAACGGGGTCTGCGCCGGTCTCGGGGAAGAAGGATAGCGCGTCAAAGCGCGCGCGCAGGGCGTTTTCATTGGCCGCGATCATCGCCGCGCGAGCGGGATCAACGGCGACGAGGCTATCGGTGAAGGCAGCGAAATCCGCATATCCTTCGTGGCGCAGGAAACGGTAATCCTCGATCTGGGGCAGGTCGCAGCGGTCCAACGCGTCCTGTGCAGCGGTGCGGATTTCCGTCTCGTCGTCGATCACGGCCAGAACGCGGCTCAGCGGGCCATCGGCGTCGGGCTCTACCACGATCAGGCAGCCCTCGGGCTTCAGAACGCGGCCCGCCTCGGTCAGTGCCGCGTCCATCGCGGCGGACGGCACATGGTGTAGGGCGTTGAGACAGATCGCGGCGTCATAGGTCGCATCCGCGAAGGGCAGCGCCTCGGCCACGCCTGTGGTGAATCCATCTCCTTCAGGTGCGGCGGGGTCGACCCCGTGCCAAAGGGCCCCCGCCTCGGTCAGCCGCCGCCGCGTGCCGCCCGCGCCGCAGCCGATATCCAGAACGGATTTGCGTGCCACCGGATCGAGAGCGGCAAGGATCGCGTCTATCGCGGTCTGGGGGGTGTCATTCATCATCGCCGAGAACCTAGCCAAAGCGCAGCGGCCCGAACAGGCCCGATCCGCACCCGGCCCATTGCACTGGCGCGTTTTTTGGCCGATCACGCGCGCGAACCAAATCGTTGCCGCAAGAGGCCCGCCCATGTCCTTCGACCGCTCCATCAAGATCGCCCCGTCGATCCTGTCCGCCGATTTCGCCAATTTCGGAGCCGAGATCCGCGCGATCGAGGATCAGGGCGCCGACTGGGTGCATGTGGACGTAATGGACGGGCATTTCGTGCCGAACCTCACCTTCGGCCCGCCCGCCGTCAAAGCCTTCCGGCCCCATGTGACGACGGTGATGGACGTGCATCTGATGATTGCGCCCGTCGATCCCTATATCGAGGCCTATGCCGAGGCGGGCGCGGATATCCTGACCGCCCATGTCGAGGCCGGCCCGCATATCCACCGCACGCTTCAGGCGATCCGCGGCGCGGGGATGAAGGCGGGCGTGGCGCTGAACCCCGGCACCCCGGCAGAGGCGGTGGAGCATGTCCTCGATCTGGCCGATCTGGTGTGTGTGATGACGGTCAATCCCGGTTTCGGCGGGCAAAGCTTCATCGACATGACCGGCAAGGTGCGGAAGCTGCGTGAGATGATCGGCGACCGGGAAGTGCATATCGAGATCGACGGCGGCGTGACGCCCGAAACCGCGCCTCTGGTGGTCGAGGCCGGGGCCGATGTGCTCGTCGCCGGGTCGGCCGTGTTCAAGGGCGGATCGGTGGACGCGCCAGAGGTTTACGGTCGCAACATGGCGGCGATCCGGAAGTCTTTCGGGGGCTGATCTTCTACAGGATCACCCGCGCCTCGGGCAGGCCCTTCACCCCCGGCTCGACCAGATAGGTCAGGCCATCGGCCTGGGTCACGGGATCGCGGCCTTCGCGGGCGGTCGTGACGATCATTTCGTTCATCCCTTCGCCGCCGATCGCCGGACAGGTCGCATGGGCGCCCGGCACGTCGATCGCCGTCATGAATTCGCCTTCAGGGCTGTAGCGCGCGACGCGGCCCGCGCCCCATTGCGCGTTCCAGACGCATCCTTCCGCGTCGACAATTGCGCCGTCGGGGTTCAGACCGTCGCTGCGAAGATCGGCGAAGACCTCGGGATTGCCGGTCGGCCAACCCGCCTCATCCAGCGAAAGCGTCATGATCCGCGCATCCGCCGTATCGGCGTAATAGGCGCGGCGTCCATCGGGCGCGAAACAGATCGCGTTCGGGATGGTGATATCGGGAACGAGCTTTTCCAAAACGCCCTTGTAATAGCGATAGATTGCGCCCTGCCCCGGCTCTGCCGATTTGCCCATCGTCCCGATCCAAAACCCGCCCTGCCGGTCCGCGCGCCCATCGTTGGATCGGGTGATGGAATTCTCGGCATCGAGCGCGACGATATCCTCGCGCGCGCTGGTTTCCAGATCGAAGGCAAAGAGCGCCGTTTCGCTGGCGATGAGAATCCGGTCCCTGTCGATCCAGCCGGCGGCCGAGACATGCTCGGAAAATCCCCATTCCTGCGGGCCCTCGCCGGACCGGGTCAAGAGCCGCATTCCGATAATGTCGAACCAGAAGAACTGCCCGCGTTCGGGATGCCAGAACGGACCTTCACCCAGGGTGCAGGGGCGATCATCGAAGATGCGAGCGGTCATGGCGGGGCCTTTCCGATACGTTCAAGAAAAAGCCCCCGGCGCGAAACGCCAGGGGCTATCCTATTGGCACAATGCGCTTACTTCGCGGCGGCAACCGCGCGCTTGGTCAGCACTTTCACCAGGTGCGCGCGGTAGGCGGGCGTGCCGTGCAGATCGCCGATCATATCGGCCGGATCGACTGTCAGGCCATCGACCGCATCCCCTGAGAAGTTCGAGGACAGCGCATCCTCGGCCTCGGTCCAGCGGAAGACACCGTTATTCGACGCGCCGGTGATCGCGACGCGCACGCCGCTCGCATGCTTGGCGACAAAGACGCCGACGAGCGGGAACCGCGACGCGGGCTGTTCGAACTTCTGGTAGTTCGACGCCTCGGGCACGGGGAATTTGACCTCGGTGATCAACTCTCCCTCTTCCAGCGCCGTGGTGAACATACCCTGGAAGAAATCATCCGCCGCGATCTCGCGCGTCGTGGTCTTCACGGTCGCGTTCGACGCCAGAATGGCCGCCGGATAGCAGGCCGCCGGGTCATTGTTGGCAACCGATCCGCCGATGGTGCCGCGATTTCGGACCGCCGGGTCGCCGATCTTGGACGCCAGCCCAGACAGGCCCGGGAAATCGGCTTCTGTCTCGCGGGCAACCGTGCCGTGGGTGGTGCCGCCGCCGATGCAGATGCGGCCCTCGTCGTCCTTGCAGACGCCCTTGATCTCGTCGACGCCCGACAGGCACACGAGCGTTTCGGGCATGGCTAGGCGCTGTTTCAGCGTCGGGATCAGCGTCTGACCGCCGCCCAGCGCCTGCGCGCCTTCGCTGCCCATCGCGCTCACGGCATCGGCCAGCGTGGTGGGGCGTTCGATCTCGAAATTATACATCTCTGTTCTCCCTCTCAAAGCCGCCGCGCGCGGTGCGCTGGCGCCTTCATGGTTCAAATGCTGTGCCCCGGCGGCAGGGCTGCCCGCCGCCGGGATGGAAAGATCAGCCGTTCATCGCCGCCCAGACCCGCGCGGGGCTAAGGGGCATATCGACATGGTAGACGTCCTTGTGACCGCCGCGCTGAAGCGCATCGACGACCGCATTCACCACCGCAGGCGGAGAGCCGATGGCCCCCGCCTCGCCGCAGCCCTTCACCCCAAGCGGGTTGTGGGTGCAGGGCGTCTGCGCCGAATGATCGACCGAGAACATCGGCAGATCGGCCGCGCGCGGCATGGCGTAATCCATGTAGCTGGCCGAGATCAGCTGGCCGTTCTCGTCATATGAACACCCTTCCAGCAGCGCTTGGCCGATGCCTTGCGCCAGACCGCCATGGACCTGGCCTTCGACGATCATCGGGTTGACGACATTGCCGAAATCATCGGCCGCCGCGAAGCGTTCGATGGTGACCTGCCCGGTTTCGGGATCGACCTCGACCTCGCAGGCATAGGCGCCGGCAGGATAGGTGAAGTTGGACGGATCGTAGAACGCCGTCTCTTCGAGGCCCGGCTCCAGGCTTTCCAGCGGGTAGTTATGCGGGACATAGGCGGCAAGGCAGACATCGCCCCAGGCGATGGACTTGTCCGTACCCGCGACGCTGAACTGGCCGTCCTTCAGCTCGATATCGCTATCAGCGGCTTCCAGAAGGTGCGACGCAATTTTCTTGGCCTTGGCGATGATCTTTTCCGTCGCGCGGACCATGGCCGATCCGCCCACCGCGAGAGAGCGCGAGCCATAGGTGCCCATGCCCATAGGTGTGCGGGCGGTGTCGCCATGCACGATCTCGACCTGATCTTCCGGGATGCCGATCATGTCAGATACGACTTGGGCGAAGGACGTCTCATGCCCCTGCCCGTGGCTGTGGCTGCCGGTCATGACCACAAGGCCGCCGGTGGCGTTCACCCGGACCGTTGCGCTTTCATACAGCCCCGCGCGTGCGCCAAGCTGGCCAACAAGCGCTGACGGTGCGATGCCGCAGGCCTCGATATAAGAGTTGATCCCGAGACCGCGCAGCTTGCCGTTCTTTTCGCTTTCGGCGCGGCGCGCGTCGAAGCCCGCCAAATCCGCGATCTCGATCAACTTGTCCATCGTGGCGTTGTAGTCGCCGGTGTCGTATTCCACCGCGACCGGGGTCGCGTAGGGGAATTCGGTGATGAAGTTCTTCCGGCGCAATTCAATCGGGTCCATCCCCAACTCGCGCGCGGCCTTGTCGACCACCCGTTCCAGCTGGAAGGTCGCCTCGGGCCGCCCAGCGCCGCGATAGGCGTCAACGGGCACAGTGTTGGTGAAGACGGCCTTCACGTTCACATAGATCAGAGGCGTCTTGTAATTGCCCGCCATCAGCGTGCCGTGCAGCCAGGTCGGAACCGAGGGCGCGAAGGTGGACAGATACGCGCCCATGTTGGCGTAGGTTTCCGTCCGCAGCGCCTGGAATTCGCCGTCCTTGGACAGCGCCAGTTCGATCTTGGTGACATGGTCGCGGCCATGGGCGTCGGACATGAACGCCTCGGACCGGCTGGAGGTCCATTTCACCGCCCGCTTGAGTTGCTTGGCGGCGAAGGTGCAGAACGCCTCTTCCGCGTAGTGGAAGATCTTGGTGCCAAAACCGCCGCCCACATCGGGGGCCACGACGCGCAGCTTGTGTTCGGGGATGCCCAGGACGAAGGCGCCCATCAAAAGGCGGATCACATGCGGGTTTTGCGACGTGGTGTAGAGCGTCGACTCGCCGCTATGCGAGGCATAGTCCCCAACGGCCACGCGGGGCTCCATCGGGTTAGCAACCAAGCGGTTGTTCACCAGTTCAAGCGTGGTGACATGGTCTGCCTTTTCGAAGGCCTCGTCCACGGCAGCCTTGTTTTCCTCGACGAAACCCCAGTCATAGCAAAGGTTCGTGCCGATATCGTCATGGACAAGCGTGCCGCCATCTTCGACGGCCTTTTTCATGTCGATGACGGCGGGAAGCTCTTCGATATCCAGCTCGATCGCCTCGGCGGCGTCGCGGGCCTGTTCGCGCGTCTCGGCGACGACGGCAGCGATGGGATCGCCCACGTGGCGCACCTTGCCTTGCGCCAGAACCGGGTGTGCCGGTTCTTTCATGGGCTCGCCATGCTTGTCGGTCACCTGCCAGCCGCAGGGAATGCTGCCGACGCCCTCAAAGTCCACACCGGTGAAGATGCGCACGACGCCGGGCATCTTGGCCGCCTCGTCGGTGCCGATGCTGTTGATCTTGCCGTGGGCCAGATCCGAGCGCAGGAAATGCACGTAAAGCTGGCCGTTGACGTTGATGTCGTCGGTGTACTGACCTTCACCGGTCAGGAACCTGATGTCTTCGCGGCGCTTGGATGGGGCGCCGATGCCTGAATCTTTGGGCATTGTTGTTTCCTCCCTAGGGTCGGCGGGTGCGGGGCACGCGCGCCGTGGTGTTCATGATCCGCTATCCGGCAGCGCGCCCTCCTCTGGCGCGCGGTCCAGACGTGTTATTCCGCAGCGACGGGCTGAACCTCTTGTCCGCTGGCGGCCATGATCGCCTTGACGATATTGTGGTAGCCGGTGCAGCGGCAGATATTGCCCTGCAGATAGAACCGCACCTCGGCCTCGGACGGCTTGGGGTTGTCTTTCAAGAGCGCTGCCGCCGACATCACCATGCCCGGCGTGCAGAAGCCGCACTGAAGCCCGTGATAATCCTGGAACGCCTGCTGGATCGTCGAAAGCGAGCCGTCGGCATTCGCCATTCCCTCGATCGTGGTGACATCCGCGCCCTCGGCTTCGGCGGCGAACATGGTGCAGGCTTTCACCGCTTCGCCGTCCACATGAACGACGCAGGCGCCGCATTGCGAAGTGTCACAGCCGACATGAGTGCCGGTCATGCCCAGCTCTTCGCGCAGGAATTCGACAAGCAGCGTCCGGCCCTCGGTCTCGCCAGAAACCTGTTTGCCGTTCACCGTCATATTCACTTTGGTCATTAACGTATCCTCCCGTAACTTATGATCTTGAAGTAGGTCAGCCGACGAGACGGCCCAACCAGCTTTTCTTTTTCTCCGGATCCGGTTCGTCCACGATCTCGTCCGCGCCCTCGCCTTCGACGACGTTCTGGAAATTCTGGAAGAACTGGTCGGCCATCTTCTTGGCGAACCCGTCGATGATGCGGCTGCCCAGTTGGGCCAACTTGCCGCCGACGCGCGCATCCACATCGTAGGACAAGAGCGTGCCGTCGCCGTCCTCGGTCAGGCGCACCTTGGCGCCGCCCTTCGCAAAGCCCGCCGCGCCGCCCTTGCCTTCGCCCGTCAGCGTCACCGCCTCGGGCGCGGTCATGTCTTCAAGCGTGACCTGTCCCTTGAAGGTCGCCTTCACCGGGCCGACCTTTTGCACGACCTTCGCCTCGAAGCCCTCTTCGGCGCTGCCGGTCATCTCTTCGCAGCCCGGTATGCACGCCTTGAGAACGTCCGGGTCGAGAATGGCCTGCCAGACGGTCTGCCTTGGGGCCGCGATCCTGCGTTCATCACTTAATTGCATAAGCCAAATTCCTGTTTTCAGTCCCGAAACCGGGTCGCGGGAAATCTTTGCGCCCCAAGGCTGTCGTCCTCCTGGTCCCGCGCGGGCCGGGCGGTCCGGCGAGGCTTGGCTCATCAAGCCCCAGCCGCGCCGCATCGTCAACAGCCTGTCGCCTCACGATCTTTCAATCTCGCTTCGCGTGCAGGGTACGATGCGCAAAAAATCTGGCCTTGTGAGAAATTTTTCACACGGCGCGGTGGTTTTCGTTGATAACATTGCCGTGACGGAAAGCCCGCCTGCCCCGCCGATACGCGCCTGCCAGCGCACGGCACAAGGGACAGGAGAGGCTGAAAGGGGGACGAGATGAACCGCTTTGCACTAATCGCGCTTGGGCTTTGCGCCGCGCTGCCGGTCGCCGCTCAGGATATTGTCGGCTTCGACCGGGGCAGTTTCGGACGAGTCGTTCTGAACCAGAACCAGTCAGCGGTCCCCGATTTCGAATTCGAAGCCTCGATCGGCAACTACAACAACGAATCCATCCAGAACTATTCCTCGGACAGCGTCTTTGCCCGCATGGGCCGCGCGGTCGGTCGGCTCGATATTCTGACGGATGCGGGGATTTTCCCCTGCACAGCCTTTATCGTCGACGACAAGCACCTGCTGACGAACTACCACTGCGTCCCCGGCATTCTCGACAATGCGCAGGCCGGGGCCAGCCGGATCGAGGCGGTGCAATTCGTCGCCGGATACACCCAGCAGGGCGTCGAGGAAGGCACACGCAAATACGTCGTAAACCCCGTACCGGTCGAAGCGCATCAGGATCTCGACTATGCGCTTCTCGAGGTGATCGGGAACCCATCCTCGGACTTCGGCGTGCTGAAACTGCACGCCCGCGAGGCGCGCGGCGGCGATCCCTACTGGGTGATCGGCCATCCGATGGGCGAGGCCCAGCGCATCAGCCGTGAACAGTGCCGCGCCAACGTGCCCCCGCTGTCGGGGACAGAGCTTTTGCACACCTGCGACACGCTTCCGGGCAATTCAGGATCACCGATCATCGACGCCTCGCTGCAGATGGTCGTTGCGCTGCACCACGCGGGATCGAAGAAGGACAGCGTCAATTTCGGCATCCCGATGGCGCTGATCCTCGAACGATCATCCTACCTGACCGCCGCGCTGGATGCGCCCGGCACGTCGCCCCGCCCGGGCAGCGAGCCGACCACGACGGACGCGCCCGTCGCCCCGCCCGAGACGGCGAGCAATGAATTCGCGCTGTGCGATCAGCTTTATACCGAGGCCAAGACCTATGCCGCCTGCTTTGCCTACCGCGCCTATGCGCAGCAATGCGACGGACATCCATTTGTCGGCTTCGCGCGGGCCTATATGGACGAGAACTGCGAGGCTTCGGGCAGTGATCCGGTGGACACGGTCACCGCCACCCCGCCGCCTGTCACGACACCCACGGTTCCCACCGCTCCGGCCGGCCCGCTGCGCCCCTGGTGCACCTCGACCAATCTGAACCCGACCGAGGCGACGATCTGCGGCGATCCCTATCTGGCGGGTCTCGATAAGGACCTCGATACCGCCTATTCCGCCTCGTGGAAGCATGGGCCGACGCAGGTCTCGTGGCTGCGCAACACGCGCGATGCCTGCTCGACCGACCGCACCTGTATCGCTCGGGCGGTGATCGAGCGGATTTCCGTCCTAGAGCAGGAGGCGCGCGAGAAGGCCGGTCAAAGCGCCGGCTCTGGCCAGGATTATGAGCTGTATGACGGGCGCTGCTATATCACCGTCGCCTCGCGCCGCACCTTGGCCGAGACGCAGAGCTTTATCCGCCAAAGCCTGCGCGATACCGGCAAGGTGCGCGTCTTCAAGTCGAACAACGGTTTCTTTGGCATCACCTACGGCATCGTGACACGCGGCGAGTCGGACTGGACACTGGCCCAATGGAAAGCACAGGGCCTGATCCCCAGCGACAGCTATTGCTCGACCGGCGAGAATTTCGTGTCCGAGGTGTCCTGGTCCAGCATCGCGGCCCCTCCCCCCGCCCCGACGGGCGGCGTGAAATACGTCGACAACAACAGCGACGGCGGGCTCAACGTGCGGACCGGGCCGAACACGACCTATCCCTATTTCACCGAACTGGACCCCGGCACCGTGGTCGAAATCCTCACGCGGCAGGGAAGCTGGGCGCAGGTCAGCTTTCTCGGCGGCAGCACCGGCTGGGTCTATGAGCCGCTTTTGACCTCGTCACGTCCTGTCGTCCAGCAATGCAAGGCTGTCGTCGTGAACCTGCGCACGCGCGCCGAATACAATTCCGCCACCGGTGCGGGCTTTCTATCCGTGCGCTCGGCGCCCAGCACCGCCACGGGCCGCAAGCTCAGTGAGCTTTACCTCGGAGACACCGTCAGGGTCCTGGCCCAGCGCAATGGCTGGGCAAGGGTCTATTGCATCAGGGGCGGCTGTACGCAGCCCTATTTTGGCGAGGCTGGCGCAAGAGGTTGGGCCTCGTCTCGCTATCTGTCGATTTCCTGCTCGTGATCCGGGCCGAAGAAAAGGGTTTTGCCATGTTCCGTTCGTTCCGATCCCTCGCGCTTCTGACGCTTCTGGGCGCAGGACCTGCGCTGGCCAATGACGCCATGCCCCTGCCCCCAGATGCGACAGAGGCGGAAACGGCGGCCTATGAGGTTCTCGACAAGCATTGCGCGCGCTGCCACCAGGAAGGCGCGCTGAAGGACGGGCTCACAAAGCCGAAATCGGGCTTTGGTCATGTGCTGGACGTGCGGCGGCTTGCGCAGGATGCGAAATTCGTGTCGCAGGGCGACGCCATCCGGTCCAAGTTGACCTCGGTCATCGGCCCCTATTCCTTCCCCGCGATGCCCGACGATTGCAACGAGGACGCCTGCTGGCCCCGCGCCGCCGAAATGGCCGCGGTCAATGATTGGGTGAGCGGGCTGAAGGACGCCGCGCCGCCGCCGCGCACCTTCGTGCCGCTCGCCGATCTTTACGCTATGGCGAATCGCGATCTGCTGGCCCAGCCCACGAACCGGCGTGACCGGGTGCGGTATCTGTCACTGCGCGTTCTGCATAATGACGAGGATGTCAGCGCCGAGAACCTCGACGGATACCGCGCGGCGACCGTCAAGCTGATGAACGCACTCAGCTGGAACCCGGTGATCTACACTGCCGAATGGGTCGATGAGGACCGCACGCTCTTGCGCGTCTTCCTGCCCGATCTCGACTGGACGGGCAGCACATGGGAGAGGATGGCGAGCATCTATCCCTACGCCATGACCGGTCCGACCGATCCGAACCTGCGCCCGCTGAAAGCGTTGGCAGGGACAGATGTGCCAATCATCCGCGCCGACTGGTTCGCGGCGACGGCATCGGTCTCACCGCTTTATTATGACCTTCTGGGCCTTCCCGATACGGTTGCTGGACTGGAGGCGAAGCTTGGCCTCGACATGTTGCGCAACATCCGGAACGAGCAGGTCGTGCGCGCGGGATTTCAGGACTCGGGCGTGTCGACCCACAACCGCCTGATCGAGCGCCACGCGCTTGGCACCGGGTTCTTCTGGACCTCTTATGATTTCGCCGGATCGCAGGGACGGCAGAGCTTTTTCGAATACCCGCTTGGGCCAAAGGAAGCCTTCGGCGAAACCAACGCGTTCCTGCATGACGGGGGCGAGTCGATCTTTACGCTGCCGAACGGGTTTCACGCCTACTACCTCAACACCGCCGAGGGCGAGCGGCTGGATGTCGGGCCGACGCAGATCGTGCGCGACGATGATTACACCGATGGAACCGGCGAAGTCGTGAACGGGATTTCCTGCATCTCGTGCCATTCCAAGGGCATGCGCCTCAACGAGGATCACGTGCGCGATGTGGCCATGGCGGATCTGTCGCTGCCGCCCGATGTGCGCCAGACCATCGATGCGATCTATCCTGGACAGGACGAAGTCGCCAAATGGCTTGAACGGGATACACAGGCGTTCTTCGACACTCTGGAAGCGGCCGGCATCCCGCACGAGACGACCGCCGGCGGGCTGGAGCCGGTGCGCGGCCTGTTCGTCTATCATGTCGATCACTACGTGAATTTCGCGCAGGCTGCGAACGAGTTGGGCATGACCGCCGACGATCTGCGCGCCCGCGCCGGGTTCGTGGGATCGGACATGGCGAGCATCCTGCTGCGCCTTGACCAGTCCCCCATCGCACGGGATGAATGGACGGCCGTTTATCCTGCAATGCTGGAGAAGGTGACCGACTATCGCCCCATGCCAAATCGCGGTGGCGGAGCAGCTAATCTCAGCTATTCGGTCGCGCAGGCCGTGGGGCAGAACTACACGCAAGGCGCGGCGCCGGGCTATGACCCGGCGGCCCATTCCCTGCCCGTGTCCAGCCATCTGACAGTCTATACCGACAAGCCGCGCTACAAGGTCGGCGAAGGCCTCAAGATCATCGTCGAACCGCGCACCGATTGCCGCCTGACGTTGATCAATATCGACGACAAGAACCGGTCTTGCGTCCTGTACCCCCATCCTGCACTGCCGGATGTGCCGATCGCCGGGGGCACGCAATACGTCTTCCCGCCGCAAGGCAGCCTGAAGACCAGCGCGCCGGGGGTCGAGACGATCCTGGCGGTTTGCAACGGATCGAGTGCCGCCATCACCGAGGTGCAGCGCGATACGTCGAAGGTGTCCTGCGACGCGGGTGCGCGGACGGTGCCCTATGACGCAATCACCTACGGCAATGTCGCCAACGAGGTGCTGACGCTGGATCTGGGGTCGGACGAGAAAAGCGTCGGAAACGGGACCACCTATCGCGGCCTGTCCTCGCAGAACCCTGATGTGGCCAAGGCCAAGGTCTCGGCCATCGTGACGGAGTATTAAGATGCGTCTGCTCGCCGTACTTGCCGCCGTTGCCGCCCTGCCCGCCTTAGCGCAACAGGGCGAGATCTTCATCCCCGGCGCGACCGAGGCGCCGGTGATCGAAGCGCGGCCCAGCGATCCGCTGGCCGCTTGCCTTGCAAACCCGTCCGAAGCGACCTGCACCGGGGTCAATACCGCGCCGGGCGGACGCAGCTTTGAAAGCGATACGGGCGCGCCGGGGATTACGTTCGAAACGCTGATCCTCGATCTTGGTGGGTCGACCGTGACCGCCAGCAATGCCGCGCCAGCCACACCGCCGGACTATACCGCACCCGTCGCGCCCGCCAAACCCATCGCCCTGCCTGCCGTCGCGATCACTATCGAGTTCGATTTCGACAGCGCGCGCCTCCGGTATGACCAAGCCCCCAAGATCGACGCGCTGGTGCGGGCCTTCCAGGCGCCAGAGCTGCAAGGCTACAGTTTCATGGTGATCGGGCACACGGATGCGTCGGGATCGAACGCCTATAACTGCGATCTCTCACGCCGCCGGGCCGAGGAAGTGACGAACGTTCTACGCGCCAATTATGTGACGCTGGGGCTGGTGCCGGTGGGCTTCGGCGAGGAAGTACTGAAGAATGTCTACGATCCGAATGCCGCCGAGAACCGGCGCGTGACCTTCCTGCGGCTGCCGGGCGATGCGCAAGGCGTGATCGAGACGGCGCTGGCGGTGTGCCGGGGGTATTATTGACGGGCTGATGTCCGCAGATGCGGATCATCCTGTTTGGCCGCTAACGCGGCAGGGGGCTCTGCCCCCCTCGCCTGCGGCGAGTCCCCCGGGAATATTTATCAACACCAAAGAGGGGTGGGACCCCTTGCGTTCCGGATGCCGTAGTTTGCACGGCGGCGTGACGATTTTGCGGATGCAGGCGATGCGGCTTTCCCGTTAGGCTGCGCGCCAACGGGAACTCAGCGACGGAGGCGCGCCATGGACGGCACATTGCACAAGGGACAATCCTTTACCTGGGACGATCCGTTCCTAATCGCCGACCAGCTGGGCGAGGATGAGCGGATGATCTCGGACACCGCGCGCGCCTTTGCCCAAGACCGGCTTTTGCCGCGCGTGACCGATGCCTATCTCGCTGAGACGGCGGATCCGGATATCTTTCGCGAGATGGGCGAGACGGGTCTTCTGGGCGTCACGATCCCCGAGGAATACGGCGGCGTCGGCGCGTCCTACGTGGCATATGGTCTGGTGGCGCGCGAAGTGGAGCGGATCGACAGCGGCTATCGGTCGATGATGTCGGTGCAATCGTCGCTCGTGATGTACCCGATCCATGCGTACGGGTCCGAAGAGCAGCGTCAGAAGTATCTTCCGAAGCTGGCGAGCGGCGAATGGATCGGCTGTTTCGGGTTGACGGAACCCGATGCGGGCAGCGATCCGGGCGGCATGAAGACGCGCGCCGAGAAGATCGACGGCGGCTACCGGCTCAATGGCGCGAAGATGTGGATTTCCAACAGCCCCATCGCCGATGTCTTCGTCGTCTGGGCGAAATCCGACGCAGACGGCGGCAAGGTGCGCGGGTTCATCCTTGAAAAGGGCATGACGGGGTTAAGCGCGCCGAAGATCGGCGGCAAGCTGTCCCTGCGCGCCTCGATCACCGGCGAGATCGTGATGGACAATGTCGAGGTCGGCGAGGACGCGATCCTGCCCAATGTCAGCGGGATCAGCGGGCCGTTCGGGTGCCTGAACCGCGCGCGTTACGGCATTTCGTGGGGCGTTATGGGCGCGGCCGAAGATTGCTTTGCCCGCGCGCGGCAATACGGGTTGGACCGCAAGCAGTTCAACCGGCCCCTGGCGGCGACGCAGCTTTATCAGAAAAAGCTCGCCGATATGGAAACCGAGATCGCGCTGGGGCTTCAGGGTTCGCTTCGCGTGGGGCGGCTGATGGATGAGGGGCGGTTTGCGCCTGAGATGATTTCCATCATGAAGCGCAACAATTGCGGCAAGGCGCTGGATATCGCGCGGATGGCGCGGGACATGCATGGCGGCAACGGTATCCAGGCGGAATACCACGTCATGCGCCATGCGCAGAACCTGGAGACGGTGAACACCTATGAGGGCACGCATGATGTCCATGCGCTGATCCTTGGGCGGGCGATCACCGGGATACAGGCCTTCGCCTAGGCGGTCTTTAGCGCCTCTTCGTGGGCGGTGATGACGCCGCCCGCGCCGCTGCCCGTCGCTTTGAGGGCGCGCATCATGCCGACGAGATTGTCGTCGCGCAGGCGTTCCAGATGGCGGATCGGCATGTGGCCCGATTGCGCGTCGGACTGCTGCGCGATCTTGTCGATAAGCGCCTGATCGAAGGGCGGCACGTCCATCAGTTTCGTCCAGGGCCAGGCGAGCGCAGGGCCGAATTGCGCCATGAAATGCGCCATCCCGGCCTCGCCGCCCGCGATGCGATAGGTCTCGAACAGGCCCATCTGCGCCCAGCGAAGGCCAAAGCCCATGCGGATTGCCTCGTCGATCTCTTTCGTGGTCGCGACGCCGTCATGGACGAGCCACAGCGCCTCGCGCCAGACAGCTTCAAGCAGGCGGTCGGCGATATGGGCGTCGATCTCGGTGCGGATCGTGAGGGGGTGCATGCCAAGGGCGCGGAGGGTTTCAGCGGCGCGCGTGCAGATCTCTGGCGCGCCGACGAGTTCGACGAGGGGCAACAGATACACCGGGTTGAAGGGATGCGCGACGATGGCGCGGGCGCCTGTGGCGTTCAGATCCGAGGGTTTGAAGCCCGAGGTCGACGATCCGATGATTGTCGTTTCGGGCGCGGCATTGGTGATCGCGCCGAGGATGCTGTGCTTGAGATCAAGCCGCTCCGGCACGCTTTCCTGCACCCAATCCGCGCCTTCCACTGCCTCGTCAAGGCTGTCGGCATAGGTCAGCGTGCCCTCCGCGCGCAGCGCGGTGTCATAGAGCGCGGGCAATGCGCGACGGGCGTTGTCCAGCACTTCGCCGATCTTGCGTGCGGCTTCCGGGTCCGGATCGAAGACGCGAACGTTCCAGCCATTCAGCAGAAATCGCGCGGCCCAGCCGCCGCCGATGACACCACCGCCGATAATGGCGGCTGACTTGGAGATCACCGCGCCACCGGGGGGCGTTTCGTGAGACCAAGCTTGGCGCGCACCTCATCCGGGCCAATGATCCGTGCGCCGAGGTTTTCGACAATGCCGACGGCCTTTTCCACCAGCTGCGCGTTGGTCGCCAGAACGCCCCGTTCCAGCATCAGGTTATCTTCCAGCCCCACGCGCACATGCCCGCCCGCCAGAACGGCGGCGGCGACATAGGGCATCTGATCGCGGCCCAGCGAGAAGGCGGACCATGTCCAGTCCTTGGGCACCGCATTCACCATCGCCATGAAGGTATTGAGGTCATTCGGCGCGCCCCAGCGCACACCCATGCAAAGCTGCACCAGCGCGGGGCTGTTCAGAATTCCCTCATCCACAAGCGCCTTGGCGAGCCAGAGATGGCCGGTGTCGAAGGCTTCGATTTCGGGCTTCACGCCCAGTTCGGTCATGCGGCGACCCATCGCGCGCAGCATTCCGGGGGTGTTGGTCAGAACATAGTCGTTCTCGGCAAAGTTCATCGTGCCGCAATCCAGCGTACCGATCTCGGGCAGGCAGTCGGCGAAATGGGCGACCCTTTCTTCTGCGCTGATGATATCGCTTTGCGCGGCGTCGATGGGCAGCGGCGCATCGGGCGGGCCGAGGATCAGATCGCCGCCGAAGCCGCCGGTCAGGTTCAGCACCACGTCGGTCGCACTGTCGCGAATACGCTCTGTCACTTCGCGGAACATGGCCAGATCGCGCGAGGGCGCGCCGGTTTCAGGATCGCGCACATGGCAGTGGACGATGGCGGCTCCGGCCTTGGCGGCATCAATGGCGGCCGTGGCGATGTCTTTGGGAGAACGCGGGACGTGGGGGGATTTGTCCTGCGTGCCCCCTGCCCCCGTCACGGCGCAGGTCAGAAAGACCTCTTTCGACATCGATAGCGGCATGGCGGCTCCTCCCCCGGTTTTGATGCGACAGGGTTGGCGCGGCAGGTATGGCGCGTCAAGCGCGCAGGCGCCCGTCGGGGAAAGCGATCACGCGTTTGGCACTGTCCGAAAGGTCTTCAATCCGGCCTCAGAAGCGCGGCCTCGGCAAGTCTTTCAATCTCGCCTTCGTACTCTGTTTGCGACCAGCCACACGCGCGGACCAGATGTTCCCAGTTTTCCACCGACAACAACGTCCAGAGCAGATCGGTCGCAGCTTTCTCATTCAAGTCAGGTCGCAGTTTCTTGTCAGCCGCCAAGGCCTGAACTGCAGCAGCGCACCCATGCCGAACGGCTTGCATCCGGTCCTCCCATGCTGCGGCGGCCTCGGCATCGCTGGCACGCATGGCGCGCAGGGCGACTGACATGCCGTAAATCTCGGGGATGTAGCCACCCCAAGCATTGATAAAGGCCACCAGCCGCTCACGGCCAGAGGTCGCCGCCCGGCTGGCGGCCAATCGCGCGTCCACGTTCTTGACAGAATCGATGTGACGAGTCGCGGCCACCAAAAGCTCTGCCCGGGTGGGGAAATGCAAATAAAGCGCTTGGCGGCTGATGCCTGCCGCTTTGGCGATATCGGACATGCGGACCTTTTTGTCACCGGATTCCAGAAGGTTCCAGGTGCAATCGAGGATACGGGTGCGGGTGTCGGATGAATTTCTTGACATGATGTAAAGATAGCGGGTATTGACACCATGTCAACTTTACACGGCGTCAAGTAAATGCCGTTTCAACCTTGAAAGGAGAACCACAATGAAAGTCATCGTATTTGGCGCCTCGGGCACCGTCGGACGTCTCGCTGTCGAAAACCTGCTGAAGGCGGGCCACACGGTCACCGCCTTCGCCCGTTCGCCGCAGAAACTGAACCTGCGCGACCCCAAGCTACGCCTTGTCGCTGGCGATGCGATGAAGCTGTCTGACGTGACGGACGCCGTTGCAGGGCATGAGGCTGTCGTTGTGACCCTTGGTGCCGGTATGTCGCGCAAGAGCAAGATCCGTTCGCAGGGCACGATGAACGTCATCAAGGCCATGCAAGCCCACGGCGTCCGCCGCCTGATCGCGCAGTCCACCCTGGGGGCGCGCGATAGCTGGCCCACGCTGAACTTCTGGTGGAAGCGCGTGATGTTCGGGGCCCTGCTTGCCCCTGTGTTTCGCGATCACGAATTGCAGGAACAGCTGGTCGAGGCGAGCGGTCTCGACTGGACGATCGTCCGCCCCGGCGCCTTTACCGACAAATCGACCGCACGCCCGGTGATCGAAGATGTGCCGAATACCGCGCGTGGCCTCGATCTGAAGATTGCGCGCAGCGAGTTGGCCGGTTTCCTGACCCGCCAGCTGTCGGACACGCAATATATCGGCCGCGCCGTCGGCCTGTCGAGCTGAGGAGCCGGAAGAATGGAATGGATATTGATGAGCGCCGGGCTTGTCGCGGCCCTGGTTGCCGGAGTGTTCCTTGGCTTTTCGGACTTCATCATGCGGGGGCTGGCTCAGGCCCCTGCATCCCAGGGGGCGGCGGGCATGGTCGGGCTGAACCGTACGGTTTACCGATCGGTCTTCATGGTGCTGCTTATGGGGCTGGTGCCGGTCTCGGGAAGTCTTGGTGTCTTTGCACTCTGGCAGTTTGAGGGCACGGCCCTGGCACTGACGTTGGCGGGGTGTGCCGCCTATCTGATCGGTGTCCTGGCCGTGACCGGATTGGGGAACGTCCCGATGAATACGCGCCTTGACGCCATGGACGGCCAGTCCCGCGAAACCGCAGATTACTGGCCCCGATATGCGCAGCGATGGACCCGCCTCAACCACGCAAGAACCGCCGGGTCGGCCTTCGCGGCGCTTTGCTGGCTGACGGCAGCACAAATCGTTTGAGACGGAACTTGCGGACAAGAATGCCCCCGCAGATTTCTGCGGGGGCATTCTTGTTCAAAGTACGGAGGCACAGGGAAATTTCCCTGTCGGTTCAACACATCTGGCAACGGGACTGCCTTTCGCGTCATTCCTTCTGGTGATCGCGCGCTGCCGCTCAGGCGACTCGCGACAGCGCGGGCCGCTTTTTCTCGACCAAGGCGCCGTGCAGCGCCGCGATGGCAGGCTTCAGCGCTTCGCGATCGAGGATGAACTGGACATCCACGTTCCGCGGGCCCTGGCTGGCACCGATGGCTTCCAGCCCTTCGGCCGCGATGGCCTGCAGGCCCCGGGTGAGCACCGAAAGACCGTTCAGGTCCCGGCCCACGACCGACGCCATGGCGATGGCGCGCGACGTGACCTCTGCATTGGGGTAGATCTGCGACAGGTCCTTTTCGACCCGGCGCAGCACCTTCATCGAGGTGTCGACGTAATGCGTGATCGTGTTGGCGTTCGACACTTTGGACACGATGCGTACGTTGTGGCGCGTCAGGATATCGAGAAGCGTGGCGTCATAACCTTTGACGCCGACCATGTCCTGCTCGAACAGCTCCAGCGCGAACAGGTCGAGCCCGGTGACGATCTCGACCGCCGCTTCATCCGCAGGCTGATCGTCGATCAGCGTGCCCGGATCATCCGGCTCGAACGCGTTGGTCACACGCAGCGGAACCTTGGCCTGCCGCAGGGTCTTGGCGGCTTTGGGGTGGATCGCTTCCATCCCGAGGTTCGACAACTGGTCGGCCACGTCGTAGTTGGTGCGGCCCAGCGTATGGACGGCATCCGCGCCGACAAGGTTCGGATCCGCCGAGGACAGGTGGAATTCCTTGTGAATGATCGCTTCGCGCGCGCCGGTCAGCGCCGCAAGGCGCGAGAATGTCACTTCGGAATAGCCCCTGTCGTATTCGTTCATCAAACCTTCCGCGCATTGCGCATAGCCGGTGACGATGGGCATCTCGGTGGCCGGATCGACGCCTTTCATTGCGCCGTTGATCCGCTCGTCGAGCGACAAACCGCCCTCGTCTCGCCAGCCCGACAGGTCCACGAACCGCGCGTTGACCCCCGCGCGCTGCAAAAGCAGCGTGGTGACGAATGCCGAATGCGCCTCGCCGAGACCCGACAGCAATTCACGCGTCTGGCCCATGTTTTCCGACAGGCGGAAGTGGCCATATGAGCATAGACGCTGCAGGTCGATGAGGCAGTTGCGCGCGCCGAGGATGCGGTCATGCACAAAGGCATCGGCCCGTTCCAGATCGGCGGCGTGTTCGAGGATCTCGCCGTGGACGCGGCGCATCTCGTTGCCGGCCTCTTGCAGGCGCTCGTGCCATTCGTGGGCGTTGTCGTCATTGGAAAAGGCCGCGAAGACACCCGGCTCTCCGGTTTTCTTGTGCTCGAGCAAAAGGTTCGTGATGCCGCCAAAGGCGGATACCACGAAAATCCGGTCATACAGCTCTTCCTTGCCGCGCCCGCCGAGGATCAGCGTATCACGCAATTCGTTGATGCGGGACATGGAGGTCCCGCCGATTTTCTCGACAGAATGGGTCATATCAGGCGCTTTCGGCTGCTGCGTAGGAACCGTCTTCACGGTGGACTTCGGTCCCGGTAACGGGCGGATTGAAGACGCAGGCCATGACAAGTTCCTTGTCGGCCTTCAGGACGTGGCGATCATGCTCGTTCAGGGCGTACATGACGCCGGGCGTAATCTTGTGCGTCTCGCCAGTCGCGAGATCGGTGATCGAGCCTTCGCCCTGCATGCAATAGACGCTTTCGAAGTGGTTCTTGTATTCGAACGTATGCTCGGACCCGGCTTCGAGGATGGTGATGTGGAAAGAGAACCCCATCCCGTCATCGGCCAGCAGCATACGAACGCTGGTCCACTTGGCATCGGACACCACACGGTTGCCGCCGTCTTCGACGATCTTGTTGAAATCACGTACAATCATGATGTTACTCCGCTGCGATTTTCTGGGTCACTTCACGGGCGGCGGCGTGCAGGATGTCAAAGCCTTCACGCAGGATCGCCTCGGACGTGGTGAGCGGTGCAAGCACCTTGACGACCTGGTCCTCATTGCCGGAGGTCTCGATGATGAGGCCCTTCTGATAAGCCCGCGCGCAAATCTCGCCCGCCAGCTCGCCAGAGCCGACATCGACGCCGCGCATCAGGCCGCGGCCCTTCATCTTGCTGCCCGGAACCATGTCGGCGAGACCCATCAGGCCGTTTTCGATGATCTTGGCTTTTGCCTGAAGACCGTTCTCGAACGCCTTGTCGGACCAGAATTTTTCAATCGCGACACGGGCGGTGACGAAGGCATGGGTATTGCCGCGGAAGGTTCCGTTATGCTCTGCCGGGCCGAACACGTCGTATTCGGGGCGCACGAGCAGCATCGCCATCGGCAGGCCGAAGCCCGAGATGGATTTGGCCATTGTGACGATGTCGGGATTCACGTCCATGCCTTCGAAGGAAAAGAACGTTCCGCAGCGGCCACACCCGGCCTGGATATCGTCGACGATCAGAAGCGCGCCGTGGTCCTTGGCGATCTTCGCGATCTTTTCGAGCCATTCGGCGGACGCGGCGTTGAGACCGCCCTCGCCCTGGACAGGCTCCAGCAGGATCGCGGCGGGGGCGTCGATGCCGCCCGATTTGTCGCTGAGCATCTTTTCCAGATACTCGGCGCTGTCGCCGCCGCCCGGCATGTAGCCATCATAGGGCATGCGGGTAACGCCGTTCAGCGCCATGCCTGCACCGCCCCGGTGATAGCCATTGCCCGTCGCGGCCAGCGCGGCGCTTGTCACACCGTGAAAGCCGTTGGTGAAGGCGATGATGTTGGTCCGCCCGGTGGCCTTGCGCGCAATCTTCATCGCGGCCTCGACGGAATTTGCACCGGTTGGGCCCATGAACATCACGCGATGATCCATCTCGCGCGGGGCGAGGATGTAATTCTCGAACGCGGTCAGGAATTCACCTTTTGCGTCGGTGTGCAGGTCAAGACCCTGCGCGATGCCGTCACAGGTGATGTGCTCGACCAGCGCGTCCTTCATATCGGGGTCGTTATGGCCGTAGTTCAACGACGAACAACCGGCGAGGAAGTCGATCCAGCGCTTGCCATCCGTGTCAAAAACCTCGGATCCGCGCGCCTTCGAGAAGGTGGCGGGCATTCCACGGCAGTACGAGCGGGCGGCGCTTTCGCGACGACCGAAAATATCAACAACGTCAGTCATGTCCTTAGGCATGAGGTGTCCTTTCAGGTAATTCTGTATGTGTGGGGGGATGCAGGCAGGCGCGCTTTACGCAGCGCGGGCCAGTTCGCCTGCGTCGCCGAGCGTGATCGTCACCATGTGTTCGGTGGCGTGCTGGCCGTCGAAATGGGCCTCGCGCTCGAAATGAGGTGCGTCGTCAAGTGATCCGCCGATGGTCCGGGCAAAGCTGCGGAACAGCCCCCAGGAGGCGGCATTGTCCTTGGTAATCGTGGTGCGAAGGGTAGTGGCGTCGTCGCAAGCGTCACGCTCGACGAGTTCGAGCAGCATCTTCTTGCCAAGGCCAAGGCCCCGCGCCTTTTCGCCGACAGCGACCTGCCACACGAAGATGGCGTTTTCTGCCGGGATGATGTGACCCGAAATCCAGCCGACGATCTCTCCGTCAAGCTCGGCCACCACGCAGGTATCGCGGAAATGATCCGCCTGGATCAGATTCGCATACATGGAGTTTTCATCGAGTGGTTTGCACTCTTTGATAAGCGCCCAGATATCGGCCCCGTCCGTCGCGTCAGGTTTGCGCAGAAGGGGCGTACTGGATCGGGGGGATGAAACGTCTTTCGGCATGGTATCAGGTCCCTGTTTTACTTCGAGTAATGAAATAGGCCGCTTCACGGCAAACTTCAACAGTCAAAACAATATGCAGTACCATTTTCCATTTTTCGCAGGAAATGTGCATATTTTGTGTCATTCTTCATAGCTCTCGCCCCTTCAACTCCTTCATCGCCCAAAGGTTCCCGGCGAATTTTGTTTTAGCGTTGAAGCATTCGGGGCTTTCGTGGCATTTTCAGCAAGATGACAGAGATGGTTCCCAGCCGGGTTGACGACAGCCTGATCGCCCTGCGCCGTATCCTGCGCGCAACGGCCTTCTATGAACGTGACCTTGCGCTGTCTGCGGGCGTGACGCCTGCGCAGCTGCGCGTCCTGCAAATCCTGCACGACCGCCCAGATGGCAGCGCGACCCCGAAAGAGCTGGCCAAGCAGATGGGCGTGGTGCAGGCGACGGTGACAGCGATCCTCGACAAGCTGGGATCGACCGACCAGATCACGCGCCGCCGGTCAGAGGTCGATCGCCGCCAGTCCAATGTCGCAATCACCGACAGGGGCCGCCGCACCGTCGAAGAAGCCCCCGACGCTTTGCAACAGCGCTTTGTCGGTGCGTTCGACCGGATGGAAGACTGGGAACAGGCGCAGCTTGTCGCATCGCTTGAACGCGTGGCGGCGATGCTGGATGCCAAGGACATCGACGCCTCGCCGGTTCTGACGACGGGCGATATTCACATGCCGGGGCACGCGGGCAAGTAGCCTACCCCTGCCCTGCCCGCAGCGCATCCACATCGCGGAGCAGCGTTTCGCAGTCGGGGTCGTGGATGCCCAGCGTCTCGAAATGATCGACGATATTGGCAAGGTAATCGCGGCTGGTTCCAAGGAACCCTGCGCCGGTGGCGATATACGCGACCCGCTGAGCGCGGCTAAGGTCAGCGCGGATCTCCGGCTGGTCGTGATCGGCAACGAAGGTCAGCGCGCGCACCGGTCCGTCATCGAGATCGGCGGTGACGAACCTCGCATGATAGCTCGGCGCGACCATCTCGCGGCGGAAGAGGATTTCGGTCTCCACCTCCACCCGCTCTGCGGGGATGCGAAAGGCCAGCCCCTCACAATCGCCGCCTTCGGCCAGTGCCGCCATCAGGCCCGGTGCTTCTTCGGTGCCGCGCGCGCCGCGCCAGTCGAACAGGATCATCTGGCGCGAATAGCCTTTGACATGTGCGCGGCGTACCTCGTCAAACATCAGTGCGGGGTCCCACATCAAAGAGCCATAGCCGAAGATCCACAGATCTCCCTCATGCCCTTCAAGCGCGGCACGGCGAAGCGCCTCGCGCCGGTCATCGGGATAGAACCAGTCTCGGTGCTCCAGCGTCTGCGGGAACTGGGTCAGAATCCGCTCGACCGAGAACGCGCGAAAAAACGAGGTCGCTGGATCGGCAATCTTGTCGCGCAGCCCCGGATGGTGGGCGAAAGGATCGACGGTCTCAGGCATTGCGCAACCTCCATGGGGCGCCGCGAAGTGGGGCCCGGCGCGTCGCAGAGTGTGCGTCATGGAGACCGAGAGGTCGAGAGCCGCTTACGCCGCCGAGGCGATCGAGCCGGTCTCTTTCACCTTCAGCCGTCCCGGCGTCCAGTTCTGCACCGGGTTCGACAGCACCACGTCGCGCAGCGTCGACATCCGGATGCGCCTCTCTTCGGCAGGCATTGCGAGGGCCGAGACGATCGCACTGTCCATGGACTTGTGCGAGAAGGGATTGGTCAGGACCGCGCTGCCCAGTTCGACGGCAGCGCCGGCGAATTCGGACAGAACGAGGACGCCGTCATTGTCCACGCGCGAGACGATGAATTCCTTGCAGACAAGGTTCATGCCATCGGCGAGCGGCGTGATCCACGCCACATCGGCGGCGCGGTAATAGGACACGAGTTCCACAAAGGGGATCGCGCGCGAGATCAGCGTGATCGGCTGCCAGTCAAGCCGACCGAAGCGGCCATTGATCCGGCCGACCATTTCTTCGATTTCGCTCTGGATATTCTCGTAGACGGTCATGTTGCGGTTCGCGGCGACCGACACATGCATCAGGCGCACCTTGCCCAGAAGATCGGGGTTCGCCTCGAGCACACGTTCGAAACTCGCCAGTTGCTCGATCCCGCCCTTGGTATAATCGGTGCGTCCGACCGACAGGATCAGTTTCGTATCGCCCAGTTCCTCGCGGATGGTCGCGGATTTCTCGGCGGCCTCATCGGACCGAGCGCTCTCTTCGATATAGCCCATATCGACGCCAACCGGCGTGACGCTGACCGACAGATCATGATCCTTGTAGCTCAGATGCACAGGCATCGAGCGTTCGACCAACGCCGTACCCTCGGTCAGCCATTTGTCAGGCACGGCTTCGCGCGTGACATGGCCCAGATCAAAGAGGCTGCGCGCGGCCGAGACGAAATTCGCGGCATAGCGCGGGATGTGGAAGCCGACATCGTCGCAGGCCAGAAGGCTTTCGATGATCTCCTTGCGCCACGGCAGCACGTTGAAGGCATCGGCGGACGGGAACGGCGTGTGATGAAAGAACGCGATGCGCAGATCGGGGCGGAGTTTGCGCAGGTACCCGGGCACGAGCCACAGGTTGTAGTCATGCACCCAGACCAGCGCGCCCTGCGCCGCCTCGGCCGCCGCCGCCTCTGCGAAAGCCCAGTTCACTTCGCGGAAATTCGGCCAGTCGACCGGGTCGTAATTGTAGCGCTCCTTGAAGCTGTGAAGGATGGGCCAGAACGCCTCTTTCGAGGTGACGTGATAGAATTCGCGCACCTGATGCTGCGAGAGCGGCAGGCGCGAGACGGAATACTTGCCGTAGTCATCGTCGATCTCGATCACCTGCTCGAAATCGGGATTGGACGGATCGTCGGCCAGTTTCCAGGCCACCCAGGCGCCCTTGTCGACCGCGCCGAAAAAGCTTTTCAGCGTGGGAACGATTCCGTTCGGGCTGGAATTTTCCTTCAGAACGATCTGGCCGTTTTCCTCGACCTCTTCGTAAGGCTGGCGGTGGTAGACGATGACGAGTTCGGAAGACATGGCGTATCCTTTCTCAAGCGGCGCTGGCGCTGCGGCGCATGACGTCGAGCGCGAGAATGGCTTCGGCGATGCCGGCGGCACCGTGGCCTTTAGCAAAATGAACGTGATCCTGCCCCTTGAGTTTCGACAAGAGTGCCGGTTCGGAATTGCCGACGGCGACCGAAGGAAGACCGAGCGACAACATGGACAGATCGTTCAACGTGTCGCCCGCGACGATGCAGCGATCATTCGGCACGCCCAGATGCGCGAGAAGGCGCAGCAGGGACGGCCCTTTGCTCACATCCTTCGGCAGGACATCGAAGAAGCGGTTGTCGGACACCAGCGCGTCGAGACCCATTTCAGCAACGATATCGAGCACGCTTTCGTCGAACGTCTCAGGGTCCATGTCGTAACTGAGGCGATAGCGAAAGCCGGACGACTGTAGTTTGAGCCCCGGCTTGGCATGCAGCGCCGCCTGAACGCGCCCACCCGCATTGCCCCATGCCTCGACGATTTCCGCCTCAAGCTCTTCGATCGGGCTTAGCATGTGATCGTCGCCCACGGACGCGATGGTGGTGCCGACATCGCCCACGACATAATCGGGCCGGGGCACGTCGCCTTTGCGCGTCAGGTTGCGGATGAAACCCGGATCGCGTCCCGTCACAAAGATCAGCCCCACGATGGCGCGGTTGTTTTCGATCCATTTATACAGACCGGTGCGCGCCTCGTCCGTCCCGCCAAGGAAGGTGCCGTCGAGATCGGTCGCGAGGACAAGTGCCTTGGTCGAGAGATCCGTGGTCCCGATGGTGGGTGTGATCTGTGTCATGAGAACCTTTCTGCCAGTTGTTGAACGGCGCTATCGGACGCCGGATGATCGAATGAGAGGTCGAGCGCGTTGGGCTCTGCCTCGATTGGGCGCGACCAGAGGGCGGCGAAGGTCTCGCCGAGATCAGCGCCGCTATGAAGGACGGCCCGCACCGCTTCGCTGATCGGCATCGACACGCCCACGCGGCGCGCAAGATCGGTGACGGACCGGGCGTTCATTTCGCCCTCGACCACGACGGGCTTGCCGTCGAAGCACTCGGCCCGCGATGTTCCCTTACCAAGCTGCAGACCCAGCGACATATTCCGCGACGTGGGACTGGAGCAGGTGAGCGTCAGATCGCCCATGCCCGACAGCCCCGTCACGGTCTCGCGCCGCCCGCCAAGCGCTTCGGCGAGCACTTTCATCTCGTCCACACCGCGCGTAATAAGCGCGGCGCGGGTGTTTTCGGCAAAGCCCGCGCCAGTCATCATCCCGCAGGCGATGGCGATCACGTTCTTGACCGCGCCGCCCACCTCGACCCCGACAAGATCGTCCGAGACATAGGCGCGGAAGCTTTCGGTCGAGAGCGACACGGCCATGCGGACCGCCGGGCTTTCATCCGGGTCCAGCCGATCGCGATGGGTGAAGGGGAAAGCCACGGTGGCGGCAGTCGGATGTCCGAGCGCGGTTTCGGCCGCAAAGGTCGGGCCAGAAACGCAGCCTATGGGCATGCCCGGCAATTCTTCCTCGACAACCTGTGTCATGAGAAGGCCGGTCTCGGCCTCGATCCCCTTGGCGCAGACAATGACGGGTGTTCCGGGCGCCAGGTATTCGGCCATCTGCCGCGCAACGGATCGGACCGACCGGGATGGCACGATGATCGCCGCCGCTTCTGCCCCTTCAAGCGCCGCGCGCATTTCATGCACGGCGTAAAGCGTTTCAGGCAGCGGCACGTCCGGCAAGTGACGCGGATTTTCATGCCGCGCATTGATCGCGCCGCACACATCGCTGTCGCGGCCCCAGATGCGTGTCTGCACCCCCGCCTTCGCAAAGGTCGCAGCGACCGCAGTGCCCCAGGACCCGGCACCAAGAACGGCGACGCGGCCGAAGGGTTTCGGGCGATGCGTACGCGGGATGTTGGTTATGATCTGATGCTGCATGCGATGTGCCGAACTGTTTTTGGAAACGACGATGGGACCCGTTGCGGGGTGGCCGAATGACGGGATCACGCGGGCCGGGCATGTCGTTTATGGATTATTCATGTCGCAAATGGTGTGCCCCGAAGACGCGAGGTCAATGCTGCAACTGCGAAAAACCGCCAAGAGCGTCGAAACCGACGCCTTGCACGGCAGCACATCGCGGTTGATGGGCCTGCATTGACCGAAGTGATGAAATTTTAAGCGCTTCTTGAACGGGTGAGGGGATCAAACTCGCCAGCGATCGTTCAGCGCAACCATCGGCATTCTGCAGCGCAGCAATCAACATTCCCATCCTCGAATTCACCGCGCAAGATGCGCGAAGAGGAACACAGGGACGGTCCATCGGCTGGCTTTCGACTATCCCTTGCAGCCTTGACCATGGATTTAGAATTCGGAACAACCGCGTGCTGATCACTGGCCCGGCGGGCGGAATTGGACGCGAGACTGCCAAACTCTTTTCCGACGCAGGCGCCGAAATTACGCTGACCGTTCTCGACCAGAAGGACGACAAAGCGACCGCGAAGGAGATGAGAACGCTTGGCTGGTATTCTGTCTCAAAGCCGCAAGGCGCAAGCCAACGCCGCGGGTCATGCCGTCAGAGGAGGTAAGAGATCACACCGCCCGCAAGGGCCAGAAGCGACAGACCAAGCGCCGCGAACACGCCGTCCTTCGTCAGAAGCGAGATCGACAAGAGCGTCACCACCCCGCCCATCAGCGAGCCGGTGAACGGCAGAAGTTCGAGAAACGGCATGATCAACCCGCAAATCAGACACGCCACCTTGATCACAGTCGTACCGGGCTGGCGCACGAAGTAGCGCAGGCGCTTATGCGTGTGCCGGTCCAGAAAACGTACCGCGCCACCGGATTTGTCGAGCGCATCGCAAAGATTGTCCGCATCCACATGTCGGTGCAGAATCCAGCGTGGCAGCCACAGCTTCTTGCGGCCGAAGACCATCTGCCCGGCAATGATCGCGATCATCAGACCGCATATAGTAGTGAGTCCTGGAATACCGCTCAGCGGCGTGGTCGCGATAAGCGCCGGCAACAGCATCAGTCCAGCCTGCGAGACATGGCCAAGATTGGTGACCACAGCCTCGACGCTCACCTGGTCCCGGCCCTTCGAGATCTCGCGCACGTCCTGCAGGACATCGCCAATGATGTGCTTCTGTGTGTCGCCCATTCTTTCCATCTCCGCACGCTTTAAAGAACGTTGCGACCCAAACACGGGTTCCGCAGATCGCGGCGCAGTGTGGTCTGTCGGGCGCTTTCCTGGGACCGTTCCACTCAAACACCAGGGAACCACCTTCGCCTGCGGAGTTTTTACAACGGGACTCGACGAGAAAGAGACCGCTATGAACCGCGATCAGGTTGAAGGCGGATGGAACGTGGTGTCTCAGGAAGGGATCTTTGAATCCACGTCCGGAACCCACCCCGCCGGGAACGTCCTGCGGGACCTCTATGTCCGGAGCGTCCTCGAAGCCCTTGGGCGTTGTCGTGACGGTCCGTGACACTCCATCGAGGAAGACCATACCCGGCTGAGCAGGGCGTTGGTCTGATCCTTCAATCGGTCATCTCCGAAATCGGGCCGTGCGGCGCGGATACCCAAGCCTTTCCAAGGGGCGCAGAGTATCGCCGTAATGGACATCGAGTGCTGCGGCGTTGTCATGAATTTCCAAGTCTGCGCCGCGCTTTGCAAGTTTAGGGGAGCTGATCGTGGTTCTATTGGATTGAAATGAAGCGTGTTGCTGAAGGGCAAGAACGAGGCGGGGGCGAAATGTGACTCGTTGGAGACACCCTCAAGCCCTCACCCGCCATCGCGCCAGCGGGTGCGGTAAAGGTCGAAACGCCGGTCGCGCAGGTTGCGGACAGAGCCTTGCGCGCGGGCCCATTGCACGGTGGCAAGGTTCAGGTCGGCGACAATGATCATCTCGACGTTCTCGGACGCCTCTGCCGCGATGCCGTCGCGGGCGAAGGGGAAATCGCAGGGCGTCAGGATCGCGGATTGCGCATACTGGATGTCGATGTTCGAGACATTATCGAGGTTCCCGACCATGCCCGCCGTGACCACATAGCACTGATTTTCGATGGCGCGCGCCTGACAGCAATAGCGCACCCGCAAATGTCCATGCCGTGTGTCGGTGTTGTAAGGCACGAACAAAATCCGCGCGCCCTGGTCGGCAAGGCGTCGTGCGGCCTCGGGAAATTCGCTGTCGTAGCAGATCAGCACGCCAACCGGCCCGCAATCCGTGTCGATGATATCCACGCTGTCGCCGCCCTTGAGGTTCCAGCTTGACCGCTCATCGGGGGTTGGATGCAATTTCTCCTGCGTATGCATGGTGCCGTCACGAAGGAAGACATAGCTGACGTTGTGAATATCGCCGTCGTCGACCCGCGTTGCGTGGCTGCCGCCGACGATGTTGATCGCGCGGCTGATCGCCATCTGCCGCAAGCGTGCGACGAACTCTTCGGTAAACCCGGATGCGCGTTCGATGGCCTGTTCGGGGGGCAGTTCCTCGCCGTCGCACGACAGCAATTGCAGTGTGAACAACTCGGGGAAGACAACGAAATCAGCACCGTATTCCGACGCGATGTTCGCGAAGTAATCCACATTTTCGTAAAATTCTTCGGGCGACGCCAGCGTACGCGCCTGCAATTGCACCGACGCGACGCGCACGATCTCGGGATTGGCGCGGGTGATCGGCTGCGTTTCGGAATGCTCGTCCACATACGGATTGCGCCAAACCATGAGCGCCGCGTGACCGCCGGAAGGCGTGTCATCTGGAGCATAATTCGGCAACGCGCCGACAGGTTCAAATCCGTGTTTGCTCTGGAAGCTCAGAACAGTATCGCGGATCGCACCATCATTGACCGCCTCGATATACGCTTCCGGGGTCGGGTAGGTCGCTTTGTTGCGGCGAAACCCCGGCAGGCGCCCGCCAAAGGCAATGCCTTTCAATTCAAGGTCGATGCAAAGCCGTTCTCGCGCCGAATACAGCCGCTTGCCGATACGCAGGCGCCGTTTTGTCGGGTCGACCATGACCTCCATCCCGTAAAGCCAGTCGCCATTGCCATTGTGTTGCGATCCATAGCCACCGCCGGTCGCCTCGTTCCATGTGTGCGGCTTTGTCACGCGGGCTTCGGTCAGTATCGTCGATGCGGCATATCCAACGATCTCGCCCTCATAGACGGCGACGAATACGCCTTCGGGAAAGGCATTCACATGGCCTTTCAACTGGCCTTGGGTATAGGGCGGCTCCTCTGGGTAGACCTTTGCCGACAACGCAACAATCGCGGGGATGTCGGCGACGGTTGCGTGGCGGATTTCGAGCGTTGGCTTGGAGGCAGATGGCACGAGTGATGGGACCTGTTGATGCAAAAGACAGGGCGGAACCTACTTCGACGTCGTCGCAGGCGAAAGTGTCTACTTCCTTTGCGAGACAGCCACGCGCGACCTGACGCTACTGCGCGATACACGCGGAACCGGCCTTGTGCAGCCGCAGCATGGCAATCGAGGGACTGGTGGAGGTCCTTTCCGGGCCCGAAGCGACGAGCAAGTATACTGCCGCTCAGTTGTCCCGCTGGGCTGCGGCATGTCCGCCCTGAGCCCTTCTGCGCTTTCCAGAAGCCTTGATATTGAGTAACGGCTCGTACCATGAACCGCTCTCCACTGTTCGGGATCACTCTTGCGCTCGCTGGTGTGCTTGTCCTCACGCCTGACACGCTGCTGATGCGCCTGTCGGGACTCTCAGGCTGGGCGATGCTGGGCTGGCGTGGTCTTGGGATGGCGGGTGTATTTCTTTTTATCTGGGCGCTTACGGCGCGAGACCGCCGTCGCGATCTGGCGATGCTTTTTACTGGTGCAGGCGCTGCTGTGGTGCTTTGCCAGATCGCCAACCAGGCGTTCTTCAACCTCGGAATTGCAGCTGCGCCGGTGGCAATGGTCCTCTTTGGTGTCGCCGCAGTTCCTGTGTTCTCGGCAGCATTCGCCTGGATTCTCGTGCGTGAACCGACCCATCCGGCCACCTGGGTCGCAACCCTCCTTGTCTTCGTTGGTATTGCCGTCGCGGCGTCGGGCAAATCGGTCGACGGCGTGGGATTTGAGACAAGCGCGCTTCTTGGCGGTCTTGCGGGGCTTGGCGTTGCGGCGGGGTTGGCGGGCAGCTTCGTGCTGATCCGCCTGACATCGGGGCTGTCGATCCTGCTGACAATTGGGGTCGGCTCGGCGTTGTCGGCCACACTCGGGGCGGCGCTGGCTGGTCCGCAAGCGCTGTACGACGGCACACTCTGGCCGATCCTGCTTGCCGCTTTCGTGGTCCTGCCATTTGCTTTCGGCGCGATGTCGCGGGCCAGCCGCCATACACAGGCCGCAAATGTCAGCCTGATTCTGCTGCTTGAAACCGTGCTGGGTCCACTCTGGGTCTGGGCTGGTGTCGGAGAAGCACCGACACCGCGCATGTTGCTGGGCGGGGCGATCGTTGTGGTCACGCTCGCGGGGTACATTGCGATCACGGCACGCCGTTCCTTTGGGGCGCGGCCGATCGCGTGACCCGCGCAACACGCAAACGACTTCTTCGATCCGCTCATTCTGCGGCCTCGACGGAACGCTTCTAGAAACTACGCCTTCTTGGCGCGAGCTTGCACCTTATCGCCGATGATATGTCTGCGCGCTGGACTTGTCGCGCTTTAGTGCCGCCTCTGGCTGTTGTTGAAGCTACTTTCCATTCGAAAGCGACGGCGCTTTTCCAGCCCAGTGCGATTTTCCAGCCCAGTGCTAAGTGCCTTCGAGACGCACACGCAGCCGCAAGGCGCGGCGGCGATCTGGCGGGTCTGAGGCCGAATGCTCTGTCCCGATCTTGGAACATGTCCGCGGACCCATGCATTTTTCCAGTGAAGCACCAATGCACGTCATCGGTGCGAAAATTCACACGAAACGAAAGGATCCGTCCATGAAACGGCTTCTTGCAACCACCGCCCTTGTGGCGATCACCGCAATGCCCGCCGCGGCAGAGCAGCATTCCGAAATGCAGAGCGACATGCCCCTTTCGGTTGGCGAAAGCGAAACCCGCGTGTCCAACCTGATGGACGCCACGGTCTACATGCCCGCCGACGGCACCGCAGGCGACATCGAAGGCATGCAGATCAGCTCTGCTCCGGACAGCTGGACAGAGATCGGCACGATTTCGGACGTGTTCGTCGATGGCTCGGGCGAAGTGTCCACCGTCGTTCTGACACCCAATGACAACGCTGGCAGCGACGCCGAACGCCTTGGGGTCATGGTCGACGCCATGACGTTCAAGGAAAGCGAGAACGGCGAACAGCTGTTCGTCGTCTATACCGGCGACAAGGTCACTCTGGAGCAAAGCGACGAGTTCGACGAGGCCCGCGCCGAAGATCAGGGCATGATGTCTGCATCAGAGGTTCAGAACCGCGAGACCGCGACTGACGTCTCGAACGACGCGCAGAGCACGGAGCAGATGGCCGACGCGCAGAATGCCGAAACCTCACAGGACGGTATCACTATCCGCGCATCCGACCTGAGCGGCCGCACCGTCTACATCCCCGGCGAAGGAACCTCGGCCGATGATCTTCCCACCGCAGTCTCGCAAGCAGATGCAAACTGGCAAGTGATCGGCGATGTCGATGCGGTCGTTCTGACGCAAGGCGTCGAGATCAAATCGGTCACGCTGGACGCGGGCGACTTCCTTGGCATCGGCGAGAAAGAGGTCGAAGCGTCGATGGATGAGTTGCACTTTGTGCGTGACAGCGACACCGACGGCGAATGGTTCGTGGTGTTCACCGGGGACCGCAGCGTTCTCGAAGAGCGTGAAGAATACGACCGGGCCGCCGCAGAAACACGCGGTGAGACGTATCTGTCCAACAACCGGACCAACCCGGTGGACGTAGCTTCGAACCAGAGCCGGGCAGACGAGTTGGAAATGGGGTCCCAAGACCCGCAGCTCGATTCCGAAATACTGCGCGACCGGGACGCCAACCCTGTCCTGACTGCAGAACAACTTGACGGCGCACCGGTCTACGACTCGACCGGCGAAGAGATCGGCAATGTCTCGCGCCTCGTTATGGCAGATGGTGGGGCCGTGTCCGAAGTCGTCATCGATGTCGGTGGCTTTCTCGGGATCGGCGACAAGCCGGTGGCGATCAGCTATGAAGACCTTGAAGTCTTCGACGATGTCGATACCGCCTTTGGCGATGTCCGCGTCAGCGTCGCCCAGACCCGTTCGGAACTTGAAGCGATGGAAACCTGGACGCAGTGATCCAGTCGTCTGATCTGATGATTTGGGCCGCCTTCGGGCGGCCCTTTTTCATGGGCGGGCCGTCGGTTTTGCCGCGCGCAACGCCGTCACCTGCCCCCTTGCCGCCCCCGCCCTGCCGGGGATCCTCGCGCCTTTTTGTGGGTCCCATTCTGGAACGGCTGCTCGATGAGATAGGACAGCGGCACGACCATGCGCCCCGGTCCCAGGTGCGCATGATGATATTGAGGGCGACGATCTCCTCGATACCGCCGGTCAAGATGATCGGCAGGATCAGCGCGGCATGCCCGATCGTATCTTGAAGTCGGGCAGGAAGGTTCAACTGCGACGCGGTCAGGATCAGCGCAAGCCGCGCAAAGCCGATCCGAAGCGGACGCCGCGCCCTGCTCATGAGCGAGGCCTTGTGACCGTTTCGATTTTCGAGGCAGGCAAGGACGATACGAAAGACAATTCCGTGAAAAACAAGGGCGGCGGCGATTGCCAGCACGATCAAGATAAACGGCAGCGCGACATCCCGCACCAGTCCGACAAATCGGTCGAGGGCCGCCCGAAATCGCTCTAGATCACCATCCATCGTTATAGCACTCTTGGTCTGAATGGGTCGATGTGGCCCGGCGATCAATATTCCGGCCGGAACCGCCCGCGCTGGCCTCGCGTTCCGTAGCCATGCGCGTACCCGACCTGCGGTCCTTTCAATGACTGGCTCAACTGCCCTGAGCGCCCGTCCAGCCGCGGTCCTGCAGGCCCTGGCGCAGCAATCCTCTGTCTTTCTTGCCGTCGTCGCGCCGCCCTTCCTTGTGGCGCTCGCGACCGGGGAGTACGCGATCGCGGTTTCCTTGCTTGCGCAGATCGGCTGTCTTCTGGCGCTGATATTCTATCACCGCGCGTCCAGCTTTCCCGACGATTTGCGCCAGATCGAGGCGCTGGTGACCTTCGCGCTGATCTTCCTGATCGCCAGCCTGATCGTGACCCCGCCCTTCATCGCGCTTGGCCTTGCGCCCTGGGATGCGGCCTTCGAGGCGGTGTCGGGGATCACGTCGACGGGCCTTAGCGTTGCCGATGACACGGAAAGCTGGCCGGTGGCGGGGCATCTCTTGCGCGGTTGGATCCAGTGGTGCGGCGGCTTTGCCATTGCCTTTGCGGGCCTCGCGATCTTCACCGGATCGCCCGGTGCCTCTGTCGCGCTGAGCGGCGGCAGCCTTTCGATGCGGGACAACAATGCCTCATTGCGCGTGCAAGCGCGGCAGGTGCTGAAGGCCTATGCCGCGCTGACGGTTCTGGCAGTCGCTGCCTGTCTTCTCGTCCTGCCAAACTGGTGGGAAGCGGTCAGCGTGGCCCTGTCTGCGGTGTCGACGGGGGGCTTCACGCCCCGGACCGACAGCCTTGCGAGCTATTCGCTGGCCGCGCAGGGCGTCGTCCTCGGCATCTGCGTACTCGCCGCCATATCGCTGATGGTCTACGTCCAGATCCCGCGCGACGGACTGCGGGCGGCCTTGGGCAAGAGCCACGTCATCGCGACGCTGGGGTTTATGTTTGGCGCGACCCTTCTCTTTGTCAGCGTCGACTATTTCCTCAACAGGTCCGGCACCGGGGAACTTTATCGTGGCGCGCTGAATTTCCTCAGCGCCTTTACCACCGCAGGGTTCTCGACCAGCGAAGTGTCGAGCCACGTCGCGCTACTGCCGCTGATCCTTGTCGCCATGTTCATCGGCGGCGACATCGGGTCGACCGGCGGCGGCATCAAGGTCGGGCGCCTGATCCTGATGATGCAGATCGTGAAGCTGAGCTTTCTGCGCGTCACCGTGCCGCCTAGCGCAGTCACCTATCTGCGCGACGGCAAAGAACGGGTCGCGGCCGACAAGGTGATCGCCGTCGGCACTTTGATCGCGCTTTACCTGCTGACCCTGATGGTCGGGTGGTTCGTGTTTCTTGTCTCGGGTGAGACGCCACTTGCCGCACTGTTCGAGGTGACCTCGGCGCTGTCCACCGTCGGCCTCAGTCAAGGGCTGACCGGCCCCGACATGGCGCTGCACCTGAAACTGTCGCTGATCGTCCTGATGATCTTGGGACGGCTGGAATTTATCGCACTGATCATTCTGTTCCTGCCCGGAACGTGGTGGAAAAGGAGTTGAGCCATGAGAATCGTAGTCGTCGGCGCGTCGCGCCTTGGCGTGGCGCTGGTGGCCGAGTTGCTGGAGCATCAGCATGACGTCGTGCTTGTCGATCAATCCCGGGACCAGCTTGACCAGGTGTCCGAGAGGCTGGATTGCGGCTTTATCGAAGGCGACGGGACCTTGCCGCAGATCCTCCGCGATGCCTACGGGGATGCGGCGGACGCGCTTGTTCTGCTGACGAACCATGACGATGTGAACATTCTTGCGGCCGTTGTCGGGCGGTCGATCGGATATGAACGCGTTGTCCTGCAGATCGTCCGGTCCGAACTTCTGGAGGTCTGCGAAGAACTGGGCTTTGACGAGGTCGTGACCCCCCATGCCACGGTCGCGCAGTCCATCTCCAGCTCGATCAATAGCCATTCGCGCGTCTGGTCGCAGATGGACAGCCCCGAAGGGCTGGAATTCGCAAGCTACGTCATCAAGGAAGACCGCGAAGGCCAAACGCTCGACAGTCTCGATCTGCCCGAGGGCGCCCGCGCGGTGGCACGATTGCGCGAGGATGAGCCAGCGGAGACCGGGCGCGAGGTCACGCTTTCGGACGGGGACAAGGTGCTGGTCGCCGCAAACGAGGCCTCCCGCAAGGAGCTCGACAAGATGTTCGGCGCAGAGGCCTGAATGCGCGGTGAAGCCATTTCGCGGCCCGCACTTTCAAAGGCCCGCTTGCAATTTTTCGGATAACATTCTGGAACAATCTTGTGAACGCCCATGTTGGCTCGTCGTAACCGTGCGGAGGTTCCGATGATCCCAACCTACTCACGTCGCGCTGTTCTGAAAGGTGTTGCAGCTGCCTCGGCGATCGGCCTGGCCCCGGCCCGCCACGCCTTTGCGAAACTCGACGACCAGCCTTTCGAGTTCCTGTCAGACCCCGAGGCCCGGCTGCTTGCCGCGCTGACCGACACCCTCATCCCCGAAGACGAATTTCCCAGCGCCTCGCAAGCCGGGGTCGTGGATTTCATCGACCTGCAACTCGCCGGTCCCTATGGCGCCGGAGAGGGGCTTTACCTTGAAGGCCCCTTCCCCGAAGGCGCGCCCTCACAGGGGTACCAGCTACCCTTTACGCCCGCCGAACTGGTGCGGCGCGGGCTTGAAGGATTTGGCGGCGCGGAGCCGGGATTTACCGATGCCGACGAGACCGGTCGCGGGGATACGCTGATGCGTCTGTCCGAAGACGAGGTCAATCTTGGCGACATCCCCGCCAAGGCCTTTTTCGACGAGATCCACAAGCTGACGAACCAGGGGTATTTCGCTGATCCGATCTACGGCGGGAACTTGGATTACGCAGGCTGGCGCATGGTCGGCTTCCCCGGCGCACATGCCTATTACCTGTCCTTTGTCGACAAGCACAACGTGCCCTATCCGCAGCCGCCGATGGGCATCAATCACCGACCCGGCGGCGACGGTTCCATGCCGCGGGCCATGCGGCGGCAGGAGGGCTGAGCGATGGTCGACAAGACACTTCCGAAGACGGACGTCGTGATCGTCGGCGGCGGCTGGACCGGGCTGACAGCGGCCTATGAACTGGCCCATGCAGGCCAGCGCTGCGTGATCCTCGAACGTGGAGACCATCGCCACGACGCCACCAGCTTTGCCGGGCCAGAAGAACATGACGAGCTGAAATATGCCCTGCGTCACACCCACATGATGGACGTCAAGCAGAACACGCTGACCTTCCGCAACAGCCGCAACGAACGGGCCCTTCCGATGCGCCGCCTCGGGTCCTTCCTGCCCGGAGAGGGACTGGGCGGCGCGGGGATTCACTGGAACGGCCAGATCTGGCGCCCGCTGCCGTCCGATCTTGAGATGCGCACACATCACGATGACCGCTATGGCGCGGATTTCATCGACGGCGATCTGTCGGTGCAGGATTGGGGCGTCACCTATGACGAGCTTGAGCCGCACCTCGATTTTTTCGAAAAAATCTGCGGCGCGGCGGGCTATGCCGGGAACCTCGGCGGTGAGACACGCATGGGCGGCAATGTCTTTGAAGGCCCACGCCGGAACGACTATCCCAACCCGGCGATGAAGCAGCCGATCTCGAACACGCTCTTTGGCAAGGCGGCAGAAGAGATGGGCTTGAACCCGTTCCCGATGCCCTCGGCGAACGTCACCAAGGCCTACAAGAACCCGTACGGCGCGCAGCTTCACCCCTGCACCTATTGCGGGTTCTGCGAACGGTTCGGCTGCGGCTATTTCGCCAAGGCCGATCCGATCATCTGCGTCTACGACCGGATCAAGGAACACGAGAATTTCGAGATCCGGTTCAAGTCGACCGTTCTTCGGGTGGAAAAATCGAAAGATGGCAAGACCGCGACCGGCGTCACCTATATCGACGCCGACGGGCTTGAGGTTTTCCAGCCTGCGGACACCATCTGCATGAACGCCTACGCGCTTTGGAACGTGCACCTGATGCTCGTCTCTGGCCTTGGCACGCCCTATGATCCCAATACCCGGACCGGCACGGTCGGGCGCAACTACAGCTACCAGACCATCGCCGCAGTCGATGCCTTCTTCGACGACGAGATCATCACCAACCCCTTCATGGGCGCGGGCGCGATGGGCGTGACCGTGGATGACTTCAACGGCGACAATTTCGACCACACCGATCTGGGGTTCGTCGGCGGCGGCTATATCGCGTGCAAGCAGTATCACGGCCGCCCGATCAGCTATCAGCCGGTGCCCGAGGGCACGCCGTCCTGGGGGCGCGAGTGGAAACGCGCCGTGCGCGACAATTACCTGCATCACGCGGATCTCGTCATCCACGGTTCCAGCATGTCGACGCCCGAGAACTATCTCGACCTCGATCCCACATGGACCGACGCCTATGGACGGCCCCTGATGCGGATGACGTTCAACTTCCCTGAAAATGACCGGAAGATGAGCGAGTATGTCATGAACCGCGCGGTCGAGATCGCGCAAAACATGGACAACGTCACCTCTGTGTCCTCGGTCAACCTTGCCGCGCCGGGCAAGGATTATTCGGTCGTCCCTTACCAAACGACGCACAATGTCGGCGGCGCGGTGATCGGGACTGATCCCTCGACCAGCGTCGTCAACCGCTATGGCCAGATGTGGGACCATCATAACGTCTTCGTCTTCGGGGCGTGCCTGTTCCCGCAGAACCTTGGCTACAACCCTACCGGGCCACTGATGGGGCTGGCCTACTGGACGCTCGATCACCTCAAGAACGATTATCTGGGCAATCCCCGGCCCTTGATGGACGCCTGAAGGAGGCTCTACATGACCAGAGCACATAGAACGATCAGTCTTGGCGCCTTCACCGTAATTGCCGCGGCGCTCACCGTGCCGGTCCTGACCTCGGCACAGGACCGGGCCGAGACCCCGGGAATCAACACACTCGAAACCCGGCTGGACGATGAACGCACACTGTTCAACGCAACCCTTGGTCAGCGTGAAGACGACGATGACATTCTGGAACTCGGCCGTCTCGTCGCCATGGGCGGCGCGGAGAACGGCGGCTCCGGCATGGCCTGCGTCACCTGCCATGGCGGCGCTGGGCAAGGCGACGGCGCGGGGGTCTTTCCGCGCCTGACGGGGCTGCCGGGCTGGTACAGCTACAAGCAGCTTCAGGACTACGCATCAGGCGCGCGCCCGAACGAGGTGATGTCTGGCATCGCGCAGCGCCTGACTGATCGCGAGCGCGAGGCGGTCGCCGCCTACTACGCCGCCGTCGAAGCCCCGGTGATCGGGCCGACCGCGCCCGCAGACCAGGAGCTTCTGCAATGGGGCGGGCAACTGGCCGCTGTCGGGAATGCCGAGAAAGGCATCCCGGCTTGCGTTAACTGCCACGGCGCGCAAGGCACCGGCGATCCACCCTCGGTGCCATACCTCGCCGGGCAATACGCGAACTACATGGCCTACCAGCTTGAACTGTGGAAAGCCGGTCAGCGCGACAATGACGCGATGAACGTGATGTCGTCGATCGCGAGCAAGATGACGACCGAGGACATGCGCGCGGTCAGCGAATATTTTTACCGTGTCCATAACCCCCTGACGACGCCGGATCAGCCGTAGGTCCGGGATGTCGAAGGGCGGTGATCAGAGGATATTCGGTCCCCTCAGACTCGGTACGGTGATCGCCGCATCGATTGCGCTGATGGCCGCCGTGGTCGTCTGGGCGCTCGCCTCGCCGCCCCGCGAGCCGGGAGGGGACGCCCTGGCCTGGGCAGGCGGCGGCTGGACAGCCGCCGCTGCATGGTACGCCGCCGGTCCAGTGGACGCGCAGCCGAAATGGACTGCAATGCAGATGCAGGTTCCGGTCGGCAACGCCGATCGCGGACGCCGGGCGATGATCGCCTACGGATGCGGATCTTGCCACGTCATACCCGGCGTGGCGGGGGCGCGTGGTACCGTCGGCCCTTCCCTGTCCCATTTGGCTGGCCGTGCCTACATCGCTGGAGTTCTGACAAACGCGCCCGGAGACTTGCAGCGTTGGCTGATCAATCCGCCTCTGTTTTCCCCTGAAACCGCTATGCCCGACATGGGCGTCACTGACTCCGATGCGGCCGACATGGCCGCCTATCTTCTGACCCTGAGAGACGCGACGTGAACGGCGAGACGACCCTTGGCCGGTTCGGCACCCAGACCTCGCTGATCGGTGCAGGCACCGGCGCGGAACAGGCGCTGGTTCTCACCCTTGCGATGACCGTCGCGGCGGCGGTGATCTTTGGTGCCGTCATGGCCGTCGCCTGGTGGGCGTGGCGGCGCGAGGCACAGGTCCGCCCCTGGTGGGTTCTCGGCGGCGGCATCGTCCTGCCGGTCGTGGCACTTGCGGCCCTTGTCGTCGGATCGTCCCTGACGCTGGCCTCGATCGGCACCGTGGATGACAAGGCACCGGTGATCGAGATCACCGGGCATCAATATTGGTGGGACGTGATCCATGATCCCGGCGGGCGCGCCCTGCGCGACGCGAACGAGATCGTCCTGCCCGTCGACACGCCCGTCACCTTGCGGCTGCGATCAGACGACGTGATCCATTCCTTCTGGGTGCCCAGTATCAGCGGCAAGATGGACATGATCCCCGGGCGGACGAACGAGCTTACGGTGACCGCGACGCGGACCGGTCGATTTCGCGGCCAATGCGCGGAATTCTGCGGCCTGTCGCATCCGCTTATGGCCTTCGAGGTTTTGGTTCTCTCGCAAGGCGATTACACCGCCTATCTGGGCAGTCTCGACGGCGAAGCGCGCGATGCGGACACCCTGCAGCTTGTGCGCGGGCGCAAGGTTTTCATCGAGGCCGGGTGCCCCGCCTGCCATGTCATCAACGGCGTGGCGGAAGGCGGGCGCCTTGGCCCAGATCTCAGCCGCGTGGGCGGACGCGCCAGCCTTGGCGCCGGGATGTGGGCGATGAATGTCGGCAATCTCGCGGGATGGATCGCAGATGTGCAGGACATGAAGCCCGGCGCGCAGATGCCGTCTTTCAACCACCTCTCGGGCCCCGACCTGCGCGCCGTCGCGCATTACCTGAGGAGCCTGCGATGACCGAGCGCAGCACCGCAAGCCGCCCCACACAGGGCCCCGTCTTGCACGGCGAGATGCCGGAATACGAGGCGGCATGGGCCACCCCGCCGGGCTGGCGCAGCCTATCCTCAATTAGTCACCGTGTTGTCGGTCACCGGTTCATCGTCACGGGGCTGATCTTCTTTCTCATTGCCGGGTTTCTCGCGCTTCTCGTGCGCACCCAGCTGATCGTTCCGGATAACACCTTCCTCGATGCCGAGACCTACAACCAGGTCTTCACGATGCATGGCACGCTGATGATGTTCCTCTTCGCGATCCCCATCCTCGAAGGGTTCGGTGTCTACCTGCTGCCCTTGATGCTGGGCGCGCGCGACCTTGTCTTTCCGCGATTGGGCGCCTTCGGATACTGGTGTTACCTGTTCGGCGGTCTGATCGTCCTGTCGTCGTTCCTGTTCGATGCGGCGCCCGATGGCGGGTGGTTCATGTACACGCCCCTGTCGACAAGCGAATACACGCCCGGGCTGTCTGCCGATTTCTGGCTGATCGGCATCACCTTCGCCGAGATCGCCAGCGTCACTGCGGCGGTCGAGATCATCGCCGCGGTCCTGTGCACCCGCGCGCCGGGGATGAGCCTGATGCGAATGCCGATCTTCGGCTGGTACATGCTGGTGACAGCCTTCATGATCACCATCGGCTTTCCGCCGCTGATCATCGGATCGATCCTTCTGGAGATCGAGCGCATCGCCGGGCTGCCGTTCTTTGATACCGCTGTCGGGGGCGATCCGCTTCTGTGGCAGCACCTCTTCTGGCTGTTCGGCCATCCCGAGGTCTATATCATCTTCCTGCCCGCCGCCGGAATGGTGGCGACGATGTTGCCGACCTTCGTGGGCAAACCGCTGTTCGGATACGGGTTCGCCGTGGCAGCGCTGGTCACGATGGGCTTCATCAGCTTCGGCCTCTGGGCGCACCACATGTTCGCCACGGGCTTGCCGGCCGTCTCGCTGACGCTGTTTTCGGCCGCGTCGACCATGGTCGCGATCCCCACGGGGGTGCAGATCTTCTGTTTCATCTTCACGCTTGCGCAGGGACGTCCGCGTCTCACGGTTCCGATGCTGTTCATCCTGGGGTTCCTGTTCATCTTCGTGCTGGGCGGGCTGACCGGCGTGATGCTGGCCAGCGTGCCGTTCAACTGGCAGGCGCATGGCAGCTATTTCGTCGTGGCACATCTGCACTACGTGCTGATCGGTGGCATGGTCTTTCCACTGGTCGGTGCCTTCTATTACTGGAGCCCGCATTTCACCGGGCGCATGATGTCTGAACGGCTGGGCCGTTGGGCGTTCTGGCTGATGTTCATCGGCTTTCACGTCACCTTTTTCCTTATGCACATCACCGGGCTGCGCGGGATGCCGCGCCGTGTCGCCACCTATCCCGAGGGGCTTGGTTGGGACCGGCTCAACCTTCTGTCGACGCTGGGCAGCTACATCCTTGCGGCGGGGGTGCTGGTTTTCGTGTGGGATTTCCTGCGGCACCGCGTGTCCGGACCACTGGCGCCGCGCGACCCTTGGGGCGCGGGCACGTTGGAATGGCTGTATCCGCCCATCGCGCCCGGCCATAACTTCCACGCCATCCCAAGGGTCCATTCGCGCGAGCCTTTATGGGATCAGCCGGACCTCATGCAAAAGGACGCCCACCAGATCGAAGGCGTGTTGCGCGGCACCGCCCACGGCAAACGCGAAACCGTCGGCTGCCACCCGCTGACCGGAGAGCCGTTGCAGATCGTGCGTCTCCCGAAACCCACCTGGGTGCCGCTGTGGGCCGCGGCCTCCATCGCCGTCGCCGCCATTGCGACCTTGGCAAGCGTGTATCTTGTTGCGACCGCCGCGCTGGTGGCGATGCTGGTCTGCTTTGCCGTCTGGGCGTGGGAGCCGTCGCAAACCGGCGAAACGGTCGATACCGGCCCCGAAGGCGTGTTGCCGGTCGATATCGCCGACAAGCTGGGACACACGCATATTGCCACGATCGGCACACTTCTGGTGATCGCTGCGCTTTTCGGATCAATCCTGTTTTCGGTTCTCTATCTTTGGAACGTACACCCAGACTTTACCACTACTGCGGGCCTTGCTGATCCGCTTTGGGCGATCATGGCCGGGGCGGCGGCACTGGTGTTGATCCTGTCGGCCAAGCTCGGCGCGCAGCGCGGCCCCGCAGTTTGGTGCGACCTTCTCGTGCTGCTGGCAGCCGTCTGCACCGGCGCGGCCCTGTTCACGGCCATGCTGGACATTGATCCAAAGGCCACCGCCGTCGCCGCGACGCTTTGGGTGATGGCGGGGTTCGTCGGCGTGACGCTATTCATCATGGCGTTCTGGAGCCTCTTCCTCGCCACCCGCAAACTGGCCGGGCGGATTGAGCCGGGCCACCGCGTGCCGGTTCTCAATCGCGGCAGCTTTGGGCTGGCGGCCGGCGTGATGGCCTTGATCGCAATCCTCATTCTTCTGGCCCCTCATCTGGACATCTTCGCATGACCAACAAGGATACAGCCCTTTCGGAAACGCTTTGCCCCGCAGTGCGGGACATCCTGCGTCCCGCTCTCTTGTGGGCCGTCCATTTCACGCTCGTCTATGCCGCGCTGTCGGCCGCCTGTGCGCCGCGCGGCCTGATCGAACCGGCCGTGGCGAACCTTTTCGTGCTGGTCCTCACGGTTCCAGCGGCGATTGGCGCCCTTGTCGGAGCCCGGCGCAAAGGGCCCGGTCCGCTTGGGCGCGCGGCCCTATGGTCCGGCGTGATTTCCGCGCTGGCCATCGTGTTCAATGCGGCCCCGGTCCTGCTGATGAACGGCTGCGGATAACGAGAAAGGAAACCGCCATGGATCCCTACATCCCCTTTTGCGGCACACCACCCGGTCCTGCCGAGCTCTGGACGCGCTGGACCTTCGATCCCTGGCTGATGGGCGGGCTGGGGCTGTTCGCGGCGCTCTTGGCGATGAAGGCAACAGACCGCCGCGCAGCTGTTCTGGGCTGGGCACTGACCGCGCTCTTGTTCGTTTCGCCGATCTGCGCCGCATCGATGGCGCTCTTTTCGGCGCGCGTGACACAACATGTCATCTTGGTGCTCATCGCCGCGCCGCTGGTGGCGCGGGCCCTGCCCGCTCTGCGCTTGCCGGTACTACCCCTTGCCGGTCTCATGGCCGCGATCTTCTGGGCGTGGCACCTGCCCGGCCCCTATGGCGCGACCCTTAAATCGGACCTCCTCTACTGGGCGATGCACCTGACGACCTTTGGCGCTGCGATCCTGCTCTGGTCCGGCGTGCGCGGCGCAGTGGACCGCGATCCGGGGCCGGTGGCGCTCGCGCTCGCGCTGACGGCGGCACAGATGACGCTTTTGTCCGTGCTGCTGGTCGTCTCGCGCGAGGTCTGGCACGGCTGGCACAGGCTGACGACCGAAGCTTACGGGATCGACGCAATGGCCGATCAGCATCTCGCGGGTGGCATCATGTGGGCGGCAAGCGCGGCGTTGATGCTGGCGGTGATCGGAACGCTCACTTGGCGTTTCGTTGGCAAGGCACAGCCTGAGGAGACCGAACCCCTTACTAGATGAGATGAAAGATCACGCATGTCTTGAACGCCTTTGGCAATGAAGCGGTTCTTGCTATCGCTCATCAAGTGATCTTCGAAATTCGAAAGAGACCTTTTGCCCGCGACGCAAGTTCCTCTGCAGCGGAACGCCCGATGCGCCGACAAAGGCGTTCCCGACCGTCAGACTTTCTGGAACCACCGTCGTCGGCCCGCGTTTTTCTTGCAATGGCAATCTAGAAAGGAGGCCGCTATGAACCGCGACCAAATCAAAGGCCAATGGAAGCAACTCATGGGCGAAGCAAAACGCCAATGGGGCAAACTTACCGATGACGACCTTCAAAAAGTCGATGGAGATCAAGACCGGCTTGTTGGCGTTATCCAGGAGAAATACGGGAAAACCCGCGAAGAGGCCGAGCGCGAAGTGTCTCAATGGGACACCGCGAAAGTCTAGCGCGCAAGCGATCTGAAACAGCTGAGAGCGTGGTCGGATGCCGCGCTCTCAGCCGATGCTCTGACCGCAGGCATCCAAACGCTTACCAGCCGGTATGAGCGCTTGAACGCCTCCGGATCTCGGCCATACTGCACGATGCGGGATGGGCCGTGAACGTGAAACACGTCGAACGGATCTGGCTGCGAGGTTTTCCACGGCCTCGCGGAAGCGAGAATCGTTATCGAAAGCTGGCGCCAGTACCACAATACCAAGCGCCCGCTCTCATCGCCGAACTATCGTCCCACGCTGCGAAGATCATCTCGTGGTCGGCCCCGCCATGCAAAGCCGCTCCGCCGACCGCGCCCGCCGCAGCGCCAAGACACTTCATACACGAGGATCAAACCCGAACCACGCGATGTGGCCGGGCCACTTGGTTCCAAGCGAGCGGGCGATCTCTTTCTCCCCGACCACGGATTGGACATCGGTCGGCACGGAAAACGGTATGGAGAACACGTCGCCACGCAAAGAGATTATTTTGGGAAGTGTACGTTTCACGGTCAATTTCTCCGTTATAGTTGGGAGAATAAAGCCTTGTCTCAAGAAGACTCTGGTGCGGTCGAGAAGACTCGAACTTCCACGGGAGTTACCCCACAGCGACCTCAACGCTGCGCGTCTACCAATTCCGCCACGACCGCACGCCGTGAGTGGGTGGCTTCTAGCGAAGAGGATGGGCGATGCCAAGAGGGAAATCGCAGGAAATCTTTGCCAAATCGCAGCGCCCTTAAAAGCCCCGGCAAGCGGGGCCTTGCAGAGGCAGGTCAGCCCTTTGCGCTTTCAGAGAACAGGCCTCGTGCAGCATCGACAATCCGCCGAAGAACGGCGCCGATTTCACTGCGAAACATGACCACGAGGCCGAAAACGATCACGGCATAGCCTGCCTCTGGCATCTCAGGAAAAATCGCACGGCTGGTGGTGCGGCCGGGCAGGAAATTGAACAGACCTGCAAGGATCAACCCGCGCCAGTAGAGGCTTTCCATCACTGTGCGGTGCAAGCGCACATCTCCGCGCAGGATCGCCGCCATGCCGCGCCAAAGCGACCAGAGGGCGAGCACGGCAAGCAAATGGATCGGCGAGAACGGGCCGACAACCCCGAAACTGGTGATCGTGAAGGCGCTGAGCGCTGTGACCAGCATCGCGGCCACCCAGGTGTAGCCCGCGATCTTGTGCAGGCGGTCGCGGCGGCGGCGCAGAATCGCGAGCGGTCCCAAACCTATGGCCAAAACCGCCGCGGCGGCGTGGATCTGGATGTGAACTGGGGCGGCGAGGAATGGATCGAGGGTCATGTGCAAAGGTCCTTTCTTGGCAATCGCTGGTCGGTTGCCTATCCATGGAGAAAGGCGCGCGGCCCTCGCCAGTGCCTTTGCGTCAAAGGAGATCCCGGCACGTGAGTGACCGCAAATCGTATCCTGCGCTTCGTGAAATACGGGCGCATTTCGCGCGACCGGTGACGCTGATCGTCCTTCTGGCGATCGCGGCGCTGCTGACGCTGCTCGGCCCGTTCAATACCGGCGACTTCCTGCGTCCCGCGCCGCGCTTTGCCTTCTGGCTGACCCATGTCGCCCTGAACTACGCGCTGGGGTTCGCGATCCATACGGCGTTTCATGCCGGACCCGCGAAGGACTGGCCACGCGGGGTCGCGTTCGCGGCGACCGGTCTGACGACGGGCCTTTTGATCTCGGGCGCGGTGCTTGTGATCAACTGGGCGGCGCTGGGACATGTGCCCGAGGCGCGCGAACTGCCGGTCTTCGTGGGAACCGTCTTTGCTATTGCGCTGATCGTGTCTGGGGTGCTCGACCTTCTGGGGCATGAGATCGGGCGCATGACCGCCGCTACCCCCACAGCCCTCGAAACCCCGCCGATCCTCGATCGCCTTCCGGTCGACAAACGCGGTGGACTGGTGGCGCTTTCGGCCGAGGATCATTATGTCCGCGTGATGACGGATGTGGGCGAGGATCTGGTTCTGATGCGCTTTGGCGATGCGATCAACGAAGTCGGCACGACACCGGGTCTTCGGACCCACCGCGCCCATTGGGTTGCGGCAGCGCATGTCACAAGCGCAGAACGGCAGGGCGAACGCGCGATCCTGACCCTGACGGGCGGGCGCGAGATTCCAGTCAGCCGCAGCTACCTGCCCGATCTGAGAAAGGCGGGGCTGCTGCCCCGGTAAGCGCCATGGTCGACTGGATCACATCGGACGGGCTTGTCGCCTATGAAGACGCGCTGACGGAGATGGAGGCGCGCGTCGCCGCCATCGCCAAGGGCCGCGCGGATGAGGCGATCTGGCTGCTCGAACACCCGCCGCTTTACACAGCCGGCACATCGGCCCGGCCCGAAGACCTGACCGACCCCGACCGCTTTCCCGTCTTCGAGGCGCGCCGCGGCGGGCAGTATACCTATCATGGCCCCGGCCAGCGGGTAGTGTACGTGATGCTGGATGTCGGGAAGCGCGGGCGTGATGTGCGGCGCTTTGTTCAGGACCTGGAGGCGTGGGTGATCGCGGCGCTGGCCGAATTCAACGTGGACGGCCATATCCGCGACGGGCGCGTTGGCGTCTGGGTGGAGCGGCCGGACAAGCCGCCTGGGCCGGACGGGCGCATCGCCGAGGACAAGATAGCCGCAATCGGCATCCGCCTGCGCAAATGGGTGTCGTTCCACGGCATCTCGATCAATGTCGAACCGGACCTCGACCATTTCACCGGAATTGTTCCGTGCGGCATCAGCGAGCATGGCGTGACCTCGCTTGTCGATCTGGGCCTGCCGGTGGGGCTGCCGGATCTGGACGTGGCGTTGAAGCGATCCTTCGCGGATGTGTTCGGCGGATTGGCCGGGCCGGTGGGCCAGCCCCCTTCTGCCGATCTTGCACCCGCAGCAGACTGAAAAGGATCACCTCATCCGCTTTTCGATCACCATCGCCCTGATCCTCGTCTTGTCCGCCGTCGGCCTGACCTACGAGATCGCAGCGGGCCGCGTGCTGGCACCATTCTTCGGGACGTCCCTGCTGACATGGACCAGCGTCATCGCGGTTGTGCTTGGCGGCTTCTCTCTTGGCAGCGCCCTTGGCGGGCTGATCGCGGAACGCCCGCGCGCCGTCGCGACCGCCAATATCCGCAGCGCACTGATCGCGACGGCGGTGTTGATGGCCGTTTCGCCCACCCTGCTGGGTCTCGTCCATTCCCTCGGCGCGCAGGGCACAGGCGGGATGCTGCTAAGCGTCGTTCTGGTGTTCTTTCCGGCTTCGGTCTTCGTCACGCTGCCCTCGCCCTTTCTGGCAAAAGTCGCGATCGAGGCGCGGCCGGGGCGCGAGGGATCATCGCTGGGCTTCGTCCTTGCGGCAGGCTCTGTCGGTGCGATCTTCGGGGCGATCCTGGCGGGCTTCGTGGCGCTGCCGCTCATCGGATCGACCGCCACCTTCGCGGTCTGCGGGGCGGTGGCGCTCTTGTGCCTGCTCTTCATCCGGAAGGCCCCTGCAGAGGCAGAAGACAGCGGATCGGATACCATCATCAGCCTTGCGGCGGCGGGGTTCATCGGGTTCGCCGGGCTGGCGGGCGCGCCGGCGTGCCAGTACGAATCCGGCCTCTCCTGCCTCCATGTGATGCAGCGCGGCGGGATCGTGCGGCTGTTTTCCGATGGCACGACACAAGCCGCCGAGCCGGTGTATCGCGGCGATGACGATGAGGGGCCCATCGAGCTTGCCCTGCCCTATACGCAATGGCTGTGGACGCGGCTTGACCGCGATCTTGGCCCCGCGCCATCGGTTCTGTTTGTCGGCGGTGGAGGCTATACGCTTCCCACCGCGCTCTTGGCCTCGCGCCCCAAGGCAACGGCAATCGCCGTCGAGATCGACCCGCTGGTGACCGAAGTCGCGCAAGAGCACTTGCCCCGCGCCGGTGAGATGATCGCAGAGACGGGATACCTTACAGGTCCGGAGGCGTCAGAGCCGACGGGCCGTCTGGGCCTCGTTCATGCCGACGGCCGGGTGTTCCTGAATGAGACGGATCGCCGGTTCGATGCCGCGGTGATGGATGCGTTTTCTTCAGGCTCCGTGCCCGCGCATTTGGTGACGCTGGAGACCTATGAACGACTGAACGAGATCGTGGACGGGCCCGTCTATGTCAACCTGATCGATAGGCCGGACGGGCCGCTCGCACGCGGGGTTCATGCGATCCTGCGCGAGGTCTATCCGCATGTGCAGGTCGTCGACGGCCCGCCGGGCGCCTATGGGCGCGCCAATATCCTGCTTGCCGCTTCGAAAATGCCGCTGGAAGTGCTCGACCGCCTGCCAGAGGACTATGCGCCAACGGAACTGTCCGACGCGCGCGCCTTTACTGACGACCGAGGCTGGGTCGGCCACCGCTGACAGCGCGGATTATTCCAAGGCGGCTACGGTCTCGCCCGGCAGCGTCCCTGAGATTTCCAGGATCAGTTTCCGCCGGATCGCTTCGGCCAGATCGCCCTCATCGCTCGCTGTCACAACGAACGCGCCGATGCCGCCGATGATGCGCTCTTCATAGAGTGCGCCCAGATCGGGATACCGGGCGGGCGTGTCGCAAAACCGGCACAGGATCGGCAGACCGTTGATCGTGATCCCGGCCGCGACCACCTCGTCCCGCGCGACTGCGATCGGCGGGCCGGAATAGCTGTTCGGGCTGTCGCCGGAGAAGTCGATGACCTTGCGCCAGCCTTCGAATTCGTTCTGTTCGATCAGCCGCTTGCCATCCAGCAGCGCCGCCCCGATCGCGTTGCGTCCATAAGCCTGGCGCGACGGCACAAGCAGCGCCTCCGCAAATACCTGCGCGCTGTCCGGCCCGTCGATCTTCGTCCAATCGACAACGACCGCCGTATTCGCAGCCCACTCGACATAGGTCACCGCGATGGCCCCGTAGGCGGAATTTCCGATGGCGGACAGAACGCGGGGATCGGTGATCGCCTCGGCATAGCCCTGTCTTTGAAAGTCGATCTCGGCCTGGGTGATCGAGCCGGACGCATCCGCCAGAAGGACAAGTTCAAGGTCCACCTCCTCTGCGAAGGCAGGCAGCGCGAGGCATGTGAAGAGCGCCGAGAGATACCGCATTTAATAAAGTTTAGAGTGATGCGTCCGGAATGGAAGCGTTCACCCGTGGCAGCGGCCATCCGACGCGGGGCGGCCCTTCGGTTTTGACCATCCGGGCAGACGGGCTACTCTTCTCTATATCGAAAATGTGCACCCCCATCTGCGCCCTGCCCCGCAAGCGATCGACCCTTCCCTAACAAGCCAAGAGAAATTCATGACCCATTCCAAGACCATCCATCCCGCCGCGCAGGCCTATGCCAAGGAAGTCGCCGACGGGACGCTGTCGCGCCGCGAATTCCTGACACGTGCGACGACGCTGGGTGTCAGCACCGCAGCGGCCTACGGGCTTCTGGGACTGGCGCAACCGGCCAAGGCCGCCGCCCATGCCCAGGCCGGCGGAACGCTTCGGATCGAATCCACGGTGCACGCGCTCAAGGATCCGCGCACCTTCGACTGGCCGCAGATGTCGAACTTCACACGCGGCTACCTCGAATATCTCGTGGAATATCAGACCGATGGCAGCTTCGCACCCGCGCTTTTGGAAAGCTGGGAGGTCAATGAAGACGCCACCGAATACGTTCTGCGTGTGCGCCCCGGCGTGACCTGGAACAACGGCGACGCCTTCACAGCTCAGGATGTGGCCTTCAACATCGAACGCTGGTGCGAGACCGAGGTCGAGAGCAATTCAATGGCCTCGCGCATGGCCTCGCTGGTCGACGAAGACACCGGAGTGGCCCGTGAAGGCGCCATCGTGGTCGAAGACGACATGACCGTGCGCCTCGTGCTTGGCCAGCCCGACATCACCCTCATCGCAGGCTTTTCCGACTATCCGGCAGCCATCGTGCATCAAAGCTTTGACGGCGATCCTCTGTCGAACCCCATCGGCACCGGTCCCTATCTGCCCGAGGAGTTCTCGGTCGGCGAACGGGCGGTTCTGGTCAAGAACGAGGATCACGACTGGTGGGGCGAAGGCGCCTATCTCGACCGGATCGAGTATCTCGACTTCGGCACCGAACAAGCCGGGATCGTGGCCGCTGTCGATTCCGACGAGGTCGACATGGTCTACGAATCCATCGGCGAGTTTATCCTCGTGATGGACAGCTTCGGCTGGACCAAGTCAGAAGCGATCACGGCGAACACCGTCGTCATCCGCCCCAACCAGGAAGCGGAAGTCGACGGGATGAAGCCCTATGCCGACGCCCGCGTGCGCCGCGCGCTGGCCATGGCCATCGACAATAACGTACTGCTCGAGCTTGGCTTTTCCGGCAACGGTCTTGTCGCCGAGAACCACCACGTCTCACCGATCCATCCCGAATACGCGGAAATCCCGGCGCCTGTCTTCGACCCCGAGGGCGCCCTTGCGCTGCTGGAAGAGGCCGGCATGGCCGATTTCGAGCATGAGCTGATCTCGATCGACGACACATGGCGCAAGGATACGACGGACGCCGCTGCCGCCATGCTGCGCGACGCTGGCATCCCGGTGCGGCGCACGGTTCTGCCCGGCTCGACCTTCTGGAACGACTGGGCGAAGTATCCGCTGTCGACCACCGACTGGGCGCAGCGGCCGCTTGGCGTTCAGGTTCTCGCCCTCGCCTATCGCTCGGGCGAGCCGTGGAACGAAAGCGCCTTCAGCAACGCCGAGTTCGACTCGCTGCTGGCCGAGGCGCTTTCGATTGCCGATGCCGACCAGCGCCGAGAGGTCATGGCCAAGCTGCAGACGCTCATGCAGGACGAAGGCGTGATCGTTCAGCCCTACTGGCGCTCGATCTATCGTCACCACCGCGAGAATGTCATCGGAGCGGAAATGCACCCGACCTTCGAGATCCACGTGGCAAAGCTGGGCTTTGCGGCCTGATCGCGCTGAAAACACCACCGTCGGCCTCATCGGCCGACGGTGGACCGGGTTGCAAGACCCGCAACGGATTCAGCTCTGGACTAGAAACTTGGTGCCGGTCGAGGGCAGCCGCAGGCTGTTTCTCCATGTCGTTCGTTGTCCATCTAAGCGCTCATTCGCCTTAAAAATATGATCGCCTCTGTCCGCCGGTGTCTTAATCTATCCGTGCCCATCCAGCAGTTTAAGGTGGATATTTAGGGGGACACTTGATGCGCGCGAGAAACAGGCTTTCGGGACAGTTCCTTAAGTCCGCCCGGGCGGGGAAACACACTGCGATGGTGCGGGGCTTTGGCTGGTCAAGCGCGACGACGGTGGCGAACACTGGGTGTTGCGCGTCACCGTCGATGGCAGGCGGCGCGAAATGCGGCTGGGCGGGTTTCCGACGCTTGGGCTCGCCGAGGCTCGCAAGGTGGCGGACCGCTGGCGCAGCATCGCCGCGGCAGGTCGTGATCCGGTAAAGGAGCGTGAGGCTGAGAAGCGCGCAGCTCGGCGCCAGGACATCTCCCTCGCCGTGATCACCGACAGTGCGTTTGAAGCCCGCAAAGCTGAACTGAAGGGCGACGGCACCGCAGGCCGCTGACTCTCACCTCTGACGCTTCATGTCCGGCCAAAGCTGGGCAAGGTGCCGGTGACTGACCTCGACCAGCGCGACATCCTCGCCGCCATCTGGCACACAAAAGCCGACACAGCGCGCAAGGCGATCAACCGGCTTTCCATCGTGCTGCGGCACGCTGCTGCGCTGGGTCTCGATGTGGACCTTCAGGCCACGGACAAGGCAAAGGCCCTGCTTGGCAAGACGCGCCACTTGCCGAAAAACATCCCCGCGATGGAATGGGGGGGACGTGCCCGACTTCTATGGCAGCCTCGAAGAGCCGACGCTTGCGCATCTTGCCTTGCGGTTGCTGATCCTGACAGGGGTGCGCTCGTCCCCGCTCCGAAAGATCCGGCTCGACCAGATCGAAGGGGATGTCTGGACCGTGCCCGCTGAGAACATGAAGGGTCGCAAAGGAGCCACCGAGGACTTCCGAGTGCCCCTGTCAACCGAGGCAAGACGCGTCATCGACCTTGCACGCCCCCACGCCCGCAACGGCTTTCTGTTCCCGAACACGCGGGGCGGCGTAATTAGTGATATGACCTTGGCCCGGCACATGGAACGGCGCGGCCTCGAGGCGCGCCCACACGGCTTTCGGACGTCACTCAGGACTTGGCTGGCTGAGGCCACCAACGCCCCGCACGAGGTGGCCGAGGCGATGCTTGCACATGTGGTCGACGGCAGCGTTGTGCGCGCCTATCGCAGGACCGACTATCTCGAACCACGAGGTGTGCTCGCCGAACGCTGGGCGGACCATGTGACGGGGGGCCAGGGCAGGTGGTCAATCTGGCGACGCATTCCGTCCAGCCGCATTGATCTAAGGCACCACATATGCGCTGCACCCCTACAACGACCGACTGCATATTGACATAGTGCAGGGTGTGCATGCATGTTGGCACCACATAAGCGCGCAAGATGTGCGCTCGCAGCTCCTATTGGAGCATCCCTTCGGGGGCGAGCTACATCTTTGCATGGCCCGTCTTCGTGTGAACACAGGACGGAGATATGCAAAAGTACCTCACGCTCAAAGAAGTCTGCACTCGCCTCGGCAACCGCTCGCGGTCTTCCATCTACAACGACATTGAAGCTGGCCGCCTGCCCAAGCCTCTGAAGCTGGGCAGCCGTGTCTACTGGCCCGAAGAGGAGCTTGAAGCTCACTTCCAGACCCTTGTGGCAGACCAGCGCGCAGCGCTGAACGCAGCCAACAACTCCGAGGATTGCTGAATGTCGCGGGAGGTAATCCCCGGCGCGACGGCAATCGGAACCGGGGCTAAAGACCCTGTGGCAGGCGTCTGTTCGTTGCCTGAGTATACCGCACTTTTCCCGATCCTGGCTGTGCATTCGGGGGCGCTGGCATGAACGCTCCGATCCACCAAGCGAAGCTTTCTGAACCGTTGCCCTACCTAGGCACCCCCGAGGGCCGCGCGGCGCTCTTTCGCAAGGAACTGATGAGCGCGGCCCTGGGCTACGCGGCCAAGGGCTATCCGGTGTTCCCGGCTCTTATGATCGACGGTCAGAAAAAGCCGCTGGTCAAGTGGGTCAAGGGCGAGGATGGCCACCCGGACCTGACCAAGCGGCGCGCGACGACTGACCCCGAGACGGTCAAGGCATGGTGGGCGCGCTGGCCTCTGGCCATGATCGGAATGCCCACGGGCAAGCCGTCTGGCGTGGTGGTGCTGGACATTGACCGCAAGAATGGGGTGGACGGGCTGGCCAATCTGCGGGCGGTCGGGATCGACCCCTATTCCCTGTCCCCGCTCATATCCATCACCCCGAGCGGCGGCTTGCATGTGTTCATGCGCTACAACGGTCCGCTCAAGAACTCTGCGGGCCTCTTGGCGGCGGGCGTCGATATTCGGGGGGACGGCGGCTATGTCGTCCTGCCCCCGTCTCTGCCTTCCATCACACGCGATGAATATCAATGGGAAGGAGGAAGCTATGGGCGCCTGTAACCTTCCCGGGTATTCCCCCGATCTGCGGTCGCTTGAGGATACCAAGCGCGGCGAGAAATGGGCGCTGGACGCTGCGGCGGCGCTTATGGACGCGGCGCAACGGTCGGGCCTTGCCCAAGAGGATGGCCTCGAGGCGGTGCGCGCCACGATCAGGAGCGGCCTGATGGCTGGCCTGCAAGAGCCTGAGCACCCGCAAGACCGGCCCGACCATCGGCCCGCCCCGCACGGTCCAAAGATATTCAACCGGCCCCGGCGCGCGAGAGCCAACTCTATTCGGCGGCATCGCTCAAGGGAAAGCCTGTGCCGCCCCGGCAATGGCTGGTGCACGGGCTGGTGCCTCAAAAGACCGTCACGCTTTTCAGCGGCGACGGGGGCACCGGCAAGAGCCTTTTTGCGCTGCAACTGGCGGTCGCGGTCGCGGCGCAAAACGCATGGATCGGCAAGA
>CBFIJK010000011.1:0-71587 GCA_965662745.1 uncultured Paracoccaceae bacterium
TTGGTGTTGAAAAATATCCGGAAGAGCACGAGAGGGAACCTCTCGTACGGGCCGCAGCGGGCTCAATGCCCGCAAGGGACGTTCACCCTTCCTAGGCTTCGTTTTCCTTTTGCAGGCGCGCGCGCAATTCGATGCGCTTCTTGAGAAGCGTTGTCGCTAGCTGTGGTAAGACGTCCCGACGTTCGGTCCCGGCGCAACGGGTCAGAAGTTGCAGTCCTTCGAGCGTATCGAAGGCCTCCATCGCCGCTTTTTGGTGCCAGGCTAGTCCGTCTGCATGAAGGCCGCCCAAGGTCTCATCCGTCATCAACTCGTTCAGACGGGCTTTCAGCTTCGGAAGATGGCGCTGGATCGAGGTCTCGGTCTGTGTATTGAAGTTACGATCCGCCCAGTAGCCGATATCGATGGCTTTCTGGCTGCGGTTCGGCAGGCCGCGGGCGGATTTCACCAGAAAGGCCATCGCGGATTTCACCGAGTAGTGGTTCAGCTCGACAAGACTTGTCCTATGCAGCGCGCCATAGGTGATGTTGCCCTGCCGTTCGAACCCGGCCGGCAGACGTGCGCCATCACCGTTCACCCAGCGAATCCCATCCGCTTTGGGCTGTTTCGGGCGGTGGACGCCGAGTTTTCCATAGCTGCCGTCGTTTCGATAGAGCGTCTTGAACTGGCTGGCCTGCCAGGGCGCGTGGCAGGGGACCGGCGCGCAACGGGTGAAATCCTCGATCACCGGGCGGCCGGAGATCTCGACATGGCCGGACGATCCGAAGAGCCGCCAGGTCAGGGTAATCGCCTGCGCCTCGGGGACGGCCTCAAGAAGATCGGTAAACTGACCCTCGCCGCATTTGATGTTCACGAACTCGTCGATATCCGAGAACAGCAGCCAGTCGGCGCCGGTCACCGCCGGGTGGCTGTTCGCCCGATCCAGCGCCGTCCACTGGATGCCCTTCTTGCCGATCCGGTTGTTGCGGACGTGGATAACCTCTCCCATTTCGTGCAACCGGTCCAGAATTGCATCGGTCCCGTCGTCGCAATCGTTGGAATAGACGAGGATATCGGTTGCCCCGATCATCCGGTGATAGGCGACCCATTCCAGGATATAGGGCGCCTCGTTGCGCATCGTGGTGATGATCGTCAGCTTCATGCCCCAAGTGATAGGCCGCGCGGCGACCCTCGAAAAGCCCGGGCCTTTTCATTTGGCACGATCCGCGTAGATACTGGCGCGCGGAACACGCAACGCGGGAGGAACCGATGGGCTGGATGGATGACGAGACCGGGTTGGACAAGACCGCGGCGAATTACGTTCCACTGACCCCGCTTTCGCATCTGGCGCGCGCGGTTCGGATCGCGCCCGAGCGCACCGCCCTTGTCTATCGCGGCGCGCGCTGGACCTATGCCGAGCATGTGGAGCGCGTCACGCGGCTCGCCTCGGCCCTCGCACAACGCGGGATCGCGCCAGGTGACGTCGTCGCGACGATCTTGCCGAATGTTCCCGCGCAGGTCGAGGCGACATGGGCCGTTCCCGCCTGCTCCGGCGTTCTGAATGCGATCAACACGCGGCTCGACCCGGACACGGTTCGCTATATCCTGACCCATGGCCGCGCAAAGATCGCAATTGTGGACAGCGCGGCAATCGAGATGACCGAGGCGGCGCTGGTACAAATGGATGGGCCCTTGCCGCTGATCGTCGAGGTGCCCGATGCGGCCGCCGGGATCGGCGCCTCCGGGCGGCACATGACATATGAAAAGTTCATCGCCGAGGGGGATCCTGCCTTCAGATGGATCTACCCGGCGGATGAATGGGAAAGCCTAGCGCTGAACTACACCTCGGGCACCACCGGACGACCCAAGGGCGTCGTCTATCATCACCGGGGCGCGTATCTGGCGACGATGGGCAACCTGATCTCGTGGCGGATGCAGCTTTACCCGGTCTACCTGACCATCGTGCCGCTGTTTCATTGCAATGCCTGGACGCATCCCTGGATGGTGCCGCTGCTGCTGGGCACGACTGTCTGCTGCCGCGATATCACTGCCTCCACCATCTACGACGCGATCGCGGATGAGGGCGTCACGCATTTCGGCGGCGCGCCAATCGTTCTGAACGCCATCGTCAATGCCGACGACGCAGATCGGCGCGACTTCGACCATATCGTCGAGGTCTTCACCGCAGGCGCCCCGCCTCCTGCCGCCACCCTGAAAGCGCTGGAGCCTTTGGGCTTCAACGTCACGCAGGTCTATGGCCTCACAGAGGTCTACGGCCCCGCGACCGATTGCACATGGAAGCCGGACTGGGACGATCTGGAGCCCGACGCGCGGGCCGAGGTCAAGGCGCGCACCGGAATCGTGATGCCCATGATGGAAGAGATCACCGTTCTTGGCGAGAATGACGCACAGGTGCCCTGGGACGGCGAGACAACGGGCGAGATCGTCATGCGCGGCAACGCGACGATGAAGGGCTATTACAAGAATCCCGAGGCGACGGCAGAGGCGTTCAAGGGCGGCTGGTTCCGCACCGGCGACATCGCGTTCCAGCATGACGACGGATATATCAAGATCACCGACCGGTCGAAAGATATCATTATCTCGGGCGGCGAGAACGTCTCGTCCGTCGAGGTTGAGAGCACGCTGATGCATCATCCCGCCGTATCGCTCTGCGCCGTGGTCGCCAAACCGGACGACAAATGGGGCGAAGTGCCCTGCGCCTTCGTGGAACTCAAGGGCGGTCAGGACGTAAGCGAAGCCGAGTTGATCGGCTTTTGCCGAGAGCGGCTCGCGGGCTTCAAGACGCCGAAACACATCCTGTTTGAAGAGCTTCCCAAGACATCGACCGGCAAGATCCAGAAATTCGCGCTGCGCGCGCGGGCGAAGGACATATAACCCCCGAGATGACCGCGCTCAGCGAATATCAGCGGCTCGAAGCGCCGGGGGTCTGGCGGGCCGGAGGCGAGGCGCAGCGGCGCGACGTCATCGTGTCCCTGGGCGATGCGACGCTGACGATTTCGGACATGGCAGAGCGCGCGCTGACCCATTGGTCGCTTGCCGCGATCGAGCGGCGTGGGGGCGGTGATGCCCCGGCGCTTTATGCGCCCGGCGTCGAGACTGACGAAGAGCTTGAGATCGAGGACGAGACGATGGTCGCCGCCATCGAACGCGTGCGCCGCGCGGTGCAGCGTCGGCGGCCCAAGAAGGGGCGCGTGCGTCTGGTCGTGGCGGCGCTGATGCTGGCGGCCATCGCGGCAGGTGCCGTTTTCTGGCTGCCCGGCGCGCTGAAGCGCAACGCGGTGGCGGTGGTGCCTGAAAGCCAACGGCTCGATATCGGCGCACGGCTTTTGTCGGAACTCGAACGCTTTACCGGGCCGCCCTGTTCGTCGCGCCTTGGCGACCGGGCGCTCTCTGCCTTGCAGGACCGGCTGCGTGGCGGACGCGAGGGGCGCATCGTCGTGGTGCCTGAGACCGTCGACAGCGCGTTGCATCTGCCAGGCGGGATCATCGTTCTGGGGCGCGAGATGCTTCAGGCCCATGACAACCCGGACGTCTTGGCAGGTTTCATCCTGTCCGAAGATCTGCGCGCCGCCGCACGCGATCCGCTGGCGCGGCTTCTGGACGATGCAGGGCCGTGGAACGCGCTTCAGCTTCTGACGACCGGCGACGTGCCGCAGCCAGCGCTTGCAGCCCATGCCACGACGCTGGTCGGCGCGGCCCCTGCCCCGATCGCGCCCGAAGCGCTGAATGCGGAATTCAACGCTGCCGGGCTGCCCAGCCTGCCCTATGCCAATGCGCTTGGCGATACCGCCTATGCCGAGGCGCTGCGCAGCGGCAATCCCGGGCGTGATCCGAATATGGGGCCGGTCTTGCGTGATGAGAACTGGATCAGCCTGCAAGCGATCTGCCTACGGTGAAACAGAAAGGCCCCGCCTTTTCAGGCGAGGCCCCCCGGAGGCTTTTTTGCTGTTAGGGAATGCGCGGGTAAGCTCCCGAGAACCCGACGCGAGGGTCGATGGCACGCGCCATCGAAACTGGTAGATGCAAAACACCGCCTGCGTATCGGCAGGCGGTGGAACTGTTACAAAGCCTTCATAAACGATGCGGCGCGCCCTGCAAGTCACACTCGCTCACACGGGCGGGAAGCCGCCGTGTAACGTTACGGCGTGCCGCGCGTGGAATATCGGATGTTCGATCCCGGCACGGCATTGGCCATGTCCGTGACGATCACATGCGTCCGGTTGCCGCCCGGCATCGCCAGGGTGATCCGCTGTCCTGGCGCCTTCTGCTTGCCGGTCGGGCGGATATCGATGATGCGGCTGGTCCAGTTGTGGCCGGTGCGTTGATCAATCAGCTGCCGCGGTACCGTCTGGGTCCAGACGAGCGACATCTGCGCGTGCCCCGTCAGCGTCTGCGCCCCGCGATTCGGGTTGAGGCGATCATCGTCCCACGCGGTCTTGTAGCCCTGCGGCACGTCGATCCCGCGGGCATCGGGCACACGAAGTTGCGCGCCAAGACGGCCATTGTAGGGATTTTCGGCCTGAGGGCCGCAGCGCACGGTGTGGCGGCCATTCGATTGCAGATACTGGCCGGAAATCCCGCCGACACCGGGACACGCGCCCGTGGTCGTGCGCGGCGCTTGTTGGGGGACCTGAACGGGAGCGGGCGCATAGGCGACCGGCGGCTGCGCTTGCGGTGCGGGCGCGCGCACGACGCGCGGCGCTTGGGTTGGGGCGGGCCGCGTTTGCGGCGCGGGGCGTGTCTGAGGGGCAGGCGCGGCTTGTGCCGGGGCAGAGGCCGTCGCAGTGCCGCCGCGGATCGTGGGCTGGAAACCGCAGACGACCTGGCGGCCGCGCGTCATGCGCGGCACCCAGGTGACGTTGCCGTCGAAACCGGCGCGAATATAGACGCAACCGCGGCTGTCGACATACTGACGGCCATCAAAGCCTGCGGGGGGTTGTTCCGCCGGTTCGCCCGCCACGTCAACGGATCGGTTTTGCGCGCTGGCCGGGGCCAAGGCGGTCAGTGCCAGCAGGGCGGACACTGCCAAAGTCGTCGTGAGTTTCGTCATCATGTGCCCCCACACAAAATCTGGGGTTACAATGCCGTAACAACCCCTAGCCGTAAAGGCCCCGACTGCAACCGCACGCTATTTCGTGCCGAACATGCGGTCTCCGGCATCACCGAGTCCTGGCACGATATAGCCCTTGTCGTTCAAATGGCGATCGAGCGAGGCGGTGACGATGGGAACGTCGGGATGCGCCTCTTTCATCCGTGCAACGCCCTCGGGCGCGGCAAGAAGGCACATGAAGCGGATATCCGTCGCGCCGGCCTCTTTCAGAAGGTCGATGGCGGCGGCGGATGAATTGCCCGTCGCCAGCATCGGATCGACGGCGATCACCAAGCGGTCTTCGAGCGACTCCGGTACCTTGAAGTAATACTGCACCGGCTGAAGCGTTTCCTCATCACGGTAGAGCCCGACAAACCCGACACGCGCCGAGGGGATAAGTTCCAGAACACCGTCCAGCAGGCCGTTGCCCGCGCGCAAGATCGAAATCAGCGCGAGTTTCTTGCCATCCAGCGTCGGCGCATCCATCGCCTCGATCGGCGTTTCGATGCGCTTCGTGGTCATTCTAAGCTCGCTTGTGATCTCATAGGCCAGAAGCTGGCTGATCTCTCGCAGAAGCTGGCGGAACACGGCTGTCGGCGTGTCCTTGTCTCGCATGAGCGTCAGTTTGTGCTGGACCAGCGGGTGCTCGACGATGGTCAGGTGATCGGTCATGCGGCGTCCCCTTCGATGATCTTCAGCTTGGCGTCCCGCGTCCCGGCATCGCAAAACGCGGCCTCCATCGCGGTGCGGTTGATGGCGCGGAAATCGGCGTCCTCCCACCCGAAGGTTTCGGCGAGCGCCTCGTACTCGCGAGTCATCGTGGTGTGAAAGAAGGGCGGATCGTCGGTTGAGACGGTCACCTTCGCGCCCGCCTCGCGCAAGAGCTGGATCGGATGGCGTGCCATGTCGGGATAGACCCCCAACGTGACATTCGATCCCGGGCAGGTTTCCAGAACGATGCCATCCTCGACGATCCGGTCCACCAGCGCCGGATCCTCGATCGCGCGCACCCCGTGGCCAAGCCGTTCGGGCCGCAGATGTTCAAGCGTCGCCTTGATGCCCTTCGGCCCCCGCCATTCGCCAGCATGGGCCGTCAGGCGCAGGCCCGCTTCGCGCGCCATATCGAACGCATAGGTGAAATCCTTGGCCTCGCCCGCCTTTTCGTCGCCCGCGATGCCAAAGCCCGTCAGAAAATCGCCCATTGTCTCGGCGGCGCACTGAGCGGTCTCCTTGGCCTTGTCAGGGCCGAAATGCCGGATGCAGGTCACGATGGCGCGCATGGTGATCCCATGCGCGGCTTCGGCGCTTTCCGCCGCCTCGCGGATGGCATGCAGGTATTCGCGCCACGCGCCCAGATCACGGCCGCCACAGAAATCGGGGCTGAGGAAGACCTCGGTATAGATCACGCCATGCTCGGCGCTTTCTGCGAGCACGGCCTTGGTCAGTCGGTGATAATCCTCGGGCGAGTTCAGCACACTTGTCGCGGCCTCGTATACCTCTAGGAAATGCCAGAAATCGCGATAGGAATACGTCCCATCCTCGGCGAAGACGCCTTTCAGATCGACGCTCTTCTCTTTCGCCATATCGGCGATCAGGCGCGGCGGCGCGGCGCCTTCGAGATGGAGATGCAGTTCAGCCTTGGGGATCATAGGAAACTCCGTCCCGCTCCGCGTGTCTTGAGGCCAAGATGCGCCGCAAGAGTGGCGGCGACATCGGCAAATTCGATCAGCCCTACCTCGCCCAGATCAGGGCCGTGGGCAAGCACCGGTACCCGTTCGCGCGTGTGATCGCTGCCATGCCAGGTCGGATCATTGCCATGATCGGCGGTGAAGATCGCCAGATCGCCGGGGCCGAGGCGTGCCAGAAAGCGCGGGATTTCCCGGTCGAACCATTCCAGCGCCCGCGCATAGCCCGCCACATCGCGGCGGTGACCGTATAGGCTGTCGAACTCGACGAAATTGGCGAAGGTGAAGCTGCCGGGCTGGGCCTCTGCCCCCAGATCAACGAGATGTTCCATCAGAGCCGCATCATCGCCTTTGCGCAAATCGTCGATGCCGCGCATGGAAAAGATGTCACCAATCTTGCCCACCGCATGAACGGTGCGGCCCGCGTCCTGCGCCCAATCGCAAATCGTCGGGCTGGGCGGGGCAATCGCGAAATCCTTGCGGTTCGTGGTGCGGGTGAACCCGTCTTCCGGCGTGCCCACAAAGGGGCGCGCGATGACCCGGCCCACCTTCATGCCGTGCAGGGTCGGGCAGAGCGCGCGGCACAGATCATACAGGCGCTCCAGCCCGAAGTGGTCCTCATGCGCGGCGATCTGGAAGACGCTGTCGGCAGAGGTGTAGCAAATCGGCCAGCCAGTACGGATATGCTCTGCTCCGAGATCGGCGATGATCGTGGTACCCGAGGCATGGCAATTGCCGAGGATGCCATCCGTGCCCGCCGCAGCGCAGACCTCGGCCACAAGGCTTTCAGGGAACGCAGGGTCGGTCTTGGGGAAATAGTGCCAATCCCACGGCACCGGCACGCCAGCCAGTTCCCAATGTCCCGAAGGCGTGTCCTTGCCGTTCGACAATTCGGTCGCAGCGGCCCAAGTGCCTCTTGGGGTCGCCTCAAGCCTGGGTGGCGACAGACCCGATGCGAGGCGCACCGCCGCCCCCAGCCCCATCGCATCGAGGTTGGGCATATTCAGCGGCCCGCTGCGCCCGTCCTCGGCGCCGCCTGCAGCACAAACTTCAGCGATATGGCCAAGCGTGTTCGCGCCTTCATCGCCAAAGGCGGCGGCATCGGGCGCGCCGCCGCATCCGGCGCTGTCGAGAACGATAAGAAACGCGCGTCGGGTCATCCGACGCTCCGATAGGTGATGGGCGGCAAGTCTGGCAGGGAATCCCCAAGGCTGAATGCTGCGGCCACGGTTTCCGCAGCGCGGTCGGCAGCGTCCTCGCTCGCCGCGTGAATCACGGCCAAAGCTTCGCCCTCGCCGATCTCATCGCCCAGCGCCATGATGCCCGACAGCCCGACCGACGGGTCGATCCGATCATCGGCGCGTAGACGCCCGCCGCCCAAATGCACCACCGCCTCGCCCAGCGCGCGCCCGTCGATGGCGGTGACATAGCCGCGCCGGGTCGCGCGCACGGCGCGTTCGACGCGCGCGCCGGGCAAGCGGTCGCGCCAGCGGTCCACGAAATCGGACGGTCCGCCCATTTCGGCCACCATCTTGCCGAAGCGTTCGGCGGCCGCGCCGCTTTCGATCGTCTGGCGGATCAGCGTCGCGCCCTCGCGCCGGTCCTCGGCCATCCCGGCAAGGCGCAAGAGCTCTCCACCCAGATCGGCGGTCAGGTCGCACAGCGCCGTGTCGGTCTCATGGCCCGTCAGCGCCTCCATGACTTCCATCACCTCAAGCGCATTTCCGGCGGCGGGCGCGACGGGCTGGTTCATGTCGGTGATCAGCGCCGAAGTCGGGCAGCCCGCGCCGTTCGCCGTGGACACCAGCGCCTCGGCCAGCGCGGTCGCGTCCTCCATCGTCTGCATGAACGCGCCCGAGCCGATCTTGACGTCAAGGACCAGCGCCTCAAGTCCCGCAGCCAGCTTTTTCGACAAGATGGACGCGGTGATCAGATCGAGGCTTTCAACTGTGCCGGTCACATCGCGCACCGCATACAGCCGCTTGTCTGCAGGCGCGATCCGGCCCGAAGCGGCGACGATGGCGCAGCCGGCGCTTTCCACGATCCGGCGCAGGCGCGCCTCATCGCCTTCAACCGAGAGCCCCGGAATGGACTCCAGCTTGTCGAGTGTGCCGCCCGTATGCCCCAGCCCGCGGCCCGATATCATCGGAACATAGGTGCCAAGCGCCGCGAGCGCGGGCGCGAGGATCAGCGATACGCAATCTCCGACGCCGCCGGTGGAGTGCTTGTCGATTACCGGCCCCGGCAAATCCCACTGCAGCACCTGCCCGCTGTCGCGCATGGCGGTCGTCAGGGCGATGCGGTCATCCTCGGACAGCGCCTTGAGGCACACGCCCATCGCGAAGGCCCCGGCCTGTTCATCGCTGACGCTGCCATCGGCAAGCCCGGCCGCGAACCAGCCAATCGCATCACCGCCCAGCGGAGCGCCCATGCGCAGACGCGACAGGACCGTGCGGGCATCCATCCGGGATCAGGCCCCGTCCATGTGCCCGCGCGTGAACACGCCGGGGATCAGATCGGCCACCGCACCGCTGGTTTCCGCACCGCCCGTCGTGGCCATTGTGATCTGCGCCAGGGGGCCGGCAAATTCCGCCAACTTTTGACGGCAACCGCCGCAGGGCGGCACCGGATCGGGGCTGTCGGCGATCACAGCAACTTCGGCGATCACCGTTTCACCATCCGCGATCATCGCCGCGATGGCCCCCGCCTCGGCGCAGGTGCCTTCCGGGTATGCGACGTTTTCCACGTTGCACCCGGCATAGACCTTGCCGTTCGCGCCAAGGATGGCCGCGCCAACCTTGAAGTTGGAATACGGCGCATAGGCATTTTCGCGTACCGCGCGTGCCGCGTCGATCAGGCTCATATCTCGTCCCCTCTTGCTTGGCCCAAGCCTGATGCGGCGCGCGCGGAGGCGCAAGGGGTCACGCGGCGTCCGGGCGTCTGGCGGATCTGCCGGGGACATCCAAATTGAGAGCATTGCAGTTCCGAGGGCCCGCATAAATCATTCCCCTTCACGGCGCGGTCATGGTACGCGCCTCGGTGAAGTGGTGCCCGACGGATGCATATCGCTGCGCGCCATTTTAGTTTAACGTTAAACTACTTTCCGACCGGGAGACGGCATAATGAGCGACCCAAGGCAGGATGCGTTCCGCGAGACGGCGCTGAACTATCACGAATTTCCGCGCCCGGGGAAGCTGGCGATCCAGGCGACGAAGCCCTTGGCGAACGGCCGCGACCTGTCGCTGGCCTACTCCCCAGGCGTGGCCGAGGCCTGTCTTGAGATCAAGGCCGACAGCGCGAATGCGCTGCGCTACACGGCGCGCGGCAACCTTGTCGCGGTTGTCACCAATGGCACGGCGGTTCTGGGTCTTGGCAATATCGGCGCGCTGGCCTCGAAACCGGTGATGGAAGGCAAGGCGGTCCTTTTCAAGAAATTCGCCAATATCGACTGTTTCGACATCGAGGTGGACGAATCCGATCCTGAAAAGCTCGCTGATATCGTCTGCGCGCTGGAGCCGACCTTCGGGGCGATCAACCTTGAAGACATCAAGGCGCCCGATTGTTTCATCGTTGAACGGATTTGCCGCGAACGGATGAACATCCCCGTCTTCCACGACGATCAGCACGGCACTGCCATCGTCGTTGGTGCCGCAGCCACCAATGCGCTGCGCGTTGCAGGCAAGGAGTTTTCGCAGATCAAGGTCGTCTCCACCGGTGGCGGCGCAGCGGGGATTGCCTGTCTCGACATGCTGCTGAAACTGGGCGTGAAGCGCGAGAACGTCTTTCTGTGCGACTTGCACGGGCTGGTCCATGAAGGCCGCGAGATCGACATGACCGATCAGAAGGCCGCTTATGCGCAGCCAGGCGGGCTGAAAGAGCTTGGCGAAGTCATCGACGGCGCAGACCTGTTCCTGGGCCTTTCGGGCCCCAATGTCCTGAAGCCCGAGATGGTCGCCAAGATGGCAAAACGCCCGATCATCTTCGCGCTTGCCAATCCGAACCCCGAGATCATGCCGGACGCCGCGCGCGAAATCGCGCCGGATGCGATCTTCGCAACGGGGCGGTCCGACTATCCCAACCAGGTGAATAACGTCCTGTGCTTTCCGTTCATCTTTCGCGGTGCGCTGGATGTCGGGGCGACGACGATCAACGACGAGATGAAGATCGCCTGCATCGAGGGGATCGCCGCCCTCGCCCGCGCCACCACCAGCGCCGAGGCCGCCGCCGCCTATCAGGGCGAACAGCTATCCTTCGGCGCCGATTACCTGATCCCCAAGCCCTTCGATCCGCGCCTGATGGGCGTGGTGGCCAGTTCCGTGGCCCGCGCGGCGATGGAGTCGGGCGTGGCGACGAAGACCATTGACGATCTCGACGCCTACAAGCGCCAGCTTGACGGGTCGGTCTTCCGATCTGCGCTGATCATGCGCCCCGTCTTCGACGCCGCCGCCACCGCCAATCGCCGTATCGTCTTTACCGAAGGCGAAGATGAGCGTGTCCTGCGCGCCGCGAATGCGATGATCGAGGAAACCACCGACGTTCCCATTCTGATCGGCCGCCCCGAGGTGATCGAGCAGCGCGCAGAACGCGCAGGTCTTGCGATCCGGCCCGGCACCGATTTCGAACTGGTGAACCCCGAGAACGATCCGCGCTATCGCGACTACTGGACAACCTATCACTCAGTCATGGAACGGCGCGGTGTCACCCCCGATCTGGCGCGCGCGATCATGCGCACGAATACCACCGCGATCGGTGCGGTCATGGTCCACCGCGAAGAGGCCGACAGCATGATCTGCGGCACCTTCGGCCAATACCTGTGGCATTTGAACTATGTCACGCAGGTGCTTGGCACCAAGACGCTGCACCCCGTTGGCGCGCTCTCGCTGATGATCCTGGAAGATGGCCCGCTTTTCGTGGCCGACACGCAGGTGCATCCCGATCCGACGCCAGAGCAGCTTGCAGAGACGGTGATTTCCGCCGCGCGCCATGTGCGCCGCTTCGGGGTGTCGCCGCGTATCGCGCTCTGCTCACATTCCCAGTTTGGCAATCTCGACGTCGACAGCGGCCGCCGGATGCGAGGGGCGCTGGAGATTCTCGACAGAATGCCGCGCGACTTCGAATATGAGGGCGAGATGCACAGCGATGCCGCGCTCGACCCGGAATTGCGCGCGCGCAATTTCCCGAATGCGCGCTTTGAAGGGGCGGCGAACGTGCTGATCTTCGCTTCGACAGATGCAGCCTCTGGCGTGCGCAACATTCTCAAGATGAAAGCCGCAGGGCTGGAAGTTGGGCCGATCCTGATGGGCATGGGCAACCGGGCACATATCGTGACGCCCTCGATCACCGCGCGGGGGCTTTTGAACATGTCCGCGCTCGCCGGAACGCCGGTGGCGCATTACGGCTAGGCCGCCAGCACGCTGCGCGCGTAAAGCTGCGCCTCTTGCCGTTTCAGGACAGGGGCGCAGAGCGTGTAAGGCGATGCCGCGCAAGACGCGAACACCTCTGCATCCACGCTGTCGCGGGCGATTGAACCTGCGCTGAGCGATTCGCAGGGCAGGCCGTTGGCAACCAGCGCGACATGCCGATCGCATAGGATGTGGTGATAATCAACGGATGCACGCGACGTGTCGATTTGGATGCTTCGGTCGTTGACCAGTGTCACGGCGGGTGCAAGCGCCTCTGGTGTGCCGAACAGGATGTCGGCCCACTGCCCCTGAATAAGGATGCGGTGCTGCTGAGAGACCCAAAGATCGCTGTGCGGCGCCCCGGGCCCGAATGCCCCTGCGGCGATGCGGACGGGCCTGCGGTTTCGCGCAGCAATACTGCCCTCTATCTGAAGCGAACGGCCGCCGCGCCAGCGAACGGGATGTTCCGCCCCTTTGACGTCGATCACCGTGTCAGCGGGCCCGATGTCTTCCACCGGCTTTTCTCCACCCGTGGTCAGGATCCGTGTGCCCGAGGCAAAGCAGATCGGTGTGAAGACCTGGTAGGGAGACGAGTCGACATCCATGACCATGGCGATCATGGCCGTTGCCCAGGGTGGGCCATCCGGAAAATGGAAGAACGTGTCTCCTCCGCTTTCGAAAACGACGACATCCTTTCGGGTGCCCGTCGGAAGAACGATCCCCAGGACACTGATCCCCGGCTGCACCCAGCCACTGCCGACATAGTTGATCGGTGCGCCATCGAAGGTGGCGACGCCATCATCGCTGTCGGACAAAAGGCCATCAAGATCGTTGACCACGCCGTTCAGGGTACTTCCAAGCGCATTCAGAAAAAGAGTGTTCTGACCCGACAGGAAGTTCCAAGGCAGCAGAGTTCCGACATACTCTGTTACTGATAATTGTGCCTCGGCCATACGGCGTTTTCCACAAATGACGGTGCCGCCAATACACGCAGCTTACACGCCCCCATGGATGCGTTGCCTCCGGACTGGGGCATACATATGACGCAAGGCGCACATCTTCGGGGATACTCGGGAAAGTCGTAAGGTTTTCCCAAGAGACCGCTGAGTGTTTGCAAAGGCCCGCGCAGAAAGCGCGAAAAGCAGTTAATATTTGCACGGTTTGCAAACTCGCGCAGACACCGGACCGCGAAATGTGCAAATTTCTTTGCAAAGGCCCTGACATCCGGCGCTAACAGGCTTGCCGTGCGTATTCTCTGCGCCGTAAACCTCGCCTCATGACGGAGGAGGAGTATCGCTATGTCCAGCTATGCCGAGGTTTATGACGCCTGGAAATCGGACCCCGAGGGGTTCTGGATGGAGCAGGCCAAGGCCATCGACTGGATAACGCCCCCGTCCAAGGCGCTCTTTGACGAGAACGCGCCGATCTATGAATGGTTTTCCGACGGCGAGGTGAACACGTGCTGGAACGCGGTCGACCGCCATGTCGAAACCCGCGGGGATCAGGCGGCGATCATCTATGACAGCCCGATCACCGACACGAAGCAGACGATAACCTACCGCGAGCTTCGGGATCGCACCGCGAAGCTTGCCGGCGCGCTGTCGGCACAGGGCGTGACCAAGGGCGACCGCGTCATCATCTACATGCCCATGGTGCCCGAAGCGGTCATCGCCATGCTCGCCGTCACGCGCATCGGCGCCATTCATTCGGTCGTCTTCGGTGGATTTGCCGCGCATGAGCTGGCCGTGCGGATCGACGACGCGACTCCCAAATGCATCATCGCCGGATCCTGCGGGATCGAGCCAGGGCGCGTTGTCGATTACAAGCCGCTTCTCGACGGGGCAATCGCGGAATCCGCGCACAAGCCCGACTTCTGCGTCATCTTCCAGCGCGACCAGAAACGCGCAGACCTGACCCCCGGCCGCGATCACGACTGGGACTCGTTCCAAGACGGAGCCGAGCCTGCCGAATGCGTTCCCGTGAAGGGCAATGACCCGGTCTATGTCCTCTACACCTCGGGCACGACCGGACAGCCCAAGGGTGTTATCCGCCACACCGGCGGGCATCTCGTCGCGCTCCACTGGTCGATGAAGAACATCTACAATGTCGACCCGGGAGAGGTGTTCTGGGCCGCATCTGACGTCGGCTGGGTCGTGGGGCACAGCTATATCTGCTACGCCCCGCTGATCCACGGCAACACCACCATCGTCTTTGAAGGCAAACCCATCGGCACCCCCGACGCCGGCACCTTCTGGCGCGTAATTTCCGAACACAATGTGCGGTCCTTCTTCACCGCACCGACCGCCTTTCGCGCCATCAAGCGCGAGGATCCCAAGGGTGAGTTCCTGAAACCTTACGACATCTCGTGCCTGCGCGCGCTGTATCTCGCGGGCGAACGGGCCGATCCCGACACCGTCGAATGGGCGCAGGATATCCTTGGCGTTCCGGTGATCGACCATTGGTGGCAAACGGAAACCGGCTGGCCCATCGTCAGCAGCCCCACGGGGATCGAGACGATGCCGATCAAGATCGGATCGCCTTCGGTTCCGATGCCGGGATATGATGTGCAAATCCTGGATGAGGCGGGCGAGGAAGTGCCCGCTGGCACCCTTGGCGCGATCGCCATCAAGCTGCCGCTGCCGCCCGGAACCCTGCCGACCCTCTGGAACGCTGAAGACCGGTTCCGCAAATCCTATCTCGACCACTTCCCCGGATATTACGAGACCGGCGATGCGGGCATGAAGGACAAAGACGGCTATCTGTGGATCATGGCGCGCACCGATGACGTCATCAACGTCGCGGGTCATCGCCTGTCCACCGGCGCGATGGAAGAGGTACTGGCCGCCCACCCAGACGTGGCTGAATGCGCCGTGATCGGCGTCGCGGATGAGCTGAAAGGCCAGCTTCCCATGGGGTTCGTCTGTCTGACAAAGGGCGTGAACCGCCCGCACGAGGAGATCGTGAAGGAATGCGTCAAGATGGTGCGTGACCAGATCGGCCCGGTCGCGGCCTTCAAGCTGGCGGTCGTCGTGGACCGTCTGCCGAAGACCCGATCAGGCAAGATCCTGCGCCGCACCATGGTTCAGATCGCCGATGGCGAGGACGCGAAAGTGCCCGCGACAATCGACGATCCCGCGATCCTCGACGAGATCACGAAGGCGCTGAATGGCCTAGGCTATGCAAAGGCAAAGGCCTAGCGGCGTACGTCTTCCAGGATCTCGGACGGCTCTGCATCCTTTGCGGGGCCGTGCAAGACGCTGACATCGCCGGTTGATTCAACCACGACCCACCGCACATCGCTGAAACGATGAACATTGGCCGCGCGCAGCTTGGCCAGCAGATCGGCGCGCGTCATGTTCGCCGAAACAAGGTTCTCATATAGCACCGCGCCGTTTTCCATTACCAGAAGCGGCCTGTTGTCGATGGCCCGCTCCACGGGATTGAGCCGCGCGCGCAGCGGCGCGAGGATCATCTGAACGCCGAACAGCGCCGCAATCCCGACGAATGGCACAAGTACGGTGTTAGCAGGCGTGGTCCAGGCGCTGGCAAGGACAGAGCCGATGGCGACAGTCACCGCAAAGTCGAAGGCCGACATCTTGGAAAAGGATCGCAGGCCGAACACCCGAGCGGCGAGGATGATCGCAGCCATCATGGCCAGAGCGTGACCGGCAATGGTCAGGGCATCGGTCAGCATCGCGTTCTCCCCCGCTGGTGCAGAGCCAACACCGGGCGCAGTTGATACGTTCCCACGGGACGGCGGGTGCGGCGCCTTTGTGCGGCGCAGCTGCACGCCGTCCTGCAGCAGCGGCCCCACGGTCAACGCAAATCCCGCGATATAGGCCAGCGCAAAGGTGATCACCGCCACCCAAATCGTATCCAGTGACAGGATCCCGGCGGCGACGACGATGCCCGTCACCTCGCCCATGCCGCAGCCCGATTAGCAAGACGTGACAGACCGAACGGCGCGCCGGGCCAAGCCGTCTTGCGCAATCACCTTGCGCCCCGTCTTGCGGGAAAGCCAGCGGCCCACCGGTCCCGAATAAAGAACGGTCAGGTCTCAAACGAGCCTCATGAGCGGCATGTGATGGGCATTGGGACCGCGCAGATCGCGGATGACGCAGATCAAGCAGGGGATCGTCAACGCGGCCCAGACCGCCAGAGTGACCGCGCTTGACAGGATCGCTTGCAACGTCTCCATGCCCCCCGAACGCGCAATTTCAATGCGCGTTCCTCGGGATCAGGCGAATTGCTCTCGGATCAGCCGTTCCTCAAGCCCGTGGCCCGGATCGAACAGCAGCCGGTGCCGCACGCTGGCCTCGCGCGTGATCTCGACCGACACCACGGTGCCGACGGACCGTGCATCGGCATCCGCCATCACAGGGCGCTTTTCGGGCTCCAGCACTTCGATCACGACCTTGGCCGTCAGCGGCAGAAGCGCACCGCGCCAGCGGCGGGGCCGGAACGCCGACATCGCCGTCAGCGCCAGCACGTCCGCGCCGATGGGCAGGATCGGCCCATGCGCCGAATAGTTGTAGGCGGTCGATCCGGCGGGTGTGGCTACCAGCGCGCCGTCGCAGACCAACTCCTGCATCCGCACGCGGCCATCGACAGAGATGCGCAGTTTCGCCGCCTGAGGACCCGCGCGCAAAAGCGAGACCTCGTTGATCGCAAGCGCCTTGTGCTCTGCCCCATCGGTGCCTTGCGCCGTCATCGCGAGCGGGTTGATCACCGTCTCTTCGGCAGCTTCCAGACGGTCCCACAGGTCATCGGGGTGAAACTCGTTCATCAGAAAACCGACCGTGCCCCGATTCATCCCGTAGACCGGCGCATCAAGATGCATCGTGCCGTGCAGCGTCTGCAGCATGAAACCGTCCCCGCCCAGCGCCACGATCACGTCCGCCTCATCGAGCGGAACGGCGTCATAGGCTTCGGACAGCGTCACCATGGCGTGGCGCGCGATATCCGCCTCACTGGCGACGAAAGCGATGGATGGACGCTTGGGCATCACGCCTTTCTTCTTCAGGTTTCCGAAAGTCATCGCCCGCGCCGATCGGGAACACAAGCGCCGATCCGGGACGCACCGCGCCGCTGTGTCGCTGAATCCTGCCGCTTTCCGCCTTTTCCGAATGCGCCCGATCCCCTAGATACAGTCCATCCCGCGCACAGACCCAAAGGGGACCACGCCATGAACGCCAGCCACCGCGATACCGGCTTTTTCACCGAAAGCCTTGCCGACCGTGACCCCGAGCTTTTCGGCGCTGTCACGCAAGAGCTTGGCCGCCAGCGCGACGAGATCGAATTGATCGCGTCCGAGAACATCGTGTCCGCAGCGGTGATGGAAGCGCAAGGCTCTGTCCTGACGAACAAATATGCCGAAGGTTACCCGGGCCGACGCTATTATGGCGGCTGCCAATACGTCGACATCGCCGAGGATCTGGCCCGTGACCGTGCCAAGGCCCTGTTCGGCTGCGAGTTCGCCAACGTCCAGCCCAATTCCGGCAGCCAGGCGAACCAGGGCGTGTTCACCGCGCTCTTGCAGCCCGGCGACACGATTCTCGGGATGAGCCTTGATGCAGGCGGTCACCTGACGCACGGCGCAAAGCCCAACCAGTCGGGCAAATGGTTCAACGCCATCCAGTACGGCGTGCGCGAAGACACGCTTGATGTGGATTACGACCAGATCGAAGCACTGGCGCTGGAACATCAACCCAAGCTCATCATCGCGGGCGGCTCTGCCATTCCCCGCAAGCTCGACTTCGCGCGGTTCCGGGCGATTGCCGACAAGGTCGGCGCCCTCGTGCTCGCCGATGTCGCGCACTACGCGGGCCTGATCGCAGCGGGTGTCTACCCCTCGCCCTTCCCAGATTGCGACGTGGTCACCACGACGACCCACAAGACCCTGCGCGGCCCGCGCGGCGGCATGATCCTGACCAATGACGCCGAGATCGCGAAGAAGGTGAATTCCGCCATCTTCCCCGGTATCCAGGGCGGCCCGCTGATGCATGTGATCGCCGCAAAGGCTGTCGCCTTCGGCGAAGCGCTGCGCCCCGAGTTCAAGACCTACCAGCAGCAAGTCGTCAAGAACGCCGCCTCACTGGGTGAGGCGCTGATAGCGGGCGGGCTCGATCTTGTGACGGGCGGCACGGACAGCCACCTGCTGCTCGTCGATCTGCGGCCTAAGGGTGTGAAGGGCAACGCGACCGAGGCCGCACTTGGCCGCGCGCATATCACATGCAACAAGAACGGCATCCCCTTCGACAGCGAGAAACCCACCATCACCTCGGGCATCCGCCTTGGTACGCCCGCAGGCACCACGCGCGGATTTTCCGAGGCTGAATTCCGCCAGATCGGCACCTGGATCACCGAGGTCGTCGATGGGCTTGCCGCGCATGGCGATGAGGGCAATGCAGAGGTCGAGGCGCGGGTGAAAGCCGAAGTTGTCGAGATGTGCGGCCGCTTCCCGATCTACCCGGGGCTCTAAGCCATACTTCTTTGGCGCGGGATCACAGGAACCCGCGCCAGACCAGCACCGCGATCACAGCGGCTGCGATCAGCAAGAGATTGAGCACCTGCACGGCAATGCCCCTAAGCGCTCGGGTCTTGCGCCGCTCTACGGGGTCGATCGCCGACAGGTAGCGCGTGATAGAGGACGCGTCGCGTTCCACGAGGCTTGGATCGACGCGCTTGGCCAGCTTTGGGTTGCGCGACAGATCCGCTGCGGTGGCGATCCTCTCGCCCGCCGCCCGGATGTCGCCCGGAAGCTCGCGGCGTGCGCGCCTGACCTGAACGTGCAGCGACCGCCCCCCGACCCCCAGTTTTTCCTCGATCAGTTTCGAAATCCGCTCTGCGGTCTCCGCCGCATATCCGACCGCCTGCATCGGTGACCTGCCCCTATGTCCCGCCTCTCGCGAAGGATAGGCCAGCCGGTCCGCGCTGGAAAGTCGCAAGGCGCAGGGCTATGACGTGGCGCATGCTTCTGAACACGATCCAGCACGCCTCTGAAGGCCCCGCGCGCCCTGTCCTGATTGCCCACGGGCTCTACGGCTCCGCACGAAACTGGGGCGTGATCGCCAAACGGCTGTCGGATCGTGGACCGGTGATCGCCGTGGATATGCGCAATCACGGCGACAGCGATTGGGCCGAAACCCATGGCTATGAAGAGATGGCGGGCGATCTGGCCGAGGTGATCGAGACGGATGGCGTACCCATGGACGTGATCGGCCATTCCATGGGAGGCAAGGCCGCGATGATGCTGGCGCTGACGCGGCCCGATCTGGTGGGCAAGCTGGTCGTCGCCGATATCGCGCCGACCGCCTATGCGCACAGCCAACTGCAATACATCAAGGCGATGGAAGGTGTGGACCTGTCTGGCATCACGCGCCGGTCCGACGCCACCCCGCTGCTGGAGCCGCGCGTGGACAACCCCGCGCTGGTGCCGTTTTTCCTGCAATCTCTGGATGTTGCAGAGAAACGGTGGAAGCTGAACCTGACCACGCTCGCGCGCGAGATGGACAAGATCACCGGATTTCCCGAGGAGGTGGAGGGCCCGTTCGACGGTCCGGCGCTGTTCCTGTCGGGCGCAGACAGCGACTACGTCTCGCGCGAACACCGCGACCGGATCAAGACGCTGTTTCCCGGCGCACGCTTCGCCGCCATCCCAGGAGCAGGCCATTGGCTGCACGCCGAAAAACCGCGCGAATTTGAAGCGGCAGTCCGGGTCTTCCTGGATGCGTAGGGTGCGTGCTCGCACGCACCGCACCCGTTAACTGCCAGGCAACCCTTCTGCGGCATGTTCTCGAACATGCCCAACTACCGCCGCCCCGACATTGCAGGACAAACGATCTTCTTCACGGTCAACCTCGCCGACCGGGGGCGAACCCTTTTGACCGAAGAGATTGATCTCTTGCGACATGCGGTGATCCTGACCCGGCGCGAGTGTCCCTTTGACATCCTCTCCTGGGTCACCCTGCCCGATCACATCCATTGCATCTGGTCCCTGCCTGAAGGCGACCGCGCCTATCCGACCCGCTGGCGACTAATCAAGGCGCGGTTTTCGCGCGAATTGCCCAAAGGGCGGCTGAGGCCAAGTCATATCCGCAGGAATGAACGGGGCATCTGGCAGAGGCGCTATAGGGAACAGATGTGCGCAGCCCGGCAGAGCTTGGCGAACTGACCCGCTATTGCTGGATGAACCCAGTCAAACACGGCTTCGTCCAGGATCCGGAGGATTGGCCGCATTCGTCGTTCATGCGGGGCGGTGCGTGCAAGCACGCACCCTACGCAAGCGTCCGGTAGGGTGCGTGTTCACACGCACCGCAAGCGGGGTCACGAATCCATCTTGAGTGCATTGATAAACGCCTGTTGCGGGATTTCCACTTTCCCGAACTGGCGCATCTTCTTCTTGCCGGCCTTCTGCTTTTCCAGAAGCTTCTTCTTCCGGGTTGCGTCGCCGCCATAGCATTTCGCCGTCACGTCCTTGCGCAGCGCCGCCAGCGTCTCACGGGCAATGACCTTGCCGCCAATCGCCGCCTGGATCGGGATCTTGAACATGTGGCGCGGGATCAGCTCTTTCAGCTTTTCGCACATCGCCCGGCCCCGGCTTTCGGCGCGGTCGCGGTGGACCATGATCGACAGCGCATCAACCGGCTCGTCATTGACGAGGATCGACATCTTCACCAGCCGGTCCTCGCGGTAGCCTTCGATGGCATAGTCGAAGGATGCATAGCCCTTCGTCACCGATTTCAGCCGGTCGTAGAAGTCGAACACCACCTCATTCAGCGGCAGGTCATAGACCACCATGGCGCGGCTGCCCGCATAGGTCAGGTCAAGCTGGATGCCGCGCCGGTCCTGGCAGAGCTTCAGCACATCGCCGAGGAATTCATCCGGCACAAGGATCGTCGCTTTGATGCGCGGCTCGTCGATACGCTCGATCGTGGCGGGATCGGGCATGTCGGCGGGGTTGTGCAATTCATGCATTTCGCCGTCGCGCGTGTATATGCGGTAGACCACCGAGGGCGCGGTGGTGATCAGGTCGATATCGTATTCCCGTTCCAGCCGGTCGCGGATCACCTCGAGATGCAAGAGCCCAAGGAAGCCGCAGCGAAAGCCAAAGCCGAGCGCGGCCGAGGTTTCCATCTCGTAGCTGAAGGAGGCATCGTTCAGCGCCAGTTTCTCGATGGCCGTGCGCAGGTCTTCAAAGTCGTTCGCGTCCACTGGGAAAAGGCCACAGAACACCACCGGGATCGACGGGTTGAAGCCCGGCAGCGCTTTCGCGGCGCCGTTCTTTTCATGGGTGATCGTGTCACCCACCTTGGTGTCGCGCACCTGCTTGATCGAGCCGGTGAAAATGCCGATCTCGCCCGGGCCAAGTTCCTGCGTGTCGACCATGACCGGCTTCAGAACGGCCAGTTTGTCGACGCCGTAGACCGCGCCGGTCTGCATCATCTTGATGCGTTGGCCCTTCTTGATCACGCCGTCCATGACGCGGATCAGAACCACGACGCCGAGATAGGCATCATACCAACTGTCGACCAGCATCGCCTTCAGCGGTGCATCGCGTTCGCCCTTGGGCGCGGGCAGGCGCTTTACGATGGCTTCCAGAACCTCGGGGATGCCAAGGCCGGTCTTGGCGGAAATCGGAACCGCCGCGGACGCGTCGATGCCGATGACGTCCTCGATCTGCTCTTTCACGCGCTCGGGCTCTGCCGCAGGCAGGTCGATCTTGTTGAGGACCGGCACGATCTCGTGGTTGGCATCGATAGCTTGGTAGACATTGGCCAGCGTCTGCGCCTCGACGCCTTGGGTGGCATCGACGACCAGCAAAGACCCCTCGACCGCGCGCATGGACCGGGACACCTCATAGGCGAAGTCCACATGTCCGGGCGTGTCGATCAGGTTCAGGATATAGGTATGACCGTCCTCTGCCGGATACTCGATCCGCACGGTGTTGGCCTTGATGGTGATGCCGCGCTCTCGTTCGATATCCATCGCGTCGAGAAGCTGTTCCTTCATGTCCCGCTCAGTCACGGTATTGGTCAGCTGGATCAGCCGGTCGGCCAGCGTGGATTTCCCGTGGTCGATATGCGCCACGATGGAAAAATTGCGGATATAGGAAAGCTCGGTCATTGGGCGGATATGCGGCGGATTGCATCAAGCGTCAATGGGCGTTGAGGGCGCAGGCCGGGACCACGGCAGGACGCGATCACCTTCGCGTGACCGGCTATCCCGCGCACCCCGCGAAAACACAACCAGCAGTTATTTCGGGGCAACGGACCCCAAGACCTGCCGGATTGAAATTTCCGACGATCTGAGCCATCTTCAACTTCAAGCGATCCCGAAACCGGGGCATCAAGGGGCAGACATCATGCGCAAAGCAGTATTCATCCTGGGTTCGGCACTGGTGCTTGGGGCCTGTGGCGGTGGCAACCGCGACACGGTCGATCGGGCCGCAACCTATCAGCCGATCCGCGCCGCATCGGGCGTGATTGCATCGGCTTGTTCCGGATCTGAACGTGGCGCTGGCAAGGGCACGCTGTGCAACTGCATTCAGGGCGTTGCGAACACCTCCCTTTCGGGCAGCGATCAGCGGCTTGCCGCAAAATTCTTCCGCGATCCGCATCATGCGCAGGAAATCCGCCAGTCGGACAACCCGCAGCACGAGGTGTTCTGGAAGCGCTATAAGGCGTTTGCCGCAGACTCGGAACGTTACTGCCGCGCCTGATCCGGATCACCGAGTAGCGCATCGACCGCGTCTTCGATCAGGTCGATCACCTTATCGTATCCCCCCGCATAATAGGGGTCCGGCACATCGCGAGGCCCTGACTTGGCGTAGGACAATAGCAGCCTGACCGGCGTGTCATTCCCCGGCGGGCGAAGCGATTCGATGTCGCGACGATTGCTTTCATCCATCGCGAGGATCAGATCGAAGCGTCCGAAATCGGCCGCGCTGAACTGCCGGGCGCGCAAAGGGCTCAGGTCATAGCCGCGCGGACCCGCCGCAGCGACCATCGGGGGATGCGGCGAATTGCCAACATGCCAGCCGCCCGTTCCCGCGCCGTCGACCTCGACCGCGATGCCCTTCGCCAGCGCCTTGGCGCGCAGAACCGCCTCTGCCGTCGGCGACCGGCAGATATTTCCCAGACAGACCATAAGGATACGCTTGCTCATGCCGTGAGGTTTTAGGCTATGATACCATCGGTCAAGAGGGGAACCCGGCGATGGATGATATCGTGATCCTGACAGGCGCCGGCGTTTCCGCCGAAAGCGGCCTTGGTACCTTCCGCGATACGGATGGGCTTTGGACGAAATACGATCTCAGTGACGTCGCCACGCCCGAAGGCTTTGCCCGTGATCCCGTGCTTGTCCACGACTTCTACAATGCACGCCGGTCGAATGTCTTAGGCGCGATGCCCAACCCCGCGCATGAGGCGCTGGCGCGGCTGGAGCGGGCGCATAGGGGCCGCGTGCTGATCGTTACGCAGAATGTCGACGATCTGCACGAACGCGCGGGCAGCACAGAGGTCTGGCATATGCACGGCGCGCTGAACCGGGCGCTGTGCGCAGCGTGCGATCACCGCTGGGACGCGCCGCCGGTCATGAACCCCGATGACCCCTGCCCGGCCTGCACGGCCCCTGCCACGCGCCCGGATGTCGTCTGGTTCGGTGAATTCCCATACCGGATGGACGAGATCGCAGAGCGTCTGGCGGCCTGCGATCTCTTCGTGTCCATCGGCACATCGGGCAGCGTCTACCCGGCGGCGGGATTCGTGATGGAAGCGTCGTACGGCGGCGCGCGGACGCTGGAACTGAATCTCGAGCCCTCGGACGGCGCATCCGCCTTCGACGAAACGCGACAGGGCATGGCATCCGAGATCGTGCCCGCCTGGGTGGACGAGGTTCTGGGGAAGGCCTGAGGGGCCGTCAGTTCGACGGCGTCATTTCGCCGTTCCCGTCCGGCATGTCAGCATGGCTCATTCCATCATTCGACATGCCACCGTGATCCATCGGCATCCGGTCGTTCTGCAACGGAATCTCGACGGTCACGTCTCCGGCCTTTTCGAAGACGAGCGTCACGGTTACCGATCCGTCCTCGGCCATCGGTGCGCCGAAGCCCATGAACATCACGTGATCCGCGCCCCGGTCGAGCCTGTGCATCCCGGCCTCGGGGATTTCGAACCCGTCCTCGTCATGAGACATCTGCATCTTGCCGTCGCCCAGATCGATGTGGGTGTGCAGTTCGACCCGTTTGGCCGCATCGGACCGCACGTCGACCAGGCGATCGGCTTCGCCCGTGTTCTCGATGGTCATGAAAGCCGCGCCGGTAGGGGCGGTGGGCGGCACGCGGCGCAGATAGGGATCGCTGATGGTGATCTCTGCAAGCGCGGGGCCTGCGGCAAGAATGGCGCCAAGGGTGGTCAGTAGGATAGATTTGGTCATGGCTAGGCAGCCCTTTGTCTGGTCGATTTCAGGAAAGATGAAACAGATCAGACAGCAGGCGGGCCGCGTGCCATCGGCACGGTGCGGTTCCGGCTCGGGGCAATGACCGTCCGGACGGGCCAAGAGATCGCCTGACCTGCCGCGACGCGCACAGGCAAGACGACAGGAGCAGGCGCATCCATCGCAATGAGGGACAGCGCGCAATCGGGACAGATATGCGGAGGGCCGGTCGGCGCGCCATCTGCATCAACGGGCACCGTGACGGGGCCCGTGCCGGTGCAGATCACCATCTCGCCCACCGCCATCGCCTGACCCCGGGCGGACGCCATGGCCCCGCCGGTCAGGATGAGAACGGCGGCCATAAATCCGGTCAGGATATGCGAAAGACGCGTCATGCTACCGGAATATCCCGGATCACCGCGAAGGGCCAAGCGCCAAAAGGAAGCGGCCCCACCCTTTTGCAAGGACGAGGCCGGTTCCGATACTTGAAAATCGATAGAGGGATCAGGCGGTCGCCTGGGCCTTTTCGATCTGCTTTTTGACCTTGAGCGCGCGGGTGCTCAGCTCGACATCCTTGGCTTTCGCCAGGAAGGCGTCGATGCCGCCGCGGTGGTCCACGGTGCGCAGCGCCGCAGCCGAAATCCGAAGCTTGACCGGACGGCCCAGCGTTTCGGACATCAGCGACACGTCGTTGAGGTTCGGCAGGAACCGGCGCTTGGTCTTGTTGTTGGCGTGGCTGACATTGTTGCCAGTCATCGGCCCTTTTCCAGTCAATTCGCAGCGGCGCGACATGGGGCTATCCTCGTCTGTTCGTCGATCCTGGCGCGGGCGAAGCACCCTTTGCCAATAGAAAACGGGCACCGCAGGCGGGCGGTGCCCTGAAATTCGTCGGCTGGCTTTACCGCCGGATTCTCTGGGCGTCAAGGGCGCGGCGCGAATGTTGTGCCATTCAGGTCGCCGAACCACCGGTTTGTGCCACAAGCCGCGTGTGAATGCGTTTTGCGTGGTCCGCAAACTCTGGATGCCGCTTTGCCATGGCCCGCGCCATATTGGACCAGTAGGTGGGCGATTTTTCGCGGTGGCGCCGAAAGAGCGACAGGATCGCCGCGCGGTCGGTGCCGTCCTGCATCGCCAGCCGCAAGAGCGCCCCGGCCCCTGCACCCGCACTGAACAGCCCGGACGCCGGGTGGCCGGAAAACGGCAAGGCGGCAAGCTGCATCCTCGGGAAATGCCGCTCGATCGCACGCGCATGCAGGCGGTCCTCGCGCAAGGACGGATCGTAAAGCAAGACGCCCCTCACGTGATCGCCCCCGGCCTGCGCCAGATCGCCTAGGCGCGGGTCGAACCCCTTGGCTGCCTCGTCGTATCGCCATTCCCACGGCGCGGTCTTCGGGTCGAGCGTGGCCTGCGGCGAGATCGAGATCATCTGCTGAAGGCCCAGCGCTTGCGACAGGCGCAGGCCGGCATACCCGCCCAGCGAATAGCCCAGACCGTAAACGCGCCTGTAGCGCCCGGCGAAGGCGCCGATCGCCTGTTCCAGCGCAGCAAGGTCGGGGTTGATGAACCAGTCGTTCTGAAGGGTCTGCAGCCGCAGAAGGGCAAAGCCTTCGCGGTTGCAGGTCTTCGACCGTTTCGCCCGCATCCAGGCCGGTTTGGCGTTGTTGAAATGATCGAAGGTCACCAGCAGATCGGCGCGGTCCGGCATGATGGCCACCGCGCGGGAATGTGCGCCCTTGAAAACGGCAATCTTGCGCGGCGCGGCCATTTTTCAATCACCCAGAAACCGGTCGAGTATACGGTCCGCCGCGACACCGGGCGCAAGAGTGCCATCCGCCAGCGCGGCCTTCACATCGGCGATCTCCACCTGCACCTTGGGGTCCTTTCCCAGCCTCTCCAGAAGCCCTTGGCGTAGTTCCTCGTCAAACCAGCGCAGCGCCTGCGCCTCGCGTCTTGCAGCGAAGTGGCCCTCAGCTTTGCGCCAATCGGCCAGCGCCTGCATTTCGGCCCAGGCCTCTGTCAGTCCTGTCTCTTCGATGGCAGAGACCGTGAGGACCTTGGGAAAGCCCTCGGGGTCCTCGGCGCGCTTGCGCAAGAGATGCAAGGCGCCACGATAGTCGGCCTGCGTGCGGCGCGCGGCAGCGGCAAGATCCCCATCGGCCTTGTTGACGAGGATCAGGTCGGCGATTTCCATGATCCCGCGTTTTACGCCCTGCAGTTCATCGCCGCCCGCAGGCGCCATCAGCAGAACGAAAAGATCCGTCAGATCTGCCACCATCGTCTCGGATTGTCCGACGCCCACGGTCTCGATCAGGATGACGTCATATCCTGCCGCCTCGCACAACGCCGCCGCCTCGCGCGTGCGGCGCGCGACACCGCCCAGATGCGACTGGCTGGGCGAGGGCCGGACAAAGGCATTGGGATCGCGCGCCAGCCGGTCCATCCGCGTCTTGTCGCCCAGGATCGATCCACCCGACCGGGCCGAAGACGGATCGACCGCCAATACGGCGACCTTGTGACCTGCTGCCGTCAACTGGCTGCCGAACGCCTCGATAAAGCTCGACTTGCCGACACCCGGCGTGCCCGACAGCCCGATCTTCAGCGCCTCGCCGTCACCCTTGAGCGCGGCAATCAGATCCAGCGCTTCGGCGCGGTGATCGGACCGGCGGCTTTCGACCAGCGTAACGGCACGGGCCAGCGCGCGGCGTTCGCCCGCTGTGATACGTCTGGCAAGGTCCTTGATATCGTTCATCGCGGTCCGGCAATGTTTCGCTTAATGACGGTGCTTTGAATTGACCGTTGGCGGAATCTTCTGCCTTCTTGGCCCGCAAACGTCCACCCCGTCGCGCGCCATGCCGCGAACAACCTCAGGTAGTGACTTATGTTCCGCTTTCGCAACATTGCCCTTGTCCTTGCGCTGGTCCTAGGCCAGTCCGCCGCCCTGTCGGCCCAGCAGATCACCACGGATGCGGTGTTCGACGTGTCCTTCCGGGGCATCAAGGCCGGTGTCGCAGCCTTCAAGGGCGTCACGACCGACAATGCCTATACCGTGGCCGGGCAACTCAAGAGCACGGGCCTTATCGGTGCCGTCGTCAACCTGAGCTATAACGTGAAGGCGCAGGGCGTACGGCAGGGCGACCGGTTCATTCCGCGCAGCTATTCGGAAAACAACCGGGATGGCGCTGCCGTCAGCCGCGCCACGATCTCGTTTCAGAACGGCGTTCCGAATATCGTCGACACGAACCCGCCTGCCACGCGCGGGCCCTATGCGCTCGATCCCGCGACACAGGCCGGAACGCTCGATCCCGGCACCGGGCTCTTCACGGTGTTGCGCGACCGGCCACGCAATGAGGTCTGCAACGAGTCGGTCGACATCTTCGACGGCTCGCGCCGCGCACGCGTGACATTGGGCGCACCGAAAGAGGCGAATGGCCAGATCACCTGCGCGGGCAGCTACACCCGTATCGCCGGCTACGAGCCTTGGGAGATGGAAGAGCGCAAGACTTTCCTCTTCCGCGCCGAATTTCGCCCGGCGGGCGACCTTTGGCAGGTGTCGCGCGTCGGAATTCAAACGGTCTATGGCGAAGCGCGCCTCGATCGGAGATAAGCTGTCGCCGGTATGACCCGGCTTCCGATCGACGATATCCTTGACGATCTTGGCGCGGCCCTGCGGAATGCAGGCCGCGTTGTTCTGCAAGCGCCCCCCGGCGCGGGCAAGACAACGCGTGTGCCGCTCGCGCTGCTTGGCCAGACCACGGGCAAAATCGTCATGTTGGAGCCGCGCCGCCTTGCCGCACGTGCCGCCGCCGAACGCATGGCCGAAACCCTGGACGAGCCGGTCGGCCAGACCGTCGGCTACCGCATCCGGGGCGAGGCCAAGACCAGCGCCGCCACTCGGATCGAGGTGGTGACCGAGGGCATCCTGACGCGAATGCTCCAGGGCGATCCGGAACTGCCGGGTGTCGGCCTTGTGATCTTCGACGAATTTCACGAACGCTCGCTCAATGCCGATCTCGGCCTTGCGCTGGTATCAGAGGTGCGCGGCGCGCTGCGACCTGATCTCGGGATCGTCGTCATGTCCGCCACGCTCGACGCCGCGCCTGTGGCGAAGCTGCTTGGCGATGCGCCGATCCTGACCTCTGAAGGGCGCGCCTATCCGGTGGACACGCACTGGCTCAAGTTGCCCTTGCGCAAGGAGCAACGGCTGGAACAGGCGGTCGCCGATCTGACGCTCGAGGCGCTTGTGTCCCATGGCGGCAGCGCGCTTGTCTTCCTGCCCGGCGAGGGCGAAATCCGGCGCACCGAAATGGCGCTGAAATCCCGGCTGCCCACCGATTGCGTCATCCTCCCGCTGTATGGCGCAATGAAATTTGCCGACCAGCGCGCGGCCATTGCGCCGGTGAAATCGGGCCGCAAGATCGTCCTTGCCACCGCCATCGCCGAAACCTCGCTCACCATCGAGGATATCCGCATTGTGATCGACGCGGGCCGCGCCCGCCGCGCGCGCTTCGATCCGAATACCGGCATGACGCGCCTTGTCACCGAACGCGCCAGCCGCGCCGAGGCGACCCAGCGCGCGGGCCGCGCCGGGCGCGTGGCGGATGGCGTCTGCTATCGCCTCTGGACGAAGGGTGAGGACGGCGCACTGCCCGCATTTGCGCCGCCAGAGATCGAGACGGCGGACCTGACCGGCCTCGCGCTGGAGCTTGCGGAATGGGGCGCCGCGCCAGATGACCTGCCTTTCCTGACGCCACCGGCCCCCGGCGCCTATGCCGCCGCGCAAGAGCTGCTCAGGGGTCTCGGCGCGCTGGACAGGGATGGCCGCATCACACCCCACGGCAAGACGCTGTCCCGCCTGCCACTGCATCCCCGCCTTGCGCATATGCTGGCCATCGCCGGGCCAAATGCCGCGCCCCTTGCCGCGCTGCTGGGCGACCGCGACCCGTTTCGCGGAACCGGCAGCGATCTTTCCCCGCGCCTTGCGACGCTAAAAGGCGACAAACGACTGGATGCGAACCCTGCCGCCCTTGCCCGCATCCGCGATGAGGCAAAGCGCCTCGCACGGCTTGCCCCAAAATCCTCAAAACGGCTGACCACCGGCCAGATGACCGCCCTCGCCTACCTCGATCGCATAGGCCTGCGCCGCCCCGGCGATGCGCCCCGCTGGCTGCTGTCTGGCGGTCGCGGCGCCGAATTGCCTGCCGATGACCCGCTGGCCGCTGAACGTCTGATTGTCGTCCCCGATCTCGACGGCGGCGGCCTAGAGGCCCGCATTCGTCTTGCCGCCGCTCTGACCGAGGCCGAGCTTCGCGACACCCCCGGAGTTACACCCATCTGGCAGCGCCGCGCCGAATGGTCCCGCCGCACCCGCCGCGTCGAAGCGCGCGAAGAGGAAATGCTCGGCGCAATCGCCCTGCAATCGCGCCCGTGGAAAGACGCGCCAGACGAGGCTTTGTCCAAAGCCTTGCTCGACGGCCTGCCTGATCTCGGCCTTCCATGGACACCCGCCGCCAGACGACTTCAAGCCCGCGCCGCGCTCTTCCCCGAAGACGTCCCCGATCTCTCGGACGAGACCCTCATCGCCGAAGCCGAAGACTGGCTACTGCCGTATCTCACCGGCATCACCACTGCCGCAGGCCTCAAACGCCTTGACCTGCTAGAGCCCCTGCGCCAACGCCTCGGCTGGGACGCGCTGCAACTGATCGACCGCCTTGCCCCCGCGCACTTCACAACACCCTTGGGCCGGAAAATACCCATCGACTATGGCGGCGATCACCCAACGATCGAGGTGCGGCTTCAGGAAATGTTCGGCGTCAAAACCCACCCAACGGTTGGCCCGAACCGATTGCCCCTGCGCATCACGCTTCTTTCCCCGGCCCAGCGCCCGGTGCAGGTCACGCTGGATCTGACGGGCTTCTGGGACAGTTCCTATGCGGATGTGCGCAAGGACATGCGCGGCCAATACCCCAAGCATCCCTGGCCCGAAGACCCGCGCGCCGCAGATCCGACACTGCGCGCGAAACGCCGCAAATAGGTCAGCCCCACGGCCCGTGAAAACCGGTCCCGTCGCGGTCCACCCGCTCGAACCCATGCGCCCCGAAGAAATCGCGCTGCGCCTGGATAAGGTTCGCCGTCCCGCGCGCCTGACGCTGGCTGTCATACCAGGCCAGCGCCGCCGAAAACGCCGGAACCGGCAGCCCGCCCAGCGCCATCCCGGCCACGACGCGGCGCAACGCAGGCACCGTCTCCGCGAGCGTGTCTGCAAAGCGCGGCGCAAGGATCAGGCTGCCGGGCGCATCCGCGCGAAAGGCCGTCGCGATGTCATCGAGAAGCGCAGAGCGGATGATGCACCCCGCCCGCCAGATCTCGGCGACGCGCGCCAGATCAAGGGACCAGTCGAATTCAGCCGACGCCGCCGCCATCAGGCGAAAGCCTTGCGCATAGGCCACGATCCGCGCAGCCAGAAGGGCGGCGTGCAGATCGTCCTCACTCAGATCGACACTGTCTTGCGTCCCTTCCGGTGACAGAACCTCTGCCCCCGCCAGGCGCAGGTCCTTCTCCGCCGACCAGGACCGTGCGGCCACCGCCGCCTCGATCGTCGAGGCCGATTGCCCCAGCTTCAGCGCCTCGATCAGGGTCCAGCGCCCCGTGCCCTTCTGCCCGGCGCGGTCTTCGATCACCTCCACCATGGGCCGCCCCGTCTCGGGATCGGTGGCCTGAAGCACCTTGGCGGAAATCTCGATAAGGTAGGATTGCAACGGCCCCGAATTCCAGTGCTCGAACAGCGCGGCCATATCGGTCGGCTCCTGCCCCATCGCGCCAAGCGCGCCATACACTTCGGCGATCAGCTGCATATCCGCGTATTCGATACCGTTATGCACAGTCTTGACGAAGTGCCCCGCGCCATCTGGGCCAAGATGCGCCGCGCAAGGCTGGCCGTCATAGCGCGCCGCGATCGCTTCGACGATCCCCGAGATCGCGTCCCAGGCGGCCTCGCTCCCGCCGACCATGATCGACGGCCCATGCCGCGCGCCATGCGATCCGCCGGACACACCCATACCGACAAAGCGCAGGCCTTTTTCGGCAAGCGAGGCCTCGCGCCTCCGCGTGTCGTTGAAATCGGCGTTGCCCGCGTCAATCAGGATATCGCCAGGTTCCAGCAGGTCGGCAAGCTCCGCGATCACGGCGTCCACTGGTCCGCCCGCCTTCACCATGATTACGATGGCCCGGGGCGCGGGCAGCGCACGAACGAGCGCCTCCGCCGTTTCGGCCGCCACCAGCCGGTCGGCCAGATCGCCCGCTTCGCCGATAAACTCGAAAATCCGCGATACCGTGCGGTTATGCACCGCCACGCCATAGCCCTTGTCGGCCATGTTGAGCGCAAGGTTCGCCCCCATGGTCCCAAGTCCGATCAGTCCGATATCCGCAGCGCCCATGCCTATCCCCCAAACAAAAACCCAAATCTCTTTGGTGTTCTAAAATATCCGGAAGAGCACGAGATGGAACATCTCGTACGGACGGGGCGGGCTCGATGCCCGTCCCGGCCGTTCCACCGACCGACAGATGATCTAGTGCCCGGCGCCCAGCTGTCCCACGCACAGGCCAGCGCCGAGACGATCACACCGACCACGACCGCGAGGTCCGTCAGCACAGTTGTGATCGTTATGATGATCATCACCATCGCATCCGTCAGCGGGATTTTCAGCAAGATCACGATCGCAAGTCCGTTCACGAAGCCCAGCATCACCGGGTGCGGCACGAGCCGGATGAACTTGCCCAGCTTGAAGATCCCCGTCCCTATCTGAAGCACACCCATCAAGACCACGGTCGCGAAAAGGTATTTGACGCCGTGCTCTGCCACCAGGGCGACCATCACGACCGCCAGCGCCCCCGCAACGTCCGAAACCATGCCGTGTCGTCCGTCGATCAGCGCGGCAATCAACCCCACGATGAAAGCTGCCCAAAGCCCCATCAGCGGATGCACGCCCGCCACGAAGGCGACAGCTTATGGAACCTGCGCAAGGGCGACCGTCAGGCCGGCGAATATTTCGATACGGAACTGCGACGCGGTCAGTTCGCCGCACATGAGGCGGTTGCGGTCGGCATAAAGCGGTTGGCTGGCAAGGGCTGCCAATAATACTCGGGTCAAGTCGGCTTCGATCTGGTCTGGAGATGTCGGTTTGTCGGCTTCCCAGAATTCGCTGTGGGTTGCATGGTATTCTTGCCTATACGCGGTATGAACGCTGCGAAAATGCCATGCCACCGCCAAGCTTGCACGGCGAGATGCAGACGGTAAGACAAGGGCGCACACCGAACCGGGGGACGAGCAGATGACAGGCACGATGATCGGGATAATCGGCGGCTCCGGCCTGTATGAGATGGACGGGCTGGAAGACACGCAATGGACCCGTGTCGATACGCCCTGGGGCGCGCCGTCGGACGAGATTCTGACCGGAACGCTGAACGGCGTGCCAATGGCCTTCCTGCCCCGTCATGGGCGCGGGCATGTCCATTCGCCGACAACCGTGCCCTACCGTGCCAATATCGACGCGCTGAAACGGCTAGGGGTCACGGACGTGTTTTCCGTCTCGGCCTGCGGGTCCTTCCGCGAAGACATGGCGCCGGGGGATTTCGTCATCATCGACCAGTTCATCGACCGCACCTTCGCGCGCGAGAAATCCTTTTTCAGCACAGGCTGCGTGGCGCATGTCTCTGTCGCGCACCCCACCTGCCCTCGGCTTGGCAAGGCGGCGCTGATGGCCGCGCGGGACACCGGCATCACCGTCCATGACGGCGGCACCTACCTTGCGATGGAAGGCCCGCAGTTTTCCTCTGTCGCGGAATCGAAGCTCTACCGCGATGTCTGGGGCTGCGACGTGATCGGCATGACCAACATGCCCGAGGCAAAGCTCGCCCGCGAGGCAGAGCTTTGCTACGCTTCGGTTGCCATGATCACCGATTACGACAGTTGGCACCCGGATCACGGCGCGGTCGAGATCACCGACATCATTGCCACACTTCACGGCAATTCCGAAAAGGCGCGCGGTCTGATCTCGCGCTTGCCCGCGCTCTTGGGTGCAGACCGCGCGCCGTGTGAGCATGGCTGCGATCGCGCCCTGGAATTTGCGATCATGACCGCGCCCGACAAGCGCGATCCGGCGGTAGTCGCCAGGCTCGACGCCGTCGCGGGGCGCGTTCTGAACGGCTGATTGGCAACGGTACAAATGCCGCATGGCATAAATTCAAAAACCGGAATACTTTTGAGCCGAGCCTTGAAAGGATCTTTCCGATGAGCACACCGACCATAGCCGCGCTAGCGCTTTGCTTGGGCGCTGCATTTGCGGCGCCTTCGCTGGCCCAGGGTCACGGGCACGGCATGATGCACGGGGCCGATCGCGCGGGACACGACGAACGCACCATGCCCGGCCTGCGCGGTCTCGATGCCAGCGCCGAAGAGAGCGCCGAGATGGCAGAACTGTTCCGCCGGTTCCAGGATCTGCGCCGGGACGTCATGCTTTTGCCGAACGGCATCCGCACCTCGACAGGAACCGACGACCCGGACCTGATGGCAACCCTGGCAAGCCATGTGACCGGTATGATCGCCCGCGTCGAAGAGGGCCGCGATCCGCAAGTCTTCATCCAGTCCCCGACGCTCGATATCTTCTTCGCGCGTGGCGATGCCATCGAGACCGAAATCGAATGGACCGATGAAGGGCTTGTCGTCATCCAGACTTCTGACGATCCCGAAATCGTCGCCGCGCTTCAGACCCATGCGGCCGAGGTCACCGACATGGTCGATCGCGGAATGCAGTCGGTGCATGAACGCATGATGATGCAGGCCGGTAACTAGCGCACCCTTGCGATCCGGGGGCTCTTCTGGGCTAAAAGGGACGTCCCGTTTTGATCGGAGCCCGACCCATGCAGACTTCCAAAACCGTTCGCGACTACATCCGCACCATTGTCGATTTCCCGCATGAGGGGATCTTCTTTCGCGACGTGACGACCCTCTTTGCCGATCCGCGCGGATTTCGCATGGCGGTCGACCAGATGCTGCACCCCTATGCGGGGCAACGGATAGACGCGGTCGTGGGCCTCGAGGCGCGTGGTTTCATTCTGGGCGGCGCGATCGCGCATCAGCTTGGCACCGGGTTCGTTCCGATCCGCAAGAAGGGCAAACTGCCCGCCGCGACGATCTCGGAGGCCTATACGCTGGAATACGGCGAGGCGGTCGTCGAGGTGCATGACGACGCCATTCAGGCGGGCCAGAAAATTCTGCTGGTGGATGATCTTCTGGCGACCGGCGGCACGGCAGAGGCCGGGATCAAGCTGGTCGAGCGGCTGGGCGGAGAAATCATCGGCTGCGCCTTCGTCATCGACCTGCCCGATCTGGGCGGGCGGTCGAAGCTCGAAGCGCTGGGGATGGAAGTTCACGCCCTCTGCGCCTTCGACGGCGATTAACGAAATCGAAACACCTTGAGGGCATAGACGTATCAGGCCCCGACGTGGCAGCGACGCACGGGCCTTTCCCTCATATGTCCTTTGATCCCGCCGGCATGACACCGGCGGGATTAAACCTGCCGCAGGACCGCGCCGGGATTGAGGATGCCCTTGGGATCAAGCGCCCTCTTGATCGCGTGCATCGCCGCCAGCTTGGCCGGATCGCCATAGCGTTCAAGCTCTGCCACCTTGGCGCGGCCGACCCCGTGTTCTGCGCTGAAGGACCCGTCCATCTCGGCCAATAGCTCGTTCACGATTTCCTTCGCTTGGACGACATCATCCGGGCGGCCCTTGTTCGTCTCACCTGACCTCGGGAAAACGTTGAAGTGCAGGTTCCCGTCGCCAAGATGCCCGAAACAGTTGATCCGGCAGCCCATCGCGTCCTTGAGCGCCACCTCCGCGCGAGTGATGAATTCCGGGATCAGGCTGAGCGGCAATGAGATATCGTTCGAAACGATCGCGCCGACCTTGCGATTGGCAAGCGGGATCGATTCGCGCACCGTCCAGAATTCGTGCCGCTGCTGCTGGGACTGGGCGATGACGCCGTCCGACACGAGGTCCGCCGCGAACGCCTCGGCGAACAGCGTCTCCAGCGCCTCTTCGGCCCCGAGGCCACGCGGCAGGCCCAGATCGATCAGAACGGTCCAGTCGGGCGGATCGGGGAAGGGTTGGCGCAGGTCGAAGCCTTCGTCTTGGAGAAAGTGCAGCCCCTGCCCCGAGATCAACTCGAACGCGGAAATCCCGTCGCCGATCTGCGCTTGCGCCATGGCCAGAAGATCGAGGGCCGCAGCGGGACTGGGCACGACCATCATCGCGGCGCCCGTCGCTGCCGGGCGGGGATAAAGACGCAGCACGGCGGCCGTGATGATGCCAAGCGTACCTTCCGCCCCGATCAGAAGGTTCTTCAGATCATAGCCCGTGTTATCCTTGCGCAGCCGCCGCAAGCCGTTCCAGACCGTGCCGTCCGGCAGCACGGCCTCCAGCCCAAGCACCAGATCGCGCGCGTTGCCGTAGCGCAGGACATTCACGCCGCCCGCATTGGTGCCCAAGAGCCCGCCGATCCGCGCCGATCCTTCGGAGGCGAGCGATAGTGGAAACAGGCGATCCGCCGCTTCCGCTGCCTCTTGCACCGTTTGCAGAATCGCGCCCGCCTCGACGATCATCACGTTTTCGGTTGGGTAAACGGCCCGGATGGCGTTCATCCGTTCCAGCGACAGAAGGATCGGCGCGGGGCCATCGGTCATGACCTGCCCGCCAACAAGGCCGGTGCCGCCGCCATAGGGAATGACGGGCACCGAAAGTTCTGCCGCGAGACCGATCAGTACGGCGACCTCGCCGGTATTCGCAGGGGCCACCACGGCGCCAGCAGCGCCCTCATACAGCCCGCGCGGCTCTTCCAGATAGCGCGGCTCGACCGCGCGGCGTGCACCGGGCAGGGCCGCGTCAATGCGGGCGATGACGCTGTCGTCACAGGGGTTCAGGCGGCTCATGCAGACGTTATGCGACGCGCCAAAGCCATCGGCAACCGCATCAGTTCAGGCGCTGCGGCTCCAGCACGACGACCGTCGGGCGCGGCGGCAGATCGCGCAGCGACATCACAAGGCTCGATGTCTCGCGGCGGTCGATGATAAATTCGTCCGACATGCCCGCAAGGAACGTCTCGAGCGCGCCGCGCCCGAACCAGTGCATGGGGATCACCACCGAGGATTTCAGCCGTTTCAGGATGCGCTGCATCGTCGCCAGATCCAGCGTCAGCCCGCCATCCACCGCCGCCATGACCACATCGAGCCGCCCCAGCGCGGCATATTGTTCCTCGTTCGGCTCATGGTGCAGATGCCCCAGATGGCCGATGCACAGGCCCGCGACCTCGAAGACGAAGATCGAGTTTCCATTCTCTTCGACCATGCCGAACCCGCGGCGGATATCGGTCGAGACATTGCGCACGAGCACATCCTCGATCTCGACGTAATGCTCGATCCCCTCGCCCGGCACCTCACCCCAACCTGGCATTGGATATTGGATCGCAGGATCGACATTGGCGGTCCAATGCGTGCCATGAGCGTGGTTCATCGTCACCACATCGGGAATGAAATCGGCCATGCCGGTAAAGCCTGAATAATCGGTGACGATGTTCAGACCGCCTTCGCTGCGGATCAGGAACATGGCGTGGTCGATATAGTGGATCAGTACCGAGAATTGCGGGACCGGTTCGGCATAGCTGGCGTGGCGCAGGTATTCGAGGCCCGGCGCGGCATCAGCGATGGCAATGCAGTGACTTGCAGGCCTGTCCTGCGCGGCAATGGGAAACGCAGTCAAAAGCGACAGGGCGAAAGCAAGTGCGCGCATGGTCCGGGCCTTTCGTTGATCTAAGTCGAAAGGTAGCGCATGCGCGAGGCCCGGCAAAATCACGAAAGATTTGGGCGCCGTCTAGGCCAGCCCGATATCGGTGCGGCCCCGTCGATCGCCGCGCAAATTGGCGTAAAGCACATGATTGCGCCAGCGCCCGTTTATCTGAAGATAACTTTGCGCGACGCCTTCATACTTGAAGCCCGATTTTTCCAGCACCCCGCGCGAGGCGGCGTTTTCGGGAAGGCACGCGGCCTCGACCCGGCTGAGGTCGAGCGTATGGAACGCGTAGTGCACCAGCGCCTGTATCGCGTCTCGCATATAGCCCTGCCGCGCGTGCCGCTCGCCGATCCAATAGCCAAGCGTTCCCGATTGCGCAGGCCCGCGCCGGATATTGTCGAGCGTAATCGCGCCGACGAGCATCTCGTCCATCCGCCGAAACATGAAGAGCGGCACTGCCGTCTCGCCGCTGATGGACCGCTGCGCCCAGTAAATGCGGTTGGTGAAAGACTTGCGCGACAGGTGATCGTCGGCCCAGGTCGGCTCCCACGGCTGCAGGAATTCGGCAGAGTTGGACCTCAGGCTCGTCCAGGCCCGGAAATCACCGTGATGCGGTGGCCGCAGGATCAACCGATCCGTGTCGATCCGGACCGTCCGCTTGCGCAGAAACATCAGGCCGCAAGCCTGTCGCGGATCGCCCCCAGATCGGCCTGCCCGGCCTCTGGCCCGTATACACTGAGGGCCGCAGGCGCGATATTCGTCTCACCGGCAAAGCGCAGCACGTCGTCACGGCCAACGGCCTCGATGCGCTCTATCGTTTCCTCGATGGTTGGCACGCGGTTCCAGATGGAAACAAGCCGCGCAAGGCGTTCGGCGCGGGCAGACGGGCTTTCCAGCCCCATGAGAAGTCCTGCCTTCATCTGGGCGCGGGCGCGCAGCACCTCGGCCTCGGACATATCGTCGGCCGCACGAGCAACTTCGCGCGCCGTGATCTCGGCCAGTTCCGCCAGTTGCGCGCCGGATGTGCCTGCGTAGATCGTGGTCATGCCGGTATCGGCATAGGCCCCGGACTGCGCGAAGATCGTGTAGCACAGGCCACGGTTCTCGCGGATTTCCTGGAAAAGCCGTGATGACATGCCGCCACCAAGCGCGGTCGTGTAGACCTGCGCGGTGTAGATGTCGTCATGGCGATATCCCGGTCCTTCGAGCGCCAGCGCGAAATGCACCTGTTCCAGCGCTTTGACTTCGCGCCGCTCGCCGATCTCGAATTTCGCGGGGCTTGCCTGGCGCAGCTCGACGGGCGACAGGTGCCCAAACAGCCGCTCTGCCTCGCGCACCAGCCAATCATGATCAACCGCGCCCGCCGCTGACAGGATCATCTGCCCCGGACCATAATGTTCAGCCACGAAACCCGACAGATCCTCGCGCGTGAAGCTCGACACGCGTTCGCTGGGCCCAAGGATCGACCGCCCGATAGCCTGATCGGGATACGCGACCTCTTGCAGCCAGTCGAAGACCACATCGTCGGGTGTGTCGAGAACCTGACCAATTTCTTGCAGGATCACACCGCGCTCGACCTCGATCTCGCGATCATCGAACACGGGGTTCAGCACGATGTCGGAAATCACGTCAAGCGCCAGCGCGGCGTCGTCTTCGAGAACGCGGGCGTAAAAAGCGGTCATCTCGCGGCTGGTATAGGCGTTGATATAGCCGCCCACATCCTCGATTTCCTCGGCGATCTGAAGCGCACTGCGTGTCTTGGTGCCCTTGAACGCCATATGCTCAAGGAAATGCGCGATGCCGTTCTGCTCCAGTCGCTCGTGCCGCCCGCCGGCCATGACCCAAAGGCCAAGGGCCGTGGAATGCAGAGACGGCATGAGTTCGGACACGACCCGAAAGCCGTTGGAAAGCGTGGTGATCTGGACGGTCAACGCGAGATACGCTCCTGAATAAGGGATGTCAGCGCGCCAAGGTCATTTGGGGTCTCGGTCATACGCTCGGGCCTGTCATAGAGATCGGCCATTCGGTTGGGAAGAGGCGGACGAATGCCGGTGGCCGCCTCGACCGCATCGGGGAATTTTGCCGGATGCGCTGTGGCGAGCGTGATCATCGGGACGGGCCCCAGATGATCGCGCGCGACCTTCACGCCCACGGCGGAATGGGGGCACAGAACCTCGCCCGTCTCTGCGTGAGAGGTGCGGATTTCGGTGCTGGTCTCTTCTTCGGACGCGCGACCCGAGGAAAACACATCGCGCAGACGGTCCAGCGCGCCCTGGCTGACGGTGAACCCGCCTTCGGTCTTCAGCGCGTCCATCTGCTGCGCCACAGCTCGCCCATCGCGGTCGTAGACATCGAACAGCGCGCGTTCGAAATTCGACGAGACCTGGATATCCATCGACGGGCTGATCGAAGGGGTCACGCCCTCTTTCACATGGGCGCCGGTCGCGATGGTTCGGTGCAGGATGTCGTTCTGGTTCGTGGCGATCACAAGCCGGTCGATGGGCAGGCCCATGCGCTTGGCGATGTAGCCCGCAAAGATGTCGCCGAAATTGCCCGTGGGCACGGTGAAGCTGACCGGGCGGTGCGGCGCGCCAAGCGAGACGGCGGAAGAGAAGTAATAAACGACCTGCGCCAGCACCCGCGCCCAGTTTATCGAATTGACGCCGGCCAAGCGCACGGAATCGCGGAACTCGAAATCGTTGAACATGTCCTTCAGCGCCGCCTGGCAATCGTCGAAATCGCCTTCGACAGCAAGCGCGTGGACATTGTCCTCGACCGGCGTTGTCATCTGGCGGCGCTGCACTTCGCTGACGCGGCCCTGCGGGAACAGGATAAAGACGTCGACGGCATTCAGGCCCCGGAACGCCTCGATCGCCGCGCTGCCGGTGTCGCCACTGGTCGCGCCGACGATGGTCACCCTCTCGCCCGACCGGGTCAGCGCAGCCTCGAACAGCTGGCCGATCAGCTGCATTGCAAAGTCCTTGAAGGCCAGCGTCGGGCCGTGAAACAGCTCCAGCAGGAAATGGTTTGGCGCAAGCTGCTTCAACGGAGCGCGGGCGGGATGATCAAAGCCCGCATAGGCGCGCTCGATAATCCCTCGAAACTCGTCATCTGTGAACGTGTCTCCGATGAAGGGGCGCATGACGCGAAACGCGATGTCTTCATAACTGAGACCGGCAAGTTCCGCGATTTCGTCATGGGTCATCTGCGGGATGGTTTCGGGCACATAGAGCCCGCCGTCACGGGCAAGCCCGGTCAGCATCGCCTCTTCGAAGCTCAGCACGGGCGCCTGCCCGCGAGTCGAAACATACCGCATGAAACGTCTTTCCTCAGATAGTCCGGCGTCTGATACGCCACAGCAGGAACGCTGTCATCCCCAGCCATACCGCGCAGAGCGAAAACCATGTGATCGCATAGGTCAGGTGGTCATTGGGGATGCCATCGGTGGACACCGGCAGCGGCGTGACGGCGGTTTCCGCAGGATCCATTTGCCGTGCGACCATCAGTAGGGGCTCGGTGTTCAGCGCCGCCGCGATCGCATCGACGTCACGCGCGAACCACAGGTCGTCTTCGACATCCGGCTCTGGCGTGAAGCTGTCGATCTCATCCGGCCAGTGGAGGTTGCCTGTCACCGTGGCCGCTCCGGGCATTTCCACCCTGCCCTGCGCTGCGACCGGGACGATACCGCGATCGACAAGGACGCGGCGGCCATTCGTTTCGAAGGGCGAGATCACGCGAAAGACCGCGCCGAGATCCTTGACGCTGGCCAAAACGAAGATTGCCTCTTCACCGAACTGCCCCGTCGCCTTGACCGGCAAATATCGGTCCGCCTCGGGGTCGGGGTTTGCAGGCAACTCCACCGGCGCGGCGTCGATGCGGGCGGTGATATCGGCGAGGATCGCTTCTTTCCAGGCAAGGCGCTGGACCTGCCAGACGCCGAGCGCCAGCAGAATCGCGGCCCCGACGATCCCGATCAATGCCGCCCCAATCACCTGTTTCGTCATGTCAGTGCCCCCGACAGGAAAAGGGCGCGAGTGTCCCGCGCCCTTGGTCTATTTCGGTGCTCTATCGCAGCGGCGCGATCAGCTGCCCCAAATGTAGATCGCAGCAAAGAGGAACAGCCACACAACGTCAACGAAGTGCCAGTACCATGCGGCTGCTTCGAACCCGATATGCTTTTCGGGGGTGAAGTGCCCGGCCAGCGCGCGCATCAGGCAGACAAAAAGGAACACGGTGCCGATCACGACATGCGCGCCATGAAAGCCCGTCGCCATGAAGAAGTTCGCGCCGTAGATATTGCCCGAGAAGCCGAAGGCGGCGTGGGAATATTCGTAGGCTTGGAACACGGTGAAGATAGCGCCCAGCACGATGGAAAGGATCAGGCCGTTCACAAGGTCCTTCCGGTTATTCTCATGCACCAGCGCGTGGTGCGCCCAGGTCGCTGCCGCGCCCGAGCAGAGCAGGATCAGCGTGTTGATCAGCGGCAGGTGCCAGGGATCGAAAGTCTCGATCGAGGGCGGCGGCCACTGGCCTTCGGAGAATTCCTGCATCGGGTAGATGGCGTGCTTGAAGAACGACCAGAACCACGCCGCGAAGAACATGACTTCCGACATGATGAACATGATGAAGCCATAGCGCAGGCCGATGCGAACGACCGGCGTGTGATCGCCGACCTTGGATTCCTCGACCATATCCGACCACCAGGCGAACATGACATAGCAGACGCCGGCAAAGCCGATGAGGAACATCCAAGGGCCATTGCCGTGGAACCAAAGGACGGCCCCGAACAGCATGATGAAGGCCGAAACGGCGGCGATAAACGGCCAGATCGACGGCTGGAGAATGTGGTAGTCGTGGTTCTTTGCGTGCGCCATGAGTCTTGGTCCCTCGTCGGACGGTCTTTGATCTAGTTGGTGTCGGTTTCGCGGGTCACGTCAAGGGCCGCTTGCTGATCGAGATAGTCCTCGGGCAGCGGCGCTTCGTGGAAGGTATAGGACAGGGTGATCTTGTTCACGTATTTCGCGTCGCGGTCGGTCGTGATCTCGGGATCGACATAGAAGGTAACCGGCATCTCGACGCGCTCTCCCGGCTCCAGCACCTGCATTTCGAAGCAGAAGCAGTCGATCTTGGTGAAAAAGCCGCCCGCCTCATAGGGGAAGACATTGTAACTGGCCGATCCGGCGATGGGCTTGTCGGTGGGGTTGTACGCCTCGTAAAAGGCAAGGCCCGTCTCTCCGATGCGGATTTCCATCTCGGTCACGGCCGGTTTGAAATCCCATGCAAAGCCCCGCGCCTTGGAGGCGTCGAACCGGATCTTGATGGTCTCGTCCAGCACGGTTTCGGACCCGGCGTCGGCATAGGCTGTCGTGCCGCCAAAGCCGGTGACGCGGCAGAACCAATCGTAGAACGGCACCGATGCCCAGGCGAGCGACCCCATCAGGATCACGACGCCAACGGCCTGTGCGGCGGTTTTCTGAGGTCCCGTCATCAGTTCCCCTCCACCGGGGCCAGTTCCGGGCGCACAACGTGGTCAAAGCCCTGAACCGCGCCAATCTGCTGAACCTTCACAACGGTAAGCCCCAGCACAATCACGACGAACGCCACAAGGCACAGGCCAACGCCGATATTCCGGCTGGAACGGCGGGTGTGGATTTCATGTTCGACCTTCATCGCCATCACATCATCCCCAGATCAAGGCCCAGGCGCAAAAGCGCCGCATCAGCCAGAAGCGCGCCGAAATGCGCGAAGAGATAATAGAGCGAGAAGCGGAAGAATTTCTTCTCAACGCGGTAATCGTCGGCTTCGGCCATCGCCTCATCCCGGCGCCAGATCGCGACGGCACCCTTGAGGAACCAGGCGTTCAGCGCGACGGCGGTCAGAAGGTAGACCGGCCCGCCGACAGAGGTCAGCGCAAGGCCGACAGCCAGCGGCGCCAGAAGAACGGTATAAGCCAGAATATGACGGCGCGTTGCCGGGCGGCCATGGGTCACGGTCAGCATCGGAACGCCCGCGTCGTCGTAGTCGGACCGCATGAAAAGCGCGAGTGCCCAGAAATGCGGCGGCGTCCACATGAAGATCAGCGCGAACATCAGGACCGATTCTAGCGATACGCCGCCCGTCGCCGCCGCCCAGCCGATCATCGGAGGAAAGGCGCCTGCCGCGCCGCCGATGACGATGTTCTGTGGCGTCGCGCGCTTCAGCCACATGGAATAGACCACGGCGTAAAAGAAGATGGTGAACGCCAGAAGGCCTGCAGCGAACCAGTTCGCAGCCAGCCCCAGCATGACGACCGACAGGCCCGACAGCGCGAGGCCAATCGCCAGCGCCTCGTCCCCGGTCACGCGGCCCGAGGGGATGGGGCGCTTGCGGGTCCGCTTCATCACCGCGTCGATATCGGCATCCCACCACATGTTCAGTGCGCCCGACGCGCCGCCGCCGATGGCGATGAACAGAATCGCGGTAAAGCCGATGAACGGATGCACCGAAACCGGCGCGACCAGAAGCCCGACGAAAGCGGTGAAGACGACAAGCGTCATCACGCGCGGCTTGAGAAGGGCGAAGTAATCGCCAAAGCCGGCTTCGTGCTCTACGGGCTGAACGGTGGTGTCGGTCATGGACGCTCCGGTCGGTTGGCGGTTGCGCCCGGCCCTATCCATAGGGCCGGGGCGTGTGGTCACGGATTACTTCGACGCAACCTTGATCGTGGCGGGCGCGGTTTCCAGCGCGGCGGTGCCGGTCTCGGATGCGATCCAGGCATCGTACTGTTCCTGCGTCACAGCCTTCACCGTGATCGGCATATAGGCGTGGTCCTTGCCGCAGAGTTCCGAACATTGGCCGAAATAGACACCTTCGTTACCTTCGTCGACTTCGAACCACAGCTCTGCAAGGCGGCCGGGAACGGCATCCTGCTTCACGCCAAAGGCGGGGATGGTCCAGGAATGGATCACGTCGGCGCCGGTGATCTGCATAACGACGACCTGGCCCGTAGGCACGACAACGGAGGTATTGGTGGCAAGCCGGTATTCGTCTTGGGTGTAGCCGAAATCCTCAAGCTCTTCGCGGGCCAGCATGAAGCTGTCGAATTCGATGCCTTCATCCGGATACTCGTAACCCCAATACCACTGAAAGCCGGTCGCCTTGATGGTGACATCCGCCTCGGGGATTTCCTGTTGCTTGAACAGGACCGGCAGCGAGAACGCGCCGATGAATACGAGAATCACGATCGGAACCACGGTCCAGGTCACTTCCAGCGGCGAGTTATGCGTGAAGGTGCCCGGGTTCGGGTTGGACCGGCGATTGTAGCGCAGGATGCAGATCGCCAGCAGCGCGGTGACGAAAAGCGTGATCGCGGTGATGATCACCAGGACCATACCGTCCAGCCAGTGCAGATCGCGCGCCAGCTCTGTCACGGCGGGCTGAAAGTTGATGCCGTCATGGACGGGTGCGCCGATCACCGGCAATTCGCCCAGATTGTCCTGGGCCTGGGCCGCGAAACCGGCCAGCGCGGCCGCGCCTGCGGCTGCGATGCGTGCGAAAAAGCTGTTGATGCGCATGTGCGTGTCTTCCTGTTCGGCGGCGGGTCTGGATTGACCCCTCTGCAAGGCGCGTCGCGGAGCGTCCGCGATATGCCGTTGTATCCCGGCGGTCTAAGACCATATTGGCAGGCGTGGAACAAGTATTTCCATTGCGGCATTCAGCCGCTTCGCGCCCCTGGACTGATCCAGATCAACGACAACACCCGAGGTATGCCGATGTCTTCCGACGCTTTTCGCCCTTTTGAAACCGCGCTGGATCAGGATACCGCCCTCGGTCTTCTGCGCGAGGCCGTCGCCGGGGCCGATGACGGCGAACTGTTCCTCGAACGCCGCCGTTCCGAAGTGATCTCATTCGATGACGGCCGGGTCAAGACCGCCAGCTATGATGCGACCGAGGGATTCGGCCTGCGCGCCGTGCGCGGCGAGACCGCCGGATACGCCCATGCGTCGGACATTTCCGAGGCCGCGCTGCGCCGCAGTGTCGAAACCGCGCGCCTTGCCGTGGGCGATGGCGGTGGCACCATGGCCGATCCGCCGCGCGCTACGAATGCCAAGCTTTACGCCGACACCAATCCCATGGATGACGCGGTCTTTCCGGTAAAGATCGACACTTTGCGCGAAATCGACGCGTTCGCGCGCGGCCTCGACAAACGGGTCGTTCAGGTCTCGGCCACCCTCGCCGCATCCATTCAAGAGGTCGAGATCCTGCGCCCCGAAGGCCATCTTGTCCGCGACGTGCGGCCCATGACGCGACTCAACATTTCGGTCATCGTCGAGGAAAACGGCCGCCGTGAATCGGGCGGCATGGGCGGCGGCGGGCGCTTTGGCCTGACCGGTCTTATCACCCGCGAGCATTGGGAAAGCGTCGCGCGCGAGGCGCTGCGCATCGCGCTGGTGAACCTGCGTGCCGAACCCGCCCCTGCCGGCATCATGGATGTCGCCCTTGGCGCAGGGTGGCCCGGTATCCTGCTGCACGAGGCGGTCGGCCACGGGCTTGAGGGCGACTTCAACCGCAAGAAATCCTCGGCTTTCGCCGGTCTCATGGGCCAACGCGTCGCCGCGCCCGGCGTCACGGTGCTCGACGATGGCACGATCCCCGACCGCCGCGGGTCCATCAGCGTCGATGACGAAGGCACGCCTTCGGCCAAGAACGTCCTGATCGAGGACGGCATCCTGGTCGGCTACATGCAGGACCGCCAGAACGCGCGTCTCATGGGGGTCGAGCCCACGGGCAATGGCCGCCGCGAAAGCTATGCCCATATTCCGATGCCGCGCATGACCAACACCTATATGTTGTCCGGCGATGCCAGCCCCGGCGATATCGTCGCCGATCTCAAGGACGGCATCTATGCGGTCGGCTTCGGCGGCGGACAAGTCGACATCACCAACGGCAAGTTCGTGTTCTCCTGCACCGAGGCGTATCGCGTGAAGGACGGCAAGATCGGCGCGCCGGTCAAGGGTGCCACGCTGATCGGCGACGGTGCCACGGCGCTTCAGAAAATCCGGGGCATCGGCAACGACATGGCGCTGGATCCCGGCATCGGTAATTGCGGCAAGGCCGGACAGTGGGTGCCTGTGGGCGTCGGCCAGCCCACCCTTTTGATTGGCGGCCTGACCGTGGGTGGATCGGCCGCGTGATCTGTCGCGGCGCGACCAGAGATGATGTCGCCGCACTGACCGAGATCTGGCACGAAGGCTGGCATTTCGGCCATGCGGCGACGTCGCCCGCGTCACTGACACAGCTGCGGACTCGCGAAGATTTTGAGCGGCGTCTGGTGAAATATCTGACGGACACGCTTGTTGGCGCAGATGACACCGGAATTCTCGGTTTTGCGATCCTGAACGGGGACGAGATCTATCAGTTCTACGTCGCCAGCGCGGCGCGGGGAAAAGGCGTCGCCGCCGCGCTGATGCGCGCGGTCGAGGATCACATGCGCGATCGCGGCGTCCAGAGTGCTTGGCTCGACGTGAACCCCGGCAACGCCCGCGCGCTGGCTTTCTATCGCCGCGCTGGTTGGTCCGAAGGGCCACTGCGCGAGATCGAGCTTGAGACTTCGCAAGGCCCCTACATGCTGCCGTGCATCAAGATGGAGAAGGCGCTTTGAACGAAAGCGCTGTGGCCTTTCCCGAATTTCCGGAGCGCTTCACGCATCATTAACCGATCAGGTGGCATGGTCTGTCTTGCAAGAGATGGAATCACCGATGGCACAGGACTTGCTCCCTTCCCCACCCCCCCTCACCCCCCCACGAAGCGACGAGGATTGGTTGTCGTGGTTTCGTCTCTTGCGCTCTCGCCGGGTCGGTCCCACAACCTTTCACCGGTTGATGGCCGAACACGGCTCAGCCGAGGCTGCGCTGGATGCCCTGCCCGGCATCGCCCGGGATGCGGGCGTCACGGACTACACCGTTTGCCCGGCAGAGCCTGTCCTTGGCGAACTGAACGCCGCGCGTCTGGCGGGTGCGGTGCCCATCGCGGTCGGCGATCCGCGCTATCCCGCGCTATTGGTCGATCTGCCGGATGCGCCACCGATCCTTTGGACACTTGGCAAGTCGGATTTCCTGAAACGCCCGATGATCGCGCTGGTCGGCGCGCGCAACGCCTCCTCACTCGGCACCCGCATGGCACGGCGGCTCTCGGCTGAACTGGGCGAGGCCGGGTATATCGTCGTCTCTGGCCTTGCGCGTGGCATCGACACGGCAGCGCATCTTGCCGCCCTGGACACCGGCACCGCTGCAGTGATGGCCGGCGGGGTCGATGTGGTTTACCCGGCCGAAAACGCTGCCCTTGCTCAGGATATCGGCGAAAAAGGCCTGCGCCTGTCCGAACAGCCCATGGGCATGACGCCCCATGCCAGGCACTTCCCGACGCGCAACCGGTTGGTTTCCGGGATGTCCTCTGCCGTGATCGTGGTCGAGGCGGCGGGCAAATCGGGCAGTCTGATCACCGCGCGCAACGCGCTCGACCAGGGACGAGAAGTCATGGCCGTGCCGGGCCACCCGTTCGACGCGCGTGCCTCGGGCTGCAACATGCTGATCCGCGACGGCGCCACGCTGGTGCGCAGCGGCGCGGATGTGATCGAGGCGCTCGGCCCCGCGCCGGACGCAACGGCCAGCCCGGAATTGCCCCTGGAGACGCCAAAGTTGCAAACGGGTATCCCGGTCGCCGCTTCGCAGGAACGCCCCGATCTGCGCGATGCCAACCGGCTCCATAACGAGATCCTGTCGCGTCTCGGTCCGGCCCCGCTGGCAGAGGATCAACTGATCCGCGATCTGTCGCTGCCCGCCCACGCGGTCGCGCCGGAACTGGTGAAACTGGAACTCGATGGCCGAATCGAACGGCGCGCGGGCGGGCTTCTCAGCCGGGTCTGACGGGTCGGCGCACAGGCGCGCACCGTACTGCCCCGCGACACCTTTGACCTCGCCCAAGGCTCCCCCTCTCCAAACCCGATCAAAATAAGCTGCGTTGACAAGGCATAGGGCGGCACCACATCTTGCGCCGCCAAAGACCATCCCCCCGACTCGGAAGGATCCCCATGCCCGTCGTCGTTGTCGAATCACCGGCCAAGGCCAAGACGATCAACAAATACCTGGGCAGCGATTACACCGTTCTCGCCAGTTACGGGCATGTCCGCGACCTGCCGCCCAAGGACGGATCGGTCGATCCCGACCACGATTTCGAGATGCAGTGGGAGATCGCCAGCGATTCCAAGAAACACGTCAAAGCCATCGCCGACGCGCTGAAGGACGACAACGCGCTGATCCTCGCAACTGACCCCGACCGCGAGGGCGAGGCGATCAGCTGGCACCTCAAAGAGGCGCTGACCAAACGCAAGTCGATCAAGAAGGACACCGCCGTCAGCCGCGTGACCTTCAACGCGATCACCAAGGACGCGGTGACGCATGCGATGCAGAACCCGCGCGACATCGACGCGCCGCTGGTCGAGGCGTATCTCGCCCGCCGTGCGCTTGATTATCTCGTGGGCTTCAACCTTTCGCCGGTCCTGTGGCGCAAGCTGCCCGGCGCGAAATCGGCGGGGCGCGTCCAATCGGTGTCCCTGCGCATCATCGTCGAGCGCGAGATGGAAATCGAAGCCTTCCGCGCAAAGGAATACTGGTCGGTCAAGGCCGTCCTTTCCACCCCGCGCGGCCAGGAGTACGAGGCGCGGCTGACCGTCTTCGGCGGCAAGAAGCTCGACAAGTTCGACCTCAAGACGGCGACCGACGCCGAAATGGCCGTCCAGGCGATCAACAGCCGCGACCTGACCGTCACCTCGGTCGAGGCGAAACCGGCCAGCCGCAACCCCTCGCCGCCCTTCATGACCTCGACCCTGCAACAGGAAGCCAGCCGCAAGTTCGGCATGGGCGCGCGGCACGCAATGAGTGCGGCGCAGCGTCTCTACGAGGCGGGGCACATCACCTATATGCGGACCGACGGCATTGATATGGCGCCCGAGGCCGTGACCGCGGCGCGCGGTGCGATCAAGGACCGCTTCGGCGCCGATTACGTTCCTTCGAGCCCGCGTATCTACAAGAACAAGGCCAAGAACGCGCAGGAAGCGCATGAATGTATCCGCCCGACAGAAATGGCGGCCGATGCGGATACGCTGAAACTGTCCGATCCCGACCAGCGCAAACTGTACGATCTGATCTGGAAGCGCACACTCGCCAGCCAGATGGAAGGCGCGCGGATGGAACGCACGACTGTCGAGGTCGGGTCAAGCGATGGCGAGGTCGGCCTGCGCGCCACCGGCCAGGTCGTTCTCTTCGACGGCTTTCTCAAGATCTATGAGGAAGGCCGCGACGACGATGCGGGCGATGATGACGACAAGCGCCTGCCGCAGGTCTCGCAGGGCGAGGCGGCGGGCAAGGGCCAGATCACGCCCGAGCAGCATTTCACCCAGCCGCCGCCGCGCTACACCGAAGCGACGCTCGTCAAGAAGATGGAAGAGCTTGGGATCGGGCGGCCCTCGACCTACGCCTCCATCGTCACGACGATCCAGGACCGCGGCTATGTGCGCAAGGAAAAGAACCGCCTGATCCCCGAGGACAAGGGGCGGCTGGTGACGATCTTCCTGATCAACTATTTCCGCCAGTATGTCGGCTATGATTTCACCGCCGATCTTGAGGCGCAGCTTGACCATGTCTCGGCTGGCGATCGCGACTGGAAGGATGTGCTGGAACGGTTCTGGCGCGATTTCAAGGCGCATGTCGACGAGACGAGCGAGCTGCGGATCACCGAAGTGCTCGACAAGATCGACGAGGTTCTGGCCCCGCATCTGTATCCCCCGCGTGAGGATGGCACCGATCCGCGGGTCTGCCCCAATTGCGGGAACGGACGCCTGTCGATGCGCACCGCGCGATCGGGCGGCGCGTTCATCGGCTGTTCGAACTATCCCGAATGTCGCTTCACCCGTCCGTTCGGTCCGCCGCAAGAGGGCGAATTGGCCGAAGGCGCGATCCCGCCCGAGGGCAAGTATCTGGGCGACGATGCAGGCGACAAGATTTACGCGTTCAAGGGCCGCTTCGGTCCTTACGTGCAGCGCGGTGAGGTCACGGATGACAACAAGAAGCCGCCGCGCCAGTCGATCCCCAAGGGCTGGGCGCCCGAAGAGGTCGATCTTGAACAGGCGCTGCGCCTGCTCGCGCTGCCCCGTGAGGTCGGCAAGCATCCCGAGGATGGTGTGACGATCTGGTCCAATATCGGGCGCTATGGGCCCTACCTGAAACACGCGGATTCGATTTCCGACAAGGGCGGCAAGAACGCCAATCTCGAAACGGTCGATGATGTGTGGGAGGTCGGCATGAATCGCGCCGTCGAAATCCTCGCCTCGAAACCCGGACGCGGGCGCGCGGCCCCTGCCGCACCGCTGAAGGAACTGGGCGAGCACCCCGATGCCGGCGGCCCGGTTGCCGTGATGAAGGGCCGCTACGGGCCTTACATCAAATGGGGCAAGGTGAACGCGACCCTGCCCAAGGATGTCGAGCCAGACGCGGTCACGATGGAACAGGCCGTTCTTCTGATCGCCGAGAAGGCAGGCAAATCCGGCAAGGCCCCGGCAAAGAAGAAACCGGCAGCCAAGAAAAAGGCGCCCGCCAAGAAAAAAGCGGCCTCGAAACCCGATTCCTGACCCTCGCATCCAGCGGGTGGCCGAATTGACTTGCCCCTGTCATGCAGGCAAAACAACCGCGACCACCCTATAAACGCACCGGAGTTCCCGATGAAAAAAGTCTATGACAACGCGGCTGCAGCCCTCGACGGTTTGCTGTTCGATGGAATGATGATCGCATCGGGCGGGTTCGGGCTGTGCGGCATCCCCGAGAACCTGATCGCGGCCATCCGCGACGCGGGCACCAAGGACCTGACGGTCGCCTCGAACAACGCGGGCGTGGACGAATTCGGCCTTGGGATCCTGCTGCAAACCAAGCAGGTCAAGAAAATGATCTCGTCCTATGTCGGTGAGAACGCCGAATTCATGCGCCAGTACCTGTCGGGCGAGCTTGAGCTTGAATTCAACCCGCAAGGCACGCTGGCTGAGCGCATGCGCGCAGGCGGCGCGGGCATTCCGGGCTTTTACACCAAGACCGGCTACGGCACGCAGATCGCCGAAGGCAAAGAGGTCAAGGAATTCGACGGCGAGAACTACATCCTCGAACGTGCGATCGTGGCGGACGTGTCCATCGTGAAGGCCTGGAAGGCTGACGACACCGGCAACGCCGTGTTCCGCAAGACGGCGCGCAACTTCAACCCGCCCGCCGCGATGTGCGGCAAGGTCTGCATCATGGAAGTCGAGGAAATCGTGCCACGCGGATCGCTCGATCCCGACAGCATCCATCTGCCCGGCATCTATGTGCACCGGATGATTCAGGGTAGCTTTGAAAAGCGCATTGAACAGCGCACAACCCGGGCCGCCTGACGGAACAGGGGCGCGCGGGACGATGGATCAGCAAAAGACCATGAACATTGCAAGCATGACAGAGCATGAGGCGATCAATGCGATGTCACAGTCGCAGGTCGCTATGGTGCTGACCAATCCGAACATGCCGGACAACCCCATCGTCTACGTGAACCGCAGCTTCGAGCGGATCACGGGCTATTCCAGCGCGATGATCGTCGGGCAGAACTGCCGCTTTCTTCAGGGCGAGGGCACCGATCCCGACAGCGTCACGAAGCTGCGCGAAGGTATCGCCGCGCGCGAAGATGTGGCGGTCGATCTGCTGAATTACCGCGCCGATGGCAGCACGTTCTACAACCGGCTTCTGGTGTCTCCGATCTTCAATTCCGAGGATGAGCTGGCGTTCTTTCTGGGCATCCAGAAGGAACTGTCAGCGAATGACATCCGCAAGATCCCGATCCGCAGCGAAGAAGCGCTGCGGGAAATTCAGCACCGGATCAAGAACCACCTGTCGATGATCGTCGGTCTCATCCGACTGCAAAAGCGCGAGGCATCGGGGCCCGACGGCCTGAATGCGCTGGCCCGCCGCGTCGAAAGCCTGCAGCTTCTCTACGAGGAAATGACCGGCGAGGGATCGACGGACAACAAGGATATGGTCGCCCTTGGCGCCTATATCGCGCGGGTCGGCAACGCGATCGCACATCTAGACGGGCGCGCAGGCATCCGCACCAATATCGACGTGGACTCTATCGAGGTGCCCGTGGACATGGCGGTGCGCATTGGCCTTATCGTGTCAGAGGTGATGACCAACGCGCTTCAGCATGCGTTCGACGGGCGCGACACGGGATCGGTCGATCTGCGCATGCAGGCGCTCTCGGGTGGGAATTTGCGCGTCTCGATCGGGGATGACGGCATCGGTATCCCGGAGGGCGTGAAATGGCCCGACATGAACAGCCTAGGGGGCCGCATCGTCTGTGGCCTCATCGACGGCCTTGGCGCGACCCTTGATGTGAACCGGGGCGCGGCAGGCACGGTCATCACGCTGGATATTCCAGCGGCAACTTCCTTGGAATGACGGAGTAACCAAATGCCTTGGGACAGGAACCAGATGGCCGCACGCGCGGCACAGGAACTGGAAGACGGTATGTATGTGAACCTCGGCATCGGGATCCCGACGCTGGTGGCGAACTACATCCCGGACGGCATCGACGTGACGCTGCAGTCCGAGAACGGGATGCTGGGCATCGGCCCCTTCCCGACCGAAGATGAAATCGACCCCGATCTCATCAACGCGGGCAAGCAGACCGTGACTGAACTGGCGCGTACCAGCTATTTCGACAGCGCACAGTCCTTCGGCATGATCCGTGGCGGCAAGATCGCGATGGCGATCCTTGGCGCGATGGAAGTGGCCGAGAACGGCGACCTGGCGAACTGGATGATCCCCGGCAAGCTGGTCAAGGGCATGGGCGGCGCGATGGATCTTGTGGCCGGCGTCAAGCGCGTGGTCGTGGTGATGGACCACACGAACAAGGCGGGCGATCCTAAACTTCTGAAGGAATGTACGCTGCCGCTGACCGGCACCGCTGTGGTGAACCGTATCATTACCAATCTGGGCGTGCTTGACGTGGTCGAGGGCGGCCTGAAGATCGTGGAATGCGCCGATGGCGTGACCGAGGACGAGATACGCGCATCGACCGAGGCGACGATCGTCTAGACGTCTCTCACAGGCGAATGTCATAGCGGCGCCGCCCCTCTCGGGTGCGGCGCCGCAGTCTTTTCAGGACAGGCCCTGGGGATCAGGGAGGCGAAATCCCCAAGATCGCCTGAGGTAAATCACTCGCCTTCGGCGCTTTCCGCTTTCAAACGCTCGAAAATGGCAAGTGCGGCCGGGCTGTGGATGTCCGACGGCGTGGCGCCTTGGGTGGACACGGTTTCAACCGGAACATCCATCGCGAAGGCGGGTGCAGAAATGCCAAAGACGGCGACGAGGGCGATAAGAGTCGTTTTCATGGGAATGGTCCTTTCAGATCAGGTTGGGATTATTCGTTCTCAAGGCTCTCGGCCCGAAGCTGGGCAAAGATCGCCCGGGCGCGGTCGTTGTGCGCGTTCGAGGCAGAGAAGCTGAAGCTCTCACCGTCAAAAAAGACGGTCGCGTCCGTGCCGGTTTCGCTTTGCGCGAATTTCAGCTGTGCAAGCTGCGACGTCGTCAGGCCGGACTGGCCGGTCTGCGCCTCAAGCTGGCTTTGTGCGAAAGCCGGGGCGCCAAGGGTTGCGGCCAGGGCGGCGATAAGGGCGATGCGTGTCATGGTATGGTCCTTTCCAGTTGTGTTTGGGTTCTGGCCGGCGGGGCCGACCGTTGCGGTGTCGATGGACTGAAGATGGGCCGATTGCGGACCTCGCGAAACGCGCAGACCGGCAGAGATCAGCGTTCATACATGCACTCAACTCGGCGGGAGGATCGGTGCGTTTCGCGTGAGGGATGCCCGGATGGCCTTAAACGTCAGGCGTATTCGCTGCATCCCGGGCGCCGCTAAGGGTGACGTTGCGAAAGGCACCATCGGCAGCCTGTGGATAAATCTCACGACACGCTCGCGAACCCGCGACGGGTTTGTTTCAAATCGGCCTGTTGCCGCTAACGGCCCCGCGACGAGGCGTTACGTAAAGGAAGGCGTTTGAAACGGCGCCTGGGCGCTTCAGCGGCTTGCAGAGACGAAAACACACCCGTCGCTCGCCAGTACCGGCGGTGTGAGGCATAGCGCCTTGGCGACGCGCCAGGCGCTCAGGACCTTGGGGATGTACTCTCGCGTCTCTTTATAGGGGGGCACGCCCTGATGCTCTCGGACAGCGCCCTCGCCCGCGTTGTAGCCCGCAAGCATCAGGATCGGGTCCTCGGCAAAGCGGTTCGCCAGCCAGTCGAGATAGGCAACACCACCCCGTATGCTGGCGGAGGGGTCGAGCATGTCCTCGACGCCGAACCGCGTGGCCGTGTCGGGCATGAGCTGCATGATGCCCGTCGCGCCAGCGCTGCTGACGGCATCGGTGCGTCCAGCAGATTCCACACCGATCACCGCAAGGGCAAGCGCGGGCGACACCTTGGTCCCCACCGTCGCCGTAAGGATGTCGATGCCGTGGGTCGCCGCGATGTCATTGAGAAGCTGCATGCTGGGCGTGCCGCGCCGGAACGCCTCTGGTGCGGCATCAAGCGCGCGCTCTGCCGCGTCGATACGGCCTGGCCCGGCATTGGCCAGCGAGGGCGCGACAACGGACCAGTACCATTCGGCGGCCGATGCGCTGGATATCGTCTCATCCGGCAACGGCAAGAGCGGCGGCGGCGCGACCGGTTCTTCGATCTGAATGGTGATCCGGCGGTCCTGACCGGCCGATGGCGGCTTTACCCGCTTGGCGGAAAACTCGGGGAACGGCGCCGGAGAAGGCCGCGCGTCGTCCTGTGCAAGCGCTGGACAGGCATAAAGCCCCGCCGCGACGCAGATCATTCCAACCGTTTTTTTCATGCCGGGCCTGCCCTGCCCCTGATTTTTCTTGTGATTCACTATCCCAGAAAGCGCCTTTGAAGGCCAGATCGACGTGATTCCTTTGCCCCGAAAACCGACCAAACCCCAAAGCGCAAGTTTTCTATTAATTTTTTATCTCTTATTTTCAAATAGTTATGCGATACACGCCTAAGAAAATCCGACAATCCAAAATTGTACGAATGCCGCCTAAATCATGCCTGATTTGAAGGGCTAATTCATCTCATCCGAAGCGGGGACGGCAACAACGCAACGACCCGGACCCGCCAAGGTAGACTGCAAACTTGGACATTGAAAACCCAGAGGGACAAGACACATGATCAACTTCATCAAGAACTTCAAGAACGACGAAGACGGCGCAGTTACTGTTGACTTCGTGGTTGTGACCGCAGCTGTTGTTGGCCTCGGCATCGCCGTTCTCGCCACGCTGGCCGACGGCATCACCGACACCGCAGCCGCTCTCGAGACCGGCATGGCGACGAACGTGACGGCTCAGACCTACACCGCACAGACCGACTAATTCGCGGTTCGTCGAAAGACGTTTCAGGAAGCCGCACCTGCTGCCAGGTGCGGCTTTCCTTTTTCAAGAGAAGCTTCAGCCGCAAGACCGAGGAGAAAGCTGTGTTCAAACGCTTCCAAAACTTTGGACAGGACGAGACGGGCGCCGTCACGGTCGATTTCGTCGTCGTCACGGCAGGCGTTGTTGGATTGGGTATGGCGGTGGTCATTACGCTGGCTGACCATATCCTCGATATCTCGAACGTCGTCGAAGATGAGATCCAGGCCGGGATTTCGGTGCAAACCTACGCGGCCCAAACCGACTAGATCGACAGCGGCATGACGCGCCGAAAGGCGCCTCATGCGCTGCCTTTTCGCTGTTGGAACCGGGTATTGTTCCAAATCCTTCAACTCTTCGCTGTTTCACCCGATTTACGCCTGATTTCACCCATAGCGTACCAAGGAAGGCGCAAAGCGCCGTTCGGGCAGCCTGAGGCTTGGAAGGGTAAAACATGAAACTCGCTTTTTATTCGGTATTGGTTCTCGGCGTCGGCCTCGCAGGCGGCGCGGTCTACATGGCCAACAATTATATCGGCCAGTACGAGGCCGCCCTTGAAGAAGAGCGCGCAACCCGCGCACCGGCCATCCCGCTGACCCAGGTCATCGTGGCCCAGAACCCCTTGAAATATGGCCAGAAGATCACGACCGAGGATGTCATTCTTGTGCCGTGGCCCGAAGAGTCGCTGCCCGAGGGCACGTTTTCAAGCTTTGAGGATTTCTTCCTTCAAGGCCCCGAAATCCTGCGCAGCGCCACCCGGACGATCGAACCGTTCGAGGCCGTGCTCGCGGCGAAAGTCACCAATCCGGGCGAATTCGCATCCGTGACCGCCCGTCTGCAGAAGGGGATGCGCGCTTTTGCGATCAACGTGGACGTCTCGACCGGCGTTTCGGGCTTTTTGCGCCCCGGCGATGTGGTCGACGTATACTGGACAGGTGCTCTGCCCGGCGGTGAACGCGGCGGCGCGACGCGCCTGATCCAGTCGAACATGCAGCTGATCGCCGTCGACCAGATGGCCAACCTTGACGCGTCAAAGCCGACGATCGCGCGCACGGTGACTGTTCAGGCGACACCGGAACAGGTCGCGCGCCTCGCGCAGGCCCAGAATTCCGGCAAACTGTCGCTTGCCCTTGTGGGCGAAGACGGGGGCCTCGCACTTGATACGTCGGTCGCGATCGACCAGCGCGCGCTTCTCGGCATCGTCGACGAAGAGCCCGAGGAAGAAGAAGTCGTCGAGGTCCAGCCTGAGAAGAAGGTTTGCACCATTCGCACTCGCCGCGGCAACGACACCGTCGAAACCGTCATTCCCTGCCGCGACTGATAGGCCTACAGGCACGGGGCGGCACCGCATGTGGTGTGTGTTGCCCCCTGCCCACATGAAGACCCCCCTCCAAGCACCTGAATGTTGCAATAAAAAGCGTTCTCCCCCATCCTCTGATCCAAACCGGGCAAAAGATCCGGTTACACCGTGATCAGAGAGGCAGGATCACATGACAGTTTTGGCAAGCCTACGGGCGGCATCCCTTGCCGCTTTCGCATGTCTTGTGCCCGCCATTCCGGCCGAGGCGCAGAATTTGCGGATCATGGACGAGCAGGCGCGCGGTGGCACCCTTGAGGTTCCGATCAACCGCGCCGTTGTCGTCGAAAGCGACGTTCCCTTCGCGGAACTGTCCATCGCGAACCCGTCCATCGCAGATATCTCGACCCTTTCGGATCGCAGCATCTATGTTCTGGGCAAGCAGCCCGGGCGCACGACCCTGACCCTTCTGGGGTCTGATGGTCGTCTTCTCACGAATGTCGACGTCCAGGTCAGCCAGGATGTCGGCGAATTCAAGGAACGTCTGCTTCAGATCTTTCCCGATGAGCAGATCGAAGTGCGCACGGCAAATGACGGTATCGTCCTGTCCGGCGTGGTCTCCAGCGCGACGATCGTGGATCGCGCGCTGGACCTCGCCGAACGTTACGCACCGGGCCGTATTTCCAACATGATGGCCGTGGGCGGCACCCAGCAGGTGATGCTGAAGGTCCGCTTCGCCGAGATGCGCCGGTCCGTGCGCAAACAGCTTGGCGCGTCGCTTGGCACCTCGGTCGGTGGGAATTCCGTCAGCTTCGGCGGCGGCAATGGCCAGTTCGCGGATGCGAGTGTCTTCGAAGGCGTGATCAACGGAACCGGCGCGTCCGTCGCGGGTAACGCGAATGGCCGTTACCTCTTTGGATTCAATCTTGGCGGCGTTCAGGCCGCCCTCTTGATCGAGGCCCTTGAATCGAAGGGCCTTGTGCGGACGCTGGCGGAACCGAACCTCGCCGCATTGTCCGGGCAAGAAGCAAAATTCCACGCGGGTCAGGAATATCCCGTTCCAGTGGCGACAGATAATGGCATCGGCATCGAGTATCGCCCCTTCGGCGTAGAGATGACTTTTACGCCGGTCGTTCTGGCCGACAAGACGATCAACCTCGAAATCTCGTCCTCGGTCTCGAACCTCGATACGACGCTCAGCACCACCGCCAATGGCGTGACCGTGAACGGTTTTTCGCGGCGTGAGGCGTCGACCACGGTCGAGCTGAAGGACGGCGAAAGCTTTGCGATCGCGGGGCTCTTGCAGGACAACTTCGCCGACGGGAAATCGGCGGTTCCATTCCTGGGCGATATACCGGTTCTCGGCGCGCTCTTCCGCAGCACCCAGTACGAACGCAGCCAGACAGAGCTTGTGGTCATCATCACCGCGCATCTCGTGTCGCCGACACGCGGCGAAGCGCTGGCACTGCCGACCGACCGGGTCGAGCTTCCGACCGAGGCAGAGCTGTTCCTTTATGGCAACCTGTCCGGTGGTGAAAACCGGAGGCCGAAAAAGGGCGCCGCGGCAGAAGTCGCGGGCCAGGATTTCTCGGCCCCCTACGGCTATGTAATGGATTGACGAGATGCTGACGCGACCCATCCCGCGCGCCGCCCTGATCGCGATCGCCGTTCTCGGCGTCACGGCCTGCGCGCCCCGCGAAACCTACCGCGATCTGTTTGTCGAGGCCGGAAGCGGCCTGGACGAAGGCGGCTTCGGCAATGCCACGGCGAACAACACCCAGGTTCAGCAGGGCGATACCGGCTATCTTGTCGGGCTCGACAATGAATTCAAACGCCGCGTTCCTGTGATGGTGTATTTTGACTTCAACTCGTCAGCGCTCAATCCTGACGCGGTCGAGGCGCTGCGCCAGCAGGCCGCGTTCATCCGCTCCTACCCCGCGATCCGCTTTTCCGTTTACGGACACGCGGATGCGGTGGGATCGGCGGCATACAACAAGCGTCTGGGTCTGAAACGTGCGCAAACGGTCGTGGCCTACCTGATTTCGCTTGGCGTCGACCGCGACCGGCTGGAAGCGCTCGTGTCCTTTGGTGAGAGCCAGCTTGCGGTACCGACGCAGGACCGCGAACGCCAGAACCGGCGGGCCACGACCAAGGTCGCGGGCTATGTCGACAAGTCCGAACGCACGCTTGACGGCAAATACGCAAAGACGGTTTACGAAGGATACATCACCTCGGCGAGACGTTCGACCAGCGGCGGAGGCGGCGAAGGCGCTGGCGCAGCGGCGACCGGCGCAGCGGCGGCGCTAGGCGGCGGGCAGTAGGCGCGCTAGCGACAGCGCGCTGCAACTGTCTCTGAAATACCGATATTTTCAAAGATTTGGTCGTAATGTTGCCCACATCTTTCGCAATGATCCCCTCAAGGAAAGGCAGTCCCGCCGTGTTTTGGCGGGGCCGCGCAAGGGGCAAAAGCACGAACGCTCCGGTCGCGCGGCCATGCCGAAGGCAAAGGTAGACCGATGAGTGGGAACGCAGCGCGCAAGGAAGAACCGGGTTTGGCACCGATAACCGCCTGCACGGTCGCACGCGACGTGCAGAAATTCGACCTTCTGATCGAAGACATGGAAGCCGCCCTTGGCGAGGCTTGGGGCGACCTGAGCTTCGAGGACGCCCGCGTCTATGTTGCGCAGGACGAAGGCAAATCTCTCGAATTCATCGCCGTCGCCGTCGACCAGACGGACGAGGCGAACCTTGCCCTTGTCGCCGATGTCATCACGACGGCGAAAGCCGCAGGCATCGACATCATCCTCATTGCCGACAATGTCAGCCCTATCGCGCTGCACCAGCTCTTGCGCCTTGGCGCCAAGGAATTCGTGCCCTACCCGCTGCCCGAAGGCGCGCTTGACGAGGCGATCGAACGCCTGCGCGCGCCGAAGCCCGTGGTCGCCGCGCCCGCCAATGTCGCCGATCAGCCCAGCCATGCCCGCAAACGTCCCGACGAGAACCGCGATGGCGTGATCGTTGCCGTGCACGGCCTGTCTGGCGGCACCGGCGCTTCGACACTGGCGGTGAATATCGGCTGGGAGCTGGCCAATATCACAGACAAGAACCCGCCCAAGGTCTGCATCCTCGATCTAGACCTGCAATTCGGGTCTGTCTCGACCTACCTTGACCTGCCGCGCAAAGACGCGGTGTTCGAGCTTTTGTCGGACACCGCATCAATGGACTACGAATCCTTCAGCCAGGCGCTGCAGGATTTTGATGACAAGATGAGCGTGCTGACCGCGCCGTCCGATATCCTGCCGCTCGACATCATCGCGCCGGACGACGTGATGCGCCTATTGGAAACAGCCAAGACCGGCTTTGACTATGTAATCGTAGACATGCCAACGACGCTGGTTCAGTGGACCGAAACCGTGTTGGGCGAGGCGCATGTGTATTTCGCGCCGCTGCAACTTGATATGCGCTCTGCCCAGAACACGCTGCGCATGGTCCGCGCCTTGAAGGCCGAGGATCTGCCCCATGAAAAGCTGCGCTACATCCTGAACCGCGCGCCGGGCTTTACTGATCTGAACGGGAAGACGCGGATCAAGCGCATGGCCGAAAGCCTCGATATCTCTATCGACGTGCTGATGCCCGATGGTGGCAAGCCGGTCGCCGAAAGCGGCGATCACGGCGCCCCACTGGGCAAGCACGCGCCGAAAAATCCGCTGCGCAAGGAAATCCTGAAACTGGTCACCTCTCTGCACGAACACAGAGAGAAAGAACTGGCCGCGGAACTTTGAGGATCTGAACCGACATGTTCTCGCGATATAAAAAGCCCGACGGCCAGCCCGTTACTCCGGCCCCGCAAAAGGCCGCCTCGGCCATGTCCGCCGCTGCGCCCGTGCAAACGGACGCGCCCGTCGCAAAGCCTGTGGCCGAAGCGCCCGCAAAGGCCCCGCCGCGCAAGGCGCCCGCGCAGGCCACGCCGGTGGACCGCGAAAAAAAGCGCAAGGAACGCCTGTCCGAAATCAAGGTCGAGCTGCACAAGCGGCTTCTCGACACGCTGAACCTGTCAGCGCTGGAACACGCGCCGGAAAACGAACTGCGCCAGGAAATCGCGGCCATCGCCGCCGAGGCGCTCGAAGAATTGTCGGTCGTTCTGAACCGCGAAGAACGCACAACGCTGATCCAGGATCTCTTTCACGAGGTCACGGGCCTAGGGCCGCTTGAGCCGTTGCTGAAAGACGAAAATATCAGCGATATCCTGATCAACGGTCCGCACAACATCTTCATCGAAAAAGCGGGCAAGCTGACCAAGTCGGATGTCACCTTCAAGGATGAAAAGCACCTTCTGCGGATCATCGACAAGATCGTGTCCGCCGTCGGCCGCCGTGTCGATGAATCAAACCCCTATGTCGACGCCCGCCTCGCCGATGGATCGCGTTTCAACGCGATGGTCCCGCCGGTGGCCGTGGATGGATCGCTCGTCTCGATCCGGAAATTCAAGAAGGACAAGCTGGGGATCAAGGATCTCGTCAACTTCGGCGCATTTTCCGAAGAGATGGCGATGTATCTCGAAGCGGCGGGCGCCTGCCGGCTGAACATCATCGTCTCGGGCGGTACGGGTTCGGGTAAGACAACGACGCTAAACGCCCTGTCGTCCTTCATCGACAATTCCGAACGCATCCTGACAATCGAGGATACGGCGGAACTTCAGCTTCAGCAGGACCATGTGGGCCGGATGGAATCCAAGCCCGCGAACGTCGAAGGCAAGGGCGCGGTCACCCAGCGCGACTGTCTGCGCAACGCCCTGCGGATGCGTCCTGACCGGATCATCGTTGGTGAGACGCGCGGCGAGGAAGTCATCGACATGCTTCAGGCGATGAACACCGGCCATGACGGTTCGATGACCACGATCCACGCCAACAGCGCGCGCGACGGGATCTCGCGCCTTGAGAACATGGTCGCGATGGCCGGGATCGAAATGCCGCTGAAGGCTGTGCGCAGCCAGATTGCATCGGCTGTGAATCTCATCGTGCAGGCCAGCCGCCTGCAGGACGGGTCGCGCCGGATGGTGTCGATCACCGAAATCACCGGCATGGAAGGCGACGTGATCTCGATGCAGGAAGTGTTTCGCTTCCAGCGCCTCGGGATCGAACCCAACGGCAAGATCATCGGCAAGTTCACCGCGACCGGCGTCCGGTCGCATTATTCCACCCGGTTCAAACAGTGGGGATACGATCTTCCACCGTCGATCTTCGAACCCAGCGTGAGTCTCTAAGCCATGGAAATCAGTGCAGAACCGCTTATCTACGGCCTGATCTTCGTCGGCGTTCTGGTGCTCGTCGAGGGCATCTATCTCGCCGCGTTCGGAAAATCGATCAGCCTCAACAGCCGGGTCAATCGCCGCCTGCAGATGCTTGAATCGGGCAAGGGCCGCGAACAGGTTCTGGAACAGCTCCGCAAGGAGATGAGCCAGCACATCAAGTCGCAATCGATCCCCTTCTACGCCAAGCTGGCCGAGAAGGCGCAAAAGGCGAACCTTGCCTTCTCGCCCACCCAGCTTGTGATGATGATGGTCGTCCTGACCATCGTCGCTTTTGTCGGCCTGACCATCGGCACTGGTGCCAGCGCCCCCATACGCGCGGTTGTCGCGGTCGGGATGGGCGTGGGCGGCATCTACATGTGGGTCGCCGGCAAGGCGAAAAAGCGCATGAAGATGATCGAGGAACAGCTGCCCGAAGCAGTGGAACTCATGGTGCGCAGCTTGCGCGTCGGCCACCCCTTTGTTGCCTCGCTGCAGATCGTGTCGAAAGAGGTCCCCGATCCGCTTGGCACGGAATTTGGCATGATCTCGGACGAGGCCGCCTATGGCCGCGATGTCGGTGAAGCGCTCAAGGCGATGGCCGAACGGCTTGATATGCAGGATTTGCGCTTCCTTGCCGTTGCCGTGAACATCCAGCAAACCTCGGGCGGCAACCTCGCCGAGGTGCTCGACGGTCTCGCCGTTGTCATCCGTTCGCGGTTCAAGCTGTTCCGAAAGGTCGCCGCCATCACCGCCGAGGCGAACTGGTCGGGCAAGTTCCTGTCCGCCTTCCCCATCGTGGCCCTGATCGGCATCAACACCGCGCAGCCGAACTATTACGACAAGGTCATCGACACGCCCGTCTTCATCCCAGCCTGTTTCGTCGTGTTCGGCTTCCTGCTCGCGAACCTGCTGATCATGAAGAAACTCACGAATATTCAGGTCTGAGGAGACAGCGTCATGGAACTCATCACCTCGATCCTCGGCCCTTATGGCCCCCTGATGCTCGTCGGCGGCCTTGGCGTTGTCCTGATCCTCATTTCGATCCCCTTGCTGATGAGCAGCAAGGAAGATCCGATGGCCAAGCTCAAGCGCAGCCAGCACGAGGAACAGAAGAAAAAGGCCAACCCGGAAACACGCCTGCGCGCGCCCAGCAAACAGGACAAGCTGGAAAAATACGCGGGCTTTCTCGAGCCGCAGAGCGAAGACGATTATTCCGCCGCCCGGATGAAGCTGATCCGCGCCGGCTTCAGGTCGAAATCCTCGGTCCGCATCTATTATTTCCTGACGCTGACAATGGGGCTTGGTGGCCTGATCCTTGGCCTGATCTACACGCTCGTCTCGGGCGGGATGTCCGAAGGGATCAATCCGATCGCCATGGCAACGATCCTGGTGCCTGGCCTGCTGGGCTACATGGGCCCCAAGCGCTACGTCTCCAGCCGCGCCGAAAAGCGAAAGAAAGAGATTATCGAAGGTTTTCCCGATGCGCTCGACCTGCTTCTGGTCTGCGTCGAGGCGGGCCAGTCGCTTGACCAGGCCATCCTGCGCGTGTCGAAGGAAATCGCGACGAGCTATCCGGCGCTCTCCGAAGAACTGGCGCTTGTCAGCTATGAATCGAAGGCGGGCAAGGACCGGTCCAGCGTTCTGAAGGACATGGGCGAGCGGGTCGACGTGCCCGATGTGGCCAGCTTCGTCACCGTTCTGGTGCAATCGGCCAGCTTCGGTACGCCAATTTCCGAGGCGCTGCGGGTCTATGCTGCCGAGATGCGCGACAAGCGCCTGATGCGCGCCGAAGAGGCCGCGAACCAGTTGCCGACCAAGATGACGCTGATGACGATGGCCTTCACGGTTCCACCGCTCATGGTGATCCTCGTCGGCCCCTCGGTCTACGACGTGTATCTCACGCTCGGGTCCGGACAGATCGCGGCGTTCTGATGGGTATGCGGGGGCATCACATCACGGCAGCATTTCTTCTGGCCGGGGCGCTGGGCGCCTGCGGCCAGACGCCCGATGCAAGCACCGAGGCGCTGGAGGCCAATCAAGGCGTATATGCGCCCGTCGGGATTGATCCCGACGGCGAGACCGTGGACGGCATGGTCGTCGGGCACCGTCTGATGGCGGCGGGCGAATATGAACTCGCACTAGACGCCTTTCTGCGCAGCGCCGCGACCGACGGCATGACGCCTGAAATCCTGTCGGCGCTGGGGTCCGCGAACCTGAAACTGGGGCGGCTCGACCAGTCCGAACGACTCTTGCGCCAAGCGGTCGAGGCGGACGAGACCTTCGTTCCCGCGTGGAACAATCTTGGCGTCGTGCTGATGGAACAGGGCCGAATGGGCGAGGCTGCGGCGACCTTCCGCCAGGCCTTTGCCCTCGATAGTGGCGGAAATGCAGGAATTCGCGAAAACCTGACCTTGGCGCTCGCAAAAATCGAAAATCCTACGTATGATGATGAAAATAACTCCGACTTCGCGTTGGTTCGCAATGGAAGGGGCGCCTACAAGCTCCTGTCGAACCCCTAAGCGAGGCGGGACGAGCAGTAAGGGCAGATAATTTCCATGCGGCAGGCCTGGATCGCTTTGCTTTGCGCTTTTGCGCTGACCTCTCTCGGGGCCTGTGACAGGTTCCGCGCGGATGATCGTGCCGATGTGGGACGTGCCGTGAAGGGCGTGAACGTCATCGACGAAAGCAACCTTGGCGACATCATGCTGACCGTGGCCGACCCGAACGAGGCCGTCACCTACTTCCAGCGCACGCTGAAGGAAAACCCCGACCGCGTCGATGTACGCCGGGGCCTTGCGAAATCGCTGATCCGCGCCAAGCGCACCGATGATGCGGTGAAAGCGTGGAAGCTGGTTGTCGAGCATGACAAGGCGACCAATGATGACAAGGTCGATTATGCCGATGCGCTGATCCGGTCCGGCGAGTGGGAGCTTGCCGAGATGGAACTCGACAAGATTGCGCCGACCTACGAGACCTACAATCGCTACCGGCTTGAAGCGATGGTTGCCGATTCCAACCGCGAGTGGGAAAAGGCCGACGCCTTCTATGAAACCGCCGCTGGCATGACCACAAAACCGGCGGGCGTTCTGAACAACTGGGGCTATTCGAAGCTGACGCGCGGCGATTTCAGCGAGGCGGAAAGCCTGTTCGTCGATGCGATCCGCTATGACGAGACGATCTTCACCTCAAAGAACAACCTCGCCCTCGCCCGCGCTGCACAAGGCCAGTACGACCTGCCCGCCTTCCCGATGACCCAGATCGAGCGCGCACAGCTTTTGCACACGCTGGGCCTGTCGGCCGTCAAACGCGGCGATGTCGAGATGGGCAAATCGCTTCTTCGCGACGCGATCGAAACCCACCCGCGCCACTTCGAAGCCGCCGTGCGCGCCTTGCGTGCCTTGGAAGGCTACTGACGCGATGGGGCTGGAAATTTCCGTGGCAGAGGCGCTTTGGTTTCTGCCCTTTGTCATCCCGATCTGTGTCTGGGCCGCGTGGAGCGATCTTAAATACATGAAGATCCGCAACAAGGCGGTTCTTGCCTTGCTTGTCGTCTTCCTCGTGATCGGCCTGATCGCCCTGCCCATCGAAGATTACCTGTGGCGCTTTGTGCATTTCGCGGTCGTTCTGGCCGTCGGCTTCGTTCTGAACGCGCTGCGCCTTCTGGGCGCAGGGGACGCGAAATTCGCCGCCGCCATGGCGCCCTTCATCACGCTTCAGGATGTCGGGCCGTTCTTTTTCCTGCTGGCCTTCGTGTCGATAGCCGCGCTGGCCACCCACCGCATGTTCCGCGCGATGCCCGGCTTTCGCGCGCGCACCAGCGATTGGGAAAGCTGGAACAAGGCGAAATTTCCCATGGGCTTTGCCCTGGGTCCAAGCCTTGTCTTTTACCTACTTCTGGGCGCGATCCCGGGCGGATGATCCCGGATTTTGCCACATTGATCTGCCACGAAGACCAGCAAGACGATTAGCGCAAAGGGGTTTCCCATGAACATGCAGACCGGTTCCGTGATCGCCCCGCCGCCGCCCAAGCGGCTGGAAGACACGGGCCTGACCATGGTCATGATGCGCGACATCCTTCTCAAGACAATGTTCCGCCGAAACCTCGACAAGGTCACGCAACTGTCGAAGGTCCTGTGCCTGTCGCCGATGCTGACCCAGGAACTGATCGACATCGCGCGCGGTCAGGGCCTGTTGGAAGCGATGGGCACCATGCACGCGAACTCATCAAGCGAGATGGGATTCCAGCTCACTGATCAGGGCCGCGCCCGCGCGCTTGATGCGCTAAGCCAGTCGGAATATTTCGGCGCGCTGCCGGTGCCCATGGCAATGTATGGCGAACAGACCAAGCGTCAGTCGGTCCGCAACATGCGCATCACGCGTGACCAGCTGACCAAGGCGATGGGCCAGCTGATCCTGCCGCCCACCCTTCTCGACCAGCTCGGCCCCGCAGTTGGAGCTGGCCGCTCGATCTTGATGTACGGACCGCCCGGCAACGGTAAATCCTCGATCTCGAACGGTATTCGCAACGCGCTTGGGGACAACATCTATGTTCCGCGCGCGATCGAATACTCGGGACAGGTCATCACCGTTTACGACCCCATCGTGCACACGGCCACGCCGGAACCCGAGACCGCTGCGACATCCTTGCGGTCCGCCGATTCCACCCGCGACCGGCGCTATGTGCTGTGCGAGCGGCCGACCGTCATCACGGGCGGCGAGCTGTCGCTGGGCATGCTCGATCTCGTCTACAACCCGACAAGCCGGACCTACCAGGCGCCCTTGCAGCTGAAATCCACCGGCGGCGTCTTCATCGTCGACGACCTTGGCCGCCAGGCCGATCCGCCCCAGGCACTGATCAACCGCTGGATCGTTCCGCTTGAGGAAAGCAAGGACATCCTGTCGCTGCAATCGGGCGAGAAATTCGAAGTGCCCTTCGACACGATGGTGATCTTCTCGACCAACTTCCATCCGAACGAGATCTTCGACCAGGCCGCGCTGCGCCGGATCTTCTTCAAGATCAAGATCGACGGGCCGAACAAGCAGGACTTCCTGAAAATCTTTGCGCTGATCGCCAAGAAAAAGGGGATGCCGCTGGACGAAGCGTCGCTGATCCACCTGATCAAGAACAAGTATCCGACGATCAACAATGTCTATGCGAACTACCAGCCGGTTTTCCTGATCGACCAGATGATCTCGATCTGCGAATTCGAAGGGACACCCTATCACATGACGCCCGAACTTGTGGATCGCGCCTGGTCTAACCTCTTCGTCAGGGACGAAAAGATCGTCAAATAGGCACTTGGTGAATGCCTAGTCGCCCCAGCGCACCCTCTTTCCACCACTGATTGTGCAGGTGACAAAATCTTGATGGAACCCCCTAGGCGCACCGCTATAGGCGGTGCTACGTTCTATCAGGGCGGAATCGCTTTGGGATGGGACAGGGACTTTCACCGATGATGATGTCGATGCGTCGATTCTTGCGCGATGGCTCAAGCGATACGACGGAGCCGCAGATCAACGCGGTCTTCGACGCCCCCGTCAAATGCCGCGAACCAATCTATGCTATAGGCGATCTTCACGGGCGGTCCGATATGATCGCGCCGATGATCAACATGATCGACGCCGACCGGTCCAAACGCGGCTATCCCGATGCAAAGATTGTGTTTCTTGGCGATTACATAGACCGGGGTGACAAGGTCGCCGTGACGCTTGGCGTCCTGCGCGCGCTCAGCGAACGCAGCGATGGCGAGATCAAGTGCCTGATGGGAAATCACGAGAAGATGCTTCTCGATTTTCTAGATTCGCCCGAGGAAAGCGGCCCGCGCTGGCTGCGCCATGGCGGTCTTCAGACCCTTGCAAGCTTTAAGGTGGGCGGCGTGTGCACCCTGTCGACCGGCGCCGATCTGGTGACCGCCGCGATGAAACTGCGCGCTGCAATGCCTATCGGCATGGAAGACTGGCTGCGCGATTTGTCACTGACCTGGCAAAGCGGCAACGTCATGTGCGTCCATGCCGCCGCCGACCCTGCACTTCCGATCCATGCCCAGTCGGAACGCACCCTCTTGTGGGGTCACAAGCAGTTCTACTCGGCGGATCGGCGCGATGGCATCTGGATCGTCCATGGCCATAACGTTGTCTCGGCGCCCATTGCACGGCGCGGGCGCGTGTCGGTCGATACGGGCGCCTATTTCAGCGGTCGTCTGTCTGCTGCGGCGATCTACCCGGACGAGGCGGTCGATTTCATCCGCCTCGCGGTCTGAGCTTGTTTGCCAAACGGCGCGTCCTCGGCTAGCCCACGCGCCATGGAACTTGACGAGATCACATCGCTGTTCACCCGCTCGGACGGTCAGTACCTTTTTGCGCGCTGGGGCCGCCCGCTTGCGCCGGTTGTCTTTGGTGTCGAAGACGAGACCCTGTCCATCGTGAAAGGTGCGATCGAAGCGGTCGCACAATTGACCGGGCTCGAGATCGCGGAAACTGACCCCGAACTTGGCGCGAACCTGATGGTATTCTTCATCCGCGACTGGGATGAATTGACCGCGACCCCCAATCTTGAACGGCTGATCGACGGGCTTGTCCCGCTGGTGGATCGCCTGAAGGCCGCGGATGCGAACCAGTACCGCGTCTTCCGCTTCGACGAGAACGGCGCGATCCGCGCGGCCTTTGTCTTTGTGCGGATGGATGCCGAGATGGCGAAGATCCCCGCCGAGACCATCGCGCTGTCCCAAGTGGTGCAAACCGCGCTTTTGTGGTCCGATACCGCGTTCACGGACAAATCCGCGCTGGGGCAAACCGAAGGCGGTCATGTTCTTCTGCGCCCCGAGATCGCCAGCCTCATGCGCGCCGCCTATGATCCGGTGATGCCCCCCGCCGCCAATGACCCAAGCCACGCCCTGCGCCTGATGGCCCGGATGGGAGCCACGCAATGACCCATGAGTTTCGCTGCCGTGTCTACTACGAAGACACCGATCTGGCGGGCATCGTTTACTATGCCAATTACCTGCGCTTCATCGAACGGGCGCGTACCGAATGGGTCCGGTCCATCGGGATCGACCAAGTTCGGCTGAAAGAGGATGAGGGCCTCGTCTTCGCCGTGCGGCGGCTTGAGGCCGACTACCTCAGCCCAGGGCGGTTCGACGAGGAACTGACCGTGCTGACCCGCGTGGTGTCGACGACCGGCGTGCGCATCGTGCTGGCGCAGGACGTGATGCGCGGCGAAGAGCTGCTGTTTCAAGCCCAAGTCACCCTTGTCGCGCTGACCGAAACGGGCCATCCCACGCGGTTGCCAGCGAATATCCGCCGAACCGTGCACTAGCGCCGCAAAGGTCCCGCCGATCACGCGCTAGTGTTGGATTTCCGCCTTTCAGTGCTGTAGATTTGCTGTCACAGGGCCGCAACAAGACGGCCTTAGACAAATCCGGGCACTTGACGAGCAGGACATATGGAAACCGAAACCCTTGCGATGGCGCAGGAGATCGACTTCTCCTTTTTCGCCCTATTCTGGCGCTCGACCTTCACGGTCAAGCTTGTGATGCTGATGCTGATCCTCGCGTCCTTCTGGTCTTGGTCGATCATCATTCAAAAGCTGATCGCCTTCCGGCGCGCGCGCTCTAATGCGGCATCTTTCGATGCAGCGTTCTGGTCGGGCGAGCCGCTGGACGAGCTTTACGAACAGATCGGCCCGACGCCCGAGGGCCGCGCCGAACGCGTGTTCGCTGCCGGGATGCTGGAATGGCGGCGCAGCCACCGGCAGGACGGCAACCTGATCCCTGGCGCCTCGTCGCGGATCGACCGGTCCATGGATGTCGCCATCGGCAAGGAAAGCGAGGACCTGACCGCCGGTCTTCCATTCCTCGCGACTGTCGGTTCAACCGCGCCCTTCATCGGCCTTTTCGGCACCGTCTGGGGCATCATGCACGCTTTCACCGAGATCGCGGCGCAGCAGAATACCTCTCTCGTCGTCGTCGCCCCGGGCATTGCCGAGGCGCTTTTGGCGACCGCGCTTGGTCTTCTTGCGGCCATCCCGGCGGTGATCTTCTACAACAAGCTGTCGGCGGATGCCGACCGTATCGCCGGCGGGTATGAATCCTTTGCCGATGAGTTTTCCACCATCCTGTCGCGCCAGCTGGACGGCTGACCGATGGGCGCGGGTGTCATCAAATCGGGCGGCAAGGGTGGTCGCGGGCGCAGACGCCGCCGCGCGCAGCCCATGGCGGAAATCAACGTCACGCCCTTCGTGGACGTGATGCTTGTGCTCTTGATCATCTTCATGGTCGCCGCGCCCCTTCTGACCGTGGGCGTTCCTGTCGAATTGCCTGAAACCGCGGCAGAGGCGCTGCCCGTGGAAACCGAAGAGCCGCTATCGGTCACGCTGACCGCCGATGGCACCGTGATGATCCAGACGACCGAGGTCGCACGCGGCGATCTGGTCTCGCGTCTTCAGGCGATCGCGGGCGAGCGGGCGACCGACAAGATTTTCCTGCGCGCCGATGGTGCGGTGCCCTATGCCGAGGTCGCCCAGATCATGGGCGCACTCAACGCGGGCGGCTTTCGCAACATCGGTCTTGTGACCGACACGGGTGGTCCGACGCTTCGGTCGGGCAACTGACGGCGGCGCGCGGATGAATCTCGGCCAGAAAATCTCTGGTATCGGCCATCTCGGGCTGATCACGGTGCTTCTGGCGGGCGACTGGTTTCTGCCGGGCCCGCCGCCCGAGCCGCCGCAATCGGTTGATGTGTCGATGATCACAGAGGCGGAATTCGCCGCGCTCGTGTCGGACACCCCGCGCCCCGAAAATCCCGCTCAAACCGAGGCCCCGGTGACCGATCCGGCGCCGGAACCGCCCGCGCCCGAAACCCCGCCGGAGCAGGCAGAGCAGCCCGATCCAACCCCACCGTCAGAGCCGGACCCGGTGCCGGAACCGCCCGCGCCGCTGGCCCCGCGGGCAGAAGTCGACCCTGAACCGCCGCAGGACCCCGTGCCACCCACGCCCGACCCTGGCGCCGATGTGCCCGACACCCAAAGCGCCGATCCCACG
>CBFIJK010000012.1:0-61757 GCA_965662745.1 uncultured Paracoccaceae bacterium
GCCAGATGGGGCGGCGGACAGGCAACCGTGCCGAGAATCCACACCTGCCGTTCCGAAGGTGCGGGCGGGCGATGCAACGATTTCGGCATATGCAATGCCTGCAGAAATTCGCTTCCGTCCACAACCATTTCAAGTTGGAGCGCAGCCTATTGGTTATATCGAAAGATAGATCAGCCTTCATTGGATCGCGCATGCCGAACTTCGGTGTCTGCGACAATTCCAAACGCGTTCTTTATCCATGATGTCACGGCACAGCTGCCGCTGCCGCACAGGAACGGAGAACGCCATGACTAAACAGTTTGATGTATTCGCCTCTGACGTTCGGAGCTTCCCGGTCGAGGTCTACGCCGAGCAGTGCTGGCAATCCGATCTTGCCGATGAAATTCCAGGCCTGTCCGGTGATACGATGCTGGAAACTCGGCTCGGTATGCGCCCGGTCCGTCAGATCATGCCGGGCAATGAGGTCAAGACCGTGTCGGGCCGTTGGCGCGTCGTGGTTGAGCGCGAGGTGCGCCCCGCAAACCCGTATCTGTCGCCTGTCGTGGTCTTGTCCGACCACCTCTTCGGTGTCGAACGCCCGGTTCGCGTTTCGCGCAATGCTTCGGTTCTTCTGTGTGATCCGATCCTCGAGCTCTACTTCGACAGCAATGCGGTCCTTGCCAAAGCCGCCGACCTCGCCGCTTGCGGACGCGCTCTGGTTGTCGACTCCAGAGAGCCGACACATCACCTTTGCCTGGATCGCCCTGATGTGATCGCGATTGGACGCACGGGTATCGAGCTGTGCGGTGAGCTTATGGTTTCCGATTTCGATCCCTTTGAAGATAGGTCCTGTGACCAGATCGGTATGGGGTCTCTGCCCATGATCTTGTCGGAACAGGAAACGAGAATGGTGGTCAAGTTGATCGGCTGACCTCCGAGCCCCCATTCGGCTCCGAGATGCCTGACCTTCATTGGATGGGTCGCGACTGGTTCGCGGCCCATTTCAGTTTTGGATCAGTCTTCGAATTCCTAGGAACTGGACTCCTCGTCTTCGCTCTCTGCCAGCAGAGCCGAAAAAAGAGAGTTCACCGCGTTTTCGTCAAGCTTGCTACTGGTCGGCTCGCGACCGGTTTGAGCGGGGGCTTTTTCAGCTTCCGGCTCTGGCGGGACAGGCGCGGGCGCTTCGACGATGATTGGGCTGGGAAAGGCCGGCGCGGGCGGTGGAGCTTCCGAGCCGGTTAGCGCGCCCAGATCGTCCGATGCGCTCTTCAGCAGCCTCAACCTCAGGCTCATCGCGAGGGTGCGGGACGGTCGGCCGGGAAACCCCCCGCTGACCGCGCGGACCGCATCAAGAGACTCGTGTGCCGGCATTCTGGACAGGGTGGAAAGGACCTTTCGCATTTGCCGGGGAAGCGCTGTGGATCGGTTGGACTTGGACATGGGCGGGGCTCCTGAGGTTCGGACTTGGCATAGGGCTTGCAAGATGTGGACCAACCCGGCGCAAGCCGGTGCGACTGTCAGGAGAACATGATGACCTCAATCCGAGAACATCTGGGCGTCCATGCCGAAGCGCTCGCTCTTAGAGAGCGGCGTAACGGTATCCTTGCATCCAACATCGCCCATGCTGCCACCCCCGGTTACAAGGCGCGTGACATCAATTTCGACCAGGCGCTTGCGGTTCATACCGGCGGCGGCGCGCTTCGGACGACCGCCGGACGGCACTTTGCAACCGGGAACGGCCCTGAAAGCGGCGTTGCCTATCGCGCGCCGATCAATCCGTCGCTCGACGGAAACACGGTCGAGTTGGACGTCGAACAGCGTGAGTTTGCCGAGAACACGCTGCGCTATCAACTCAGTCTGACGATGCTGAACCGCAAGATCAGCGGCTTGTCGCGCGCGATCCGGGGAGAATGACAATGGGTCAAAACCTGTCTGTCTTCGACATCGCCGGGCGGTCCATGTCCGCTCAGCTTGTTCGGCTGAACACGATCACATCGAACATCGCGCAGGCGGGCGCCGTCGCAGGATCCGAGGCCGACGCCTACCGCGCGATCCGCCCGACATTCGGTGCGGTCTATTCTGACACTTTCGCGTCTGATGGCCTGTCGGCTGTCGAGATGGAAGGGGTGGTCACGCTTGATAGAAGCCCGCAGCGGGTGCACCGGCCTGACCATCCTCTCGCCGACGAAGACGGCTTTGTCTTTCAGGCCGCAGTCGACGTGAATGAAGAGATGGTCGAAATGCTGGAGGCGACGCGCCAATACGAGAACACGGTCGAAGTCGTCTCGACGCTTCGCACCCTGATGGCGCGCACGGTACGGATGGGTGAATGACAATGAATGCGATTGGACCGACACTTGCCGCATCGAATGGCTCTGCCGAGGCCGCAGGCCAGACCGCTGGCCAGAGCGAGGCGGACAAACTGGGCCAGAAGGATTTCCTGACCCTCTTGACCGCCCAGCTTCAGAACCAGGATCCCTTCGCCCCGATGGAAAACGGCGACTTCTTGGGGCAGATGGCCCAGTTTTCCACTGTCTCGGGGATCGAAGGCCTCAACGACAGCATCAAGGCGCTGGGCGACCGGATGAGCGGAGATCGTTTGTCCCGAGCCGCGTCCATGATCGGCAAGGGCGTCCTTGTCGAAGGTTCCACCGCCCGGGCGGACGACGAGGGCGCGATACACGGCTCGGTCGATCTGCCAGATCGTGCAAGTGATGTGCGCGTTCGGTTCCTTGATCCTGCAAACGGCGTCATGGTTCATGAAATGAAACTCGGCCCACAGCCCGCTGGAAAAGCGGCGTTCGAATGGGCAGATGTCCCGGCCGAGATCGCGTCGGCGCGATCCGCGCTTCGCGTGACTGTCGAGGCGGATCTTCCCACAGGCACCCGCGCGCTTGGGGCGTCGGTCTATGCGCGCGTAACCGGGGTCGAAATGCCGCCGGGCACCGATGAAATCACGGTCCGGGCCGAAGATTACGGCCTGCTCTCCAGCCTTGAAATCACTGCGCTGCGCTAGTCGCTGCCCCCCAATCAGAGGAAAACACATGTCCTTTCTTACAGCACTGTCGGGTCTCAATGCGGCCCAAACCGATATTTCCGTCACCTCGAACAATATCGCCAACGTGGGCACCATCGGGTTTCACGGATCGCGCGCCGAGTTTGGGGATATCTATTCGACATCGCTCTTTGCTGATCCGCGGACCCAGATCGGCACGGGTGTTCGGCTTAATCGGACCGCGCAGGATTTTGGCCAGGGCAGCCTTGAGATCACCTCGAACTCGCTCGATCTTGCGCTGAACGGACCGGGGTTCTTTCAGTTGCATACCGCGGCCGAAGCGGGCGAACGCAGCTACAGCCGCGCAGGTGCGTTCATGATCGACGCCGATGGGTTCGTCGTGAACGCCAGCGCTGGGCGCCTTGGGGTGTTTCCCACTGCGACGGATGGCACGGTCTTGTCTGAAGTAGAAACACAGGCCCTGTACATTCCGCCATCGCAAGGTGAGGCCAAGGCAACGACATCCGTCACGATGCCGACGCGCTTTCCGGTCGGCGCGGAAGGGCAGGGATCGCAAGGCGCGGTGCCTGCGGCGATCGCGTTCGACGCGGCAGATCCCGAAAGCTATGCCTTCTCTTCCCCGGTCTCGATGCTCGACGAAAACGGTCAGTCCCGCAACGCAATGGCGTATTACGTCATGACCCACGCGCCTGATGTTCTCGATCCGTCCACGCGCTACGAAGTTCAGCTTGTCGTCGATGGTCAGACCGCCGTGCCCGGTGCAGGCACCGAGATCGCCTTCGATGAGAACGCCATCCAGACGGCGGGGACTGCACCCATGGCGTTCACGTTGCCGTCGGGGCCGATTTCGCTGGATTTCGCGGGATCGGAATTGGGCGAGTCCCGTTTCGGGGTCCTGTCGATGAGCCAGGACGGTGAAGTCGCCCAAGGTCTGACCTCTGTCGAACTGACCGACGATGGTGTGGTTTGGGGCAATTACGGGGATGCTGAACGCGTCGCGCTTGGCAAGATCGTGGTTGCCAATTTTCAGAACATGCAAGGTCTGCGCCGTCTTGGAAACGCATCCTATATCGCAACCGGGACTTCGGGTGAGCCGATCCTCGGAACACCCGGCAAAGACGGCTTTGGCGATCTGAGATCGGGCGCTCTGGAACAGGCGAATGTGGACCTGACCAGCGAGCTTGTCAGCCTGATCACCGCGCAGCGAAACTATCAGGCGTCCGCCAAGGCCCTCGAGACGGCATCGCAGATGTCGCAGACCGTGATGAATATGCGCAGCTAAGCGCCGGGAGCAGCCTGAATGGACCGCATGATCTATACCGGCCTGAACGCGATTGGGGTCATGACAGACTCTCGCGTCTCGCAGGCGCAAAACCTTGCGAACATGGGCGTGCCGGGCTTCCGGCGCGACCTTCCGAACGAGACTGGAACCCGCTTTCTCGACGCTCTCGACACCGCGTCGACCCGCGCGTTCCAACTGGAATCCGGACCAGCCGGTTTTTCGCAAGCGAATGGTCTTCTGGACCGTACCGGGCTCGAAACCGATGTCGCTATTTCCGATGAGGGGTATTTCTTTGTCGCCCCGCCTGGGGGCGGCGATCCGGCGCTCAGCCGAAGGGGCGATCTTCACCGTTCGGTGGATGGCGTTTTGCGGGATGGGTCCGGGGCGGCGATGCTGAATGCCGCGCTTGAGCCGATTGTCGTGCCGCCTTTCCGGTCGATCACTGTGTCCGATCTGGGCGAGATTAGCATCGAGCCTCTTGACGCGATAGACGGCGAGGCTGTTCCCGCAGGCCTTTTGGCCACGGTGGTTCCAGAGCCTGATGTCATCCTGCGCAAGGGGCAGGATGGAATGATCCGGGCCGAGGATGGCACTGTCCCGGAACCCAACCAGCAGGCCAAGGTGCTTCAGGGGGTGCTTGAACGGTCCAACGTCAACCCGGTCGAAGAAATGCTCGCCAATATCGAACTGCAGCGAAATTACGAGATCGGGATGCGCACGATCATGTCCGCCCGCGATATCGACGAGGCCGGCACAAGCCTGATGCGCGCCCCCGAAGGATAAGCCAATCGCACCGTTGGCACGGCACTTGCAGATTGAACTGCGACCCATGCCGAGACGGAGGCCTCAATGTCCAACAGTGCCATGCACGTCGCAAAGACGGGGCTCGACGCCCAGCAGATGCGGATCCAGGTGATTTCCAACAACCTGGCCAACGTGAACACGACCGGGTTCAAGCGGGATCGCGCGAACTTTGAATCGCTTCTTTACCAGGTTTGGCGACCCGCCGGCGCCCAGACAGCGGAAGGCACCGAGGCGAGTACCGCGACGGCCATCGGCACGGGCGTGCGGATGGTGTCGACCGAAAAGATGTACACCCAAGGCACGCTTAACATGACCGGGAACGCAATGGATGTTGCGGTGGACGGTCAAGGGTTCTTCCAGGTTCTCATGCCCGATGGCCGGATCGGATATACACGGAACGGCGCGTTCTCGCAGAATGCCGAAGGGTTCCTGACGACCTCGTCCGGCTATTTCCTGCAGCCCGAGATCCAGATCCCGCCCGACGCAACCAGCGTTGCTGTTTCTGCAGACGGCATCGTCTCGGTCACGCAGCCGGGCGCGGTTGAGCCGAACGAAATCGGCCAGATCACCCTTGCCAGCTTTGCCAATCCGCGCGGTCTTCAGCCGGTTGGTGAAAGCTTCGTCGTCGAGTCCCCGGCCAGTGGCCCGCCTGTCGTGACTGAACCGTTGGCGGATGGCGCAGGAAAGCTGGTTCAGGGCTCGCTTGAGGCATCCAATGTCAACGTGGTGCAGGAATTGGTCGACATGATCGAAGCGCAGCGCGCCTATGAAGTGAACTCCCGCTCAATCTCTGCATCAGACGAGATGATGCGATACCTGTCCAACAAGCTTTGAGGGCCGTCATGAGCCGCTTTGTCGCGCTGCCTGCGCTTTTGATTTCCGCCGCCTGCTCAACCCAGATCGAGAACGCGGCCTCTGCCGATTTTCGCCCTGTCTATCCGGTTGCGCCTGTCTCCGAAACGAACCTTGCACCGAACGGCGCGATCTTCGGCGGCGGCACAAGGGGCCTTTTCGTATCGGACCGGCGCGCGGCGCAAGTCGGCGATGTGCTCACCGTCGAATTTACCGAAAGCTTCCGGGCGCAGAAATCACAGTCTGCAACGACCAGCCACAACGACGAGTTCGGCATCGACCTGCCGGACCTTCTTACCCCCGGTTTCGACGACAGTCTGCTGAGCGCGGGTGCCGACCGAAGTTTTGCCGGGCAGGGCCGGGCGGCCCAGTCAAATTCGCTCAAGGGCCGCGTGACCGTGACGGTCGTGCGTATCTTCCCGGGAGGGATGCTTGAAATTCTTGGCCAGAAGAAACTGACCCTGAATAACGGTGACGAATATGTCCGCCTGTCAGGGTATCTTCGTCCCGAAGACATCAGCTCGGACAATGTCGTCTCGTCCGATCGGATCGCCAATGCCGAGATCACGTATATCGGGGCGGGCGACATCGCCGACGCGGGCAAGCAAGGCTGGATGCGCCGCGGTCTCAATGCAATCACACCGTTCTAGGGACTAGCATCATGCGCCGAATACTACTGGCATTCTGCCTGGTTATCTTATCCGCGCCCGCTTTGGCGGATCGCGTCAAGGACATGGCTTCGGTCGCAGGCGTTCGGTCGAACCCGCTGGTGGGATATGGCATCGTCATGGGCCTGTCCGGAACCGGAGATGGGAATTCGGATCTGACCCGCCAGTCGATGCAGTCGATCATCTCGCGCCTCGGGCTGGAGACGGACATCCGCAGCCTCGATGCAAAAAACGTCGCGGCGGTGATGGTGACGGCGGATCTTCCACCGTTCATCAAGCCGGGGCAAACGATCGACGTGACGGTCTCGACCGTGGGCAAGTCCAAATCGCTTCAGGGCGGAACGCTGCTGATGACTCCGCTGATGGGCGCGGACGGCGAAATCTATGCGATCGCGCAAGGAAACCTGGCCGTCGGCGGTCTCGGTGTCGAGGCGAACGATGGCTCTTCGATCGTCGTCAACATTCCCACCGTCGGGCGCATTCCGGGGGGCGCAACCGTCGAACGATCGGTTGAGACCGCGTTCCTCGAATCCGAATACCTGGTCCTCAATCTTGACCGGAACGATTTTTCGACTGCCGCTGCTATGGCCGAGGCGATCAATTCGATGTTCGGCCAAGGCATCGCATTGGCCATAGATGGAACATCGGTGCGGGTGCGCGCCCCCGCCGCTCCGTCCGAGCGTGTCTCATTCATGTCGCTGCTGGAAATGGTCGAGGTGGAACCCGCCGCTCCGCCCGCACAGGTCATTGTCAACGCCCGAACCGGAACCATCGTCATAAACGGCAGCGTAAGGGTTACGCCATCGGCCGTTTCGCATGGCACGCTGACTGTCCGCATCAATGAGGATTTCAACGTCGATCAAGGCGCAACGGTGGTCAATGGCGACGATGGCGTCGTGATAGCCGGGGGCGAGCCGGTGGTCACGCCCGACAGTCAGATCGCGGTCGATACGGGCGAGGCGCGGGCGTTCGTGTTCAATCCAGGTGTGTCACTGTCGTCGCTTGTCGATGCCATCAACGCCGTTGGCGCCAGCCCTGCAGACCTCGTGTCGATCCTGGACGCGCTTCACAGTGCCGGGGCGCTGCGTGCAGAACTCATCGTGATCTGAGGAACGACCATGACCCTCTCTGCACTTTCTCAGACTTCTGCCGTTACCGGATCCGAGATCAGTCGGAACGAGACCCGACTGAAGGAAGTGGCAGAAGGATTCGAAGCGTTGTTCCTGCAGCAGATGTTGAAGAGTGCACGGTCGGCCTCGTTGGGCGAGGGGCTGTTCGATTCATCGGGCCAGGACAAAGTCCAATCGCTGCTCGACCAGACCTTGACCGAAACAGGGGCGGGCCACTCCAACCTTGGAATCGCCCGCGCACTTTACCAACAGTTCAGCGGCGCAGCTGGCGGCAGTGATCACTGATGGCCGGGATATTCGATATCGGGGCCAGCGGTCTTGCGGCCAGCCGAGCAGCGCTGACCGTCACCGGTGAAAATATCGCTAACGCGGACACCGACGGGTATCATCGTCGGAACGTGATCAGCGAAAGCCTGCCGGGCCGCGCGTCCAGCCCAACGACCAAGGCCCCCATCGCAAATGGGGTCGGCATCAGCGAAGTACGGCGCGCGTTCGATGGGCTGCTCGCCGCGCGCGAGCGGGTCGCGAATGGGGCCGCGCAGGCGGCTGAGACCGCTCAGCCCTATCTCGAAGCGCTTGAACAGCGCCTCATGCCCGAAGGCGGCGGCGTCGGTCCGAAGCTCGGGGCATGGTTCGAGGCGATCGGCACACTTGCCAGCGCGCCCGATGATCCGGGGTTCCGGTCCATCGTTCTGTCTGCCGGCGATGGCCTGGCGGCTGGTGTTCGCGATCTGGCAAGGGGACTTGGGGAACTTGTGTCGGGGGTCACCGAAGAGGCCGTGATGGGCATCGACCGGGCGAATACGATCCTTGTTGATCTTGCCGAGTTGCAGAAGGACCTGCTGGCGTCTCAGGGCAGTGGAACGGCGAACGCGATCCTCGATCGCCGCGATGCGTTGCTTGGCGAGCTTGGCGGGATCACTTCGATCCATGTCACCCCCGAGGACGGTGGGCGCGTGTCGGTCACCCTTGGATCGGACCCGGGCGGCCCGCTTCTGTTGAAGGGCGGGAAACATGGCGCTCTATCCTCAACGGACCCGGACCGCATCACGGCCATTCCGGTGGACGGCGGCTCGCCGCAGACGCGCCGTGTCGATACGGGACTGTTGCAGGGAATAAGCGATGCGCTGGGCGCGATCGGTGCCGCGCAGGATGCGCTTGATACGTGGGCGCAGGGGATCGCGGAGGACATGAATTTTGTTCATGCCTCGGGTCTTCGGCAGGATGGGAACCCGGGGGACGAGATGTTTTCGCTTCGCGGCTGGCAAGTGTCTCCGATGGCGGCATCTGCAGGCCGGATCAGTGCGGATACCGAGATTACCGATCCCGCGCTGATGCCCGCCGGGCCGCTGACTGTGGTCCGGGACACCGGCGCAGGCCTGTGGCGCGTCAATGATGCGTCGGGCACCGAGCTTGCCAATGGTGCGACCGAGATCACGCTACCCGGCCTCGTGATCCGTCCGGGCGGCGATGCGCGAAACGGCGACCGTATGCTCTTGTCACTGCGCGAGGGATCGGCGCTGGACCTTGCGTTCATGCCGGCTTCGGGCGCCGAGCTTGCGACCGCTTCCACGAATGCCGCCGCTGTCGGCGATCCAACCATCGCGGAACGCATCGCCGATCTTGCGTCGCGCGATGCCATGTCCGGACGCGGCGGTTATTCCGCCGAATACGCCGAGATTCTGGCGGATGCCGGATCTACCGTTTCGGCCGGGCGCGATCGCGTGCTGTCGACGACAGCGCGTCTGGAAAGCGCACAAAGCACAATCGCCGCCGCATCCTCGGTCGATCTCGATACCGAGGCCGCCGATCTCTTGCGCCACCAACAAGCCTATCAGGCCAATGCTCAGGTCCTGAATGTTGCCCGGCAGCTGTTTGACACGCTGCTCAATGCTGTCTGAGGAGAGTGACGATGACCATTGGAACCGCCCTGTTTCACGCGCACGCCAGTACCCGTTTCCAGACGCTTGGCAGCGAGATTGCGACGCTGCAGTCCGAGATCTCCTCGGGCCGCAACGATCCGCGTCCATCGGCCGATCCCTTGCGCGCATTGCGCCTGTCGGCCGCGGATGAGCAGGGCGCCCGTCTTGAAAGGTTTTCCACCAATCTTGAGACCGCGCAGGGACGTCTCGGTCTTGCCGACGCCGCCGTTGCCGCGGGAACCGACGTCATGCAACGGTTGCGCGAATTGGCTTTGTCTGCATCGACGGCCACTCTCTCGCCGAACCAGCGATCCGCGATCACGTCCGAGGCCCGGGAATTGCGCGGCTCTCTGCTCGATGTCGCCAATGCGCGCGATGAAGCTGGACGATCACTGTTCGGCGGCAACATGACCGAAGGTGATCCCTATGGCGATATTGCCGGAACGGTTGTCTATCAAGGTGATAGTGGTGGACGCAGTCTGCGCGTTTCGGAAAGCGCCAAGATCGACACTGCCGTTCCCGGCCCCGAGATTTTCGATGGCATGCGAGAGACGGTTCCCGGCGATCCAACCGACATCTTCCAGGCGATTGATACGTTCCTGACGGCCCTGGCCGACCCGGTCGGTGCGGGGATGGACGTCGCCTTGCGCTCGATTACCGAGGCTGGCAATCACCTTGCAGATGGCCGCGCCCGCATCGGCGCGATCGCGGCGCGGGTCGAGCTTCAGGCCGATGCCATCGACGCCCGCCAGCTTCGCCTTGATGAAGGTCTATCATCGCTGCGCGAGCTTGATCTGGCCCAGACCGTCACAGAACTCAGCCGCAAGTTGCTGACACGGGACGCAGCTCAGCAAAGCTTTGTGTCCATCGGTCGAACGAATCTATTCGACTATATGCGCTGATCTGGTCCGGGGACTTCCCGGGCGGCGCATGCGCGTTCGCCGGATACAGTCACGCTTTAGCCGCAACTCGGACATGGTTAGTATCATTCGATATCGCTCACTCGACTTATGGTCCAAACGTTAACCAGAGGTGCGGCTAAACTCCGCGAAAGACGTCCCCAGATGATGATTTTGCCGGGCTAGAAAGGTTGGGCAGAAGGAATCGCAAAGGACGCCCCCGGATGACACGCCACTGGACCCCCACCGCCGCCAAAGCCGAGCCGATGGAAGACCTTTGTCTGGACGCGCTGCTCGTCGGAGGCTCTGCGGCTATGCGAAAGGCAAAATCCACGATCGCGCTTGCTGCGCCGTCCGATGCGACTGTTCTGGTGCAAGGAGATACCGGTGTCGGAAAAGAGCTGGCCGCCCAGGCGCTTCACATGCTGTCGGGACGGTCCGGGCGTCTTGTCGCCGTGAACTGTGCCGCGATCCCTTCCGAGCTTCTGGAATCGGAATTGTTTGGCCACGAGAAAGGCGCCTTCACGGGGGCAACCGAGGCGCGAGCAGGCCGGGTGGAACAGGCCCATAACGGAACACTCTTCCTCGACGAGATCGGGGATATGCCCCTTGAGCTTCAATCCAAGCTCTTGCGGGTTCTGGAGGCTCGCCGGGTACAGCGGCTTGGCGGCCAATCCGATCTTCCCGTCGATTTCCGCCTGGTTTGCGCAACCCACCGCAACCTTGGCAAGGAGGTCGAAGCGGGGCGTTTCCGCGCAGACCTTTTCTTCCGTATCGCCGTGATCCCGATGACCCTGCCGGCCCTTCGCGACAGGACCGAGGATCTTCCCTCGTTGCTGGACGCACTTGGACGGAGCCGGATCGGAACCACGCGTCCGGTGTTCACCCTTGCCGCACTGCGTGTCCTGAAAAGCCATTCATGGCCAGGAAACGTGCGCGAACTGCGCAATGTCTACGAACGTGCCCTGGTGCTGTTTCCCGGCCGCGAGATTTCGGGACAGAACGCAGAAGAGCTTGTTCAGGGCTTCGATCCGGCCAAGCCCGCCCCGCCAGTGCCGACGGCTGAAACGGCGGTTGGCTCTTTGAAGGAAAACTTGGTCTCCAAGGGCTCTCTGGATTTCCGGCGCAGGGTCCAGACGGTTGAGGCGGAACTTATCGAGGCCGCTTTGGATTTCACCGATGGCTGCGTTTCTCACGCCGCACTTGCGCTGAAACTGCAGCGCACCACCCTGATCGAGAAGATGAAGAAACTGGGGATCACGTCTGACCAGTTCCGGGTCGCCGCCGCGTCGTGACATCATCAATTATTCTGCCCATTCCAGGCATCCAGCAGACCTGTAAGGTAATCGCCCGTGGAATTGAGCTGTGTCACGATACGTTCCATTTCGATGAAGCGTGACCGATACCGGTTCTCTATGTCGATGATGTCCTGGTCGAGTGTTTCAAGAGTTTCGGTGCCTTCGGACAAGGTTTTGGAGTAGGATGCTTCACGCCGACCGATAGCGCCATCCGAGGTCAGCGCCTTGTCGATCGCGGTTTGCAGGCGCTCGAACGGACTTATTCCGTAATGGAGTGTCGAGGCTGTCACATCGTTGTCGACCGTCAGCGACACACCGGCAAGCGGTCCGGACGTAACCGCGATGCTCCATGTCCCGTCTCCATTGTCGGACGCATCGAAGGTGTCGTCTCCGACCCTCGCGGTTCCGGTCGCGCTGTCGAAGGCGAACGCATAGGCGCCGGGCGTGGCGCTGGCGCGCGGCGTGCCGGACATTTCCACGCCATCGGTCTCGCTGGACAGTCTGCCGCGCAACATGGCTTCGACGCTGGACGGGTCGTCTTGCAGCTTGGCCATCAGCAGGTCTTCATCAAAGCTGTAGCTGCCGTCTCGCTCTGTTCTGAACCCGAACTCGGACAGGAAAACCGGGTCGTCATCCAGTCCTGGGGTGCCAGATGACAGGATCGAACCCACTTCGCTCATCAAGGCCGACAGACCGGCATCGCCGGCAAGTGGGCCAGCATCCACACCAGCCGCGCCGCGCGCCAACATCTCGCGGGACAGGGAACGGAACTGGTTGAGATTGTCCGCGAGGGACATGAACGCCTCGGACGCAAGATCGGGATCCGGGCCGACGGCGATTGTCGCTGCGATGCCGTCGGTGGGTCGGGCAAGCGACAGCGTGACGCCCGGAATGACATCGTCGATCCAGTTCGTCTGGCGGCGCAGGGTGATATTGTCGAGCGTCAGGATCGCATCGGACGCCGCGCGCAATTCGACGGCGGAAGGGTCGGCCGAGAAATCGAAGCCAGTCAAGGCAGCGCTGCTGCCAGCGGCGACCGAGAACCGCAAGGCGTTGTCGGACCCCGTGTCCGACAGGACACCGAGCGAAAACGTTCCGTCGCCGACATCGACGACACGGGCCATGACGCCATCGATCTCGTTGAGCGTGTCGGCCATATCCTGAAGCGTCGCAGTTGGTCCGAAGGTCAATGAACCGCCCGGACTTGATCCGGCAGTAAACGTGCCGGTGTCCCACCGTCCGAAGTCGATCGTAAGCGTGCCGGGACCGATAATGTCCTCAGGGCCGGAAAACCCCGAGAATTCAAGAACCTGTTGAGTCGCAAGCTGCGTGACGCCGACAGACGCCAACTGAGGCGTCAGTTTTGCTGCATCGGTCAGGAATGCGCCGACGGCACCGCTATCGCTTGTCACCTGCGAAATCTGCGCTGAGGACGTCGCGGTCAACGCAGAGCCGAGCGTGCCGATGCTCTCACGCAGTCGGTCGATTGCACCCAGAGAAACTTCGGCACGGTCGATCCGCTGCTGAACAAGTGATTTCTTCGGCGCGATCTGCGCCGTGGCGAGATCGCTGGCGAGCGAAATGATATCGAGACCGCTGCCCGAGGTGTTCAGCTTTGAGAGTATGTCTGTCGACATTTCGCGTCTCCTTTACCGCCAGAACGGTTGCGGTCGCGTTCAGTTTAGCGAGGCTCAGTAGTCGATCTCGATTTCGATCCGCCGATTCAGGGCGCGGCCCTGTTCCGAGCTGTTATTCGCAATCGGGTCGGACTCGCCGCGGCTTGTCGCGATCAGCCTTTCGGGGTCGATCAATCCCTGAGCCGAAAGCTCTCGCACAACGGCGGCCGATCGTGCAGCCGCAAGGCCCCAGTTATCTGCAAAGCGCGATCCGGTCCCAAGCGGGCGGTCGTCTGTATGCCCCGTGACGGTGATCTTGCTGGCGTCGTTCATCGTCGAGAAGGCAAGGCGCGCCATGATGTCCCGCGCCTCGCGCGTCAGGTTCGCATCGCCCGACGCAAAGGTTCCTCCGGCCCCGACGGTTACGATCACCTTGTCCTCGCGTTGTTCGACTGACACCAGACCCTCTGAAATTTCTTCCCGCAGCGAGACCCGAAGTTCCGCCTCTGCGATGGATGCGGTTCTCTCGCTATCGCCCGCGCCCCCCGAAGACGGTGTCGTGCCCGGGCTTTGCGCCGTTTCGTTTGTCTCTGGTTCGGCTTCCGAAGCGCGGGCAAGTTCGGACACGGTGGCCGCGTCGCTTTCGAAACGGACGTCGTCCAGCTTCTCTGCCTGGTCGGGGTCGTCCGCCTTGGCCTGAGAGATCGCCTCAAGGGCTTTGTCCACAGCCTCGCGCGCCGTATCAGGCGCCTCGGCGGAGACCGAGATCACGATCTCGCCCTGCTCGGCGCTGACCTCGACCTCTTTCATGTTGATCGCGTCTTCCAGCGCCTGTGCCAGCTCGCCCGTTCCTTCGTCGCCGTCCGGGGCAGCTTTGTCGATGTCTCGCTGGTCGGTGTCGGTGGTCTGCTGCGTGATTTCGGGCAGAACCGAGGCGTCGGGCGATGGGCTGAACTTCAGATCAAGGATCGTGGTGCCCTTGGGCTGTTCAAAGGCGGGCGAATTCCGCTGAACACCGAAGGAATTGCGCAAGGATCCGGCGACCATCTTGAACTTCGGCTGATTGAATTCCGCGAATGACAGAATAAGGACGAAGAATGCCATCAAGAGCGTGGCAATATCGGCAAAGGTCGCCATCCACGCCGGAGATCCAACAGGCGGGCATTTCGGGCACTCGTCCTCGGGTTCCTCCTCGACGACGACGGGAAGGGGAATCGGCTTCTTGGCCATCGCTTAGGCCGCCGCCAGCAGTTGCGCCTGGACCTTGGGAGGCAGGGCGGCGACCATCTGCTCTTGGACGTTTCTCCCGGATTCTCCGCGCGCGATGTTGCGCAAGCCTTCAAGAACCATTCCTCGATAGATGGTTTCAGCGGCGGAATAGCCCTCCAGTTTTGACAAGATCGGCCCGAACAGCACGTTCGCAAAGAACGCACCATAAAGGGTCGTCAGCAGCGCAACCGCCATGGCAGGACCGATCGCCTTGGGGTCCGCCATGTTGCCAAGCATTTGCACAAGCCCGATCAGTGTCCCGATCATTCCCATAGCCGGGGCGATATCCACCCAGGCTTTCACCACGCCCTGGAATTCCGCGTGGCGTATTTTCATGGCGCGTATTTCATGGTTGAGCTGCTTGACCAGTTTCGCCTCGTCGGCGCCATCGATCAGCATCTGCAGACCCTTCTCGAAGAAGGCGTCCGGGATCTCTTTTCCTTCGAGGGCCATGATGCCTTCCTTGCGGGCGATGTTCGAGAATTCGACCATCGTCTCAACAAGCTCTTTCTGATTGGGGGGCTTCGGCATGAAGCACTTTGCCATCGCGCCGAAGCTGCCAAGAAAAATCCCCATCGGGCTGCGTAGCATCACGCCGAAAAACGTCCCTCCGAAGACGATGATGATCGACGCTACATCGATATAGGGACCAAGGCCGCCAGAGGTGATCATCGCCCCGGCGATCATTCCAATGGCACCAATCATGCCGATCAAGGCCGCGATATCCATGTCGCACTCCGTTTGCGTGGGATTTGCAAAGAAGCGGCAAGAACAGTGCCAAGCCGCGCCCGAACCGGACGACAAAGTGAGCGGTCAAGAAAATATATAAATAAAACAGCGGTTAAGCCCGGATCGAATTACAGGGTTTAACATTTTTCGCGATGTGCCGTTGCCTACTCCGAGCGCTGTGACCGGCGCCTGATATTCACCCAGGAGACCGTACCATGACCACGATCAACACAAACATCGGCGCGATCAACGCTCAGGCAAACATGAGCCGCGTCAACGAAGACATGAACACCGCAATGAGCCGCCTGTCCTCGGGCCAGCGCATTAACGCCGCCAAGGACGATGCCGCCGGCATGGCCATCGCGGAAAAGATGACGTCGCAGATCATGGGCCTCAACCAGGCCATGCGGAACGCCACCGACGGCAAAAGCCTCGTCGATACGACCGAAGGCGCGCATATCGAAGTTTCGAACATGCTGCAGCGTCTGCGTGAAATTGCCGTCCAGTCGTCGAACGACACCAACACCGCAGCCAACCGCGGTAACATCGTCGCGGAATCGAGCCAGCTGATCGCCGAGATCAACTCGGTCTCCGAGAACACCACGTTCAACGGCATGAAGGTTCTCGACGGCTCGTTCTCGAACAAGCAGCTGCAGATTGGTGCCGACGAAGGTCAGACAATGACCTTGAACGTCGACAGCGCCTCTGCAACCGACATCGGCGCGAACGTCGTGCGGTCGGCATCGACCATCGACACCGGCGCAGGCCTGACCGACACCGATACGGCAATCGCCGGTGGCCAGACCGTTACCCTGACCGGCTTTGCAGGCTCTGCCTCGATCACCACCACCGCAGGCCAGTCGGCCAAGTCGATGGCGGACGAGATCAACAAGCTGTCCGCATCGACCGGCATCGAAGCCAGCGCGATGACCTCTGCAAAGCTGTCCGGCTTCACCGCCGGCGACACGATCAGCTTCTCGGTCGGCACGACCGCTGCCAATGCGGTGTCCATCGGTGACGTCAGCATCACCGACGCAACCGACGTTCGCGGTCTGCGCGATGCGATCAACGCGGTATCCGGTCAGACCGGGATCACGGCGGCCATGGCCGAGAACGACAACAGCTCGATCGTCCTCACCGACTCGAACGGCGATGACATCATGCTGACCGGCGTCTCGGCAAGCACCACCGACTTCACGATGGACTCGCTCGACAAGGACGGCGCAGTGACGGCCACCGCAACCGACCTTGGCCAGACCTCGAACTCGGCCGCCGTCACCGGCACCGTCGAAGTGACCTCGACCAAGGCGTTCACGGTCGCTTCGAGCGCGGCAGAGCACTTTGCGACAACCGCTGAAGGCTCGGCGCTCGAGTCGGTCGCCGAAATCGACCTGTCGACCTCGGACGGCGCGTCCAAGGCAATCAGCGTCCTGGACATGGCCCTGCAGAAGATCTCGCAGTCGCGCTCTGACCTCGGTGCCGTCTCCAACCGTCTCGACAGCACGATTTCGAACCTCACCAACATCACGGTGAACGTCGAATCTGCACGGTCGGGCGTCATGGATGCGGACTTCGCGAAAGAATCGTCCGACCTCGCACGGGGCAAGATTCTGTCGCAGGCGGCTACCGCGATGCTCGCACAGGCCAACGCATCGCAGCAGAACGTCCTCAGCCTGCTGCGCGGCTGACGGTTGATTGACAGCATCGCGCGGTTTGTCCGTTGGGCAAATCGCGCGATGCGCCTAAAATGACTGGTTCTCAAGGCCAGGGCAGGCCCCATGTCGGAATTCGGACATGGGGTCTGTCAATTTGCTATGCTTGAGATTGGCACGCGTCCCGACGATCACGGTTGTGAACGGAGAGATGTCATGCAACTTCAGATTTCACAATTCGTCGGTCAACGCCAATCGGTTACGGTCAACGCACAATTGCAGCAAGCGATCTGCCTTCTGCAGTTGAGTAACCCCGAACTGTGCAGCTATCTCGATGGCGAGGCTGCTGAGAATCCTTTCTTCGAAGCGCAACGGCCTACCGCGCTACGCACTCTGGCAGAACGCGCCAAGACGGCAGCCGCCGCAGATTTCGATGATATCGGCGCACGGGTCGCGGATCATGCGCCCTCGCTCTATGCTCATGTCGCGCGTCAATTCGACATCATGTTCGCTGACCCGCGTGAACGGTTTGTTGCGGATGTTTTTCTCGAGGCGCTGGAACCCTCGGGGTGGCTTGGAGAGCCGCTTGACGAGATCGCATCGCGAGTTCGCATGTCAGAGGAAGAGTGCGAAGAGTTTCTGGCCCGCATCCAAGCGGTCGAACCTGCCGGTCTTTTCGCCCGTTCGCTGGCCGAATGCCTCGCGCTTCAGGCCGAAGACTCGGACGTGATGACACCGAAATTCCGGCGGCTTCTCGAAAACCTACCCAAGCTTGCGGCTGCCGATCTTCCTGGCCTGTGCCGTGCATGCGAGGTCGACCTTCCAGAGTTGAAGGCCATGCTGCGTGAGCTGCGATCTTTCGAACCGAAGCCGGGCGTCGCCTTTGACGGGGGGCAACCCCCGCAGCGTGCCCCTGATCTGATCGTGACCGAGAATGACACCGGCTGGAACGTCGAGCTCAATCGCTCAACGCTTCCCGCTGTGAAGATCGACGAGGCCAAAGCCGCCGTGATGCGCGTAAACAATGATGCGCGGTCCTATGTGTCGGACCGGCTGTCCGCCGCGCGCTGGCTGCGCCGGGCGGTCGAGCACCGCAATCAAACCGCGCTCCTTGTCGGGAGCGAGATCGTGCGCCGCCAGACCGCTTTCTTGCGGCGCGGCCCGGCGCATATCGTGCCGATGACGCTGCGCGAGGTGGCGGATGCAGTTGGCGTTCATGAAAGCACGGTGAGCCGCATCACGACAGGGATCCTGATCCAGACGCCGCAAGGCACTGTCGGTCTCAAGTCGTTCTTCTCGACCGCGCTGAGCACCGATGGCGACACCAACGCCTCGTCGGCGGCGGTGCGGCACCGGATCGCTGAACTGGTCAAGGCCGAGGATCCGGCTGCTCCGCTCAGCGATGATGCGATCGCGGCCGCGGTTGCATCGGAAGGCACGCATCTGGCGCGGCGGACGGTGGCGAAGTACCGCGATATGCTTGGTATCCCGTCCTCATTTCAGCGCCGCCGTCTGGCGCGGCTCAGAAAAGCCTGAGCCCGCCGAAGCTCAGGCCGTCGACGCAGCGGGTTCTGAAGCTGATGTCGGCGCGTAGATCCAGCTGAGTGCGGGATCGAGAAGTTTCACCTCGGCGTGCACCCGCGGCTCTGAATGGGCCGCGAGCACCATGGAAAGATGCAGCCCGCGTTCTGTTCGGTCCTGGCGCAGTATGGAAAGACCGAATTTCCAATAGAACAGCCCGGTCAGAACCTGCACAGCAAGCGCAACGCCGAGCCCGGCGACACAGGCGAAAATCGTCATCGCGCCCCATGCCGCAACATGGTGCCAAAGGCGCATCTGCAACAGCCAGAACGGTGCCGCGACAAGTGCGATGAGGGATCTTGTTGTCGGCAGCGCATCATAGACACCGTCGTCTCCGCGATAGATTTCCCAATTCCTGAGATATCTTGGATCGATCCGGACAAGTCCCGAGGTGTCGAGGGCACCATTCTCGGGTTGCCACCTGCCAAGGCGGTCCGTGCTGGACAGCACGGTAATCCGGATGCCGTCGCGATCAAAGGTAAGCGCCCGCGTGCGGTCTGCCATGAACCTCTCTCGGAGCTTGGATGAACTTCCATTGAACGCGATGCCATTCACGGCGACCAGGCGATCGCCGACGCGCAAGCCAAGCCTGGCGCCCTGCAAATCGACATGGCTCAGCACAAGATGATGGGTGTCTGACATTGTTGTCTGCCTTTCACGGATAACTGAACGGGTTCGGAGCCGGGCGCGGTCGTACCGGAGCGCGGGCAGGGGCGGATTGTGGTCTTGGGGCGGGGCGTTCCTGCGCCGTGCTCGGCGCAGATGGGCTGGCCTCACGGTCTGGCGGGAGCCCGTCGGCAAGCATTCGTGTCAACGCAAGCTGCAGATCGGATGCCCCCGAAATGATCGCCTCACGCGTTTCGGCGTGTTCTGCGGCCACCGCCTCAAGCATCTTTGAGCCGAACTGGGCACTCATCCCGCTCGCTGTTTCGGACGTGCGTTGTAATTGGTCGCTGAGGTCTCCGCGCAAATTCTCGAGGCTTTCCTCGACCGCACCAAACCCCGCTTCGGTTTTGCTGGCCGCAGCTTCGACGGTGCCCGCCATGCCTTGGAGTTCGGACAGTGTGGTATCAAGCTGCTCGACCCGTTCCGAGAACAGCGCCAACGCCTCTATTTGGGTCTTTCGGGCAATCTCGAGGTCGGCGAGCGTTCTGAAATAGATCATGCCCGCACCGACAACGCAGACACCTGTGCCGATCACCATGCCGAGGACGACAGGCCACATGCGGCTTGTGCTGTGTTGAAGCTGCTCGGTGGCATTCCGGGTTTCGGCGCGAAGCCCTTCGATTTCTTGCGTTGCATCGTTCGCGGCTTCAGCGGCTTCGATGGCAAGCCGGATGCTGGACTGAAGGTCTGGACTATTCTCGGTCATGGGATCTCTCGGCAGTGCGGTTGGCCGTGTCGAAGGGGATTTGCATATTCCGTGCCAGACCACCCCAGGAGTTGCTGCGCGCTGCTAAATCAAACGGTGTTGCCACCGTTGTCTGGATCACAGGAACGGCCGATCCAGCCGCAGACACTGAAACGGAGGCAGAAATGCAAAGCATCGAGACACTTGAGACGGCTGAAGTATTCGGCACCGAGTCGCCGCACGGGATTGTCCCGTTCGCACTCATGGAAATTGGGCAACGCAGCTTCGAGATCGCCGAGGACGCGGCAGATGAATCCCTGCTGTTTCGCAGCGGGTCCGATCTGAACTGGATGCGCCTAGAGCGAAACCGCGAGAATGGCTGGACGCTCATCGCGTCCGAGATCGTGCTGACCGATCCGGATGCGATGGACCATTTTCTTCAGACCTATCTTCTTCGCCTCGATGGCGAATTCGACGCGCCCGGCGTCGTCACCCTCGTGTTGCTCGAGACCAGCTTCAACTTGCGCTATGATGAATCTGGCCTTTGGGTCGAGCGGGGTTCGGACTGGGTCAAGGCGGACGGGTTGGGTGTGTCTTCACCCGCGATCTCGGGGCGCAAGCGTTGCCATATCGCGCTGCTCAAGACGTTCCCGGATCTTCCTGACCGGTTTGCGATCGCGGTTCGGGATTGGTCCGAACGAATTGCGAAGGGCAGCCGGGTCAAACCGCTCTTGTGATTGCAATCAGTCGCGTGACCCAAGCAGTTGCGCGATCGGATGACGAAGAGCCGCCAGAAGACAACTTCCGCCGCAGAGCCAGAGAGCTGCGGCGGCAACGCCCACGCTTTGAATGGCGGCATCGCAAAGCCAAAGGCCTGATCCGAGGAACGCGAGCGTGGATATGAGATCGCCTGTGCTTGTTTTCGTGCGGTTTCGTCTCATGGCAGGTCTCCTGTCTGAAGGTTCCCGTTGGCGTCGAACCTAAGCGGGTCGGGAATGTCGATGTCGGGAAGATCGGCGGCCATGCCGCGGTCGAGCCGCCAGACATGGGCGAGAAGTATCGCGACCGCGTTGTATAGCTCGAACGGGATCGGGCCGCCGAGATCGCCGACGTAGTAGAGTGCGCGGGCCAGAGGCGGGGCCTCGATCCGGGGCACCATTGCTGTGTCGGCGCGTTCGATCACCTGCAACGCCATGCCGCCGCGGCCCATCGCGACGATGACCGGCGCTTCTGATGTGCCGGGATCGTAGCGTAGCGCGACGGCGAAATGGGTGGGGTTGGTCACGATGGCGGTGGCAGTCGGCACATCATCAAGTGCCTTTCGCTCCTTCGCGCCGCGAGACGCCTCCAGCTGGCGGCGCCGTATCGCGCCTTTCAATTCTGGCGAGCCCTCGCTCTCCTTGAACTCTTCCTTGATTTCCTGACGGGACATCATCAGCTTTTTGCGCATCGACACGATTTGCCACGCCAGGTCAGCGCCTGCGACGATGGCCAGCGCGACCATCATCGCGAAACCGACCCGCGCGAGTGTCGCACCGACCAGCACCAAAGCGTCGCCGGTCGCCATCGCGCCCGATCCCACCAGCGCGTCCAGTTGCGGCAGAAGTGCGAGGATCGCCGCACTGAGGATCAGCCCGGTCTTTAGGACCGCCTTGCCGAGTTCGACGATCGAGCGCATCGAAAACATCCGGCCAAATCCGGCCATCGGATTGAGCTTTTCGAACTTGAACCCGAGGGCCTGCGTGGAGAACACAAGGCCGCCGCTCGCCATCTGCGTTGCCAGAATGACGCCGATCAGCGGCAGGCCAAGCGCAAGTCCCGAGATCAGCAGCCATGTACCGGCCTGTTTGAGCCGTGCAAAGGCGATGGGATCGAGGTCGGTGCCAGCAGGAAGAACCAGCTCAGCGCCCCAAAGCGCGACAAGCCATTGCCACCCCAAGGTTGCAGCATAAAGGATCGCAGCCCCCCCAAGCGTCGTCGTGAACACGAACAACTCGCGCGAGGTGAGGACCTGACCCTTGCTGCGTGCGTCGTCGCGGCGTTTCTGGGTCGGCTCTTCCGTGCGTTCCTGACCGTCTTCTCCCTCAGCCACCGGACGCCTCCATCAGCATCGTTTCGACGGCGTCCAGCGCGTCGCCGACCAGATCGGTGAAGACGGGGGCCTGTGCGGGGACGGTGATCAGAAGCAGGACGACTGTCGTCGACATTGTCAGCGGAAAGCCGAACGAGAAGATGTTCAGTTGTGGAGCAGAGCGAGTGATCAAGCCGATCACGATATTGACGATCAACAGGATCGAGACGAGCGGCATCATCAAACGTGCGGCGAACCCGAACATGGCGCTACCTGCTGCCTGTCCCGCCGCGATCAGCGCTGTGCCGTCGACGCCTTGGCCGGGCGGAAGGTAGCGCAGGCTGTCGATGACAAGCCCCAGCGCGATAAGATGACCGTCGAGCGACACGAAGACCGCCAGTAGGAACATCCCGAGAAACTGGCTGATCACCGGCGACTGGCTGCCGCTGGCCGGGTCGATTTGGGCGGCGAAGCCAAGCCCGGCCGTCGCCGCGATCATGTCGCCGGCCATGACGGCGGCTGCAAAGATCACTTGCAGCAAAAGTCCGCAGGCCACCCCGATTGCAAGTTCTGCGATGACCCAGCGAATGGCGCCCAACTGGCCAAGTGTTTCTGGCTCCGGCAACTCGGCGGTGGCCATGACCGGAAGGGCAAGAACGGCGGCAAAGACGATCCGCACCGGCAGTGGCACGAACCGCGCCGAAAACAGCGGCGATGCCACCACGAACGCGCCGACGCGCAGCATCGCGTAGAGGTACTGAATCGCCAGGCCGGTGATATCGGCCAGTTCCAGCCCGGGGATCGCTTCCGCTCCCATATCAGTTCAGCGTCGCGATCGTGTCGAAGACGAGGGCGAAATAGTCGGACAACGTCGTCAGCATGTAGCTGGCGACCAGCGCCATCGTGATCATCACCACGGCGAGTTTCGGCACGAAGCTCAGCGTCGCTTCGTTGATCGACGTCGCAGCTTGCAGAATGCCGATGACAAGGCCGACGACCAGTGTGACGACAAGGATCGGTCCCGCGACTAGGAGGATGTTCCAGTACGCCACTTGCAGATGTTCGATGTTCTCTTCGAGTGTCATGGCCTAGATCCCTTGAAAGCTTCCGGCGAGTGACCCCATCGTCAGCGCCCAGCCATCGACCAGCACGAACAGCAGCAGCTTGAAGGGCAGGGACACGAGGATTGGGGACAGCATCATCATGCCGAGCGACATCAGGATCGAGGCGATCACCATGTCGATCACGAGGAAGGGCAGGAAGATCAGGAACCCGATCTGGAAAGCCGTCTTCATCTCGGACGTCAGGTAGGCTGGAAGAAGGATCGAAAGTGGAACGTCTGCATCTGCCTCGAACGGGCCGGTATCGGCGAGGTTTGAGAACATGATCAGATCGTTCTGACGAGTGTTCGACAGCATGAATTCCGAAAGGATCTCACGCGCATTGGCGAGCGCCGGTTCCGCGGGCAGCTGGCCGTCGAGATAAGGGGACAGCGCTTCTGCGTCCAATTCGAGAAGCACCGGCTGCATCACGAAGAAGCTGAGAAACAGCGCCAACGCCACAAGCACCTGGTTCGGCGGCGTCTGCTGGGTCCCCAGCGCCTGGCGCAGGATCGACAGCACGATGATGATGCGGGTGAACGCGCTCATCCCCAGAACGAGGGATGGCAGGACCGTGATCGCCGTCATCAATGCAAGAATTTGCAAGGACAGCGAATAGGTTCGCGCGCCCTCTTCGCCGCTCAGGGTGAGTGCGGGAATGCCTTGTGCGGCCGCCAGCGACGGCAGGGTGCAAAACGCAAGGATCAGAACAAGGCGGATCATGCTGGGTCCGCCTCGGTCTCAAGATGGACGATCTCAAGCCCGCCGCGCCGACCCGCGACGATCAGCATCCTGCGCGTCTCGACCTCGACGAGATAGGCGCGTGCATCGGCCCCAAGCGCCGTTGCTGCAGTGCAGGTGATCGGACGCGCCACGGCGATGCGTCCCGAAAGCTGGCCCGAATAGCGGCGGATCAATAACCCGGCGGCGATCAGCGCGCCGAGGAAAAGCGCGGTGATGATCGTTTCAGTCGCAAGTCCGTCCATGGCAAGGCGTTCCGTGAGTTGTGACATTCACAGAAAGAGCAGCATATTCCGTGCCAAGAGCGGTCAAAGGGTCTCGATACGATCCTTGGGATCGACGATCTCTCCGAAACGGATTCCAAAGCGTTCTCCGACAACCACAACTTCGCCGCGCGCGATCTGTGTACCGTTCACGAGGATATCCAGCGGATCGCCCGCCATCCGGTCCAGTTCGATGACCGCACCCTCGTTGAGACGCAGCAGTTCCTCGATGGTCAGGCGGGTTCGCCCGACCTCGACCGTCATTGCGACCTTGACCTTTGCAAGGCGGCCCAGAGAAGGCGCCGGAACGACAGGCGCGTCCGGGGTGAGGGCGGTTTCGGCGGTTTCTTCAGTCATCTTGACCTCGTGGGATGGAAAGGGAGCGGCCAAGGCTGACCGCGGACCGACCGGCGACATCGCCGAGTTCGGCTTCGAACAAGGGCTGGCCTTCGACAAGGAGCCGCAAATCCGGCGCAATGGTGAACGGCAGGGTCGAGCCCTCGGTGGCCGTGTCGATCATGGAAAGCGGCACGACCGGTTCGCAGAGTTGGGCGGTGACATCGAGGGGTATTGCAAGCACGGCCTGTTCAAGACGAGAGCGCCAAAGTTTGTCCTCTGCGATGACATCCGATTGCGTGCGCGACCGAAGCTGCGGCGCAATGGCTTTCAGAGATTGCAGCGGGTAGATGACGTCGATGTTCGCCGGATCAGTGCCGGGAAGCTGGATGATGAACGAACAGCAGATCACCATGTCCTTGGCATCGACGAAGGTTGCAAATTGCAGGTTCTCTTCTCGGCCCTGGACCTCGAAGCTTAGCGGCATCAGATCGCGCCAGGCCTGGGACAGCGCAGAATTCAGCCCATCGGTCAGGATTTCGATCACCCTTGTCTCGGTGGCGGTGAACTCGGTTCGCCGCTGCGGGCTGTTCGTGATGTCGCCGCCGAAATAGGCGTCAGTCAGAAGCGAGACGAACGATGGCTCAAGCGCGATCATCTGTAGGCCGCGCAACTCTTCGATGCGGCTGGTGGTCAGCGAGATGAAATTGTCCTGTTCGTCGCTGTAGCGCGCAAAGGTCTTTATTTCCGGGGGGAAGCCCGAAATTCGCGGCTGAAACCTCAGGAACGGCTGGAACACGGTCCGCGCGATACGGCAAAACCGTTCGTTGACGATGCGAAGCCCGTGATAATCGCCCAGCATTGCCTGATTGTCGCGACCGAACTTGTAGGCCTTGACCTTGGTTCCACCCTCCGCCGGATCGCTATCAAGGCTCTTCAGCCCGTCGACAAGCGCGGCGACTTCGCTTCGGGACAGTTTTGTGCGGGGAGACGCAGCCATTTTGGTTACTGCAATACGAAGGAAGGGAAGAAGACATCTTCGATGCCGCCAAACCCTTCGAGGCTTTCAAGGCGCGCATTCATCGCATCACGCAACTGGATCGCAAGAGCGTCGCGGCCTTCCTTGCCAGTGATCTCTTCTTCGCTGACCCCGCCGAGGATGGCGAGCATGTCGGACCGAAGTGCCATCGCATGTGTTTCGACATACTGGATCACCGTTTCATCGTACTGGGTCGAGACGCCGATGCCGATCTGTGCGAACCGGCGAGACCCCTTGAGGTTCGTCGTCAGGGGATCGGGGAATTCGTAGTAGCTGGTTTGGAACAGCTCTTCCTCGGGCAGGGCCTTGACCTTCTTGGACGGCTCGCCCGCGCCGTCTGTCATCGCGTTTTCCTCGGAATTCGCACGGTCCAAGAGGCGCAGCACCTCGTCAGAGGGCGAGGGACGTTCCCCGGCCATGTAGGTTCCAGCGCCAAAGCCGGCACCGGCCAGAACGCAGGCGCCGACCGTCAGGCCGAGAATGCGTTTCATCTTGCCTTTGCGGGGAGGCGCGTCGGGGGGTTCGATATTGCTCATCGTCGGCTCTTTCTAGGCGATCCGGTCGATCTCGGTTGCGTATGCGCGCGCGCCAAGGGGCACGGTCGTTCCTTGCTCGGTCGTGTCTGGGCTGGTTGGCCCTGCCTGCGGCCAAGGTATGCGAGCGCCGTGACCCTGACCTTGACCCTGTCCGCCTGCGCTGGACTGCCCTCCAGATTGGGACTGGTGCTGGGCAAGGTCCATTCCACCGCGCTGCAACTGCTCGGACAGGCGGTGCTGGTTATCGTTGAAAAGCCGCGCGACCTCGGGCGTTTCGCTCAAGATGATGACCCCAACGCGCCCATCCTCGATCTCAAGGCGGATGCGAAGTGTTCCGAGATGCGCAGGTGTCATCTTCAGTTCGATCTCGCCCTCGCCAAGCTGGAGGGCCGCGTTGATTTCGTCCGCGATATCGGTTGGCCAGGACGTGCCGGTCATGTCGATATCGGGGCGCGGCCGTGGTGCTGCACTTTGACTGGGCATGCCGGTGCCGGATACGGCGCTTGCATCTTGCGGCGCTGCAAGGCCTGGCGATTGCAGATCAGCAGCGCCGTCTGGCCGAGGCAGCGCATCTTTCGGCGCGGCCAGCCCCACATCTGGCAGGGCAGCCTCTACGCTTGGGGTGTCCACCGCTTGCGTCTTCGGTTGGGCATCTGGGGTCGTAGAGAGTTGAAGCGGCTCCAGCGTCTGACGTGAACCGCCTGAAGCGGTCGGATTGAGATGCCCGGGCGCACTGGCGTATTTCGCCGATGTGTCGACCTGTGACGAGAGGGCCGATGCACCAGCAACCAGAGCCGTTGCACCCGGTGCCAAGGCGGCAACGAAGACTGCGGTCTCTGCCACCTCTTGTTCCGGGGCCTTCGGTTCTGTGGGCGTGATTTCTTCGCTTCCCGCTTTGGCAATTCTGGCCTGCTGCGGCTTTGCGGCCCGGTCGGGGGTCGCCGGACCACGCTGCATTGTGTCGTTCGCCACGACCTCGGGCGCAATTATCGCAGGCATGACCACTGGTTTGGACGCGGCCTCTGGAACTGCGCCTTGGAGTGGTGCTTCTTCGGCCAGCGCTGGCTCGGTCGTAGTGGTCTGCGGATCGTGATGAATTTGCGCAGAGCTCTTGGCCAAAGTTGCCCCTTGACCGATCATCGACAGGACAGACGTTTCTTGCGTCTGCGCGCCCTGCGGAAGTTCAGGGCTTTGTGCCAGCAGGTCCGCCTCGGGCATCACGTCGGCGTCAGCTGAAGGCACGACATCTCCGTTTGCGTTGCTTGCCTTGCGCATGACACCGGCGGTGTCGAGAGCAAGCGAGAAGCTTTCAACCGGAGCATCGCCCTGTTGTCCGCGCAGGCGCGCGACCCCCGTCTGGGGCGGAACAGCGGTCGAAGGATCGATGTTAAGCGCAATCATTTTTCGTCTTGCCCTTTGGAGTTCCCGGTCATTCCTGCAAGGAAGATGCCAATCGGTCAGGTTTCGGCATTTTGGTGAAGCCGCTCGTCGTCCAGCCGTTCGCGGGCGATCTGTTCCTTCTTTTCAGCCACGCGCAGGTCCGCGCAGGCTTCGTCGAACTGGGCATTGCGCACCGACAGCTCTTGTCGCGCCACGTGCAGGTTATCGCACACGGCAGCAGACAGCCGGTGCGTAAGCAGAAACCGGCCAGGCGGTGCGGGCTGTGGGTCAGAGGATTGGCACAGCATCGTTTCCATCGCGTCGATTTGCGATGATATACGGTAAGTGGCGTCCCGAGCCTGTGCGACCTTGCGGGCGGACTTGGCGCTTTCCGCAGTACGCAGCCGAACAAGGCGGTCAAAAAGGGCCGCGCGATTTGTCATTCTGCCATGCTCACGAGGTTCAATAGTTCGGCCCGGGCCTCGGTGAAGGAGGCGGCCGTATCTTTGTCCTGTGCCGCAAAAGCCTCGATCTTTGGCCAAAGCGCGACTGCGTTGTCGAGTTCCGGATCGCTTCCGGGGACATAGGCCCCCATCAGCATCATGTCCCTGTTCTCGTTCCAAAGTGAGATCATTCGCTTCAGGCGGCGCGCCGCGCGGCTGTGATCGGTATCGACGATGTCATCCATGACCCGGCTGATCGAGGCGGGCAGGTCAATCGCCGGATAAACGCCGCGCCCCGCGATCTTGCGCGACAAGACGATGTGCCCGTCAAGGATCGCGCGGGCACTGTCGACCACAGGATCATTCGTGGTGTCATCGCCATCGGCCAGAACGGTATAGATCGCGCTCATCGTCCCTTGTCCGGCCGTTCCAGGACCGGCCCGTTCAATCAATGCGGGGATCAACGAGATCACGGACGGTGGATATCCCTTGGCCGTCGGCTGTTCTCCAAGGGCGAGGCCCACCTCGCGGCGTGCATGCGCGACCCGTGTCAGGGAATCCATGATCAGAAGAACCTGTTTGCCTTCGGAGCGGAAGTATTCCGCAATCGCGGTGGCCCGCGCAGCGCCGCGCAGGCGCATCAGCGGTGCGCGATCGGCGGGAACGGCAACCACGGCACAGCGCCCCAGAGCGCCAGTCTTTCGGAGTTGTTCGACGAAAGCACCGACTTCGCGCGCACGTTCGCCGATCAGCCCAAGAACGATCACCTCAGCATCCGTGTTGCGGATGATCATCTCGATCAGGACCGATTTTCCGACACCAGATCCCGCGACCACGCCGACCCTCTGCCCGCGCCCGATGGATAGAGCCGCGTTGATGATACGAACCCCTGTGTCGAGTGGTTCGGTGACGGGGGACCGGGCCAGTGGATTAAGGGGCTTGCCCTGAAGCGGCCATGTCGCTCCGCAGACCGGCGCCGGGCGATCGTCAAGCGGCGTGCCATCCGCATCCGTGACGCGCCCGAGCAGCGCCGGGCCGACCGGAATGTCCGCCCCGCCCGGCATGGTTTCCACCCAGGCATCGGTCGTTATCGCAGCGTCCGGGCGAGACAATAGGACGAGCGTCCGACCATCAGAGAACCCGGCGACCTCTCCGGTTGCCTCGCAGCCTGACGCGGTCATGACCCGGCAGAACGTGCCCGGCGCCGCAGGAATGCCCGTGCATTCAAGACGGGTTCCATCATAGCGAAGGACCTTGCCGCAATAAACCGGGTCAGTGGCGGCCAGCCGATCAAGATGACGGCTCAGAATGTCTGCGACTACGTTCATGGGCTCACCTTCTGCAGCAAATCGTCTACGCCAAGATTGGCCGTCTTGAGGCGTATGTCGCCGCGCGAAAGACTGGCGTCCGCTGTGAAGTTGGCCTTTTCCAAGGGGTGCTCGGCGAGATACGGCTGAAGCGCATCCAGATCGTCCGGGTGAAGGCCCAGCCTGATGTCTGTCGCGCAAGCAGCGACGCGGTCTGCGAGGGATGCAATGCGGTCCATGAAAGGCTGTGGGCTTGCCTCAATGGCGTAACCGGCACGCTCTGACGCAAGGCGCAAGACGGCGTCTTCGATTGCCGTGATCAGCCCCTCGGCCAGCGGCGAAGGGTCAGACAGAACCTCCAACGCCGCATCAAACGCTGCGCGTGCTGCGGCGAAATCCGCCTCTGCGTCTGCGCGCCCCTTGGCAACCCCTTCGGCGCGTGCAGCTTCCAGAACGGCGGCATCGGGTAAGGGGGCAACGGGCGCTTCAGGAGCGGGCGGCGGGGTCGGGTCTGCACTCGGCCGGTCCGGTTCGGCGAGTGTCTCTGGCCCGCGCGGCGGGTCTGGCTGGACGACCAAGGTCCGTGGGCGAAATTGGCTGTCATCGGGGTTCGCGGTCTGGGTGGGCCAGCGCGCGACAAAGCCGGTGGCAGGTCCGGGAAATTGTTCTGTGTGCCGTGTGAAGGCAGGCATCTGTGCGTTCATACCATGGCCTCGCCGCCGCGACCCGCAAGTGTGATCGCGCCCGTATCGGCCATCTCGCGCGCTTGCGCGACGATGCGCTTTTGGGCGTCTTGCACGGCGGTGAGACGCACCGGGCCAAGAGCTTCGAGTTCATCGAGAATACCCGCAGAGGCGCGGCTGGACACACAGCTGAGAAGGCGGTCGCGCAATTCCTCGTCCGCGCCCTTCAGGGCCAGTACCAGTTCGTCCTGTTCTATTGTGCGCAACAAGGTCTGTAGTGAGCGGTCGTCGGATTTGCCGAGGTTGTCGAACACGAACATGTTCTCCTGCAACGCTTCCATGAGGTCCTTGTCGGTCTTGCGGATCTCTCGAAGCACGCGCTGTTCCATGGCCTGCTTGGCGTGGTTCAGGATGCGCGCCGCCGTCTTGATGCCGCCGATCTGCGACGCGCGCAGCGTCGTGTTCGCCTTGAACTTGCGGTTCATGACGCGCTCTAGCTCTGCAAGGGCCTCGGGCTGGACGGTGTTGAGAACCGCGATGCGTCGGATCACCTCCGGCTGCATGTCGAGGGGCAGGAGCCGCAGAACCTCGGCGGCCTGTGTCTGCGCAAGTGAGGCGACGACCAGGGCGACAATCTGGGGATGTTCATCCGCGATGAGTTCGGCAATGGCCGACGCATCCATCCAGTCGAGGATCTCGATCGGGCTTTCCTCGGTCGCGCTTGAAATGCGGCTGAGGACGGATTGTGCCCGGTCCTCGCCAAGGGCGGAATTGAAGACGTTGCGGACATAGGCATTGGCCCCGCGTCCGATTTCCGTCTCGTCGCGGAGTTTCTGAAACACCTCGTCGAGCACGGCATTTACAGTTGCATGGTCGATGTCATGAAGGCCGTACATTTCCTCGCCAAGCGCTTCGATGCAGGACGGGTTCAGAGACTTGAGAACCGTGCTGGCGGTCTTGGCGCCGAACAGCATCATCAGGATGGCGGCTTTCTGGGTCGGGCGAAGGTCCGGCCCGTGATGGGTGGGAAGCGTCATGCGCGTGCCTCCTCGCCAGTCTTGACGAGACCTTCGATAACCGAAGCAACACGTCCGGTTTCCTCATCGGCGAGCTGACGTAAAAGATCGACCTTCTCGCTATAGGCAAGCCCGCCATCATAGTCGCTCGCCGAGCCCGGAAGACGATCAAGCCGAGCGCGCAGCGCCCCGAGCGTCTCGCCCGGACCAACCTCGATTGTGTCATCGGCAAACACCGCGGCTTGGCCTCCGGTCGTCTGGTTCAGAAGCTGAGACAAAAGCGGGCGGATCACTGCATGTGCGACGATGGCAAGCACGCCAAGCTGAAGCAGGACGCGGCCCAGATCGGGGAGCCACGCAGCTTCATACCAGGCGGGGCCGGTCAACACCTCGGCCTGAACGAATGCGCCTTGAGAGACGGTGACAACGTCGCCGCGCGTGGCATCAAAGCCAAGCGCGCTCTTGGCCAGCGCTTCGACGGTGGCAAGCTCGGGCAGGGTGCCCGCTGCAGCGTCGGATCCTGTGCCGGAACTCACAAGGATGGCTGCATTCATCCGGGTCACCACGGCGGTCTGCGGCCGGGTCGTTTCGATCCTGCGGCTGACTTCGTAGTTGCGCGTGGTCGCTGTCGATCGATTGGTCGGGGCCTCGGCAGGCTCGGGCGCTTGCGCGTTTTGCTGTTGTGGTTGAAGCGTCGGATCTGGGGGCGGGGTGTTCGTCACAGCGCCCGGAATCCCCCCCACTTTGGAGGAGACGGTCTCGGTTACGTTTTCCTGTTCGCTGCGGATCGCGATGCCATCGGGCGCATAATCCTCACGCGTGATTTCGGACTCGGTGAATTCCATGTCGAGTGTCACCTCGACGGCAACATTTCCCAGTCCAAGAATGGGCGTGAGCAAGGACTCCACGCGTTTGCGCAAGAGTTGCTCGCGCTCGGTCTTGAGCCTGAGTTGCCGGTCACCGGCCATCGCGATCGGGTCGGAGTCCTCGGTCGACAGCAAACGTCCGTATTGATCCACGACAGAGACCGCGTCTCGCGGCATGTTTGGGACAGCGCCCGAGACCATGTTGACGATCGCGTTGACCTGCGACTCGCCAAGATTTGATCCGCGGCGCAGGTTCAGGACGACGGCGGCACGGGCAGGTTCGACATCGCGCACGAAGGCGCTGCGTTCGGGAAGGGCAAGATGAACGCGCGCGGAATCGACCTGTTCCAGTGCCGCGATGGAGCTGGACAGGTCCAGTTCCAGCATGCGGCGCAGGCGCGCCCCTTCGACCGATCGGCTGGTGCCCATGGGCATGTCCGAGAGCATCGACAGGCCATCAGGTGTGCCAGACGGAAGGCCTTCAGCGGCCAGCGCGAGCCTTGCCCGCTGATAATCGGCCTTGGGGACCGTGATCGTGCCCGTGGACGGATCGAGCGCTGCGGCAAACCCTGCGGCGTTCAACGTCTCGAGGGCTGCAGCCCGTTCGGTGTCACTCAGGCCGGATGCCAGATCGCTTCGGCTTTCCGGGGCAAGCAGGAGCCATATCAAGAGACCCAAGGCGGCGGCCAGTGTGACCAGGATTGCGGGTGCAGCACGGCGCAGGCCGGGCTCCGCGGCGGCCCCGCCAAGGCGCGACAGCGTCGTCTGCATGCGCCTGACAAGTCCCGAGGAACCGGTCGTTGCAATTGCGTTGGTTGAATCCATGATCTTATTCCGTGTTCCTGGCGCAGGGTCTTTCGGATCAGACCGGCATGTTCATGATTTCGCGATACGCACTGAGGGCCTTGTTTCGGACCTGAAGCGTCATTTGGAACCCGAGTGATGCGACCTGTTGTTCGATCATCACCGAGGCGAGATCGGTTTCCTTGCCGACCTCGAAATCCTGCGCGGCTTTGGACGCTGCGTCCTGGGCATCGGCGACCTTGTTGATCGCATCGCCGATACGCGCGCCAAAACTGCCTTCTTGGGACTTGGCAGCCGCAGCATCTGTCGTCCGCTCAGGCCTTTGTGGCTGTGCGACGAGCTGCGGGCTCAGACCGGAAGAGACTGACAGGATCGTCATGGCCGGGGGCTCACGCGGCGAGGGCCAGCCGCGACAGGGCGGCCCGCGCATTGATCATGATGTCCTTGGCGCAGATGCGCCCTTTCTCGTGCAGCACCAGCGCGCGCTGCATCACATTCTCCAACTCGCGGACATTGCCGGGCCAGGTGTGCTCGAGAAGCGCGCGCAAGGCGTCTGGTGTCAGGACAGGCGCATCCATGCCTGCCGGGCTGTGGCGGCGCAGCATTGCCGTGGCGAGGACCGCGATGTCGTCGGGGCGTTCGATCAGGGCAAGCGTTTCGATGGGAAACACGTTGAGCCGATAGAACAGATCCTCGCGGAAGGTGCCCTTTTGAATTTCCTCTTCCATGTCCCGGTTCGAGGTGGCGATGATGCGGATATCGACGGGCACTTCAGTCGAGGACCCAAGCGGTGTGACCGTGCGTTCCTGGATCACCCGCAAAAGCTTCGCTTGGAGGCCAAGCGCCATCTCGGAGATCTCGTCGAGCATAAGCGTGCCGCCATGCGCCGCGCGGATCATGCCCTGGTTGGCGGTGCCCGCGCCGGTAAACGCGCCTTTCTCGTGCCCGAAGAGGAGTGCTTCGAGCATATTGTCCGGAATGGCCGCACAGTTGAGGGCGATGAAGGGTTTGTCGGCGCGGGTGGAGCGGGCGTGGATCAGGCGCGCCAGAACTTCTTTGCCGCTTCCGGTCGGACCGTTCACGAAAACGCTTACGTTGAAGCGCGCGACATGACTGGCAAGGTCGATCAGCGCCCCTGTTGCGGCATCGCCGGCGGCCATGGGCGTGAGCGGCGCGGCGATCCGGCAGACCAGCTGCAAGAGCGCGCCATCGGTGCGAAGGTCACCATCGGTCTCGGGCAATTTGGCATGAAGCATCCTGCCGCCAAGCTCTTCGGCGAAGCTGAGGGGGAACGAGCCAACTTCAACGATCACCAAACGGCGCGAACCGCTCTTGCGCGCAAGCTCTGTCACCGCGGCCTTTCCGCCGGCCTGGTCCGCGAAGGCGTTGGACACCACGAGGGTCTCGGATTGATCGAGGTCTTCCAGCCCTGCGGCGACACGCGTCGCGATCCGGCTACGCCCCAGCAGATCGGCCAGCGCGTCGGCAACCGGAAATTCCGTGGCGAGGATTTGGATGGAATTCATTGTGGCGTCCCTTCGTTCGGTTCGCCATCTGAGAAGCAGGTTTCGTGCCATCCGACCTTTGCTCACACTGTCGGGCGCCACTTTCATCCATTCGGCCGCGAAGCGACGCGGAATGGGACATTTCCAAAGAGTTTTGAAGGCGTTCCGTGACCTACGTGACGACAAATCCCCGACACTCGGCCGGGTTCGAGGATTGGTGACGCCATCCCGACACGACTAATGCGTGTGTCTTCATTCGAACGGATGCGACGGGGTCCTGTGGGTCGAGAGCGCTTATCGAAAGTTCACGCCGCTCTCCAAAGATAAAGCAAACCCGCGATCTGACCCCTCACAGTGCGCCGGATTCCACCGTTTGCAGAGTTACCGTCAGAACTCGAGGTAGGTCAGCCGTGCTTTCAAAAACATATCATCTCAAATTTCCCGATCTGGATGCAGCCCAAATTGCGGCTCCATTCGTCACCGAAACGCTTGGGAATGCCATTCCCGACTGCAATCTGAGCGGATTGACCGTTCTGATCAGCAAGGAAGGCGACATCTCGGTTAACGTCTTTTTTCATTCCGTGGCTGACATGAAGTCCTTCGAAAAGAAGCACGGTAGCTTTGTCGAAACCATGAAGAAGACCTTCCTTTTCAGATCTACCGGCTTTGAAGGGGTCTGCATCTTCAATTTTGACGGACGCGATGATGACGCTGCCTGATTGGCATGGCGCTTGCGATGTGTGGAACAGCCAAGAGGCGGATGTGAGCTCAAGCAAGCGCCCATAAGAAGAGGATGGCCGTCTTATGACCGTCGAAGCAGATTCAGTCGGCGAAAAGTCGATGGGCGGCGCGCTATTGCGCGTGTCGTCGGACAAGATTGGCAGGTTGATGGATCTGGTGGGCGAGTTGTCGCTCAGCGTTTCTGAAACCATCAATTCGCCAGATCTCGACGGACTTGAACTTGTCGGCTTCGATATGGCCGCGCACAGGCTCTCGATGATCGTCCGGGAAGTGCAGGATGCCGCCACAGAGCTGCGGCTCGTTCCCGTGGGCGAGGTCTTCAAGCGGCTGCGGCGCACCATCCGTGAGTTGGAGCGTGAGACGGGCAAAGACATCGAGCTTGAGATCCGGGGTGAGAACACGGCAATCGACAAGCTGGTCGCGGACCGTCTCTATGAGCCGCTTTTGCATGTCGTGCGCAATGCTGCTGACCATGGCATCGAGAGCGCCGAGAAACGACTGGCCTCAGGAAAGTCAGAGCGCGGGCGTATTACGCTGTCCGCTCTTCAGGTCGGATCGGACGTGCGCATCATCGTATCGGACAACGGCGCGGGTCTGAACCGCGAGCGGATCCTGAAGAAGGCGCGCGAAAAGCGCATGATCAGCGCCAATGAAGAGCCCGAGAATTCCCAGCTTTGGAAGATGATTTTCGAACCAGGGTTCTCGACGGCCGAAGCCGTATCCACCTTGTCCGGGCGCGGTGTCGGCATGGATGTGCTCAACACCACGATGAAAGAACTGCGCGGCCGCATTTCTGTGGACAGCGAGGAAGGGGAAGGCACGTCCGTGTCGCTTCATATTCCGGTCTCGCTGGCGTTCATCGATAGTATCGTCCTCAGGCTTGGCGAACAGCTTTTCACGGTCCCCGTCGAGGATGTGTCCGAGATCGTAAGACCGGGGCAGAGCGATGATCTGACCATTTCCGCAGTGCGCGGCACTGAAATGCTGCGACTGCGCGGCGTGTTCATTCCCGTTCAGCGCCTCGAGACGTTCTATTCCGGTCAGCTTACAGGATTGCGGCCCTTGTCCGAGATGGTTGCCATCGTCTTTGGCACGTCGTCCGGCAAGATTGCCGTTCCCGTGGACGAGGTTCTGGATCGCCAGCAGGTCGTCATGAAACCGCTTGTCGGAACGCTGGCACGTGTTCGTGCAAGCTGGGGCTGCGCGCTGTTGCCAACTGGTGAAGTCGCGGTCGTTCTTGACTGCGAGCGCCTTGCGGCGGGAACACAAAAATGATGCCCACCAACGACATCGCCGCGTTCGAGGAGATCCGCGGCTGGCTGAGCAGCCGGTGTGCCATCAGCTACCCCGAGCACAAATCGGCATTGCTGCGCCAACGTCTGACCCGAGTGACCAGCAGCTTCGAGATGCCCGATCTGTCAGCCTTGGCGCACAGATTGGTCGTTGATCCCCGAGAGGATGTGCAACTGGCTGTCATGCACGCCGCATCGACCAATCACACCTATTTCTTCCGAGAGCCGGAAGTTCTGGAGCAGTTCTCGACCCTGATCCTGCCGACGCTGAAAGACAAAAGCACCATCCGGATCTGGAGTGCCGCCGCATCGACGGGTGACGAGGCCTACACCGTTGCCATTCTGATCGCCGAGACGCTTGGCCAGGCCGCATTGAAACGGCTGAACATCCTGGGAACGGATATCAGCGCTCCGGTCGTGGAACGTGCCGAGCTTGGCGTCTTCTCACGCGGCCAGTTCGCACAGACAAAGCCGGATATCCTGAAACGCTATTTCACGCCAACCGGCATCGATCAATTCACGGCCAACCAGCTGATCCGCAGTCCCTGCACCTTTCGGCGCATGAACCTCAAGGCAACGCCTTATCCCTTCTCAAAGCGCTTCGACGTCGTGTTCTGCCGGAATATTCTTTATTATTTCAATAGGCAGGACCAGATCGACACTCTCGAAGCGATCTACGACGCGACAGAGTTAGGTGGGTGGCTGGTTACCTCCGTCACTGAATCCATCCGGGACCTCGGGTCGCGCTGGTCTCCTGTTTCCAGCGGCATTTACCGGAGGCTCTCATGACAGTCGGCGGAAAAATCGGTGTGCTGGTGGTGGACGATTCCGCCATGTTTCGCGCGCTTCTGTCTCAAGTGTTGAATGCCGAGCCCGATATCGAGGTTATCGGCGCGGTGGCAAACGCTGCCGAGGCACGAAACTTCATGAGCCGGCGCAGGCCGGACATCATCACGCTTGACCTGGAAATGCCGGGCGAAGACGGGCTGAGCCTGCTGCGCGACTACATGAAACGGCGGCCCATACCGACGATCGTGGTGTCCTCTCGGACACGAAGCGGCGTGAGAATTACCCTTGAGGCGCTCGATGCAGGTGCAGTCGACGTGGTGGCGAAGCCCTTCGGCAATACCCGCGAGCTTCTTTCGCAAAGCCTGGAACCGGTCTGCCGGTCGGTGCGCGCCGCCCATGCGTCCGGTTTTCGTCGGCCGGGGCGATCATCCGTCAGTGCTGCTCCCGACGGTCTCGGACGGCCCGATAACGGCTATTGGAGCCAGGTCGATGACTGGCCCATTCTCATCGGATGTTCGACGGGCGGTGTGCAGGCGCTTGGATCGATCTTGCCGACCCTGCCCGCAAACAGCCCGCCTGTCGTGATCGTCCAGCACATGCCGGAAGGCTTTACAGGAGCCTTCGCGCGGCGCCTGAATGGGCTCTGCGAGGTCACAGTCACCGAAGCGCAAGGAAACGAGAAACTGCGCCGGGGCCATGTTCTGATCGCGCCAGGCGGAACGCGTCATCTTGTAATATCCAGGGCCGGGGTCGAGGTACGCACAGAGCTTGTCGAAGCAGAGCCAGTTTGTTTCTCGCGCCCCTCGGTTGATGTGCTCTTTACCTCAGCCGCGCGCGTTCTCGGCGCACGGCAATCTGCGGCCATCCTCACCGGAATGGGCAGCGACGGGGCCCTTGGCCTTGCAGCGATCCGCCGGTCTGGCGGCCGAACTTTCGCTCAGGACGAGGCAAGCAGCGAAATCTTCGGGATGCCCGCACGCGCCCACGAGATCGGGGCGAGCGAAGCCCTGGTGCCGCTGTCGAAGATGGTGACGACACTCTTGGCCTCTGTCGGCGTAGCGCGCGACGTCACCGTCTGAGTTTTGCAAGACCTCGAAAGGACAACCCAATGACCCAGCCCCAAGCCAACTCAGCTGAAACCATCATGAACGGAAGCAGCATCATGACCGACGGTATCGACCACATGTATCTGACCTTTGCCGTCGCCGAGGAACATTATGGCGTTCCGATCGGCATCGTAACCGAAATCGTAGGGATGCAACGCATCATGTCGGTCCCGGATGTCCCGAAATATATCAAGGGCGTGATCAACTTGCGTGGCAAGGTCATTCCGCTTCTGGACGTTCGCTTGCGCTTTGGAATGGACGAGCGGGCCTATGACGACCGGACAGTCGTGATCGTGCTTCAGGTGGACAACGCCCCAGTCGGCCTCATCGTGGACGGGGTCAGCGATGTGCTCGATATTCCCGCCGATCAGATCGACAGTGTTGGCTTCGGGCAGGGCGAAAGCCGCAGCGTGGTGTGCGGTCTCGGCCGGATCGACGAGCGGGTTACGATCCTCTTGAACGCTGATGTCCTTGTTCTGGAAGCGGATGTCGACTTGCCCGAACTGTCCGAAGTCTGAGCGATGCCGCTTCGTGCCGTCGGGCCGCAACCCGGCTGAGACTGGCGCGCGGACCGGCGCATCGAACAAGGCCGCCCCGATCAACCAGCCCAATCCCACACAAATCTCTCTCTAGCTATCTGAGCCAAAAGGACAAACCGCAATGACCAAGAACGTAATGATCGTCGACGATGCCGCCATGATGCGGCTCTACATCTCCAGCTTCCTCAAATCTCTCAAGGACTTCAAGGTCGTCGCCCAGGCCGCGAACGGCCAGGACGCGCTTGAGAAACTGGCCGAACATCCGGACCTCGATCTCATTCTTCTCGACATCGAAATGCCGGTCATGGACGGGCTGGAATTTCTGCGTCACGCCAAGCTCAAGACACGCGCGAAGATCTGCATGCTGTCCTCCGTGACGGTCTCTGGATCGCCGATCGCCGCTAAGGCCCGCGAACTGGGTGCCGATGGCGTCGTCGCAAAGCCGTCGGGCACCGTGTCCCATGACCTTGAAGAAAAGACCGGCGATGAACTGGCCCGCGTGATGCGCTCGCTCGTCGCCGCCTGATCCGAACGGGCGCCCTGTGGCTATTCTCGTGCAAGGAGCAAACTGATGTCTGACGAGATGGATGAAATCTGGACCCTCTATGCCGATGACGGCAAGCAGGCGCTCGACGCCATGGAAGAGGCCCTGGACGCGCTGAAGAACGGTGAGGGTGAAGCATCAGAGCATGTTTCGGCACTGTTTCGTGCTGTGCATACCTTCAAGGGGAATTCCCGGGTGCTTGGCCTCGCGACAGTCGAAAGCCGTGCGCATCTGTCCGAAGACCTGATCGGTCTTGTGCGAGACAACGGCGTTCCGCTGACGTCTGAAATCCTCGATATGCTGTTTCTCGCCTCAGATACTCTGGTCGGCATGCTGGAAGAAACGGTTGAGACGCGGTCTGATGTTTCGCCTGAGCCGTCTGAAAGCCTTGCAGAAGGTCTGCAGGCATTGATCGCGCGCGTGATGCCTGCTGAGATCGACGAGGGTGATGACGCACCCATGGCTTCGGACGAGGTGGAAGACCCCCAGTCGTTTGACGATCTTGAGGTTGAGGTCAAAGCCGAAAACACTTGCGATGGCGAAGACGTTGCCGCCGCCGAAGAACCGGCAGTCTTGGACGATCCTTTCGAGGACAAAGAGGCGGCAACGGCAACCACATCTCCCGAAGCCGATAACCCGGATAACCATCTCGACGCGCTGGCCGTGGACCCGGTCTATCTGCGGATTTTTACGGAAATGGCCGAGACTGCGCTGACGGAAATCGATGCAATCCTGGCATCGAATGCCGAGGACCGGCACGCGCGAATGAAATCCGCTCTCAGTGGGCTCGCCTATGCCGCTGGCCAGTTGAACCTGAGCGACTGGATCGAGGCGCTGGATTGCGGAGAAATTGACGACGACGAGACCATGCAGGCGGTCCGGACACGCATCGCGCATCAGCTGGGGGCTACGCAGGTGCCCGAAACTGCAGCCGAAGATGTGGACGAGGTGAAGGAGTTCTTCATCGCCTTCGGACCCATCCTTGTGGAACTGTCCGAAGCCGGTGCAAACATTCGAAATGACAATGGCTGGAGCGCGGAGGCAAGACGCGCGTTTGCAGAACATGTCGAGGCGCTCGCAGCCCCGCTCGGCCTTGTGCGGTTGATCGAGGCCGGCAGAACACTGTCTGAGGCCGAAACCTGCGAAGACTACGAGATTTGTGAGTTCGCATTCTATGAAGAGCTCGCCGCATACGAAAGACTGGCGACACCAGAAGGCTTGCCGCCGGGCACTCCAATTCCCAGCGCAATGCTTCGCGCGTTCTGCTCAGATTTCATTTTTGACACCCTTCAGGCCATTCGCACCGGAATCGAGAGCGGCAAGAGAGAAGCGAAATCGGATTGGTTTCCCAAGTTCGAAGTTCTGATGCGCCGCACCTATCACGCGTCTTGCCATTATCACATGGAGACCGCGGGCCAGCTTGCGATGGCGCTGATCGATCTCTTTGCTCGGGCCAGAATGGACGAGGTCGCGCCGGATCCGATCCTTCTTCAGATGGCGCGCGGGTTCGTCGAGACGATGGAGCTGGTCTTTGACGCTGTCTCTCAGGGTGATCAGCCTGATACCGACAGTATCGAACGCCTGTTCGAAGAGGCAGCGAGTGTCTGCTTTCTGCAAAGTGACCAGGTAACCGCCAAGAGCATCGAGAAGAAACTGAGCATCCCGGACCCGTTTCTCCGGGTGTTGTCCCCGGAAAGCGTCAAGGCCGTGCATTCGGCAATCACGGCTGGCCTTGGGTTCTTTGTTCTGCGCGCAGACTTGAATGATGACGAGCACGTCGCAGAGCATTTCCTGCAATGGATCACGTCGGACGCTGTTCGCATGATCACGAACGTGACCGTATTCGAAGGTGACCGAACGCTCTTCGATTTCCTGATCGCGACGAAATTGGCCGACGATGCCATCGTTTCCGCACTCGCCAAGGCAGACCCGAGTGGACGTTCTCTGTCTCTGATCGAGCGGCTTGAAGTCGCCGATGAATTCGCTGGCCGGGGGGAGCCGCAATCCGAAGAGACCTTCGCGGATCCCGCGAAAAGCAGCATGGATCTCGCCGCAGATATCGAGATCCTTGAAGCCATCGGTGAAATCTCGGCCGGACAGGCCCTGGTCGGACATCTCCTGAACCATCTCGGCGACATGGACATCCTGCAAGAGGCAGAAGCCGCTTTGCGCAACCGCGGTCTTCCTCCGATCGACCGGGACACCCGGTCTATCCTGCGCGAGATTGTCGACCGTCAGTCGATAGCCCTTCAGGAAGTCACCGAAGCGGGAACCCAGATCGCGTCACAACTGACGCTCTTGCAGGAAAACAGCCTTGCTTTGCGCGCCCGACCTGCTGAAATCCTGCTTCGGCCTTTGGTGGCATTTGCCGAGGCGCAGTCCAAGCAACACGGGCTGAACGCAAAGCTCACATATTCGGGTGGAGAGCTGCAACTGGACCAGATCGTGATGGACCAGATGCGTGCGATCTTGAAATCGCTCATCGTGCACCGCATCGGGGTTGAGAACCCGCCACAGCGGTTCCACGTGTCGCTCTCTCACCTGGAAGATCGTATCGTTGTCGACCTTGAAGACAACGGCCTGCCATCCGCGCTTTCGGATCAGGTTCTGGCACATGAGGCAGAGCTTACGCGCAGGGGCGGTTCGCTGCGTGCCATTGCCGTGCCTGGGGGTGGGGTCCGCCATCACATCGCTGTGCCGCTGCACGTCAATGTCATCGACGGGATGGTCGTTCGGGTCGGCGCGGTCCGCTACGTGCTGCCCATAAGTGCGATCCAGCGCATACATCAAAGTCGGGATCAGGTCAGGATCTCCGCGTCCGGGGGGATGCGGATGCTTCGGGTGGATGAGGGCAACCTCGTTCGTGTTCACGAGCTGCGCGGTCTGAGCCGTCATACAGAAGCGGCCGATCTCTACGTCATCGTAAAGGCAGCCCACACCACCATGGCCATTCCCGTCGACGAGCTTCTCGGTCAGCAACTTGTAATGTTGCGGCCCTTGTGCGGCGTTCTGTCGGGCATGCCGAACCTGTCGGGCATGGCGATCCTGTCAGGCGGTGAGGTTGGTATGGTTGTTGCAACAAGTCGTCTCGGCGAGGCGCTGAACGCAGCCTAAGGCCCTAAACAAAAAGGGACTCTGGACGTTTCTATTCATGAACCCGGAGCGTCCGGAAACCCGATTTTGCAGGAGCATGCCATGACAGCAGCCTTCGCCCTCGCGCGGTATCGTCGGACCGAAACGGCAGACCTTCCCAGGGTCGATGACCCGCACGCCGTCATTCAGGTCACGCTTAGCGAGCTTGTCCGTTCACTCGACGTGATTGCCGCTGCGGACGCCGATGGCCAGCGCGGCCCGGATACTCATATCAGCCGGGCGTTGACGGCAATCTACATTCTGCAGTCCAGCCTCGACTTCGAGGAAGGAGCGGATATCGCGGAGGATCTATTCAAGATTTACGAATACGCGCGTCTCCAGATTCTGGGGAATTGGCGCGGAGAATCGGACAATCAAATCAACGCTGCCGCCGACGCCCTGCGCGACATTCTGGGCGCTTGGGAGAAAATTGGAGATCAAGCAAGATGACCGACTTTGTGAACCGCATGGAGAGTTTGCAGCACGCCGACAGGTTGACCCGCCTGAGCCGCGAGTTGAGGGCCCTGGCGCGCTCGGGACGCTCTGCCCAGATCGACGACCTGATCAAGGAAATTCGTTCGACAGCTTCGTCCATGCTGGGAACAGCGTCGGATGTCGAAGCGGTTGCATGTGCGCGAAGCGAAATCGCCTATGCCGTCTCGGGAATGCACGGGCGCCAAGTGCCGGCGTACCGAGGTCACCGGTGAAGAAATTGGAACCCTGCGCCGCTTGCACCAGGCTGCGCTGGTTCCTGTCCTGCGCAGGCCTGTTGATTGTCCTGATCGGGCTTCAGCCTGCTGCAGCGATCCGGATTGCCGGTCTCATGCCGAACACCACGGCATTGGCCTTGGCGATGTTGGCGGCGATGGGCGTCGCCTTTGCCGTCCGTTACGCGACCTACCGCAATTCGCGGGGGATGCGGTAGGCGCGCGCGAATTCGAGAACGTTTCCGGGCCTCAAGAGATCGGAAATGCGTGTCCGAAACGCACGTCGCGGGATATCATTCTCATCGAGTAGAACGGTTTCGACCATCACTTCCATTTCAGGTATCGCGACGCGATCAGCTTGGGTGGTCGGCGAGCGGAGGGGCAGGTTCATGTGGATTTTCCTTAATGCCTTGAACGCTAATTCGTCGCAAAGAGCCGTTGGATCAGAACTTCTCTGACATGAGGCGGATGATCGTTCCGGGCCAATTCTTCGTTCAATGTGTTGGCAATCGCCTCAGCGATCTGACTGCGCCTGGCCGCGATCTCGTCCGCGCTTGCGGTGTCGGCCAGCACGATCTGTACGGCATCGCCGATGGGCGCGACCAAGAGAGACTTGCCAGCCGTGAGGTCGTCGATCAGTTCCTTCGGCATCAAGGGATCGACCGCCAGAGCGTATTCGACCCGCAGCGCGCCGCCCTGGTCAAGACTGACGAAGACCTCTGTGGGAACCTTGACGTAGACCGGTGGAACGGTCGGCGTTTGCTCTGCCTCAGGAGGTTCGGAATTCACCACAGTGTGCGGGATGTCCGCGTTCTTCAGGGCGACCGCGGTTCCGGCAAACAGGTAGATTGCGCAAGCGGCAACCGGCAATAGCGCAACCAGAAAACTGGGATCAAGACGAGACTGGGTCATGACAGCGACGGTAGCGCTTTCTGATCCGCCGTGCGCACGCACCTTCGACAACGCGGAATATCTTTCGCGCGGGCCCTAAGAAAGATTTTCCGACGGCCGTTCTAAAGGAACAGGCATGAACGGGGTGGGGGGCGCTTGAATGCGGCTTCAGATGTTTCGCAAGAATACGACCATGGATACTGGCAGAAACCCTATGGTGCAGCGCGCTTACCAGGCGGGCTCGTCCGGGAGCTTTCATCTTGTCGAGGCCGAGACGCGCCTGTCAGACGTGCGGACGGTTGAACGCTTTCTGCCGGATATCCTGGGGCGCGCGATGGCGCGCAGCTGGATTGACCCCGAATTCCGCCGGGCCTTGGTCGCTGACCCGAAGCGTCTGCTTGAAATCTATGGTGTGCATTTGCCACCCAGCATCGTGATCCGCGTCGAAACGGATGCCGGAGAGCGCGAGCGCTTCGTCGTGTACAAGATGCAGACCGGTGCGGCTCCGCAGCGCCTGCTCTACCTGCAACTGGTGTTGAGGGCTGGCCGATGAGACGCCTGCTGCTGACCCTTTCAGGATTGGCCCTGGTCGCAGGCGCGGGGTCCTTGAGCGGGGATGAGGCACCGGTTGCGCCGACCGAACTCGATCCGGTCATCGAAGCCACGGCCGCCTATAGTGAAGGCCGCTCGGCCGAGGCTGTTCGGATCCTCAAGAAGGCGGCCGAAGCGGGCGACCCTCTGGCGGCCGCGAACCTTGGCGTCATGATCGCCTCGGGGGAAGGGTGGCCGCAGAACGACATAGAGGCGCTCTACTGGCTTTGGAAGGCGCGCCTTGAAGGTGAGCGCAGGTCAGAGCCGCTGGCCAAAGTAGTGGCCGAAAGGGTGTCCGCTGACGATCGAGATGAACTTCTCGACCGGCTGGCCATGGATCTTGAGGCTGACGCCAAGGCCGGACGCAGACGGGCGCTCTTGTCGCTTGGCGGCTTGGAATGGGCGCTACGAACACCCCCCGACGCGGCGCAGGCCTATGTATGGTTCGGCCTTGCCGCCGCTATGGGTGATCCGCTTGGCGCAGCAGCGCGCGACAAGGTCGCGGAAAATCTGTCTGCGGAAGAAAGAAGGCAGGGTCAGGACACCCTGACCGAGCTCTTCAAGGGTTGGACGACTTCCACCGATCAGTGAATACGGCGTCGGCGCTGCACTGGCAGCTTTACGGTCTCAACCGATTTTGTGTCGTCACTTCGTGATATGGATACCGTCTGGCGGATGGTCCGATCGTCGATCAGCCAGCTGACATCCGACTGGACGCTATCAAGCGTCTTCGTCAACGTTTCGATCTGGTTCCCGAAATCCGCGAATTCCTGATTGATCGCGGACGTGGTCACGAGTCGACGCAGCCGCAAGCAGACGAGAACAGAGGACACGAAGACCAGGATCGCCGATCCTGCAAGCGCAGCAAGGACGATCATCCCGAAATAACCCGTCGGGTCCGGCAGGAGTGAATACATGGTAGCCTCGTTATCGCAGCAGAAGATCATCATGGCCCTGGAAAAGGCTTTCGGTGATCCTGTCGATGTCGATCGGATAGTTACCGTCCTCGATCGCCTTCTTGATCTTGCTCACCGTCTCAAGATTGAACGGCGGGCCCTTGTCAACGAGTGCCTTGGCGGTCGTGCTGCCCAGCTCGACCACGTCCGCAGAATTTAGCGGATTGCCTGAGGCCGCGGGTGCCCGCGGAGTCGTTTCACCTTTTGGGTCGGGACCCGATGGGACGCGCAACCCTCTGAAGACATTGTAGGAAATAGAGTCGACCATTTTGCTCCTCCTGAATCTGAGCAGGACTCTCTTCTGATAGAAGGATTAACGGCCGATCCTCAGAATTTTTTAGCACGTATCGTCGCAATTGCCGGACCTGTCAGAACGGCGTTCAAATGCTTCCCGGATGACAGGCTTTGCAGCGCTATCTTTTCACCGATCTGACCGTCCTGAAGCGCCTCTGCGAGCGAGCTGATTTGCAGCGCTCCGGTGTCGACGATCACAGTGACCGTGTCGCCTTTTCTCACGGCATACGACATTTCCAGATGCCGCGCCTGCAAGACATGACCCGCGCCGAGTGCCCTCTTGAGCTCTCTGCCGACAGCGAACTCCGGGTCGGTCAAGGCGGTCGCGGCCTCTGTCCCGCGAGCGGGCAGGACTTTCAGATGGTCTTTCGTCAGGACCGTTCCCGCAGAAAGGCTTTCCGCAAGAACCAGAACATGCTGGTCCTGCGCATCAATGGTCGCAGACGACTGGTTGATGCGTACATGCCGGGTCCAGGCCGGGTCGGCGCATGTGACAACGACACGCGACCAGCCATCTTTTGGGGTCACGCCGGGGGCAGCAACGCAGTCGGGCAGGGGGCGATGCGTTGATATTTCCGGTTCACCAGCGCGTCCGGCAGAGGCCAGCGCCTCTGACACGATGCGGTGGCCGTCCACCGCGCCAGCATATGTCGCAGGCGGCGCCATGATGAGACCCGCACAAATTGCAGTACGAAGAAGAAGCGAAATCCTCATCCCGCGCCTTTAGGTAGTTGCGAACGGAAAAAACTGACGCGCCGCCCGTCGAACAGGCTGGCAGATATAGAGCGGTCGATCGGGCGCAAGACGGCGCGATTGGAAGACAAGTGAACAATCTCCAGAAGGGGCAAACCCGCCATCCCTGCGTCCGTCAGTCCCAGGCTGTCCGGGGTCAATCCGTGACGCGTCCCCAACGGAACCGAAAGTTCGGACCCGGCCATTTGGATACGGGCGTCCGGCGGGGCGCAGGCCGCGGCCTCCACCATTCGGTCAAGCGCCGCTGCCAACTTGGCGATGGCCGCCTCGCCATCGGTTCTGGACGCGCCCGCGATCAGGCGCACAACGCCGGACCGAGGGGCGGGCAGGTCGACCGACACGCTGCGGTGCTCCGTGCGGCCCGTGGGACCAGTCAGCGCCAGTGTCAGTTCAGCCCTTGCTCCGGCGCGCACCGGTTTCACCGTGATCCTGCTTTCCAGCACGTGATCGCCCGGGGCTGCCTTGGGCCGTCCCGTCGTCAACGACCGGTAGTCGAGCGCAGGATTGACCGGGCCGGGATCGCCTGATGCGATGCGGGCAAGGTGGGTTTGGTGTCCATTGCGGAGGGTTTCCATCAACTCCTGCGCCAGTCTTTGTGCTGCGGTCTTTGCCCATGCCGGGGCGCTGGGTGCGACATCGACGATGGGCGGTCTCGCCGTGACGACGAGGGTGCGGCGCTCGCTGCAAGCGGTTGGCGCGGGAACACCGACCTTCGCCTCAACTTGCAACTCCCACTGATCTCCGCGGCGGACTTGCGACAGAATGCGAAAGCCGAGGATGTCCCCTGCGGTCCGCAAGATCGTGAAATCCTTGACGAGCCGCGTCTTGTCGAGCAGCGAAATTCCCCTCAGGCTCGCGCCGCCCTGGATCGCCGCAGACGCAAGAGCATCGGCAAGCGCGCGCTTGCGCGCGGCATCGACATCGGTGGGCCCCGAAATGAATGCGATCCCGGTCGAGCCGACAAGCCGCGCTTGGGCGGTGGCGGCGCCAGCTGCGACCACGCAGGCCAGCGAGAGGGCAAGAAGCGAACGCATAGGGCTACTGGGCTCCCTGCGCCGCGCGCAAGATGTAGCGCACAGTGTCCGGCGATAGCGCCATCACAACCTCGAAGCTGTCATTATCGCGAGGTGTTATGCGCACAGTCTGGGCGCCTCGGATTTCGCCTTCGACGATGGCCTCGACCCTGTCGTTTTTCACCACGGTCTCGGCCAGCGACGTGCGGCTGGACAGACTAATCCCGTGAACCTGCTCTGTCAGATCCCGCAACGCCTCGATCCGCGCGGCCCGGATCGCCAGAAGACGCCGTTCGTTCACCGTTTTTCCGGGCTGTCCGGACACTTGCGCAAAACCGGTCCCGCGCAATTCGACCGCGACCTCTTTTGCCGTGATGATCTCAAGATCATCAAAGCCATCCTTCAATTCTGCCAGATAGGCAGTGTCGGCACCCGGATTGGTCGGAAGCGCCTGCGTGGCCGTCATGTGCGGCATCGTACAGCCCGTGAGGGTGGCTGCGGCAATCATCAGGCTGGTTGAGTGGATGTTCATCGGCGTCTCCGGTGGCAACGGTTTGGAACGATCACGTGCAAACCACATGCCAACCTTACCGTCGAAACCCGCGCGAACTTGTCCAAAGCTGGCATGGAGCTTGCAGCGATGTCCCTGCTGAGGCGGCGGTCTTGGCGCCACTTCGAAGGGATGAGTGAACCATGAATGCAAGCACCACCATGCAGCAGCCAAGCGCGCTGAACGGGGCTCTTCTTCCTGTGGGCATCCTCGCGGTGGTGGCGATGATGGTGCTTCCGCTGCCGGTCTGGCTGCTTGACCTGTTCTTTGTGTTCAACATCCTCTTGGCGCTTCTGGTGTTGATGGTCGCGATGCACAGCTACCGTCCGCTGGATTTCTCGTCTTTTCCAACCGTGCTGTTGATCGCCACTGTGCTTCGGCTCGCGCTCAACGTCGCGTCCACACGAATTGTTTTGACGGATGGGCATACGGGGGCGGGGGCCGCGGGCCGCGTGATCGAGGCCTTCGGATCCTTTGTGATCGCGGGCAACTTCGCCGTCGGGATCGTGATCTTCGTGATCCTTATGATCATCAACCTGATGGTCATCACGAAGGGTGCGGGGCGTGTGTCGGAAGTTTCGGCTCGGTTCACGCTGGATGCCATGCCGGGCAAGCAGATGGCGATCGACGCGGATCTGAACGCTGGCCTGATGACACCGGATCAGGCGCGGGCGCGGCGCACGGAAGTCGCAGAAGAAGCGGATTTCTACGGCGCAATGGACGGTGCATCGAAATTCGTGAAGGGTGACGCAGTCGCCGGCATTCTCATCCTATTGGCCAACATCCTCGGCGGCATCATCATTGGCACCAGCCAGTATGGTCTCGCGATCGGTGAGGCGGCACAGACCTATGTGCTTTTGTCGATCGGTGACGGCCTTGTGGCGCAGATCCCGTCGCTGCTGTTGTCAATTGCGACCGCGATCATCGTGACGCGCGTGTCGTCCGCCCATGACATGACAAGCCATATTGGCCGTCAGGTGAACCTGTCCCGCGCCTGGATTCCCGTTGCTGCCGTCATGCTGATCCTCGGGATCGTGCCGGGGATGCCGAACGTGCTGTTTCTGGGGGCTGCCGCTGCCGCCGGATTTGCCGCTTGGCGGTCTCGGAAGGGCGCCGATGAAGCGCCTGTCGAACAGGACGACGCCTCCTCTGCCGCCGAGCCGGCGGTGCCCGGCGCGATCTCGACGCGCGACGTGATCGACCATGCACCCGTCACCCTTCAGGTCGGCTACGGCCTGATCGGCCTGATTGCCGAGGAAGAAGGCGGCACATTGGTGAACCGCATTACCGGAATTCGGCGTGAGGTGTCGAAGGCTGTGGGTTTCGTGATCCCCGGCGTGCGTATCCGTGACGATCTGGGCCTCGGAACAAATGGCTACCGGATCGTGATCCGCCAATCCATCCTGGCAGAGGATTTGGTCTATCCCGACCGCAAGTTGGCGCTTCCCGGTGCACGGTCGCGCAAGAAGCTGAAGGGGATCGAGGTGCGTGATCCATCTTTCGGGATGGAAGCCGTGTGGATCCTGCCGCACCAGAAGGCCGAGGCCGAGGCCGACGACCATGTCGTGGTCGAGCCGGAATCGGTGATCGCGACCCATCTCAGCCAGGTTCTGCACGCTCATGCGGCCGAATTGCTGGGCCAGGATGACGTCCAGACCCTTGTCGATGCGCTTGCAGAGCACAGCCCGACACTCGTCCAGTCCGTCGTGCCCAAGCTTGTACCGCTGCACACCCTGACGGCTGTCATGCGTCATCTCTTGAAGGACGGCTTTCCTGTAAGCGATCTGCCGAGCATCCTCGAAGGATTGTCCGAGACCGCAGGTCGCGACGCGTCGCCAGCCGCATTGGCAGATTCCTTGCGCGCCGCCCTGACCGGTCAGCTCTTGCAGCAGATCGCGCCCGTTTCACAACCGGTTCCGATCATCACTCTCGCGCCCGATCTTGAAGCTCTGTTGCTACGCAGCTTGCAGCAGGATGGAAGTCTGATGATCGAGCCGCAGCTCGCCGAAAGGGTCGCGCGCGGAATCTCGGACGTGTCCGAGCGGCTGGGAGGAGAGGGGCGCCGGGGTGTCGTCGTCGTCGCCCGTCAGATCCGGCAGGGCTTTGCCTCGCTCGTCAAAAGCCACGGCGTCGAGATCACAATCCTTTCCGTCAACGAATTGCCGGACCATCGCCGCATTGAGATTGCCGGAAGCATCGGCCAGTCCGAGGCGCTCGCCGTCGGGTCCGCAGCATGAGCCGGATTGTCACCATAAGGGCATCCGAAGCGAATGAGGCGATCGAACTCGCGCTCACGCGGCTCGGAGAGGATGCGCTGATTGTCGCGACCCGCAGCGTTCCCGGTGGTATCGAGATCGATGCGATCCAGTCCATCGCCGAGACGTCATTTGCCCAGCATTTGAACCGTCAACTTGCCCGGCCAAGCGAAGACCGCGCGGGCGCGACCCTTGGGTCTTCCCGTATCCTGTTGCTTGCCACTGCGGGAACCCCTGTCTCTGGGGTCGCCGCCGCACTGGGCAAGGCGATGATCCAGCGATCTGACCGAGAGCTGCGACTTGTCGGAGACGCCAGCTGTGCCGACGACCTTTGGCAGATCGCAGACCCGCTCGATGCCGAGGTGGGCTCTCTTGCCAACCAAATGATCGCCCCGCCGGTTGGTGTGCTGCATGAGCTTTGGTGTATGAGCGCCGAGCACGGCCGCCGTAGCATCGTCGAGGAAATTCTCGGTGAAGGCGGATGCACTCTTTGCCTTGCGCTTCCGACAGGCCTGCGCCGCGCCCGCATCGCGCAACTCGTAGAAGGCTGGCGCGACCTGGATCCATCAATTCTTCTGTGCGCGACGGGCGACATGCCTGCGGAAGATTACGATCTTCGCGCTCTCGACGAGGCAAGGTTTCCCGCGCTCTGGATCGCCGAGACGACCGCACAAGAGCTTCGGCTCGCCCCCCAAGATTCCATCACAATCCCCAGTCTTCGAGGCCGTCATGATAGCGCCACGCCAGTACACTGAACAAGATCGCAAATCCCATCAGCGCACCGAAGATCACATGGATCTGGTCCGTCGCATTGCATGGCATTTCAGTGGGCGGATCGGCCATTTCGCCGAGATCGAGGAGTTGATGCAGGCCGGATATCAAGGCCTTGTCGACGCGAGCCATCGCTATACGGCGCAGGAAGGGGTGAATTTCGCCGCCTACGCCGCAATCCGCATTCGCGGCTCGATCGTCGATTTGCTGCGCAAGAACTCGAACCTGTGCCGCTCTACCATCGAGATGCGGCGCAAGATCCGTCAAGGGCAAGCCTCGCTTGAGCAAAAGCTGGGCCGTACAGCTGAGCCAGAAGAACTGGCCGAGGCGCTTGGGATCGGTCTTGACGAATTGCATGAGCAGAATGCCCTGGCCCAAGCCAATCAGCATCAGTCGCTTGATGAGGTCTACACGGATCAGTCATTGCTGTTCGCACAGCCTTCGGAGTCCATCGAAGACATCATCGAGTCGCGAGAAATGAAGAGTTTTCTGCGCGACGCGCTGGGCCAGATCCCAGAGCGCGAGGCGCTGGTCCTGCAACTGTACTATGTGGAAGATCTGAATGTGTACGAGGTCGGCGCGATCCTTGGGGTAACGACCGGCCGCGTGTCGCAGATCAAGAAATCCGCCATCATCAAGCTGCGCAAGATCATCGAAGACCGTATGAAAGAATAAGCGCCATCCAGGAGGGGTCTGGATGGCGCTCTAAGCACCGTTCTGATGCTGGACTGCAAGGGTGGCGATATACGGAGCCCCGCCACTCTTCAACGAATTGAAAGTTTCGACGCGCTATCTTTCGGTTCACTTAGAACATCGACAACTCGCGGCTGATTATGGCGGCATGCGCACGGTTGCGCGCACCGAGCTTCGTGCAAATGCCCCGCATGTACATCTTCACGGTTGCCTCGGTCGCATCCATTTCGCGGGCGATTTCCTTGTTGGTCAATCCGTCTGCCGCAAGACGCAACACGAACATCTCTCTGTCGGTGAGATTGTGTTCCTGCTGGCTGCCTGATGGCGACGAGCTTGATCCGTCCATCGGGATGAAGACCTGACCCGAATCGACCAGTCGGATGACGCTGACCAGCGATTTGAGCGGCATCGTCTTCGGAATCAAACCCTTGGCGCCAAGTTCAAGCGCGCTGCTGAGAAAGTGCCGATCAACATTGCCGGTAAAGAGGATCACCTTGGCATCGCCTGCGGCGCGCACAACCTGCTTGACGCTTTCCAATCCGACCATTCCCGGCATCTTGAGATCGAGCATCACGACCCGAAAAGGCCCATCTTGCTGAAGGGCTTTGACGGCCTGGTCGTAAGTATCGACAATTGCAGCCGAAAAATCCGGGGTGTTAGTCAACAGGTTCGCAACCGCCTCGCTTATCAGGCGATGATCGTCGGCGATGAGAACCTTGATGTCGTCCGTTTGCATTTCCAGATTAGAGTTCATTGGGGGCAATCCTGCGCGTTTCCGCGCATCCTGAGGTTAGGTTTTAGACCAATCTTGAAGATTCAAACACTTTTTGCACGGAAGAACATCATTGACTCGGGGGAACCAAAGATCGGAAGGCTCGCCAATTCGCATTCGTGCGCACCGGTCGTCAAGCTTGGGTACCTGATGCATTCGGTCGCACCTTAAAGATACATAGAGAATATCCTTCGATACCGGTACAAATTAATCTTCTTGCTCTATGCGACAGAATACAATCTTCAAATCGGAGGGATCACCATGTCCAGGTTCACCGCCATCGTAATGGCGCTTGCATCTTGCGTTCTGATTGGCGCCGGGCCTCAACAGGCGAACGCGCAGGCAACCTTGACGATCGTTGATGAAGAGGCCGACGTGAGCCTTATCCTTGATGAGGAAGCCTTGCTCGATCTGCCGCAGCACGAGTTCCGGACCTCTACGATCTGGACCAAGGGGGAAATCCTTTTTTCCGGACCCAGGCTGTCGGACGTTCTGGAACTGGCGAAAATTGGAACTGGCAAGGTGATGTTGAGCGCCGTGAACAACTATTCGGTCGAGATGCCCCGTAGCTTTGTCGGAGAGGATACGCCGATCCTCGCCATCCGAATGAACGGAGAGCCATTCTCACTGCGCGAGAAAGGGCCGATTTGGGTGGTCTTTCCGTATGATGTGTCGGAAGAATTCAAATCCGCACAACACTACGCCTTGAGTATTTGGCAGCTGACCGAGATTCAAGTATCGCCCGCAGATTCCTGAGTGATCGAGAACGTCGATGAAAAAGCAAAGATTGAGGCTGCCAGCCATCCTGTTGCTGATTTGCCTGATTCTTTCGGCGATTTCATTGATTGTAAGCGTCTTTGATTTTCAGGCGCGCCTTGACGAAGTCGACGCTGCGGACAGCGACAACCAAGGGTGGTTGATTTCGCAGCTCGAAGTCGACCATCGGAACCTTCTGGCTGCCGTGTTCTCGTCACTTATAACGACCTCCGATGCAGGGCCTGATCTATCAGAGGCCGAATTGGCAAATGTCGTTCGCAAGTTTGATATCTATTACAGCCGGATAAACGCGGTTGAGGCTTCGTTGGACACCTTGCACCTGCCAGAGTCGCTTAGCGACCGCATGGCGTTCCTGCGACAGGATCTCCAAAGCCTGACAACGGTGGTCGACAGTCTGACGATTGAAGACGCTTCCATTCTGGCCGAGGTGGCAGAGCAGCTTGCTCAGTCGCAGGCAGCCGTACGCGATTTGACGACGGGTGCGTTGCAGGTCTTCACCGAAAACACGTCAACCGCGCGAGAGCGCAAAGGCCAGCTGTCCAGGCGATTTCAGATTCAGTCGTTCGTTCTGCTCGGTATGATGGTTCTCTCGTCGTTTCTGGCAGTCAGGCTATGGACGGACCTGGAAGAACGGTCCGCCATGGTCCACCGCGCATCGGACACCATCAGCAAGGCATATGATGCGTCCCAAAGCGCGGTCTTCGTCTTGGATTCCCAGGGACGTCTGCTGCACAACAACAAGGCGTCTAGAAAGATTTTCGAGCTGAATTTCGAAGATCTGATCAAAGATCCGATCATTGATTGCATTGCGCCAGCACGGCACAGAAGTTTTTTTCGGGAGCTGTTCAACGAACTTGCGGTCGACAGCAATCACCCTGTGCTCAAGACCACGCTTCAGAGAACCTGGGCGGTGCGTGCATCCGGTGAGGAATTTCCTGTCGAGGTTTCGCTCACGCGTGATGAAAACTTCATGGATGAGCCGATCTTCATTGCCTACGTGACCGATATCTCTGAACAGGTCTTGTCAGAGCAGAAGATCGAGGCCGCGCTCGACGAAGCTGAAAAGTCTGCGGCCGCGAAGAGCATGTTCCTCGCCACGATGAGCCATGAGATGCGCACGCCGCTTCATGGGGTGATCGCATCGCTCGATCTTATGGATGAGAAGGCGCTGAAGGACGAAGACGGCGTCCTTCTGAAAACAGCCCGAGACTGTGCGCAGCGTGCCTTGGCGCAAATCAATGACGTATTGGAAATGACACGTCTGGGTGCAAGCAGTGAGGCGCAAAGCGAGTTCGTTCCGCAGGATGTGGTGGGTGGCATTGTTGAGGAATTGCGCCCGCTGGCCACCGAGCATGGAAATGAGATCAATCTTGTCCTGACGGGCAAAAGCGATGGTCGGTATCTTGGTGCGGCGATGGCCTTTTCGCGTGCCATCTCGAACCTTGCCGGAAATGCGGTGAAATTCACGTCCAATGGCAAGATTGATGTCCGCCTCAACTTTCAGAAGGTGGACGGCGATACGACCCGGGTCGATGTCCAAATCTCTGATGACGGTCCGGGCATCCCTGTTGAGCATCAGGCGAGGATTTTCGACGAGTTCGAAACGCTCGCTCAATACAAGCACAGTCTGCGATCGGGGACGGGCCTTGGTCTTGCGATCGCGCGGACCGCAGTCGATCGCCTCGGTGGCTCTCTAACGCTGGAGAGTGAGCCCGGCGCTGGCAGCCTTTTCTCCTTTGCGATCGAACTCGCTCCGGCGCCCGAACCAGCGAAGGAACCGAAGGCGACAGAGACGGCTGGGGCAGAGATGAATTACATCCGCGCGAAGACGCTCGTGGTGGATGACAATGAGATCAACCGCGTCTTGCTGTGCCAAATGTTGAAGCGTCTCGGACACGAGGTCGACACCGCCAACGATGGGGTCGAAGCCGTAATCAAGGCCCGGAGCCAATGCTTTGATGTGATCCTGATGGATGTGAGCATGCCGGTCCTTGATGGATTTGAAGCGACGCGGCAGATCCGGGCCGAAGGCCCGTCCAAAGACGCGCTTGTGATCGGCGTGACGGCCTATCTCGACCAGGATGAGCCACGTCTTCAATCCTCGGGAATGGACGACGTCCTGACAAAGCCGCTTGCTTTGAGCACTTTGAAGACTGCGCTTGAAACTTACCTGAGCGCGCACATGATTTCCGACATCCCGCGTGAACCCGTTGAAGAAACCGAGGGCGGGCACTTGTCGGACCTTCAGGATCTTGTTGGCGCGGAAACCGCGGTTGCCTTGTTCAGGCAGGCATTGGACGACGCCCAAGAGGCGATAGAGGCCATGAAGATGCCCGATGCCAGCAGCGAAAGCATTGCTCAAAAGGTTCACTATGCAATCGGGCCCACGATGATGGTTGGTCTTCGCGACCTTGGGCAAACGTTCTCGAAGGCCGAAAACGCTGCAGCGGTGAACGACCGTAGCGCGATCCGTGACCTTGTTCCCAGTGCGACCACGATGCTCGCCGCCGCGCGGTCGATGCTCGAAACCGCGAGCCAGGAGCACTAGTCATTTTTTCGTTGCCCTAGGGCGACCAAAGCTGTGGCTGGCGCGATGTTGCCGTCAGGCCAAAGGGCACAGCGGGTGTTGATCCACTCGATCCCTCACATCGCCCTTTTTTCAACGTCCTCATCGCCGCGTACAGACCCGCGGCGAGAGTTGGCATCGGTCTTGCATAGTCTGTACATGGCCCGGCCAAGGTAGTGTGGCGGCTTTCCATCTTGCGACTCAGCGAATGGAAAGGTCCGCGATCTGCAATCGTGACGGGCGCCAACGCCGTTGCCCTCGTGGGCGCCGCTCAAGGACTGTTTGCGCCAGAATACCGGGTGCGCGACCAGTCTGTGCCGAGGGGCCTGCGAGTCGACAACAAGGACGACGCGACATGGAGGGAAACCCTCCATCTGGCGATTCGGGTGAAATCACCCGCCGGAATCCTTCTCGCTTGAGAGAAAGGGTTCACAAGTCAGGTCTGGCGTCTTTATCGCTTTTGATGTGCGTATCCATATCGAAGGATATGTATCATTCAAAAAGATATATTTTTTTATTTTACGGCCTACTAAAACTATAAAAAAACTATTCCTGAAAACTTTTACCACGTTTTTTACTTCGTACGAAGATAAGGATCTGCGACTATCTATGTTCATTCTAGGGCATGCGGTGTTTGAGCTTCCGCTCGGGGCCACTTCGTTTGGGGCATGCGTTGGAATAGAAAATGAAACTTCAATATTCCGTGAACTCATCTTCTTTACTATCAGAGAAGAGCTTTCAGCAAGACTTTATGAATGGCGACAGTGCTCAAATCTCTGAAGAGATGTTTGGCGCCATTAATCTGGGTTACCCGAAGTTTCATCAGTTCGCCGAAGATTTCGAGTTCTTGAACTCCAACCTTATTCGATGGCCGGGCGGAACGTTTGCTGAAGAAGGTGGGTTCGACACGGTAACGCTGCGGCCTCATGTTCACGCAAAGCCCGGTGATGAGGTTGCTTACAGCTATGATTACCCCGAACTCTTGCACCCGGGGCTTATCGATCGCGGTGCTGCCGGACTGTCCGAGGTTCTGAAATTCGGAATTGAGACAGAGTCTGCGGTACAGATCATTCTTCCCACCGAGCGTTACAACGGCGATCCCCAGGCGGCCTATGACCAGACGTCGGACTTTCTTCAGAAGCTTTTCGTCGACGGCACATGGAACGATGGGGCCTTGCCGGAAAAGATCATCCTGGACGTCGGCAACGAGCGCTATGTGGACCCGGGCGAACTTTATGGCCCGACCTCCTTGAACATCGTTTCGGCGATCCGCGACTTCCGCGAAGCCAATCCCGAAGCCGAATTCTCGGTCGGTCTTCAGTCGATGCAGGACGCAGCGGGCACGCAAGAGCTGATCGCCGTCTTCGAAGACCCCGATCTTCCCGACGACATGGTCGGTCTGCTTGGTGAGGTCGATGTCGTCCGTCACCATATTCTGGGCGCCAACCTCGATCCGTCCCGTTCGCGCGGCGCGGAAGATATCGAAGACGTGCGGTACGCGGCGATCGACCCGCTTGTCGACGCCGTGCGCGATGCATCCTTCGGCGTCGATCCCGATGTCTCGTTCTCGGCCTACGCGGTCGACAGCAACGATGAGATGGACGGTGGTCAAGGCCTGCCGGCCGCCACCAGCCTTCTGTCGGCCTTCACCGGCATGGCAGAGCTTGGCGGCGATTACGGCGCAGTCTGGGGGATCGACGTCAGCAATTCGCTTGACTCGATGCTGACGACCGACGGTGCGGGCGGATCACGGGACTACAATGCTGGCGCCTACATGTACCGCATGATGGCGGAAAGCATTGTCGGCAAGGATGTCGTCGACACGGCGGAAATCGATGCGGACCGAGACGATCCCGTCCATCTCTTCGCATTTTCGGATGCGTCCGAGACCGTCATCTTCGTCTCGCCCAATGAGTTGGACGGCGCCTCTGCGAATATCGAACTGGCGCTCAGCGGGATCGAGAACATTCAAGGCATCGAGGTTGAATACCTGCGCACGGTGGACGGCACGATCGACGGCAAGCCGGTCGATCCTGCAACAACGACCGAGGCGCTCTTTGCCGATGAGAACAACGTCGTCCAACTCGAGTTCACGCAACCCTTCGAGGTTGCACGCCTGGTGATCACGGGGGACCGTGTCGACGCCGCACAACAAAAGACACTGTTCCACGGCGACCACGGCACGGATGGCGATGACAGCATCTGGGGCGACGCCGGGTTCAATTGGATACACGGCCATGACGGCGACGATGAATTGCACGGCCGCCAGGGCGCGGACATGCTGTTCGGCGGAAATGGGCTCGATACCCTCTACGGCTATGATGGCGACGACCAGATGTGGGGCGGTGCCGGAGACGATTCTCTGAACGGCTATGCCGGGAACGACAGGTTGTACGGGGACGAGGGCAACGATTTTTTCCTCGGCGGCAAGGGCGACGACGTGATCCGCGGTGGATCGGGCAACGATCAGCTGTATGGCAACCTTGGCAACGATACGCTTTTCGGCGGTTCGGGCAATGACTGGCTCACGGGGGCGTCTGGCGCGGACCGTTTCGGCTTTGCCGCAGAGGATGGCGCGTCGAACGACGTCATCAGGGACTTCGAGCCGGGAATGGACACGCTTGTCTTCGAGGGGTTCGACCTGGCCTTTGATGATATCCAGATGACCGACAGCCGAGATGGCGTGACGTTGGCGGTCGAAGGTCAGTCTGTCTATCTCAAGGGTGTGTATGCTGGGCAGCTGAAGCCGGACCACTTCGAATTCATCTCGTCAGATGACACAAATCTCGGAGCGATGCGTGTCGACAGCGCCAATCCGCCGCTGGCATTCGCCGCCGGGACGCTTGGTAGCGACAAGGCGTGGCTGTCGGATGCAGACGATCTGAACCTGGGTCTGTCGGGCGAAGATCATATCAGCGGCCTCAAGGGAGATGACGTTCTCTTCGGTGGCACGGACGACGACACGATGATCGGCGGCAAGGACAACGACATCCTGCTGGGTGGGAGCGGGGATGACGCATTGTTCGGCAATCTCGGCGACGACACTCTGGCGGGCGGCGCAGGGACCGACTTTCTTCACGGCGGCCCCGGCTCGGATCGGTTTCATATCGGGTTTCAGGAAGACGGGGAAAGCGACCGCATTGGCGATTTTACCCCGGGTCAGGACCGGCTGGTGCTGGAAGGTTTCGAGGGCGATTTTGTCGATATCATCATGACGGAAGCCGAAAATGGCGTGGTCCTGAATTTTGGGGGCCGCATTCTGGAGCTTCGCAACGTTGACTACAATCAAATCTCCGAAGCGGATTTTGAATTCGCAGATGAGCCGCAGCATCTCGACACGATGACCGGCACCATGTTGATGGACCTTCTGGGCATAGAGCCGGACTCGGAAACTGCCGCACAAATCGCAGACGATGAACAAATGTCGGAAGACGAGGAAGCGGAGATGTTGATCCCGTTCTGACTGAGGCAGAACACTCCGCCTGATCAAAGCGTCTTGGCACGCGGTTTGCACATAGTCTGGCATGAAGACTACGGACATCAACCGTCGTGGCGTCCTGATTGGATTGCTGGCCAGCGCATTGACCCCTTCACCTGCGCGCGCCTTCTTCATGGAGACCTCCGGTCGTCCCGTCCCCTCGGCGACCGGAGGTCCATTGGTGGACCTGGGTTCTGGCAAAGGGAGCCTGTTCCAGCCGGGGGCGAAAGAAACCCCTTCTGAGCCCACCGCACGACCGGATCAAGCCCCGGCTCTCAGCAACCGAGCCGGGCAATTTGCGGTCCAGTTCGAAAACTCCAATACAAATGAGAAAATGGCCGCCCGCTTCATGATCGACGGCGACGCGGTCCAGGTTCTTGATCGCGAAGTTCTCAACTGGCTGCTGCGTGACTGGCGAAGCAATACCGTCAAGCAGATGGATTTGGGCGTCTTGGAGACTCTGGGGCGCGTCGCGAAAGAGGCCTTCCAGACAGGATGGCGCGGCCACATCCGGGTGTCATCCGGCTATCGAACGAAGGACACCAATGACTTGCTTCGCCGCCAAGGTTATGGCGCGGCCCGCAATTCGCTGCACATGCAGGCCAAGGCGATCGATCTCTCTATTCCCGGTCTGGAAATCCCGAAGCTCCACGCGGTCGCGGAGGCGGCATCAAGAGGTGGCGTCGGTCTGTATCCCAGCTTTGTCCATGTCGATTCCGGTCAGCAGCGCCGTTGGACTGGCTAGAGACCCTGGTCTTGGGTCCGGATCGGAATTGTCTGACTGTTTCTACAAAAGTCGAGGTGTCTGTTGGATGCGAATTTTCCGGCTTCGATGGTATCTGGTGCTTGCCTGCTGACGCATTTTTTCTGTTCCATGCCGAAGCGATAAATGGACCTCTGTCCAAGATCATCCTGTATATTGTCGGCGCCAGTGTGCGTAGTGAAAAAGACTTTCAGAACAACATGTTCAGCAGGCGCAGACCCAACTTATCTATTGAAGAGCGCCACTATCTTTCGAGTGACTCAGAGTTTCACGCGCATTGGCGTTTAGAGTCCCGAAGCCACGCAATCGGAGAAACGCGTCGGCCTAGTTCTGAAACCGACTGCAGTGGGATGCTAGCACCATGACCAAGACCTCCTCAAAGACCGACTGGACGCCGACCGACCCCTTGCTTGCGCTGGATATCCTGTCCAATCCAATCGTGATCGCGGATGCAAACATGGTCATTCGCTACGTGAACCCGGCTGCTTTTGCGATGTTTCGCGCAATCGAGATGGACATCAAGAAAGACCTGCCACACTTCAGCGCTTCGGACGTTCTGGGGAAGTCGATCGATTATTTTCACAAGAACCCCGCGTACCAGCGCGGGATCATGGACGACATCAAGAGCCCGCATGACGGCAAGTTCAAAATCGGCGGCAAGAACCTCGCGTTCCGTGCGACGCCGACCTTTGATGAAGCCCGCGAACTGGTTTCGGTTTACGTTGAATGGCAGGACCAGTCCGTCGCCATCGCCAACAAGACGCAAATCGACAACCTGATCGAGGGCGTTCGCGAGATGGCGGTGAAGCACGAAGAAGGCATGATCCATGAACGTGTCGATCCCAATGGTCTTTCCGACGAATTCGCGGATGTCGCGACGTTGGTGAACGCCATGGTCGAGGGGCACATCAACACCAAGAAGAAAATTGTCGCCTGCATGGAGGCCTTTGCAGACGGCGATTTCGATTATCCTCTGGAGACCTTCTCAGGGGATCGCGGTTTTCTGAACCAGGCCGTCGAAGCTGCGCGCAAGTCCTTGAAGGATGTCGTCGGCGAGATCGAGGATATGTCGAATGCAATCGTCGAGGGACGGCTTGACCACCCGGTTCGAGTCCAGGATTTCAACGGCGGATACCGCAGCTTGGTCGAGGCGATTTCCCGCATCTATGACAGCCTGAACTTCACCATCGGCGAGGTGCGCGATCAAGTCACCCAGATCGTGACTGCGATCGGTGAGGTCAATTCCTCGGCAAGCAACCTGTCGACCGCATCGCAGATGCAATCGAGCGCCGTCGAGCAGATCTCGTCCTCGGTCGAGGAAACCGACGCGATGGTTCAAGCCAACATGGCCGCCACAGAGTCGATGCTTTCCGTTGTGCAATCCGCAGACGAGATCAGCACGGACGGTATCGATATCGTCGGTGAAATGGGCAAGGCGATGGACGCGATCCGCACCTCATCTGGCGAAATCTCAAAGATCATCAAGGTGATCGACGAAATTGCGTTTCAAACCAATCTTCTGTCGCTCAACGCGGCTGTCGAGGCCGCGCGGGCAGGAGAACATGGGCGCGGGTTCGCGGTGGTCGCTCAAGAGGTCCGCAACCTTGCGCAGCGGTCCGCGAAGGCCGCAAAGGAAACCGGTGATC